>CAWHXM010000002.1:0-224450 GCA_963833285.1 uncultured Chloroflexia bacterium | reverse complement strand
TGAAGGTCTGCAGATCTGTCGCAGCCTTCTTCGTCGGCCGCACCGACTGCCGGGCGGTTACACGAACCTGTTATCGACGACATGCCCGCGACTACTCCACTCACGCTCGACAGATCCCGATCCGCCTGGTCAGAAGAGAGTCGACCGGGTCGGCCTTCACCGATCGGCCTCGATGGGTTGCCGCTGCCCCCTCCATCCTCGAGGCGATCCGCGTCACCCCGCTCGCGGTGGCCGAGATGGAGGCCACCGTCGACTCCGCGACCGCGGCACGATCCGCCGCCTTGAAGACCTCGATGACAGCCGTCCGAGACGATTCCGACGCTGTGACCTGGCATCGCGGCCGTTCATGCCCTGGCCGCCATCCCAGGAGTCGGGCCGACCACGCGCTCGCAGATGTGCTGCGTCGGGTCCCGGTCCCCTGCCCGCGCATGCGGCCTGGGCCAGCACAGGTCGAGTGCCGGCGGCCGAGCTGCTCGAACCCATGGTCGATGTCCTGATCGCGGGCCGCCTGGGCAGCATGCACGCCCAGGCGGCCCTGGCTCAATGGTCACGTGCCGATCCGTGGCTAGTCGCCACGGCTCTACGTCGGGACTCGTCCGGACGAACGGCCGGGACGGCCGACGTCACGTGGTCGAGACACTCGGACTGTTCCCGATGAACTCGAAGCGCTGCCGGATTCCGCATCGGTCGCCGCCGACCGCAGCCAGTCGGAGGTCGTCCGCGTCGCGGCGATCGCCGCATTCGGGGACCGCCTTTCGCGCCCCGATGCCGACGCTCCATCGGGCCCTCGCCGGCGGTGACGACCGGGTCGCACACGCGGTGCGCCTCGCCGAATCCGATCGCGCCTTGCGGCGTCTCGACTTCGGGGGTGGTCGGTCTTCCGGCGGCGGACAGGGTCGACGGCTGTGGCGGAACCACGCGGTGTGCGTGTAGCGCAGGTCCACCTCGGCGGTCCTCGATCCCGGATCTCCTCCACTCCGGCGTTGGCGACACGGGTGGCATCGCGACGCTGCTGGTCAGACTCGGCGTGGTGCTTGCCCGCAGTCCCGGTATCGCAGAGGTCGTCACGAATGGCCGCGGCACCGTGCGCGACGTCCTCGACGTTGTCCTTGTAGTCCACCCGGCGGCCTCCGTTGCCCCCGTGGTCTCGAACCCGAGGCTAGTACGGCATTTGGCGACTCCTGGCCAGCCCGGATCTCGGCGGAGGGCGGTTTACGGCGCGTCATCCGCGTCCACGGCCTGCCGGACGTGATCCACCTGCGGATGGCCGACGCCGGCACCCTGGCCGCAGCAATGTGGCCGCGATGTTGGGGATCCCCACCGTGTTCAGCCTTGCGCCCGACCCGCACGGCCTGATCGCCAGCAGCGAAGCGTCAGGCGATCTCGACCGAAGGAGCTTCGGTATGGACGACGCGATACCTCGATCTCTGGTATCGCGTCCACCTCGTCGAGCGCCTTGCACGGCAGGCCGACCATGTGGCGGTCTTTCCGCGCCAGCGGCTGATCGACCGGCTGCGCGAGCTCGTCGGGATCGATGTCATGGCGACCCTGGGCGCTTCACGGTCGTCCCGGAAGGGATCGATGTCGCTCGAATCAGAGATGAGCCGCCGCCAGAGCCGGGGTTGTCGGCCGTCGGAGCACCCGATGCCGCGAATCGCTGTGGATGCCGGCGCAGGCGTCGAGGAGGCGCGCCGCCGCCCGGCGCGTCGCGCCGCCGACCCGATTGGCGTTCCTGCCGGCCCGCCACGGCCTTCCGATTCTACTGTCCGTCGGTCGCTTGAACGAGTTGAAGGGGATGGCCGGCTCGCCGAGGCATTCGCTCGATCCGGCGTTGCGGGCAAGGGCGACCCTGGTCATCGTCGGTGGCGATCTTGTTGATCCGACCCCGGTGAAACCATCGAGCTGGCTCAATCCGGGCGCAGAGGGCGGCGCAACCGGATCTCGCAACAGGACCATCCTGCTGGGCCACCGGCCTAGCGGCGAGGTCGCGCAGCGCTGGGCAGTTGCAGGGCGCCGGTCGGTTGATCGGTCCGGACGGCGCCTATGCCTGCGAGGTCGAGGTAGGAGTTCGGCCTCGCGATCGTGGAGGCGCTGGCCGCCGGACGGCCCGAGCCGGTGGCGCTGCTGGCAGGCGGGCCAGCGACGTATGTCGAGGAAGGCCGGGACGGGGTGGCTCGTAGACACGGCGATCCGGCCGCCCTGGCGCACGGCGTGGCACGTGTCCTCGATCTCGCCGGTCGGCCTGGTCGGCCCAGACGCCGCCGAAGCGATCGCTTCCGTACAGGACCTGCATTCCTCCGGCATGGTGCGGGTCATGACGTCCGTCTTCACCGCCGTGTCGCGATCGGTTCGCGTGACTCGTTACTGCGTCGTGACCCTCCTGCTGAGCTGGAAGGCCGACGATCTACAGGCCGTCCTGCTGATCAGCATCGCCTGGGGCACGGCACCACGCGGGGGAAGCAAGCTGCTCTGTCGCCACCGGGCCTGCGTGGTGCTCATGGTGGCTCTGAGCGGCATGCAGTTCATCAGACTTGCCATGGGCCGCTTCAATTCGGCGTTGCCGTCGAAGAGCAACCCGGCCGGCGAGGACGACAACCTGGCGAGCTTCTTCGAGGCCACCCGCATGGGGATCGTCCCTCGATGCTTCGTGAACCAGGCTGAGGCGCGAGCCCAGGATCTGCTCTGGAACCCATCGAGACCGCGCGTCGGACGATCGAGATCGTCCGAGAGGTCCGGCCGGACGCGATCCATCCACCATCTCGCCTTCGGCGACCATCTGCCTCCTGGTGCGGCCGGTACTCCGTACGCTGACGTCATCCTGGGCCATCCGCGCCAGCTCCCCATCGCCGGTGAGACCTACGGCATCCCGCGCCTGGCCGTCCGCCCTCGCTCCAGACGCGGAGGA
Organism: uncultured Chloroflexia bacterium; assembly: GCA_963833285.1. Classification (GTDB taxonomy): domain Bacteria; phylum Chloroflexota; class Limnocylindria; order Limnocylindrales; family CSP1-4; genus SPCO01. Next base: position 221,545 of record CAWHXM010000002.1, on the reverse strand, counting down.
GCTGGCCGACCTTGTATCGATCGCCAGGCGGTTGACCGACCGGTTCACCGGCGCCTACAACGACGCGCTGCGAGCCGTCTCCGCGCTACCGGTCGAGGACGCGTTCGCCGCGCATGGATCGCTGGTCCTGCTCAACTACCCGCAGGCGCTTCACTACCTGCAGCGGGACGGCGAACTCCCGCGAGCCCACGCATTCCTCGGCAGCGCTACGCCTGGAGCAGCCGTCGGCAGAGCTGATGCGTGGCTCGAGCCGACGCGCATCTGTCCGCTGGTGCTCGTTCGACTCGGACGTTCCTCTGGCTGAATACGACGTGCTGACCGTCATCACCCACGGCCTGCGCAGCTCAAGGGCTTCGGCGGCGCTTCGGCCACCGGTCTCCACCGACCCGCAGCCGCCTGGGCCGGCTGCCGTCGGAGTGGCTCGTCGGTCGGCCGCCCAGGCGAGCATCTCGCGGGCCAGCGTCCTGGTTACGCATGCTGGTACAGCGTCACCGAGGCCCTCGCCCACGGCGTTCCGATGCTCGCCACCTCTCCCGACCGAACTGCAGCTTCGACGGTGCCGCGGCGTTGAGGCCGCCGGCCTCGGCTTTGCGGGCGGTATTCCGAATCGCGTGACCCCGCTCGAGGTGGCGGAGGCAGTTCGATGCATGATCGGGACCTCCACCCGGCGTTGGATCGGTGGCGGTCGAGCTTGCACTCCGGCGCGGCATCATGGGAGCCGGCGGACGAACGGCGACTTGAAGCGCGGCGCGGGCAGGGCTGAACGGCCGTGACGACGAGTGTCGTCTGGTTCCGCCGAGACCTGCGTCTGCACGACCACCCCGCGCTCACACCGCTGCGCAGGCCGACTGTGACCGGATCGCCCCCCTGTTCGTGATCGACGAGCGTCTCCAAGGCGGTCGCCTCCGCTCGGCCAATCGCATGTGGTTCATGCGCGGCAGCGTATCCGCGCCGGCAACGGCGCTCGAGGTCCGCGGGGCACCGCCGTCCGTCGGCGCGGCGATCCGTCGAGCGCTCGTGCCGGTGTTCGCGACAGCCGTCGGCGCGGGCGCGTCGTGGCCAGCCGTGACTACACGCCGGACGGCCGCGAGCGCGACGACCGGGTCGCGACGGCACTCGGTCGGCGCGGCATCGCGTGGGGGCACGCGGCCGGGTCTGCTCATCCACGAGCCGGAGGACGTCGCCACCGAGAACGGCCGGCCGTTCCGCGTGTTCGGGCCGTTCCAGCGAGCCTGGCTCGAGCGACCCGAACGCGAGATCCTGGCGTCGCCCGATGCGATCGCGGGTGTCGGCACAATCCACGGCCGTAGGATCGAGGATCTCCTCGAAGCCATCAGGCCCAGCGCCGATCCAGGGCTGCTGCCGGCCCCCGGGGAGGACCCGGCTCGTGAGCGCCTGCGCTCGCTGGGCTGCGTCGAGGGCACTCGATCGGTACGCGACTGACCGGGATCGACTCGACCTAGAGGGGACGTCCCGTCTGGGCCAGGACCTGCGCTGGGGCCTCATCTCACCGTTGGACGTCGGGGAACGCTGCGCCGGGCTGGGAGAGGGACGGCGACGCTTCCTGAGCGAGCTCACGTGGCGTGACTTCTACGCTCACCTTCTGTGGCACGAGCCGCGTCTCGCGCGCAGGTCATTCCGGCCGTCGCTCGACCAGGTGGCTTGGGAACACGACCCTCGCGTCATCGACGCGTGGCGAACCGGTCGAACCGGCTACCCGGTCGTCGACGCGGCGATGCACCAGCTCACCACGTCCGGCTGGATGCACAACCGGGCGCGGATGATCGCCGCATCGTTCCTCACCAAGCATCTTGGTGTCGACTGGCGTGTCGGAGAGCAGTTCTTCATGGAGCACCTCCTCGACGGCGATCCGGCGAGCAACAGCGGCGGCTGGCAATGGGCGGCATCGACGGGGACGGACGCACAGCCGTGGTTCCGGATCTTCAACCCGACGCTCCAGGCGATCCGCCACGATCCCGACGGCGCGTATGTGCGTCGGTGGGTCCCCGAGCTGGCCGGACAGTCGGGCGAGGTGATCCACGCACCGCCACCCGAGGCCTATGTCGCCCCGATCGTCAACCACCGTGAGGCCCGCGCGCGGGCGATCGCCGCATACCGCGACGCATCCCGCACTCGCTAACCACACTCCTGGCCTGGCTGGGCTCGCGTGTCAAAGGTTTGTACCCATCTCGGTGCACAACAACGCTTGACAATGCCTACACAGCACCGGTACAGTCTCCACAGACCCTCGACATCGAGGCAAAGCCCGAAGAGGGACGTGAAAGCCGCTGTCACCCAGTCCGCGGCGACCGAGCCAGGCCGGTCAGTCTGGCACCAAGACTAGGAGTTGCCACGATCATGAACCGCATCCTCAGACTTGCCACGACCGCCGTCATCGGCATCGGCGTGCTGGCGTCCGCCGCGCCCACGTTCGCCCACGATGGTGGGAACAACCAGGGCGCGACCATCGTGACCATCGACAATGGGACCCTCGGCGCCATCGTCGGCCTCGGCCTCACTCCCTCCGCGATCAGGCCCGGAGTCATCGCAGCGAGCGGTGGCGTCGTCACGGCCACCCTCCCGATCACCAAGATCAAGGACGGCGTCATCAAGCACGCCGGGGGGATCGCCCTCACCGGCGCCGACGGCACGAAGCTCGCCCTGACCCGCTACAACATCAAGGGCGCAACCCTGACCGCCCGCGCGGCGGTCAATGGCAAGCGCCTCGGCCGGATCCCGCTGTTCGACCTGACCAACGTCAAGACACCGACGAGCGGACGGTGCGCCGTGACCGCCGATCTCCGCTTCACGAGCGCTGCAGCCGGGGCACTGACCGCGGTCTTCGGCGCGCCGGATCTCACCGGAGTGCAGTTCGGCTCGGCGTGCGTCGCGCCGAAGGCCGGCCATGACGGCGACACCGACGAAGACGGCAACCATCAGGGCAACCACGACAGGTAGTCGCGATCGTCCCAAGCTCGTCCTCTCGACGAGCGCGCCCACTGACGTGCGGCCCCAAGCACATCCGGTCCCACCGGACAGCACGGGGCTGCGCGTTCGTTCCAGCGGGGCCACGTCGAGCATGCCCGCGGTTGGAGTAGGTGCGCCGCGGGATTAGCCATATCCACTAAGCCACCGGAGAGAGCCACGCTCTCTCCGGTGGGCAGCATGTGCGCAGGCTCTGGGGGGCCAGCGCTTCGCTGCTCACCGGCGAGCGCATGGAATGCGCCAGGCGCGGTCGACGCGGAAAATCCCGTCGAGATTCGCTTGGCCCGCCGTCAGGTCGTCGGCGGCCCGCCCTCGGCCCGGCGGACGACCCGCTTCGCGAGGACCCGGACCGTCCCGCGGAAGATCAGGCCGTGCACCGGGTAGAGCGCGTACCAGTAGGCGAGACCAGGCAGCCCCTTGGGCTCGAAGAACGCCGTTTGGACGAGACGGCTGCCGCCCTCGGTCGCGGCCACCTCGTATTGGAGCCACGCCCGTCCGGGGACCTTCATCTCCGCCCGCAGGCGGAGCAGAGTCGGCCGGCGGATCTCCTCCACCCGCCAGAAGTCGAGCGCGTCGCCGACCCGGAGATGGTCGGGGTCGCGGCGTCCGAGGCGCATCCCGACGCCGCCGACCAGGCGATCCACGAGTCCCCTGATCCTCCACAGTCCATTCGCATACGGCCAGCCCGCATCGCCGCCGAGGCGCTCGACCTCAGCGAAGACCCGCTCCGGCGGCGCGGCGACGACCCGCCCCCGACGCTCGACGATCATCCCCTCGCGGGAGGTGACCGACGAGAGGCTCGCCCGATCCGACCCGGCGAGCGCGTCGAACCAGGTGGTCTCGACGTCGTGGCGGTCGATCCGATCGATCGCCCGCCCGAGCGCTTCGGCGTAGGAAAGCGGGTGGAGGCCGAACGCGGCGGCCGGGCCGGGATCCTGGACGATGACCTCGTTGCGCAAGCCCTCGATGAGCGGCCGGGCGATCGCTGCCGGCACCGGCGAGATCAGATTCACCCAGTACGACGAGAGCCGCGGTGTGAGCACGGGGACCGGGATCATCAGGCGATGGAGGCCGCGGAGCCGGGCGTATATCCGCATCATGTCGCCATACGAGAGGATGTCGGGGCCGCCGACCTCGACGACGCCCGTCACCTCCGGGTGGTCGAGCGCGCCGACGAGGTAGTCGAGCACGTCGGCGATCCCGATCGGCTGGCAGCGCGTCCCCACCCAGCGGGGCGTGATCATGATCGGCAGGCGCTCGGTCAGGTGGCGCAGGATCTCGAACGACGCGCTCCCGGATCCGATGATCACCGCCGCCCGGAACTCGGTCACTGGGACGCCGTGTGCCGCGAGCTGCGCGCCGGTCTCGTGGCGGCTGGCCAGGTGGTGGGAGAGGTCGGCGGAATCGTCGCCCAGGCCGCCGAGGTAGACGATCCGCGACACGCCGGCCTGCTTCGCCGCCTGGGCGAAGTTGCGGGCTGCCTGCCGGTCCCGCTCGGCGAATCCCCGTTCACCCGCCCCCATCGAGTGCGCCAGGTAGTAGGCGACGTAGATCCTCTCGAGCGCCCCTGGCAACGTCGATGGGTCGAGGAGGTCGGCGACGACGACCGTCGCCTGCGGGAACCGGGCAGCGATGGGCCGCGCGTCGCGGCCCATCAGGACGAGTTCATGTCCCCGCGCCGTAAGCAGCGGGACGAGCCGACCGCCGATGTAGCCGCTGGCGCCGACGACGAGGATCCGCATGCCGTCGCCTGCCGAGACCTACGCCAGGAACCGGTCGATCACGGCCGCGGCCTCGTCCGGTTGCTCGAGCTGGGGGAGATCCCCGGCGTGGTCGATCGTGATCCGGTCCAGGTCGCCGTTCGCGGCGACGAGCGCTTCCGCGGCCGCTGGGTCGGTGAAGCGCGGATGATCTCCGAAGAGGAGGAGCGTCGGGTTCGCGAGCCGCTTGTAGGCGCCCTCCGCCCGGGGATCGTTGAGCAACCCGGACACGAACGCCAGCGGAGCTCGGTAGGCACCCGGCTGCTGACAGGTCCGCCAGCAGTACCGCTCGTATTCCCGCGGGACCTGCTCCGGATCCGCGAAGGTCTGCCGAAGGAACCAGCGGATCACCCGACGCCGGGCGAGGACCGCGAACAGCAGGCGACCGATCCCCGTCAGGCGCAGCGACCGATAGATGGTGCGTGACGTTCGACCAGCGTCGCCCTTGAAGCGGCCGAATCCGGTCGGACTGATGAGGACGATGCGACCGAAGTGCTCCGGACTCTCCGCGGCGGATACGACGACGTACTGCCCCGGCAGCGATAGCGCCACGACATCGACGGAGGTCTCGCCCGGTTGCAAGGCGGCCTCGCGGATGCGCTCGAGCTGCTCGCGGTAGAGTGCCCAGCCGTAGGCTGCGTCGGGCCGATCCGATGTCCCGAATCCGAGCCAGTCGACCAGCACGACCCGTCGGTGCTCGGCCAGCCGCGTCGCCAGCGGGGCGAGCTCGAACCCCGAACCAGCTGCGTTGAAGCTGTGCAGCAGCAGGACCGTCCGACCCTCGCCCAGCCGATAGCCGGCGACCCGGCCGGCGGCGGTGTCCAGGTCGAACGGGACACCCACAACGGGCGGGGGCAGAGGGCGCATCACGCTCGTGCCCGGAGCGCTTCGATCAGGTCGCCGAGCTCTCGCGGGTCCGCGACCCACCCGTCCGCACCGAGAGCGAGTGCCACCCGTTCGTCCGGGATCGCGTTTCCGCCGACCAGCCGCGGCACCGACGGTCGTTTCCGGCGCGCGGCGGCAAGGAGGCGTCCGGCAGCCGGACGACGCGCGATGTCGACGACACTCACCACGATCGCCGCGAGAGATCCCGCGGCGCCGATGGCGGAGACAAAGGACGCCGTCGGCGTGTCGGGGCCCAGGTTGAGGACCTCGTAGCCGGCATCGGCAAGGATGTCGGCGAGCATCGCGACCCCCAACCCGTGACGCTCGCCGGGCGGCATCGCCACGATGACGACACCCTTCTTGCGGCCCGGGTGCACGAACCGCGGGCCCAGACGTCCGACGAGCGTCGCGGCCACGCTGCTCGCCAGATGCTCCTGGTCGATGGAGACGTGACCCGATCGCCAGGAGGCCCCGATGGCGTGCAACGACGGCGCGAGGAGGCGGACATAGACCTCGCCTGGCTCGAAGCCCGACGCCATGGCAGCCTCGATGACCTGCCAGCTACCCGCCACGTCACCGCTCAGCATCCGCGCTTGGAGTCGCTGCTGCCAGATCGCGAGTCGCGGATGGCTGCTCCCACGCCGTCGCCGACCACGTTCGGGCGTCATCGTCGCTCGCTCGAGATCGGCACGCTCGATCAGCCACGTTCCGCCGATCTTCCGGGCCGGCAGGATCCCCAGGCGGACGCGACGGTAGATCGTCATGTAGTGGACGCCGAGAAGGTCGGCCGCCTCGTGCAGGCTGACATGGCCGGAATCGCCCGACGGGATCAACCCGCCAGGGTCCCCGCGAACACCTGCCAGGCGAGCGCCGACTTGGCGACCAGGCTGAGCATGAAATAGGCCCTCTCGCCGAAGACGTACGACTTCCAGCGACCGACCCGTCGGTACTGGAGCCACATGTTAAGCGCGAAGATGTTGAAGAAGACGAAGAGCGAGACGAAGATCGCATAGACGAAGGCGGGCGGCTCGGCGGTACTGCCGGGCGACCAAAGGTAGATGCCGACGGCGAGCCACGGCGCGATGCCCACGACGCACCCGAGCCAGAACGGCCACAGTGAGCCGCCCGGTCGCTCGTATCGTTCCTGGACTGCTCCGAAGAAGATCATGGCCGCATTGGCCGCGAAGATGCCGATCAGCGCCGCGACATCGCTGATCCCGGTGAGCATCGCGATGAGCACGATCATCACCGACGATGAGAGCGAGTACTCGGCCCAGCGAAAGTAGTTGTGCTGCGCGGTCAGGCCGGAGGTGTAGCGCCCGAAGACGCCGGGCAGCACCACGAGCCAGTGGAAGACGGCCGACAGCAGGAGAAACAGGGCGACGCCCCACGCGACGGAGACGTCGAACAGGGTGGTCGGCGCGCCTGCCGCAGTGCCCGGCGACCCCTCCATGAACGTCGCCGTGACCGGAAGCGCGAAGGCGGTCGCGAGCGCGAGGACGGCGACGGCCTGGACGGCGTGGACGAAGCCAAGGCCGATGTTCCAGCGCCGCAGGGATGCGGCCCGCGAAGCCGGGAGCTCCACGGTCGGGCTGGAGATGAGCTGGTTGCTGGCGATCACGATGTTGTCCTTCACGGGACGAGGGTGGGGCCTGGAGGAGAGACAGGCCCCACCCTCGGGTGGAATGGGTCGCGGGAGGGTCAGTTTGCGGGCGGCAGGATGACCTGGTCGATGACGTGGATGACGCCATTCGACGCCATCACATCGGGAGTCACGACCTTGGCGGTGTCGTTCAGATAGACGGTTCCGTCCTTGACGGTGATGGCGATGGGCGATCCCTCGACCGACGTGGCCGAGGTGAGTCCGACGACTTTGTCCGATGTGACCGAACCCGAGACGACGTGGTACAGGAGGATCTTCTTGAGCGCGGCTGGATCCTTGAGGAGGCCGTCGAGCGTGCCGGCCGGCAGTGCGGCAAAGGCCGCATCGGTCGGTGCGAACACGGTGAAGGGACCCTTGCCCTGGAGCGTCTCCACGAGGCCGGCAGCCTTGACCGCCGTCAGCAGGGTCTTGAACGAGCCCGCCTCGGTGGCGGTCTCGACGATGTCCTTGGCCATGGCAGCAGCCGAAGCCGAAGGCGCGATGCTCGGCGATGCGGCGGCGGTGGTGGGCGCCGGGGTCGCCGTGGGAGCGGTGGTGGGCGCCGCGCTCGGTGAGGCCGCGCTGGAGCAGGCCGCGATCGCGATGGCGAGCGCTGGCACGAGGAGGGCGATGGATCGTTTCATGACTGAATGACTTCCCTTCAGGCTTCGGACTGGATGTTGTCGGGTCGGGTTGACTCGACCTGGCGTAGTATTTAGCACTAAAGCCTTCCTGTCAAGCAGGAATCTTCGGCCGCTCGGGCGCCGCAGGCTGACCCGATCAGCCGGGCATCGGCCCTCGCCCAGTTCCGTCGCAGATCGCCAAGGCTGCCGTCGTCGGTTCCTTCGTGACCCCCGTACACATCTCCCCTTCCCCTGGGCCGACCGCTGGTCTAGCATCGAGCTCGGCGGCTGACGCTTCGGTCGGTCCGCCTGAATGTCGTCTCGGTGGGCTGAGCAGCACACGCTGCGGTCCGTTGTGTCGATCGCGTCGGGAGCAACGCTCCGGCGGTCGCTGATCGCATTCGGGTCGACGATCGAGACGTCCGCGTCGCGACTGCCTCGACGGCAGTGGTCCTGTACGGTCGGGTCGTCCCAGGCGTGACGGCTCCCGTGTCGGACCAGTCCAGCGGGCACGAACGTGGCCGGTCGTCGAAAACTCGGTACGCAGAGTCCTTCTATGAGGTCGCCCTCCGATGGTTCAGCAGCGCTCACCCAGCACCAGATGCGGTTACGGCAGCGAAGGGGTCTTCGATCGGCGCCAGATCCGGCGCCAGGTCGGGTCATCCGGACCGGATCCCTGCCCCGGGATTCGTGCGTGATCGAGCAGGTCCAGCGACGGGACCCCATACAGTGATCGGGACGTTCCGGCCTGCTCCTCGACCCGATCGTCACATGGGCCTCGATGCAGGCTTCCTGGGTACCCGCGATCGAGCTGCCCTGCGCATCCTCAATCGTGCCGTCGTCGCCACCACGGCTCAGCTCGTGACCCTCGTCTACCACCGTCGCCAGACGGCCCAGGAACATCTCTCCGCGCTCTACCGCGCAGGCTGGCTCGAACGCGCCGTCCTGCCACCCGACACCCGCGGTGGTGCTCCCCTCGCCTTCCGACTCTCCCCGCGTGCTCGTCGTCGTCTCGGCTATGGTCCGCTCACCCGCTCCCGCGCCGGCACCCAGCTCCGCCATTCGCTCAACATCGTCGAGACCGTCGCCGCGCTCACCCGACTCGCGGTCGACCCGGCCGATCGCCACCCGGTCCAGGCCTGGCTCACCGAATCGATCGTGACCGACGCCAACCTGCCGCACGTCTACCCCGACAGCGTCGTTACCCTCCAGCTCGCTGGCGGCTCGGGCGTCCTGTGCCTCGAGGTCGACCAATCGACCGAGCACGCCCCCGAGATCCGCGACAAGCTCGCCCGCTACGATCCAGCCCTTCGGTCGCGGCCTAGCTGGCATGTCCTGTTCGTGGTGGAGACCGTCGCGCGAGCCGACTACCTCGCCCGCGTGGCTCGAGCGCAGCCGGGCTACCCGGGACTCGCCGGACAGGCCTGGGCAATCGTGCTCGCCGATCTCAAGACGGCGGGAACTGACGCATCGGTCGTCTCGTTCGCGCCCGGTGGCGGGCGAAGCAGGCTCGGGTCGATCGTCCGGGACCCGCGGTCGCGCCGGTGCGCGACCCCGATCGGCAGCGACGCCTGGCTCGAACTCCTGGCCTCCGGCGGCGGCGAGGATCTCGCCGAGGCGCTTGCGTGAGGACGGGGGCCCGGGCCAGGTCCGACAGACCGCCTCGTCATCGCCCAGTGACGATGCCCAAGAGCGCGAGCGCCCGTCACGACCCGTCCTGTCAGCTCGCCTTCGTCCTCGCCGAGGGCCTCCGCCACATCGCCGACCGACGGCACCCAGAGATCCGGCGACGGGGTACGATGCGGGCTCCCCGACCCGCCCGCCAGACGGATCGCACGATGCACGCTCCCCGCCCCCGCACCCGCACCCGCACACGTCGCGACCGCGACCCGATCGCCTCGTGAGCGCCCTCCACGCCGCCGGCTTGCCACGCCTCGCGCGAGACGCGTCCGAGCTGCGCGGCCGCCGGGCGGCCCGCTGGGTCCGCGAGAGCACGCCGGGTCAGCTCGATCGCTGGGGACCGCCCTCGCAACGACGGATGCAGGACACCGCCATCGACGAGTTCGGGCTGACGGACACTGGGCTCGCCTGGACCGTCGGGCGCTCGGGCTGGTCGGGTCCCGATTCGATGGACGACCCACCGGCCACCCGCACGCCTGAGTTCCGGGCCATGCTCGCCGCCGCCGAGGCGGGCGCGTTCGATGTCCTCCTCGTCGGCTACACCGCCCGCTACATGCGCGACCTCCCGCTTGCCCTCACCTACCGACGCTGGTTCCATCGCCAGGGCGTCTCGGTGTACATCTGCGACGACCGGATCCTCACCAGTAACGCCGCCGACTGGGAGCGCTTCGTCGACAAATGCAAGGCGGCCGAGATCAACTCGCGCGAGCAGAGCCGCAACGTCCGGGCCGGCTATGCCGCCAAGCGCGAGACGCATCGCGACCCGGGCGGCCATCCGCCGTTCGGCTTCCGCCGGGGCCGGGGAGGCGAAGGTCATCGACCTCGACCCCGAGCGGATCGGCATGGCCGTCCGGGCGTACGAACTCGCCGCGACCGGGCTGACCGATCGCGAGGTGGCAGGGCGCCTCGGGCTCGGCCTCCACACGGTCCGGGGCATCCTCACCTCGCCCCTCTACCGCGGTCGACTGCGCGACGGCTCGGTGGCTAATTGGGATCGCGTCGTCGACGACGAGACGTGGCAGCGCGTCGCGGACCTGCGGGCCGCCCGCAACCGGCGCTCGCCGGGCCGACCCGAGACGCGACGGACCTATGCCCTGCCGATGCTCGAATGTGCGGCCTGCGGCCGTCGCCTCGTCGGCGACAAGGATCGCTACCGCCACCTCGAAGCGTGCGAGGCATTCATGGCCGCCCGTCCGGCCGGTGGACAGGTACGCGGCCGGCATCGCCGGATCCCCGGGCAAAGCTACGGCCGCGACGAGTACGAGGCGATCGTGCCATTCGTCCTCGAGCGCGTCCGCCTCGGCGCCCAGGACATCGACGACACCGCCGACGCCTATGCCCGCGGTACCGGTGCCGAGCCCAATCAGCTTCGACTGGCTCGGATCGAGGAAGAACGCGACCGAGCCGTCGCCGCCTATCGGCGGGACCGCGACCCGCTCGCCCTCGAACGGACGATGCGCGACCTCGACACGGCGGAGGCTGAGGCACTCGGAGATCGCGAACGGCCTGGGCTCCCTCCCGACGAGGTTCGCCGGTATTTGGAGAACCTGCCGGCCTGGTGGGTCGACGCCGACCCCGACGACCGACGCGCCCTGGCGACGACCCTGTTCGAGCGGATCCGCGTGCTCGGGATCAGCCAAGTGACGCTTGAGCCTACGCAGGAGGCGCGTGACCACGGTCTGGCCGAAGCGTTCGGACCCGATGATGTCGAAATGGTCGGGGCGAGAGGATTTGAACCTCCGACCTCATCGTCCCGAACGATGCGCCCTACCAAGCTGGGCCACGCCCCGACCGAATCGCCCGTTTGAGAGGGCTGCCGAATGATAGCGCAACGCGGCTATACCCGAAACCGGCGGCCTGGCCGCGGCGTAGGCAAGGGTGTAGCAAACAAGCTCGAACGATGCTGGGAGATCCTCCGATGCGATCGATGACCGTCACGCCCCTGATCAAGATGGCTGCCCTGGCTGGCGCCGCCGTCCTCCTCGTCGGCGCGTGTGCGACGACCACCGGGGCGAGTCCTGCCCAGAGCGCCGTTGCGCCGACGGCGGCACCCTCGACCGCCGCGAGCGCGGCGGCATCAGGCGGCGAGACGTACACGGTGGCCGTCGCGAACGGTACCGTCGGCGCCTATCTCACGGGCGAGGACGGGAAGACCCTGTACACGTTCAGCCCGGACTCCGCCAACACCAGCACGTGCGTCGATGCCTGCGCCGCGAAGTGGCCGCCGTTCACGGTCGAGTCCGACGACACGCTCAAGGCCGGTGACGGCGTGACCGGTGCCCTCACGACCTTCGCCCGGGCGGACGGCAAGATGCAGGTCGCCTACAGCGGCAAGCCTCTCTACTACTACGCCGCCGACTCGAAGGCCGGCGACACGACCGGCCAGGGCGTCGGCGGAAAATGGTATGTGGCGACCCCGACCGGCGCGGCGGCCTCCCCGGCCGGCAGCGGCAAGGGCGACTACTAAGGCCCGGACGGTGCTCGCCGCGCCGGCCTCAGCCGGCCGGCGTGAGCCACACCGGGTAGTCGCGGATCGACTCCGGCGTGCCGTCCTTCTCGGACGGGTCGTAGACGTGGAGCGTGCCCCACTGGGCCTTGCCAACTGCGTACGGCAGAGTCACCGAGAAGGTGCCGCGACAGCCGGTGCCACACGAGGCCATCACCGGCTGGTCGACGAGCGTCTTGCCGGATCCGTCGATGATCGCGACCCGGAACTGGGCCTCGAACACGTTGGCGTTGCCGCTGACCTTGCCCGGGTTTCCGATCGCGGCGCCGTACGCCGGCCGGTCGACGAAGATGGCCGGCAGCTGGGCCGTGTAGTCGGCGCGACCGACCGGACCGTCGAGGACGATGCCCTCGCTGCCGAACACGGTGACCGTCTGGCCCTCGATCTGGAAGATGACCGACTTGACCGTCGTGAACTGGGTCAGGGTGTAGACGACCTGGGCCAGGCGGTACTGCATGGACGCCGTCCCACCGCCGGAATCGAACTCGGTCGACAGGTTGGCGGTGGCGACCCCGTTCTTGATCGTGACGCCGATGAGCCCGGTGCCGTCGGGGATCGCGGTCGTCATCGTCCGGTCGCCGGCTTCCTTGGCGGTCGGGCCGGCGAGGAGCGCGTTCATCGCCGCCGCAGCAACGGCGGCGCTCTTCGGGACGACACGGAGGACGGGGACGAGCCCGACACTGCCGGGTTCGCCACCGAGCACGAAGTAGGCGCGCACGATCATCGTGCCGGCCGGCGTGCCCGACGGTGGCGCGGACGTGCCGGGCGCGTCGCTTGGTTCGCTCGAGGGCGCCGCCGAGGGGCCGGTCGAGCCGCCCGGGGCGGGGGTGAGGTCGGTCCCGCTCGCGTCGGGTGAGGGGGTGGGGACGGCGCTCGGCACGGATCCGAGACCGCCGGTGGCGCCGTTGCAGGCAGCCAGCATCGCGACGAGAGTCACGGCGAGGAGGATGGACATCGAGCGCGGCATGAGCGGGCTCCCTGGTTCGAAGATCAGGATCACAGCATCCGCCTGCCACATTTCATCGCGGTCGCGGCGAGGTAACGATCAGGTCACAGGGAGTCGGAGCTCGATGCGCAGGCCGCCCGAGGCGAGGTTCGCCGCGGTCAGATAACCGCCGAGCAACGCCGCGTGCTCGGCCGCGATGGCCAGCCCGAGACCGCTGCTCCCACCGTGGCGGGACGGGTCCGCCTTGTAGAACCGCTCGAAGATCCGTTGGAGTCGATCGGGCGGGACCCCGGGACCTCCGTCCGACACCGCGAGCGCGATCTCGGCGCCGTCGACGGTGAGCGCGACGTCCACGGGTGCGTCGGGGGCGTGCTCTCGGGCGTTGTCGAGCAGGTTGCCGAGGATGCGCTCGAGGCGCCTCGGATCGGTCTCGATGACGAGCGGTTCAGCTGGGAGGTGCAGCGTCGCTTCCGGCAGCCTCGCCGCCGCGACCGAGCGCACCAGGCCGGCGACATCGACTGGCTCGCTGTCGATCTGCTCGGCCCCGGCATCGAAGCGCGACACCTCCATCAGGTCGTCCACCAGCGTCCGAAGGCGCCCGACGTCCGCCACGAGGAGCTCGCCGGCGCGGCGACTCTCGACCGGCAGCTCGCCGAGGTGCTCGCGCAGGATCGAGGCCTCCGCCACGAGCGCCGCGAGCGGCGTGCGCAGCTCATGGGCGACATCCGCGACGAAGACGCGGTTGCGTGCCTCGGCCGTCTCGAGCCGATCGATCGTGTCGGCGAGCGCTGCCGCCATCCGGTTGAAGCGCTCGGCCCAGGCGCCGAATTCGTCGTCCGAGGTGACCGGCACCCGAGCCGACAGGTCGCCGCGCTCGATCCGCTCCGCCGCGCGGCCGGCCGCCTCGACGGGCGCGAGCACGCCGCGGGCGATGACCCGGGCGACGAGCAGCGCCAGGAGGATGAGGATGACCGTCCCGACGACGAGCGCGAGCCGCAACTGGCCCAGCGCCTCCTCGAGCGCGCGCACGTCGTGGACGAAGTAGTAGGCCGGCCCTGAGCCCCCGGCCAGCCCACCGACGACGAGGCTGGGCCGGCCGGCGACGGTGACCCACCCGTAGGCGAGCTCGCCACGCCCGACGCGCGTCCGAAGGTCGGCCGGCAGGGTCGGCAGGACATCGACCAGGTCCTCGCGCGAGACGACCGCCGGCCCGTCCCCGACGTCGATGATCGTGTCGACACCGCGCTGCAGGAACGTCTCGCGAAGCCCGCTGTCGACGATGTCGTCGCGTGTCGGATCGGCCGGGAGGCCGCGGTTCGGTACGGTCACGGACAGGTCGAAACCTGCCTGCGTCGCGGCATCGTGGAGGATCTGCGCATGGAGGCTGTTGTCGACGAACAGGTAGGCCGCCGCCCCGAGCAGGACGGCCGTCAGCGCCACCAGTGCGACGAATGTGGCGGTCAGCCGGGCCCGGATCCCGCGCATCACCGTCGCCGGCTCAGCGGACGGCCTTGTAACCGGCGCCGCGGACGGTCTGGATCAACTCCGGTGCGGCCGGGTCGGCCTCGATCTTGGCGCGCAGGCGTTGGATCGCCACGTCGACCAGCCGCGAATCCCGAGATAGTCGTAGCCCCAGATGCGGTCGAGCAGGATGTCACGGCTGAGCACCTGTCCGGCGTGACGGACGAGCTCGGCGAGCAGGTCGAACTCCGTGCGCGTCAACGCGATCGCCTCGCCGTCCCGGGTCACCGTGCGGCCCGCCAGGTCGATCGCGATCGGCCCGACCTGGAGGCGGTCGGCCTCGTCGGGGCCGTGGCCGGCGCGGCGCAGCGCGGCGCGGACGCGGGCCACCAGCTCTGGCACCTCGAACGGCTTGCGGACGTAGTCGTCGGCACCGGCCTCCAGCCCGACCACGACGTCGAGCGTGTCGGCGCGCGCGGTGAGCATCACCACCGGGATCGTCGACGTCCGGCGGATGGCCCGGCAGACTTCGAGGCCGTCGAGCCGCGGGAGCATGACGTCGAGGAGCACGAGGTCGAACGCCTCGGCCCCGAAGCGGTCGAGCCCCTGCCGGCCGTCGCTCGCGGTCTCGACCGTGAACCCTGCGGCCCGCAGGCCGATGGCGGTCACTTCACGGATCGAGGGGTCGTCCTCGACGAGCAGGATCCGGGCGTCCATCCGCAGCCTCGTGCGGCCCGCCGTCGTCGGCCGGCACAGGCCGCAGTATGCCAGTCGAAGCCGCCGTGCTCGACCCGCCGGCCCGGCCCGGTCCTACAGCCCGGCTTCGAAGGCGGCGTTCTCGCGCGCCCGCTGCTCGGCGCGGATGGGCAGCGTCGCGAGAGCCGCGAGCACGAACGACACGGCCATCAACATGAACACGATCTGGAGCCCGGCCGCTTCACCGGCCGCGTCGATGATCACGCCGTACAGGGCCACCCACAGCGACCCGACGCCGAACGCGAGCGCGAAGTAGAGGGCATACGACGCGTCACGCGTGGAGGGTGGCGAGATGTCGCCGAGGAGGGCCTGGAGCTGCGGGCTCTCGGCGAACGCGAAGATGCCCATCACCACGATCCCGACCCACAGCCAGACGAGCGAGGAACCCGCCAGCAGGAAGATGACGAACCCGAGCGCCCCGCCGAAGTAGACCCCGACGATGAGCGGCTTGCGGCCGATGCGGTCGGACAGCCAGCCGGCGATGAGCGGCATCGGGACGGAGAGCACGATGAGCACCCCGTACATCAGCCCGGCCGTCGCCTGGTCGATGCCGATGACGAGTGTCAGGTAGAAGAGCACGAACACGTTGACCACGCCCAGGCCGCGGCCTCCACCACCGAGCACGGAGGTCAGGAACAGCCAGCGCAGGTCCGGGTCGCGCAGGATCCGTCCGAAGGCCTCGCGCACGGTCCCGCTCGCCCGGGCCGCGGCTCGATCCGTCCCGCGCTCCCGCACGAACAGCAGGATCGCCACCGCGACGATGACCGCGGGGATGCCGAACACGATCGACGCGCCGCGCCAGCCGACGAGCAGGATGAGTGGCGCGCCGATGAGCGCGACTACGACGGTGCCGACGTTCCCGCCGGCGATGTGGGCGCTGATCGCGAACCCTCGCCGCTCGGCCGGGAACTGCTCGGCCAGCAGGCCATTGCCGACCGGATGCTGCGGCGAGCCGCCGATGCGCGACACGACGTTCGGGACCGCGAACGTCGGGAAGCTCGTGGCGAATGCCTGGAGCGCGAACCCCCCGCCGAACAGGATCCCGCCGATGCCGAGGAGCCGTCGCCGTGACACGACGCGGGTCAGACCGGCGTAGCTCAGCTGGACCATCCCGGAGGCGAAGGCCCCGAGCGCGGCCAGGAAGGCGATCGTCTGCACCCCGACGCCGTATTCGTCGATGATCGCGAGGTAGATCAGCGGCAGCAGGACGGCCTGCGCGTGGTTGATCGCGTGGGCCACCGACAGGAGGCCCAGGGAGCGCATCGGGCGGATGTCGACGGGCGGCACGGGGCTATGGTGCCGCACCATTGGCCTATGCCGTTGGGCCAACGGACACGGTTTGCATCGGGAGCCTGTTTCGGGCATCGTGGGATGGACCGCCGACCCGCCAGATCGCGGCTTCGAGCCGCCGAGAGGGAGCCCCGATGCCTTCCGTCCTCATCGTCGACGACGAGCAGCACATCCGGCTGCTCATCGAGCAGACGCTCGAGGAGCTCGAGGACGACGGCGTCGCGCTGCTGACCGCGACCAACGGCGAGGAGGCCCTCGACGTCGTCGAGCACCACCATCCCGCGCTGGTCTTCCTCGACGTGACGATGCCCAGGCGCGACGGCTTCGATGTCTGCCGGACGATCAAGGGCGAGCTGGGCCTGGCCGACACGTACGTCGTGCTGCTGACGGCGAAGGGACAGGCATACGATCGCGAGCAGGGCCTCGCCGCGGGCGCCGACCTGTACATGACCAAGCCGTTCGACCCCGATGAGCTGCTGCGACGCGCCCGCGAGGTGCTCGGCCTGGGCATCGGGGCCGGCTGATGGAACCGGCCGAGCTTCGTCGGCTCGTGGTCCGCCACCGCCATGTCGCGCCGATGCTGTCGGTCGTGCTGGCGGCCACTGATGCGCGGGTGCGGATCACCGACACCGACGGCGAGGTCATCCTCGATCGGCAGGCGGGGACGGCGTCCCCCGATGCGCCGGTGGAGCGGCATCCGATCGCCGTCGACGGCGTGACCGTCGGCTGGGTCGAGGGCCCGCGCCCGTCTGGCGCGATCGCGGCCGTGCTGTCGTACGCCTGCGCCCGCGAGGCGGACAAGCGTGCGCTCGCGCGAGAAGCGCTCGATCGCTACCGCGAGCTCAACCTCATCTACGACCTGGCCGACGAGATCGGGGCGACCCTCGAGACGGACGCCGTGGCGCGGGTCGCGATCGCCGAGGCCGGCCGCCTGCCGTCCGGCGGTCGCGGGTTCGTCCGTCTTCGGCGTGGCGCCGACGGGCCGCTCGAGATCCGGCCGAGCGACGACGACACCACGCCGGCCGTCGATGGGGGGGCCGGGATCCTCGGGGCGATCCTCGTCGGCGACCCGGAGATCGTCAACGACATCGCCGCCGATCCGCGGGCGACGGCGGCGGAGCGTGCATTCGCGTCGTTGGTGGCGGCACCGCTGCGTGTCCGAGGCCAACGGCTCGGACTGATCGGCACGATCTCCCGCCAGCCGCTCGAGTTCCACGCGTCCGACCTGCGGCTGCTCGACGCCATCGCCTCACTGGCGGCACCGACCTTCGAGCAGGCCGCGGTCCACGAGGCCGCGCTGTCGCCTGCCGGCGCCGTCCCGGACTGACTCGGGCCCGCGGCACGAACGATGGACCGTCGGGTCATCCTGCTCGCCATCGCCGCCTCGGTCCTCGTGCTGGCCTACCTGGTGGCGCGCGGACCCGCGGCTGAATCGGTGGCGATCGTGCTCGCCACATTGTTGCCGGCGGGGCTCGTCCTGTACGGCGGCGCGGCACGGCGGCGGGCGGAGGATCTGCACACCCAGCAGCAGCTGACCGAGGACGCCTACCATCGCTCCGAACGCGCCAACCTGGACCTGCACGAGCGCGTCGCCGAGCTGATGACGCTCAACGAGCTGGCCGGCGCGGCCGGCTCGACGCTCGACCGCGACGATCTGCTCGATCGCTCGCTCGTGGCGGTGACCCGGCACCTCCGGTTCGACCGAGCGCTGGTCCTGCTGGCCGACACGGAGGACGGCGTGCTGACCTCGGGCCGCTCGGTGGGTGGCAGCCCGGAGATGGCCGCGGCGATCACGGAGCTGCGCCTCCCGCTCGACCTGACATCGTCACACCTGGTCCAGCTGTACCACGCCGACGGGCCACTCCTGTTCCGGGACGCTGACCAGGATCCGGACGAGCGCAACCGGACGTTCGCGCGGATGATGGAGGTGACCTCCTTCCTCGGGACGCCGCTCGAGTCCAAGGGCCGCACGGTGGGCGTACTCGCGGTCGACAACCGGGCATCCGGTCGCGACGTACGGCCGGGCGACGGACCGCTGCTGTACACCGTCGGCAGCCTCATCGCGGCAGCCATCGAGAACGCGCGGTTGTACGGTGAGGTCGAGGCCCAGCGGGAAGCGCTCGAACGGCGGGTCGTGGAGCGGACCGCCGCCCTGGCCGCGGCGATCGAGGAAGCGCACGCGGCGCGCGTGGCGGCCGAGGAAGCGTCGGCCTCCAAGAGCGCCTTCCTGTCGAACGTCAGCCACGAGCTGCGGACGCCGCTGACCTCGGTCGTCGGGTTCTCGCGGCTCATCCGGCGGCGACTCGACGAGGTCATCTTCCCGGCCGTTCCGACCGGTGATCCGAAGCGCGACCGGGCGATGCGCCAGGTGTCGGACAACCTCGGGATCATCGTCGATGAGGGCGAGCGGCTGACGGCGCTCATCAACGACACGCTCGACCTCGCGAAGATCGAGGCCGGCCGGATGGAATGGCGGCGCGAACCGGTCGACATCGACGATGTCATCGCGCGTGGCACGGCCGCGACCGCGTCGCTCCTCGACGGATCCGGCCCGACGATGCGCGTCGACGTCCCGCCCGGCCTGCCGCCCGTGACCGGCGATCGCGACCGGCTGATCCAGGTCGTCATCAACCTCATCTCGAACGCTGTCAAGTTCACCCCGGCCGGCACGATCGCCTGCTCGGCCGGGACGACCGAGGAGGATGGGCGCCCGATGGTCGTCGTGAGCGTCGCGGACACCGGCGTCGGGATCGCACCGGAGGACCAGGCGAGGGTCTTCGAGCAGTTCGGCCAGGCCGGCGACACCCTCGCCGAGACGCCGCGCGGGACGGGCCTCGGGCTGCCCATCTGCCGCGAGATCGTCGAGCACCATGGCGGCCGCCTGTGGGTCGAGTCCGAGGTCGGGCGTGGCTCCCGGTTCTCGTTCACACTGCCGATCGCGGACCTCGGCGTGCCCGACGCCACGCTGGGCCGTGGCGAGCCGCTCGCGGTGGCGTCACCCCCCGGCTGAGGCCGGCAGCCGGCCGCACCGTCGGGTCACTTGTGCTTCTTGGGGACCTCGTACAGCTCGGCCTGCTTGTCCCGCTTCGCCCCCGGCGTGCCCGGCTGGGCGCCCCGGCCCTTGTCCGAGACGTGGTCGCCCTTGGGCAGCACGTACAGGATCATCAACGCGATCGGCCCGAAGAGGATCCCGAGGATCGCCCAGTTCCGCGCGGTCCGACCGAACTGCGGGGCGACCTGGTAGCAGTAGTAGGCGCACAGGATCCAGATGACGCCACCGAGGACGACGAAACCGGTTCCGACGAGGGTGGGGGTATCCATTCGCGGAGTGTAGCCTGAGCCGTTGTCGTCGAGGGCGGTCGATCCGGACGGTCAGAACTGGTCGAGGTAGCGGTCGACCTCCCAGTCGGAGACCTGCGTGCGGTACTCGTCCCACTCGGCCCGCTTGGCCGCGACGTAGTGGCCGAAGACGTGGTCGCCGAGGGCGTCGCGGATGACCGGGTCGGCCTCGAGCTCCTCGAGCGCCTCGCCGAGCGTGCCCGGCAGCTCCCGGATCCCCTTGGCCGCGATCGTCGCGGCGTCCATCTCGAAGAGCGACTCCTCGACCGGGTCGGCGAGCTCCATGCCCTGCTCGACGCCGTCGAGACCGGCCGCGATCATCGCCGCGAAGGCGAGGTACGTGTTCGACGACGGGTCCGGGCAGCGGACCTCGCAGCGCGTGCCCTCGATCGACTTGCCCGGCGAGACCATCGGCACGCGGATGAGCGCCGAGCGGTTGGTCCGGCCCCAGGTGAGGTAGGTCGGCGCCTCGTAGCCCGGGACGAGCCGCTTGTAGGAGTTCACCAGCGGCGCGAGGACCGCGATCATGCCGCGGGCGTGGGCGAGGATGCCGGCCATGTACGACCGGGCGACGTCGGACAGCCCGTACGGATTGGCCGCGTCGGCGAACGCGTTGCGCCCCTCCTCGATCGACTACAGGCTCTGGTGGGTGTGCATCCCCGAGCCGTTGATGCCGTGGATCGGCTTGGGCATGAACGTCGCGTAGAGCCCGTGCTGCTGGGCGATCGCCTTGAGCGTGAACTTGAAGGTGATCGCGTTGTCGGCGGTGCGCAGCGCGTCGGAGTACTCGAAGTCGATCTCGTGCTGGCCCTCGGCGACCTCGTGGTGGGCGGCCTCGACGCGGATCCCGAACGCCTCGAGCGCGTCGACCATGTCCTGGCGGATCTCCTGGGCGAGGTCGGTCGAGAAGTCGAAGTAGCCGGCCTGATCGTGCGGCAGCGGCTCGATGATGCCGCCCTCGCCGCGGCGGAACAGGAAGAACTCGAGCTCCGGCCCGGTGTTGACGACGTAGCCCAGCGCCTTGGCGCGCTCGACCTGGCGGCGCAGGACGAAGCGCGGGTCGCCGGCGAACGGCTCGCCGCGCGGCGTGAACACGTCGCAGATGACGCGGGCCGTGCCGCGCGCGCCGTTGCCCGGCTGCCACGGGATCTCGCTGAACGTGTCCATGTCCGGCATCAGGTACTGGTCGGACTCGGCGATCCGGGTGAACCCCTCGATCGACGAGCCGTCGAACCACGTCCCGTGCTCGACCGAGCCCTCGAGCTGGTGGATCGGGATGGTGACGGCCTTGACGTGGCCGATGATGTCGGTGAACTGGAGCTGGATGAAGCGGATGCCGTCCTGCTTGGCGGCCTCGATCCTGGCGGTCGATCCGGCGCTGCTGGCCACGTGCGCGATTACCTCCCGGGGTGCGCGGAGCGATGGGCGTCGAGGCACAAGGATACGCCCGGCCGTTCGGGCTCCGGCTGGGCGTATCGGGCGTCCTGAGCGTGCAGTCGCTCAGTACTGGAAGAGCAGCTCCCGGTACTTCGGCAGCGGCCAGAGGTCGTCGGCGACGAGCGTCTCGAGCTCGTCGACGACCTCGCGAAGCGCCTCCTGGGCGGGGATGACCGTCGTCGACGAACGCCTTCGCCTCGGCCTGCACGGACCCGGCCTCGTGGGCCTGCGTGCTGGGCGTGCTCGAGGGCCGCGATCGCGTCGACGAGCGAATCGGCGAGGCCGGAGACGCGCTCGCAGATCGTGTTGATCCCGCGTGACGAGGGCGCGCCGGCGAGCTCGCCGAGGTAGCGGGCGGCGGCCGGCAGGATCATCGTCGAGGCGATGTCCACGGCGCAGCTCGCCTCGATGTCCTGGACCTTGACGTAGCGCTCCCAGTTGATCTCGACCCGCGACGCGAGCTCCCGCTCGGAGAGCACGCCGAACCTCGAGAAGAGCGCCTTGGCCGTATCGGTCGTCAGCGCCGGCAGCGCGTCGACCGTGGTCCGGTTGTTGGGCAGCCGCGGCGGGCGGCCTCGGCATGCCACTCCTCCGAGTAGTCGTTGCCCTCGAACAGGACCTGCTTGTTGTCCTTGACGATGCGCCGACAGGATCGCGGTCAGGCCCTCGAAGTCGCCGTGCTCGAGCTTCTCCAGCTCGTCGGCGAGCTGCTTGAGCGAGTCCGCGACGGCCGTGTTGAGGACCGTCTGCGGCCAGTAGATCGGCGCCGACGAGCCGACCGCGCGGAACTCGAACTTGTTGCCGGTGAAGGCGAACGGCGAGGTCCGGTTGCGGTCGGTGGCGTCCTTGGCGAGGACCGGCAGCGAGGTGACGCCCGAGCTCCAGCTCGCCGCCCTTCTTGGACGCCGCGGCCGGGCCCTTCTCGAGCTGGTCGATGACGTCCTCGAGCTGCGACGCCGAGGAAGATCGACACGATCGCCGGCGGTGCCTCGTTGGCGCCGAGGCGATGGTCGTTGCCGGCGTCGGCGATGCTCGCGCGCAGGATGTCGGCGTGGACGTTGACGGCGCGGATGACGGCCACCAGGAAGGCCAGGAACTGCGCGTTGGCGTGCGGGTCGTTGCCCGGGTCGAGCAGGTTCTCGCCGTCGTCGGTGGCCATCGACCAGTTGTTGTGCTTGCCCGACCCGTTGATGCCGGCGAACGGCTTCTCGTGGATGAGGAACATCAGGCCGTGCTGCGAGGCGATGCGCCGCATCGTGGCTCATCACGACCATGTTGTGGTCGGAGCCGACCGAGGTCGGCTCGTAGACCGGCGCCATCTCGAACTGGGCCGGGGCGACCTCGTTGTGGCGGGTCTTGGCCGGGATGCCGAGCCGCCACAGCTCGCGGTCGAGGTCCATCATGAACGCCAGGATCCGCTCGCGGATCGGGCCGAAGTACTGGTCCTCGAGCTCCTGGCCCTTGGGCGACGGGGCGCCGAAGAGCGTCCGGCCGGTCAGCAGCAGGTCGGGGCGCTGCTCGGCCAGGCGGCGATCGACGAGGAAGTACTCCTGCTCGGGGCCGATGTTGGTGAAGCACCCGGCTGGCCGTCGTGTTGTCGAACCAGCGCAGGACGCGCAGGGCCTGCGTCGCCGAGGGCCTCCTGCGAGCGCAGCAGCGGGATCTTGTGGTCGAGCGCCTCGCCGGTGAACGACACGTACGCCGTCGGGATGGTCAGCGTGACGCCGTTGGGCTCGACCTGGAGGAAGATCGGGCTGGTGACGTCCCAGCCGGTGTAGCCGCGCGCCTCGAAGGTCGCCCGGATGCCGCCCGACGGGAAGGAGCTGGCGTCCGGCTCGCCCTGGACGAGGTTCCTGCCGGAGAACTCGGCGATCGTCTGGCCGTCGCCGGTCGGGGTCAGGAACGAGTCGTGCTTCTCGGCCGTCGAGCCGGTCATCGGCACGAACCAGTGGGTGTAGTGGGTGGCCCCGTGGGCGAGCGCCCACTCCTTCACGCCATGGGCGACCGCATCGACGATCGCCGGGTCGAACGGCTCGTGCCCGTCGATCGTCCGGCGCAGCTTCCGGAAGATGGGCTTGGCCAGGTACTGGCGCTGGGCGACCTCGTGGAACACGTACTCGCCGTAGATATCGGCACCGGCGTCCTTGAGGTAGTCCTGGGTCTTGGCGACCCGGTGGATGGCGATCTCCGAGATGGCGGCTTGTCGAGCGGTCATGGGTCTCCTGTCGTCTCGATGGAGCGCGCGTCGGTCATGCGAAGCCGCTTCTCCTGCCTCGCGGATGTGCACGGCGCACGACGATACGCCAGCGCGGCAGCCTTCCCCGGAGCCTAGCAGTCGACAGGTTGCGGTTCAGCATCGGCCCGCGCGCCGAACGTTGTGCCTCTTGCAAGATTGGCAACGGCTGGCCCGAGACGGAGCCTCGTTCAGGTCGCGCGGCGAGCGGCGACGAGCTGGTCGAGCAGGCGCCCGAACTCGCGTTCGACGTCCACGTAGCGATCCGAGCGCCAGACGATGCCGACCCTTCCGTCCGGGGCGATCCGCGTCCAGACCCGCCGGCGCGGCCGGTAGAACGTGATCGTGATCCCGGCGATGAGCAGCCCGAAGGCGATCCAGACGAGGCCCTGGCCCGGGTCGCGCTTGGCGATCAGCAGGGTGTACTCGCCGACGTCGACGAGCCCGATGGACAGATCGAGCGCCTGCGACACCTTGGTCTCGCCAGGGTGCATGTCGACCTTCTGGAAGGTGTCGCCGATCGGGTTCCCCGCGGCGTCCGTGCCGACGACGCGGTACGGCAGGACGGTGACCACGGCGCGGCCGTCCGCCTCGCGGTCGAGCAGGAGCTGCAGGCCGAGATCGCGCCCCGGCACCCCGAGCGTGGCGTACGGCAGGCCGGCGACCGAGTCGGTCATCGGGACGGCGGCGTCCCACAGGATCGCGCCGGCGCCGTCGCGCAGGACGAGGTGCGGCGCGGGGCCGAACCCGTTCTGGTGGAACGTGTAGCCGGCCACCGACAGCGGGTCGTTGACCCGGATGGTCTTGCGCGCGATCTCCTGGCCGTCCCGATAGACGGCAAGGTCGGTCGTGAAGTCGGACGCCTTGCCGCTGTCGAGACCGGGCGCCTCGAAGTCGATGTTCTTGACGAGCAACAGGCCCGGCGTGCCGATCGGGCCGACCGTGAGCGTGCTGCCCTCTGCGACGACCAGGCCCTGCTCGTCCCCCAGCCGCGACGTGGCGGCCGCCGCGACCAGGAAGAGCGATCAGGCCGAGGTGCGTGAACAGCGTCGCCATCTTGGTGTACTGGTGCCGGTCGCCGTAGACGAAGCGCGTCCCGTCGTCCGCCGCGGCCTCCCGGACATGGAACCCGTCGCGGCGCAGGACCCCCCGGATCGTCGTCGACCGCGACGCCGTCCATCGCCGCCCGGTCGGGCAGGATCGGATCGAAGAACGGCTCCGGCTGGGCGACCCGGATGTCGCTGACGCCGCGCCACAGCCGCGGCGTTCGATCGAGCGTGCACACGACGATCGAGACGATGAGCACCACCAGACCGGCGCTGAACCACGGTGAGCGGAAGATCGTGAACACCGACAGCCGGTCGAGCGCGTCGACCACGCCGGCCCCGAGCAACGGGTCGTAGCGGGCGTGGAGGTCCTCTAGCGCGGCCGCATAGTCGGTCGCCGATCGCAACGCGAAGTCGGGGACCTGCCGGATCGTCATGCCGATGACCGCGAGCAGGGCCAGGAAGATGATCTGGAGGACGGCGAAGTCGACCGAGGTGAACAGCCGCCACATCCCGTACCCGATCCGGGCGGGGATGTTCCGGCCCGACGGTCGGGAGGAGGTCGCCCAGGCGACCTCCGGGCTCGCGATGGCTCGAGCCCCTAGACGGCGCCGAGCGCCGGGACGGACCGCCCGGCGTGCTCGAGGGCGGCGTCGAGATCGGCCTGCAGGTCCTCGAGATCCTCGAGCCCGACCGACACGCGCAGCAGGCCGGGCGTGATGCCGGCGGCCAGTAGCTCGGCCTCGGTCGACTGGCGGTGCGAGGTCGACGGCGGGTGGACGACCATCGTGTGGACGCTCCCCAGCGAGGCGGTCAGCTCGGGGAGCCGCAGGGCGTCGATGACCGCCCGGCCGGCGGTCCGGCCCCCGGCGACCTCGAACGCGAGCATCCCGCCGGCGACCCCGGGTCGGAACTGGCGGAGCGCGACGTCGCGCTGCGGATGGCTGTCGAGGCCCGGATACAGGACCGAGCGCACGCCCTCATGACCCTCCAGCCAGGCCGCCAGCGCGGCCGCCGTTGCCGCGTGGCGCTCGACCCGGATCGCCAGGGTCAGGATCCCGCGCAGGACGAGGAACGCCTCGAGCGGGCCGAGCGTCGCCCCGGTGTCGATCTCGACCCGTTCGACGCCGGCGATGAGCTCGGACGGACCGGCCACGACGCCGGCGATGACATCGCTGTGGCCGCCCAGGAACTTGGTCGCCGACTCGACGACGAGGTCCGCCCCGAGGTCCAGCGGCCGGCAGACGTAGGGCGAGGCGAAGGTGTTGTCCACGACGTACGTGGCGCCGTGGCGGTGGGCGAGGTCCGCCAGCGCGGCGTGGTCGGCGAGATGGGTCGTCGGGTTGGCGATCGTCTCGGCGTAGAGCACCCGGGTCGGGGCCGCGGCGAGCGCGTCGGCCACGGCATCGAGGTCGGTCGTGTCGACGATGTCCACCCGGACCCCGAAGCCCGCGAACACGCGCAACAGCTGGGCCCGCGTCGAGCCGTACAGCGCGATCGGGGCGACGATCCGGTCGCCGGCCCGCACCAGCGAGGCGAGCGCGGCATGGATCGCGCCCATCCCCGACGCGAGCGCGACGCCCGCCTCGCCACCGGCCACCTCCGCGAAGGCGCTCCCGAGCGCGCTCGTGGTGGGGTTCGAGATCCGGCTGTAGGCATAGCCGGCGCGGCCGTCCGCCGCCACTCGTCCGAGCTCGTCGGAATCGGCCGAGGCGAACGTGGCAGTCTGGTAGATCGGCACGCTCGTCGGCGTCTGCTCCACCGCCGGCGCCCGAGAGGCCGCCTGGATGGCACGTGTCGAGAAGCCCTTCGCGCTGGCCCGTGGTCGCGGGTCGGTGTCGCTCACGGAGCGATGCTACACCGGAGTCGCGGGGCGGCCTGCCTGTGGTACCGGCACGCCCGTCACGCGGTCCTTGCCGGCCCGTTTCGAGGCGTACATCGCGCCATCCGCGCTGATGATCAGCTCGTCCGCGCTCCGACCGTCGTCCGGGTAGCTGACGACGCCGATCGACAGCGACGGCTGGGGCACGCCACCCGGCAGCTCGATCGGCATGGCGTTGACGCCGATGCGGATCTTCTCGGCAAGCACGAACGCACCGGTCGGGTCGGTCTCGGGGAGGAGCACGACGAACTCGTCACCGCCGTAGCGGGCGGCCGTGTCGATCTGGCGCACGCCCTCGATGATGACCTCGCCGACCGCGCGCAGGACCCGGTCGCCGTGGAAGTGCCCGAGCCGGTCGTTGATCGACTTGAGCTCGTCGAGGTCCATCATCAGCAGGCAGAAGCCCCGGCCGGAACGCGCGCTGCGGGCGATCTCGCGCTCGATGGCCGCGAAGAAGAACGTCCGGTTGAACAGGCCCGTCAGCGAGTCGACGGTCGACAGGCGGATCGCGGCGTCGCGCGAGCGTCGCTGGGCCCGGGCGATGACCATCGCCACGTAGGCGAGCAGGATCAGCGCCGTCAGGTTGACCCCGACCGTGGCCGCCGTCGCCGGGCCGAGCGCACCCGCGGGCGATCCGGCCACGACCGCGAGCACGTACCCGGTGCCTGCAGCCGCCGTGAGCGCCACCGTGATGGGTGGAGCGACGACGAGGGCGGCACCGCCGACGATGAGCGGGAAGGCGAAGAAGAACGGGCTCTCGACACCGTCGGTCAGCGCCACGAGCAAGGTCGCAACGGTGATCGCGACGGAGCCCTCGACGATGAACTTGGCGGGCCCCAGCGTCTCGGACGGGAGCAGATCGTGGACGATCAACACGAACAGGCCGGACAGCGCGAGCAGAACGAGGATGGCGGGCTGGGTCTCGGGCCACAGGCCCGTCGCGGCCACGATGGCGGAGGTCGTCAGGATGAAGCCCCACGCCACGATGCGGACCACCCGATCGTAGGTCTGGGTCGGGACGCCGTCATCGCTCGCGGAACCCTCGAGACCACCGACGACCGCCGCCTGGGCGGCACGGCGCTCCGGGTCGATCGCCGGCTCGACCCCACGCGCGACCGGGCTCGGGCGACCGAGCATCGGCGGCACGAGGACGAGCGCCATCAGCGCGACGTTCGCCAGGACGGCGGCGCCGATGAGGATGAGGACCGGAGTGACGGGCACGCGTGCCCCCGCAGCTTCGGGCGCGGCGCCCGACGCGCCCGCCTCAACGGGCATCTTAGCCCCCCCGGCGACATCGGTCCGAGCGAGGACCGGCTGGGCCGGTGCGGCCCGTCAACGCGTTTCGGCGACCGGCGGAGACGACCGCGAAGGGTCAGCGAGTGCCGTACTGGTAGGTCTGCTTGACCAATCGGAGGTAGACGAACGTCTCGGTCTCACGCACGCCGTCGATCGCCCGCAGCCGCTCGGCCAGGAAGGCGAGGAGGGCATCGTTGTCCTCGCACACGGTCTCGATGAGGAGGTCGTACGACCCCGCGGTGATGACCACGTAGTCGACCTCGGGCATCTCCGCGAGGCGCTCGGCCACTTCGATGAGCTTGGAGCTCTCGCAGCGGATGCCGATCATCGCCATCTGGTGGAACCCGAGCTTGAGTGGATCGGTGACCCCGACGACCTGGAGGATGCCGCGCTCGATGAGGCGGTTCGTCCGCGCCCGCACGGCTGCCTCGGACACGCCGAGATCGGCGGCGATCTGGGTGAACGGGCGACGGCCGTCGGCCTGGAGATGCTCGATGATCCGCTTGTCGAGCGGCGACACCTCGTCGCTCGCGCGTCCGGACCCCGCGCGCGACCGCCCCGATCGTGTCGGTTCGGTCACGGCTTCTTGGTCGGATTCGCGGATGGTTTCGCCGAGGGTGCGAGGCTGACGGTCGGCTCCGCGACGCCGGGGATGGTCACGATGGTCCGTCCGACGACCGGGGACACGAGCTGGTCGAGGGCAGCGTGGAGCGCCTCCGCGGCCGCGAGCTGCCGGTCGTCCGGGTGCTTGGGGCTGCCTCCGCCCGTGGCGCCCCATTCGACCAGGATGTTCTCGCCGATGAACGCGATGGACGCCTCGCCCTGACCCGGGGGGCTGCCGGCCTTCCAGTGCGTGGCTGCGCGAAGGCTCGCCGCCGAGCTGAACTGGCTGATCGCCAGCGGCCAGCCGACGTACGTCGCGTTGATCCGCTTGACCGGCTCGTGACCTGGACCACCCGTGCTGGCGTTGTTCGGCACGATCCGGAGCCCCGCCGCGAGGAGAGCGCGATAGAGGTCGTCGACCTTGACCGGGTCGCTCAGATGGGCGACCGGGGTCGGGCCGGGGGTCACGACGGGGGTCGGGTCCACCGGTGGTGCCGATGGCGATCCACCGCCACAGGCACAGGCGACCATCCCGATCGCGACCGCGGCGGCCAGCGCACGGGCGCGGCCCAGAGGCACTCGACGATCGGCGGTTCGCATCGCGGACGGCATGCTAGCACGGGGTTCCGGAACCACCGACCACCCGTTCGGATGGCGCGACGCCGCCAAGAGGGCTATGCCCCATCGAAGGCCTCGAGCGCGGGCGCCACCGCCCGGATCGACTCGAGGGTGATCGGATCGAGCACGAGCTGGACGTGGGCGATCCCTTCCGCGGCGAACGCGCGGAGCGCTGCGGCGAGCGGCTCCGGCTCCCCGGAGACCGGCGGTTGCGGTGGCTGTCCAGCGCCCTGGGTGCGGCCCGCCCCGCCAGCGAGCCGGACGAGGACCGCGACCGAGCGTTCCACCTCGGCCGGATCCCGCCCGACCGCTCGACAGGCCTCGTCCACGGCGTCGCGCAGCGCGGGTACGCCCGATGCCTTGTTGCCGGTGTCGTTGAACCAGCCGTTCCACCCGTCCGCGTATGCCATCGTGGCGCGGAGCATCCGCGGACCCCTGGACCCGATCATGAGCGGCGGTCCGCTCGGACGCGGGCCTCGGGGCAGGAGCTCGCAGTCGCGCACCTGGTACCAGCGACCGTCGAAGTCGATCGCCCCCTCGCGCAACAACGTGCGGATGATCGTGAACGCCTCCTCGAACCGGTCGATCCGATGGTCGAACGGGTAGCCGTAGGCGCGGAACTCCGTCTCGTTCCAGCCCGCCCCGAGACCTAGCACGAAGCGGCCGCCGCTCAGCTCATCGATCGTGGCCGCCTGCTTGGCGAGCAGCGCCGGGTTGTGGAAGTTCGTGCACGCGACCAGAGGGCCGAGCTCGATCCGTGCCGTCGACGCGGCGATCGCGGCGAGGACGGTCCAGGCCTCCCACGGCCCGCGGGCGGGTCGATCCTCCCAGCGATAGAGGAGGTGCTCGCCGACCCAGACCGAATCGAAGCCGAGATCCTCGATCGCACGGATCATGTCGACGAGCTCCGGCCAGCGGACCTCGCGCTCGACCTCTGGCAGCTGGATCCCCACCTTGAGCGGGCGATGGCTCATCGGCACAGCGTACCGAAGGCGATGACGGCCCGGGCGTTGACAATCGTCGCCCCGGTCCGGCACCCTGCGCCGTGATGTCCGCCACCTCCCGCCCCACGCGACGCTTCCAGCAAGGGCCCATCCGGGCCACCTCGACCTGATGCCGTGCGCCCGGATGGGCGCCGAGCACCAGCCAGAGCGACGCCCCGGCACACGCCGAGGGCGTTTTTCTATGCTCGATGGAGCGAAAGGAGACCACGTGGACCCCGCGCTCCCGCTCCGCGGCTTCGTCCTGGGCTTCACGATCGCCGCCGCCGTCGGCCCGATCAGCCTGCTTGTGATCCGCCGGACCCTCGCCGAAGGCCGGCTCTACGGGTTGTTCTCGGGTCTCGGGGTCGCGACCGCGGACGCGACGTACGGCGCGATCGCGGCGTTCGGGCTCGGCGCCATCACCGATGCGCTGGTCAACGCCCGGCAGGTCCTGGGGCTCGTCGGCGGCGCCTTCCTGCTGTGGCTGGCGTGGCAGACGATCCGTTCCGCCCCGACGGAGGCGGCCACGGTGACCACCGGGCGTCGCGGCTACGCGGGCGCGTACCTGTCGATCCTCGGCCTGACCCTGGCGAACCCGATGACGATCCTGTCCTTCGGCGCGCTGTTCGCCGGCCTCGGCGTCACGAGCGAGGCGACCGGGGACGCCGCGCTGGTCGTGGTCGGCGTGCTGATCGGCTCGGCGACTTGGTGGGTGGTCCTGACGTCGGTCGTCGGGACCCTCCGGACACGCGTGACACCGCGCTGGATCCACCGCATCAACCTCGTATCGGGCGGCATCATCGGGGCGTTCGCGATCTTGGCCATCGCATCGGTCCTGGTGGCCGCCACGCCGCGGGTCTAAATGCCCGGCCGCATCGTCAAGCCGGTCGGGCGACGTTCCGGGTGGATAAATGAGGGGTCCGTCGCCGGTGAATAGGGCGATCGCTCGATGGCGGCGGCCCGCCTGCCCCGCCATCGTGTCGTCATGGCCACCCCCGATGGCCGAGACACATGACAGGAGCAGGAGATGTCCAGGTACGAACGACGGATCTACTTCGAATGGCTGGTGGCGATGCGGATCGGCTACGAGACGCTCGCCGAGGCCGATCGGACCGCTGTCATCACGATCGACGAGGTGATCGCCTGGGCAGAGCGGGAGCTCGACGCGACGTACGTTCCTGGGTCCAGCCCGCCGCCCGAGGCCTGACCGCCCTGAGCCGGTCACTCGGTGACCGGCGCCTCAGCGAACAGCATGTTGACGACCGTGACCGGGCCTACCGGAGGTCGTCGCGCGGAGTCGACTCCGAAGCCGCGACCACCATCGCGAGGATCTCCTCACGCGTCGGGGTCATGTTGTGCATCCGGCGGCCATGCTCCGTCGTGGCGTCGACCACGTCGTCCTCCGACCCGGTCGTCTCCCAGCCGCACAGGCAGCGCACCGTCATCGACTCGTCATCCATGGCGCCTCCTTCAGCCGAGGTTCCGGAAGGGCTCCGGGAGATAGTCCGCGAGGAGCTCGCGCCAGCCGGCCGGCAGCTCGGCAGCGACCACGGGGTCATCCTTCGCCAGCCAGGCCATATGGCGCAGCCCGTGCTCGACGACCTGCGCCGTCGCGACCTCGTGCGGCGCCGCCGTCGCGTCTCCTCGGGCGAGGTCCGTCCGCTCGATCGGGAGGCTGGCCATCGATCGAACCAGCGCCCGGTCGATCACGACCACGAAGCTGAGGATGACCGCGTCGCGGTCGCGTCGCCACGACGTGGAGTGGACCAGCAGGGGTTCCCCGACCACGTCGCGGACGACCCGCGTGACGACCTCGACCGGGTGATCGGCCGGACCCAGCTCGAGCAACCAGGGAGCCGGCCCGCACGGCCCGGTCAGCTCGAGGTGATCGCCGGCCAGCCAGACGACAAAGAGCTCGGCCTGGACCGGACCCAGGACATCGAAGCCGTCCGGGTATCTCGCCACCGGCCGATGGTACGACGAGGGTTCCGATCCGACCGGGTCGTGATTGGCGACTGGGATCTCAGCCCGCGATCGACGCGCGCCGACCGCGACCGGCGGCGCGGAGGGCGACTTCCACGAACGGACGGATGCGCTGGTTGAGCTCGAGGTAGATCTGCTGGAAGGCGGCGAGCCGTTCGTCGTCGCTGCCATCGATGTCGGCCGGATCCTCGAGGCCCCAGTGGAGCGTGTTGTGCGGCCCCGGGAACACCGGACATGACTGCCGAGCGCGGTCGCAGACGGTGATGACGTAGTCGAATGGCTGACCCAGGAATCCGTCGACGGACTTGCTGCGCGCTCCCGACCAGTCGATCCCGGCCTCGGCGAGGACGTGCACGGTGTACGGGTTCACGCCCTTGGGCTCGGTGCCGGCCGAGAAGACCTCGAAGTCGGATCCGCCCAGGCGGCCGAGGACGGCCTCGGCCATCTGGCTGCGGGCGCTGTTGCCGGTGCACACAAAGAGGACGCGGAGCGGGGCCTCGGACATCGGACGTTCCTTCCTTCGGCCGCGGGCGCGGCCGGCGGCGGCGATCGTGGCTTCGAGGTCGATGAGCTCGCCGTCGAGGCGATCGAGGTCGCCGCGCTGGCGCGAGATCGCCGCCCGCTGTGCGGCGATCAGCGGCACGAGGTCACGATCGATCTCGCCTCGCTCGAGACAGAGTCGCGCCATCCGGCCGGCGTCCTCGGGCCCGAGGCCGAGCCGGCGCAGGCTGACCACCAGTCGCAGCCGCGCCAGGTCCACGTCGGCGTAGTCCCGATACCCATTGGCCTGCCGCGGGGCGGGCGGCAGGATCCCGATCGACTCGTACCAGCGGATGGCGGATGGAGCGATTCCCGCTCGCTCTGCGAGCTCAGAGACCTTCACCCGCTGACCATACACCTTCGAGCCACTTGAAGGTCAAGGGCGCCGCCGTCGCCGTGAAGGTGGTCGGGGAGGCGGGACTCGAACCCGCGGTCTCGTGCTCCCAAAGCACGTGCGTTGCCAACTACGCCACTCCCCGGCGTTCCTGAGCGTGAATATCGTAGCGCAGGCCGCTATCCGTCGGATCGATCGCGACTGCCCGGAAGGCGAGATCGCGCCGATCGCGCCGGCCCTCCCGGCGAGTCCAACCCGAATCGGCGTGCCGGAACCACTCCAGGCCTGTTGTTCCGGGGCTGTATCGTTGGCCTGATGGCCGCCCCGACGCCCAGCTGATTTCACCGGGGCTGCCCGAGGGAGGTGCATTCTCATGATGGCGATCTTCGGGGCGATCCTGCCCCGCTTCGCGATCCTCGCCGGATGGGTCAATGATCAGGCGGGCTGGAAGGCCGTCTTCGGGTCGGAGATCTGGCTCCTGGGAGGGTTCATCTTCCTCCCGTGGACGACGCTCATCTACGCGTTGGTCCAGCCGAACGGCCTGAGCCTCCTCAACTGGATCTTCCTGGGGTGCGCCCTTCTGATCGACCTCGGGACGTGGGGGGTCGGGTTCTTCGCGGGCCGGAAGGAGTACTCCGCCTATCGCGGCACGTAGCGAGGTCCTGGGACTGAACGCGGGGCACGGCCCTCCGCGCTGCGCCCGCGACCGGGACCCGCGATCGCGCTACGCCTGGGCGATGACCCCGATCGAGATGCGGAAGCCGGCTCGACGCTGCAGCGGCGGCATCAGGGTGCCCTGGCCGATCGGCGAATCGCCCGGGAACCAGCGCACCCATTCCTCGTTGAACATGTCGAACTCGGTCGGGTCGCGCAGCGACCAGTTCGCCCAGACGACCTTGTCGAGCGAGCTGCCCGCTGCCTCCAGCCGTCGCCTTGAGGTTGCGTCAGGCACTGGCGGGTCTGCTCCTTGATCTCGCCGTCGACGACCTGGCCGGTGTCGGGATCGACCGGCCCGATCGACGAGACGTAGAGCATGCCGCCGGCCTTGACCGCCCGACCACGACCGATGGCGTGCCCGGACGCATCGAGCGGCACGAGGGCTGTCGCCGGTCGCCCATCTCCCCTTCCCCTGGCGCACCTGGTCGGGACGCGCGGGGTCCTCGGGAGGGATGCCGAACTCGCCGGGCGGCAGCTCGATGCCGCTGCGCCTTGAACTTCGCCATGAAGGTCGGCCGGATCCCGGTCGGCTTGAGCAGCCCCTCGATCTTTCCGTCGTGGAAGCCGGTCTGCTCGAAGACGAAGATGTCCTGCGATGAGGATCTCGTCGTCCTCGATCCCGTAGATCTCGGTGATGTTGACGACCTTGCGGGAGCCGTCCTTGAGACGGGCGGTGTGGACGATCAGGTCGACCGCCGACGCGATCTGCTCGCGGATCGCCCGCAGCGGGAGCTCGTAGCCGGCCATGCAGGACCATCGTCTCGAGCCGGCGGAGCATGTCCGGCGGGCTGTTCGCGTGGCCCGTCGACAGCGAGCCCATCCTGGCCCGTCGTCATCGCCTGGAGCATGTCGAGCGCCTCGCCGGCACGACACTCGCCGACGATGATCCGGTCCGGCCGCATGTGCAGCGCATTGCGCAGCAGGTCGCGGATCGTGATCTCGCCGGTCCCTTCGAGGTTCGGCGGACGCGACTCGAGCGTCACCACGTGCGGCTGGCGGAGCTGCAGCTCGGCGGCGTCCTCGATCGTGACGATCCGTTCGTCCTCCGGGATGAACGAGGAGAGCACGTTGAGCGTCGTCGTCTTGCCGGACCCGGTGCCGCCGGACACGAAGATGTTGAGCCGAGCCTCGACGCACGAGCCTGAGGAACTCGAACATCTCCGGCGTCGCCGTGCCGAAGCCGATCAGGTCGTCGACCGTGATCGGCCTGGCAGGGAACTTGCGGATCGTGATCACCGGTCCGACGAGCGACAACGGCTCGATGACCGCGTTGACCCGCGAGCCGTCGGGCAGGCGGGCGTCGACCCTCGGGCTGGACGGCATCGATGCGCCGACCCAGGGGGGTGATGATCCGGTCGATGATCCGCAGCACGTGCTCGTCGTTCAGGAAGTAGTTGTCGACGCGCGAGATCTTCCCGCCCCGTTCGATGTAGAGGTGGCGCGGGCCGTTGACCATGACCTCCGTGATCGACTCGTCCTCCAGGAGCGGATCGAGCGGCCCGAGTCCGCCGATCTCACCGACCATCTCGTCGACCAGGCGCACTCGTTCGTCACGCGTCACGACGAACGATCGTTCGCGGATGACACGGTCGACGATCGCCTCGACCCGGCCCTCGAGCTCGGCCGGATCGGAGAGGTCGAGCAGCGTGTCGAAGGCGCCCATGACCTCGTCCTGGAGCAGGATCCTGATCTCGAGCAGCAACTCCGCACGCGCGGCCACGCGTGCCGGGCTCGGCGGGAGCGGCGGCGTCACGGCGATCGGCTCGCCGGCGGTCGGGTCGTCGACCAGCCGTTGCGCCCGCTCGACCCGCTTCAGCAATGACATCCTGGCTGCCTCTCGTTCCCTGCGCCCTGACTCCCGATGAGTGGTGAGGATACCTCCGCCCCGCAACCAAGTACCCCCGACGGCATCGATCGTGTTGCCGCGAGGCAACCCCGATTGGATCGGGTGCCGGCCCTTCACCGAACCGTGACCGGGGCCGAGGTGGGAGTTGCTAGACTGCCGCATCCGGGAACGGGTGCCGGCGGACCGCCGGTCGGAAGGGCGTCGAGGGTTCCGCGAACATGGTCGTGTGCGCGCGCGCATCGAACCGGATGATCGAATGGCCCGACGGCATCGACGTCGAGCCGTCCAGCGTCGGCGGGAGGCGCGAACCCGGGCGGGATCCTGAAACCAGTGCGCGCCAGCCGGTAGAGCGAGGCCGGTGACCGAACCGGCAAGCGCCCCGACGCACTTGCCTGCCCCGCCCGACTTCCCGGTCGAGTGGGTCACGCCGCACGATGCCGAGCTGTCGTGGGAGTGGGACGACATGCACCTGCCGATGGCGGTGGCGCCGCTCGCGGCCGACTACGTGCGCACCCTCGCCTCGGGCTTCTCCTACGGGTACCAACGCCTGGGCGTTCCGGTCGAGATCCTCGTGCGCGTCTGGAACGGCTACGCCTACTTCACCGTCGACACGGACGTCCCCGAGGCGGAACAGGCGGCGATGTGGGAACGCCGCGACGAGG
This sequence comes from uncultured Chloroflexia bacterium, assembly GCA_963833285.1. Classification (GTDB taxonomy): domain Bacteria; phylum Chloroflexota; class Limnocylindria; order Limnocylindrales; family CSP1-4; genus SPCO01. Next base: position 185,492 of record CAWHXM010000002.1, on the reverse strand, counting down.
CGGCTCGCGCCCAGATCCCGCTGACCGACGCCTACTGGCGAGACCGGGCCATCCCCGAGCTCCGCGGCTACTACGACTGGGTCGCCGCGCTGCCGGTCGAGACGATGCCGGTCGATGAGCTGGCCGCGACCTGGGACGAGGTCTGGACACGGATCGGCCGCTGCTGGGCGATCCATTTCTATGCGATCCGCGGGCCGTACCAGGTGCTCGAGGACCTCGCCGACCTGTACGAATCGATCGTCGAGCACGCGCCACCGGGGGAGGCCCTCGGGCTGATCGGGGGTGGCGTCCACGAGCTCCACGACGTCGAGCGCCAGCTCGAGGCGCTGGCGGCCATGGTGGTCGAGACGCCGGGCCTCGCGGCGCGCTTCCGCGAGCCCGCCGTGACGGTCGCCGAGCTCGCGTCCCGGCCCGACGCGGCCGAGCTGCTGGCGGCCCTCGACACGTTCCTGGCCGAGCACGGCCATCTCGGCCAGGGCTTCGACGACCTGGCGCTGTCGTCGTGGATCGAGGATCCCGACCTGCTCCTGACCGAGCTCGCGAAACGCGTCGAGTTCCCGCCCGAGGTCGGTGCCGAGGAACGTCGCGAGCAGCAGGCGGCGCATGCCGAGGCATTGGCGGCCCGCGTTCGCGGGAGGCTCGCCGACGACCCGGAGAAACGGGCACGGTTCGACGCCCTCCTGGCCCCGGCGAGACAGATCGGGCCGCTGACCGAGGTCCACAACTACTGGATCGACCGGATGGCCCAGTCGTCGATCCGCCGCTTCGTGATGCGAGTGTCGCATCGGCTCGTGGCGACCGGCGTGATCGAGCGACCGGACGACGTCCTCTACCTTCGCCGCGACGAGGTCCCCGACCTGATCGTGCAGCCGGCGGATCGGCGCGCGGCCGTCACCGACCGCCGACGGGAGCACGCGCACTGGGCCGCGGTCCAGCCACCGAGGAAGATCGGGGCGCCGTCGGAGGACGGTGGCCACGACCGGTTCGACGGCGAACGCTTCGACGCCACCGAGCCCGACGAGCTGCGAGGGACCGGCGCCTCGGCCGGGATCGCGCGTGGACGTGCCCGGGTCACGCGCACGCAGGAGGACTTCGGAGCCGTGCAGCCCGGCGACATCATCGTGTGCGCGTCGTCGAACCCGTCGTGGGTCCCACTCTTCGCCATCGCCGGCGGGCTGATCACGAACACGGGCGGCGTCCTGTCGCATGCCGCCGTCGTCGCGCCGGGAGTTCGCCCTGCCGGCGGTCGTCGGCACCGGCGACGCGACCGCCCGTATCGCCGATGGCCGCCTCGTCGAGCTCGACGGGAGCAGCGGGATCGTGCGCCTCCTGTGACCGATCCGCGTCGGGCACGGCTGCATCGGCCCGGCGATGCTGGGGGTGGCCAGCGGCTCCGTCCTCGTGCCCCTCAACTCGACGATGCTCGCGGTCGCGCTGCCGAGCATCATGGAAGAGTTCGCGATCGACGCGGCGACGGTCTCGACGCTCGTGACCTTGTACCTCGGTACGGTGACGATCGCGCTTCTGGCCAGCGGCAGCCTCGGCGACAGGTACGGTCACCGATCGGTCTTCCTCGTCGGCGTGGTCGCCTTCGCGCTGTCGTCATTGCTGGCCGCGTGGGCTCCCAGCTATGCGGTGCTGGCCGTCGGGCGGGTCTGCCAGGCGTTGAGTGGTGCGCTCATCTCGACGACCTCGGTGGCGCTCGTCCGGGCGATCGCCCCGCCTGACCGGCGCGGCGCTGCCTTCGGGCTCTTCGACATGCTGGTCTCGATCAGCGCGGCCCTCGGCCCGTTCATCGGCGGGCTGCTCGTCGGTGCCTTCGGCTGGCGATCCCTCTTCGTCCTCGCCGCACCAGTGGCACTGTTCGCCGCACTGGTCGTCTGGCTGGTCGTCCCGCGCGACAGCGGCGCCGCGCTGCCGGATCGCGGTGAGCCTGATCAGCCTGTTCGACGACGATCGGGGATCGATCTGCCCGGCCTGATCCTCCTCGCCGCGCTGATGGTCACCGTCCTCGTCGCGATCCGTGGGCTGAGCGACGGTGGAGCCGGCCTCCTTGCCGCGCTGGCGATCGTGCCCCTGGCGGCACTGTTCGTCCGCTTCGAATGGTCGACCGATCGTCCGGCGGTGGACCCACGGTTGTTCCGCAGCCGACCTTTCACGGCTGCGGTGCTGGGGGTCCTTGGCACCACCGTCGTCCTCCATGCCTCCTTCATCCTGGTGCCGCTGCTGATCGAACGGTTGCAGGATGAGACGGCGGAGACGGCGGGGCTCGTCCTACTCGGACTGTCGGCCGTGTGGGGGGTTGCCGCACCCTTCGGGGGGCGACTGTCCGATCGCTTCGGTCGCCGACGTCCGGTCGTCGCCGGGTCCGTCTGCATGACTGCCGGGCTCGTCGCCCTGTGGCTCCTCGCCGTCGGCAGCACGCCCGCCGCCGTGTTCGTGATGCTCGGGATCGTCGGGTTCGGGATGGGCTTCGCGGGATCCCCGCGACAGGCCGCGGCGCTGGACTCGATCCCGGGCGACCGGGTCGGCATGGCGGCGGGGACCTACTACACGGGGCGCTACCTCGGTGGCGTGCTCGGGGCGAGCCTGGCCGGTGCGGTCCTCGGCACCACCGTGACAGCCGCCGGCGTGACGCTCGGGTTCGGGCTGCTGGTCCTCGTGGGACTGGGCGTCGTAGCGGTCTCGTTCGGGCTCCCGGATGGCGTCGTGCGGCGAGTCGAGCCGATCGCCTGAGGTTCGTCGATGTCCGCGTCACGCCTCGGTCGAGCGGTGCGTCAGATGCACGGACGCCGGGTGGTCAAGGCAGGCTGATCGACCACCCGGCGTCTTCCGATGTCCGACGATCTCCCGACGAGTAGACTTCGCCGCAGCAAACCGGATGTCCAGATCCGCCAGAGGAGTCGACCGCCGCGTGCAAGCCACCCGGATCCGGCCTGACACCAGGCCAACGGACCTGCGCCGCCTTGCCGCGGCCGGACTGTCCGCCGTGATCCCGGGGCTCGGCCAGCTGTTCAACGGTCGTCGTCGTCTCGCGGCGCTCTTCCTGGTCCCCTCGCTCATCCTGCTCGCGCTCGGCGCGATGCTCGTCCAGTCGCAGTCGCCGGGACGCCTGGCGGCCTGGGTCGTCTCCCCACAGGTCCTCGGGACGCTGCTCGCGCTCAACGTTGTGATCCTCGCCTGGCGGTTGCTGGCGGTCGGCCAGGCCTTCCTCGACACCCGCCGGACCGGGCCGACCGGGCGCCTGGGGATCGCCGGCCTCGTCGTCATCGCGATCGTCGTCGTACTGCCCCATCTCGCGGTCTACCGCTACGGGTCGATCCTCGGCGACACCTTCGAGCGTGTGTTCACGGGCGCCGTGCTCGGCGCGACGGACAGGGCGGCCACCACGGCTGGACCGGTCCCGGGCGAGGGCGCGCGAATAAACATCCTGCTCGTCGGCGTCGACAAGCGCGGGGAGCGGACCGCGAACCTGACCGACACGATGATGGTCGCGTCGCTCGACCCGGTCGGCCGCACCGTCTCGATCGTGTCGATCCCGCGCGACCTCATCAGCGCGCCGCTCGGCAACGGGGACGTCTTCGCGCCGAAGCTCAATTCGCTGATGCACTACGCGGCCAGCCACCCGAAGGACTTCCCGCAGGGCGGGCTGCGCGCCCTGGAGGACGCGGTCGGAGCGCTGCTGGGGATCACGATCCACTACTACGCCAGCATGGATTTCGAGGGGTTCATCAAGATGGTCGACGCGGTCGGCGGCGTCGACGTGAACGTGAAGAAGGGGTTCGCCGACCCGACCTACGACGGCTACGGGTTCGAACGCACGGGCTACGCGTTGGCCGCGGGCCCGCATCATCTCGACGGCAAGAACGCGCTCGCCTACGCCAGGTCGCGAAAGGCGGTCGGCGAGAGCGACTTCACGCGGCAGGCCCGCCAGCAGGAGATCATCCTCGCGCTCCGTGCCCAGGCAACGCGTGGCGGGAGCCTGCTGTTCGAGTTGCCCGCCCTCCTCGATGCGGTCGGCGAGACGATCCGCTCGGACGTGCCGGTCGACCGGCTGCCGGCCCTCGCCGCGATCATGGAGGAGGTCGGCCTGACCGACGTCAGCAGCGTCGTCATCCGCTCGCCGCTGGTCCACCCGAAGAAGACGAAGTTCGGCGATTCGCAGGCGCCCGATCTCGCCGGGATCCGGGCGATGGCGGCCGCGCTGTTCTCCGAGCCCGGCACGCCACCCACACCGTGGCCGACACCGAAGCCGACCAAGACACCGAAGGCGACGGCCGCCCCGAAGGCCACGCCGCGGTCGTAGCGAGCCGGTCAGAACCCGAGGGTGACCAGCCTCGGCGTCATCCGTCGCGCGGCACGCGCGCGGTGCGAGATCGCGTGCTTCTCGGCCGGCGTCCACAGGCCGAGCGTCCGCCCGCCGGGTGGCTCCGTCGCTGGTTCGAAGATCGGGTCGTACCCGAACCCGCCCGTCCCACGGGGGCTCGTGGCGATGCGGCCGCGACAGGTCCCACGCGCCAGGATGACGTGGACGCCGCCGCGCGGGCCCGAGTCATCGGGGAGTGCCAGGGCGAGCACGCACACGTAGCGCGCGCCGCGGCGCTCGGGCGGCAGCCCGTCGAGGGCCGCCAGCAGCTTGTCGTTGTTGTCCGCATCGGTCGCGTCCTCGCCGGCATACCGCCGCGTCCGGACGCCGGGACCGCCGTCGAGCGCCTCGACCTCCAGCCCCGAATCGTCGGCCAGCGTCGGCACGCCGCTGGCACGCAGCCCGAAGCGTGCCTTGATGGCGGCGTTGGCCTCGAACGTGGCGCCGTCCTCGACCGGGTCGCCGTCGACGTCGAGCGCGTCGAGCGTGACGAGCTCCGCGTGCTCGAGCGCCAGGAGCTCACGCAGCTCGCGCAGCTTGTGCACCGACCGCGTGGCGACGAGGAGGGGCCGGCGCGTCACCGCCGGACGGTTGCGAGCACGGCCGCCTGCGCCTCGAACAGGCGCGCGAGCCCGCTGTCGGCCAGGTCGAGCAGGCCGTCCGCCGCGGCCCTGTCGAACGGGACCCCTTCGGCCGTGCCCTGGAGCTCGACGTAGGCGCCGGCGTCCGTACCGACCACGTTGAAGTCCACGTCGGCGCGCGAGTCCTCCGAGTAGTCCAGGTCGAGGTACGGCAACCCGTTCACGATCCCGACCGAGACGGCTGCGACCTTGGCCACCAGGTGTCGCTCCATGCCGTACGTGATGAGCGCCGCCGCGAGCGCGACATAGCCGCCGGTGATCGATGCGGTCCGCGTGCCACCGTCGGCCTGGAGCACGTCGCAGTCGATGGTGATGGTCCGCTCGCCGAGCTTGGCCAGGTCCACGACGCCACGTAGCGAACGGCCGATGAGCCGCTGGATCTCGTGGGTGCGGCCGCCGATGCGGCCCTTCACCGATTCACGGTCCGTCCGCTCGGCGGTCGCGCGCGGGAGCATCGAATACTCCGCGGTCACCCACCCGGTGGCCTTGCCGCGAAGGTGCGGCGGGACGCGGTCGACGATGGTCGCCGCGCACAGGACCTCCGTGTCACCGACCTTGATCCGACACGATCCCTCGGCCCATTTCTGGACGCCGAGCGTGAAGCTCACCGGGCGTAGATCGTGCGGCCCACGCCCATCGGCGCGGACTGTCGGCGGCCGGTTGCCGATGGTCATGGTGTCTTCTCCTCAGCCTTGGCGGCATCCCAGAGCGCATCGAGCGCGGTGAAATCGAGATCGCGCAACGCAACGCCCTGCCCGGCCGCGGCGCGTTCGACGCTCCCGAACCGTCGCCTGAACTTCGCGTTGGCGGCTCGGACGGCGGCCTCGGCCTCGATCCCGCGACGCCGCGCGACGTTGACGAGGACGAACAGCAGGTCACCGAACTCCTCGGCCCGCTCCGCATCGTTCGCTGCACGGCGCAGCTCGTCGGCCTCCTCGGCCACCTTGTCGAGGACCCCGTCGATCGACGGCCAGTCGTAGCCGAGGTTGGCGGCCCGCTCCTGCATCTCCTGGCTGGCCGCCAGCGCCGGCATCGACGGGCTGATCCCCTCGAGTGCCCCCTTGGTGGCCGGTGTGGCCTCGCTCGGATCGGCGTCCTCGCCCGAAGCCTCCGCGGCGGCGGCCCGCTCGTCGGCCTTGATGCGCTCCCACTGGCGATTGACGTCCGAGGCGGTCCGGGCGACCGCGTCACCGAACACGTGGGGGTGGCGCCGGACGATCTTCGACGCGATCGCGGCCTGGACGTCGGCAAGATCGAAGATCCCCGCCTCGGCGGCCAGCTGCGCGTGCAGCACGATCTGGAGCCACAGGTCGCCCAGCTCCCCGGCAAGCTCGGGCGTGGCCCCGGCCTCGAGTGCGTCGTAGACCTCGTACGCCTCCTCCAGGAGGTGCTTGCGCAGCGAGGTGTGGGTCTGCTCGCGGTCCCATGGGCAGCCGTCGGGCTCGCGCAGGCGGGCCGAGATCCACGGCATCGCCCACGGTCCGGCCAGTGCCGCCTCGGGCGCGACCGGCCGCAGGTAGATCGGTGCATCCAGCGAAGACGGCTCGAGCGACCCGACCGTGGCGCCATCGGGCCGGCCGATCCGCCCGACTGGATGATCGAGCGGATAGAGCCGTCGCAGCAGCACGAGCGGCTCGCCGCCACCGGGACCGGCTCGTCCCGGTAGCGGGGCCGGGCGCCGATCCTCGAGCGTCGCCCGCAGCGTCGCAAGCGGGACGATCAGCAGCGGGCGAGACGGCTCGACCGGCGCGGCCACCAGCGACTCGCCCGCGAAGACCTGCAACCCGACGGCCGGATCGAAGCCCCAGCGGAGCCGCGCCTCCGCGACGAGCGCGTCGAGCACTCGGCCCCTCCCTACTGGCTTGGCGTCGCGATGGATTCGTCCCGGGTGATGGTCGCCGCCGACTTCTTCGCGTCGTACCACTTCGAGAAGGCGGTCGAGGTGAGATCCTGGAGCTGGCGGCCCTCGGGCGTCCGGGTCTCCTCGGCCAGGACCTTGAACAGGTACACGCCGTCACCGTCGACGGTGACCACGTCGGAGGTCTTGCCGATAGGGGTCGCGAAGATCGCGGCCGTCAGCTTGTCATCGAGCTGGCCCTTGGCGATCCAGCCCATGTCGCCGCCGGTGCCGGACGTCGAGCCGTTCGAGTTGTCACGGGCGAGCACGCCGAAGTCGTCGCCCTTGTCGGCCTGCGCCTTGAGCGCGTTCATCTGGTCGACGTCGGGTGGGCGGTTCATGACCTGGATGACATGCCAGCCGAACGCCGACTTGACCGGCGGCAGGAGGTCGCCGGGCTTGAGTCCGGGGGCGAGGATCGCCTTGAGGAATGCCTCGTCGACCTGACTGCTGCTGTCGAAGTACGGCAGCTTGCCGCCGTTCCCGGTCGGACCCTTGGCCACGTCCTCGTCGCTCTCGGCACGGGCGATGGAGTCGAACAATGACGGGTTGGCCTGCAGCCGGACGAACGCGGCGAGCGCCTGCTGGTGGGCAACCTCCCACGAGGGATCGTCGGCCGCGACGCTCTCGGCCGTGCTCGGGTCGTCCTTCGGTGAGTAGAGGATATGGCGGACCTTGATCGCGTCGGCGCCCGGAGCGGTCTGTGGCTGCTGGAAGAGGATTTCCTGCACGTGGCGCTGCGGGCCGGCCGCGGTGACGTCCGCGACGATCTTGGCCGACAGCTTCTCGTGGATGACGTCGCCGCCGATGATGGCCCGATATCGCTGCAGGTCGATCTTGTTGTTCTGGAGCTTGGTCTGGTAGGCGTCGTCGACGGCCGCGGCGACGATGTCCGACGCCCGCCCGATCCGGAAGGTGCCGTCGGCGCCCTCGATGACCGCGGTCGGCGTGTTGGCCGCGGTCGCGAAGACCGCCTTGAGGAACGCCTCATCGGACTGGCTGTCATCGGCGGTGAGCCAGCCGAGATCGCCGCCCTGCGGCGCGGTCGCGGTGTCGGACGAGACGGTCTTGGCCACGTCTTCCCACGCCTTGCCGCCCTGGATGTCCTTGAGAGCCGCCTCGGCCTTCGCCTTGGCGTCCGCCTTCTGTGCCGCGGTCGGCTCGACGGCGCCGGTGTCGATGGCCGGCTTGACCGCGATCATCCAGACGTGACGCGATTTGGGCGTGGTCGCCTCGACCAGCAGGCGCGCGTCGATGTCCGCGGGCGCGGCGCTGACGCCTTCCTGCGTCGCCAGCTTCGCCTGGAGCTTGGTGTCGATGATCCGTTCCAGCGCGACCGAGGCGATGTTGTTCTGTTGCTGGGTGATCGTCGATTCCGCGGAGGTTCCCTGCGCCTCGGTGAGGTGGCCGGCGAGGACCGCCGTCCGGACCCGGCTCAGCGACTCATTGAGGCGGAAGCTCTCCATCGCGACACGCTCGCGGAGATCGTCCTTGCTGATCGACTGACCATCCACGCTGCCGACCGACGCCAGGTGATCGTTGTAGTACGCCAGCCCGGCAGCGATGGCCAGGATGACGATCGCCAGCACCACGATCAGGCCGAAGCCCAGGTTGAGGTAGAAGTTCCGTCGGTCCTGCGCTTCCCACGCGGGTCGGTGGGCGCGCTTGACGACGGGCTTGGCTCGGAAGGTCATGGGTCGGTCGATTCCTGTCACATGGCCGGCATGCGCCGGGGATGGAGGGCCGCGGTATGGTACACCGAGGCCTCGAAAGGTCGTGTCGCGGCCCCTATGAACGTTCTCCCGCCCGGGTCAGTGACGGCAGGATGAGCTCGTCCGTGACGTAGGTTGCGGAATGTCCATCTGCGACCGTAGCCCGAGGCGTCGCGGAACGACGGCCGGGACCGGAACGTCGGTCGACCCCGACCTGCCTATCATGAGCCGGATGCGAGTCCATGCCATCCTCCTCGCCGGCGGGGCCGGGGACCGTTTCGGCGCCGACCTGCCGAAACAGTTCATCCGCCTCGCGGGCGAGCCGATCCTGTTGCGGAGCATCCGCACCGTCGCGGCGGCAGGGATCGACGACCTGGTGATCGTCGCCCACCCGGACTGGATCGCCGAGACCGAGCGCGAACTGGCCGCAGCCGGCTTGTCCATCCCAGCCTGCGTGGTGGCCGGCGGGGTCACCCGGAACGAGAGCACGCGCAATGGCCTCGATGCGCTCGACTCGGCGCCGGACGACGTCGTGCTTGTCCACGATGCGGTCCGGCCGCTCGTGCCGCTCGATGTGATCCGGCGGTCCATCGCTCCGGTCGCGGATGGCACGGCGGATGCCACGGATACCGTCATGCTCAGCGCGGACACCCTCGTCATCGTCGAGGACGGCGAGGTGGTCGAGATCCCGGAGCGCAGCCGCTTTCGTCGCGGCCAGACGCCACAGGTGTTTCGCGCATCTGTCCTCGCCCAAGCCTACGACGCCGCGTCGATCGCGGGCGATCTCAGCGCGACGGACGACTGCACCCTGGTCCTTCGGTACGTCCCCGGGGTTCGGGTCCTGGCTGTCGCGGGCGACGAGATGAACCTCAAGATCACGACGCGTCTGGACCTCGTCATGGCCGACCGGATGCTCCAGATGCGGACGCTCTCCACCACGGATCTGCCAGCCGCCAGCGGGCTGGCGGGCGCCCGCGTCCTGGTCGTCGGTGGCACGAATGGGATCGGTCGGTCGATTGCCGATGAGGCGATCGCGCTGGAGGCGCGAGTCGTCGTGGAAGGTCGCACCACGGGCCTCGACGTTCGCGAGGCGGCTGACGTGGAAGCCCGGGTCGCGGCCGCCGCCGCAAGCCTCGGCGGGCTCGACCACGTGGTCGTGACAGCCGGCATCCTCCGCCTCGGGCCGGTGGCGGATGCGCCGCCCGGTGTCCTCGCCGAGGTCATCGACGTCAACCTGACGGGCACGCTGAACGTCGCCCGGGCCGCCTATCGCCATCTTGCGGCTCCAGGGGGTCGTTCACCGCGTTCCGCTGGAGCACGTCACGCGGGGCCACCCGACTACGTGCCTACACCGCCAAGGCCAATGCTGGTGACGTCAACCTGGTCGAGGGTCTGGCGGATGAATGGTTCGGCGTTCGGCGTCCGCGCGAACGTTGTCAGTCCAGAGCGCACCGATACCTTGATGCGGGCGCGCGCCTTCCCCAACGAATCCCCGGACGGACTGTTGGCGGCTCGCGATGTGGCGGACGCGACACCTGCGGCTCATGGCCTCGGGCCTGACCGGCCAGGTCCTTGACGTTCGGCGCCACATCCACGACCACTCCCGCGGATCCGCCGGCGTGGGAGAGCGCGGCGTAGACGATTGGCCGTGACTCGGTTCGAGTCGCCTTCGCGAGCGCCGTCCTCCGCAGTTCCTGCCCGGCCCGGGCCGACGCGCCGAACATGATCGTGGTCGAACGGGCCTGGGTCGGCGATGCTCGCTCAGCGGACCGCCAGGATCATCGGACTCCGTCGCAGATCGATGAGTGGACGGACCCTCCGTTTCGTCGAAAGCCGCCCGCCGTCCTGGTCGCCAGCGGCATTGCGATCCGATGTCGTCGTCCTGGCCTACCTGGTGGACGCCCGGCGTACAGGACCTGCTGGGATCGTGCCGATACGGCCCGTGGTCGAACGCATCCTGGCCGATACCGACTTCGTGAACGGATCGCTCCAGCGACTCGACGCCTGGGACGCCGAGTCAGGACTCGCCGACCAGTCCGTGGTCGACGGCGCGACCTCGTGGTTCAATATCCTATGGCCGTCCCGGTGGGACCTCCACGAGCTGATGATCTGGCAACGGGTCCTGGCGGAACTGCACCACCGGGACGCTACGAGACGATCGAGGCCCCGTGGCGACGCTCGGCGCTCGTCATGCGGCCCACGCCTTGTCCGCTGCGGAGCCACTTCGATCAGCGGTCGCTCACCCGGTCCGCACATCGTGACCCGACATGCGCGTCGCGATCTCCCCGAACTGTACCGGCGGTTCCGCCGATCCGTGGGTCCACTATCGGCGCCTCCGGTGGGCGGTCGGTGCCTCCGGGACCTGACCCCTCCACGCGCAAACCCGACGCGCCCAGCTAGAAAGGAGGATCGCCCCTGTCCTCGCGTCGGGACCGCCTCGCGTCCTGGGAGTGGCCTGGGCTGGAGCGTTCCATCTCGTCCGTGGCGACGCCGGCGATCGGCGGATCGCCTACTCAGCCTCGTCCGACCGGCTACGGTGAGAGGCTCCTGCGCATCGCGATGGTCATCGAAGGGCTCGACCACAAGCGCAGAGGTGATTGGCCTGCGATCGCCGAACGGCGCCTCGTGCCACGATCGGCGATCGCTCGACGGAGCCGGACTGCCGAGCGCACGTCACCAACATGACGGCGATGTCGGCGACGGACAGCGACCCGCCCTGCAGGACGTCCGCCCTGTCCCACTCGTCGTGGATGGCGTGGATCTCGGTCCCGCGATGGACCGTGTGGTCGCCGGCTATGACGGCCACTGGCTGGAGGCGCAGATCCAGGCCACGGCGGCGGCCGAGCGGTTCCTCGGGGATCTCCGGCCGGACGTCCTCTACCTGGATCGGGAGGGAACGCGGACGCATTGGATCGTCGCCGCCCAACGACGCGGGATCCCGGTTGTCGCGATCCAGCACGGGATGATCTATCCCGGCAACCCGGAGTACTGCCGTCCCGCCCACCCGGCCACGCCGCGACCAGAGGTCACGTGCGTGTTCGGTGAGGCGGAGCGAGGAGCTGCTCCTTGGGCAGGGTGGCTACGCGGCAGACGCCGTGGTCGTGACCGGCTCCCCTCGCGGCGACCCCGAGACCATGCGCCGGCCTGCGACCAGCCACGAGCGCGCGACCGTCCGTCGAGAACTCGGGGTGGCCGACGGTGACCGGATGCTGGTCGTCTCGGTCGCGCACAACCAGGTGATGGGTGATCTCTACTCCGCGGCGATGGTCGCGCGGCTGCTCGGCGGACCGCTGCCCGGGATCCATGTCGTCAGTCAAGATGCATCCGCAGGATCGAGGCCACGCCGACTATCGACGCCTTCTCGTCGGGCTGGCGGCCGCCGGAGGCTATCCTCCGCCGGCGCTGACGACGATCCGGGATACGGATGTCTACCGGTTGCTGCGATCGGCCGATGCGCACCTCGGCCAGTACTCCACGGTGCTCACGGACGCGGTCGTCGCCGGGACTCCGAACATGATCGCAGTCGGGCAGGCCTATGCCGACCCGCTCGACCATGTTGCCGCCGGCGTTGCCGTCCCCGTGCGGTCGGTCGACGAAGTCCGCACCTTCATGGCCGACCCTCGACCGCCGGATGACGCCGATCGAGCGCGCTTCCTGGATCGGCATTTCGAGCCCGGCGACGCCACGGGTCGCCTTGCCGATCTGCTCCTGTCGCGGGGGCCATGACCGCGTTCCGGGTCAGCTGAGGACGAGCGGACCCAGGCGCCCGTTCCGCCTCGCCATTTCCGGTCCGACTGTCGAGTCTCGTCACGGGAAGATGGTACCCTTCCGCCCGATGTCCGCCACGTCTGAGGTCCCGGCAGCATTTCGCAATGCCGCCGGTGCCCGGGGGCCTTTCGACCTCATCGGCGAGGGCATCACCGATATCCGGTCGCGACGCCGGCTGGTTCGCTACCTGGTCCAGGCGGACATTCGGAAGCGGGGCGCGGACACGCTGCTCGGGAATGTCTGGTGGGTCCTGGATCCGCTCCTCCAGATGGTCGTCTATGTCGTGTTCGTGTCCATCATCGTTCCCAGGACGACGCCGGACTACCCGCTCTTCATCTTCTCGGCGATCCTGCCCTGGAAGTGGTTCTCCAACTCCATGACGGATGCGACGACGTCCATCGTTCGCCAGGACCAGCTGATCAAGCAGATCCAGTTCCCCAAGCTCGTCCTGCCAGTGGCCGCCACGACGGCCGGCATCGTGAGCTTCGCCTTCGGGACGGTGGCCCTCGGCATCCTGATGCTGTTCTTCTCGGACCGCATCAGCCCCTGGCTACTGTTCATCCCGGTGATCGCCGTCGTCCAGTTCGTGTTCACGCTGGGCTGCGCGTTCCTGGTGGCGGCCGGGAACGTCTTCTTCCGGGATCTCGGGAACGTGGTCGGCCACGTGTTGCGACTGTGGTGGTTCATGTCACCCGGTCTGTACAGCCTCAACAACCTCGACCAGATCCCGTTCTTCAAGAACCACGCGACGCTGGCGACGCTCGCCAATATCAATCCGTTCGCGATCCTGTTCGAGGCCTACCGGTCGGTCATCTACGGGACAGCGACCGGCCCGCCGTCCGGCCTGCCCGACATGAGAGCCTTGGCGGTTCTGCTCGTGGCCAGCCTTGGTCTGCTCGCATTCACGACGTACGTCTTCAAGCGGCTGGAGCCGAACTTCGCGAAGGTCATCTGATGCCGATCCTGAGGCGACCGCCGCGGATCGAGACGCAGGCCGACTACGCGATCGCGGCCGCGGATCTGGGCGTCCGCTACAACCTTCGAATTCACCAAGAAGACGACCGTCCGCGGGACGTTCACGCAGATGATCGGGCGCGGACATGTCGACCAGTTCTGGGCATTGCGTCACGTCAACCTGCGCGTCCAGCGCGGGGAGTCGCTGGCGGTGATCGGGCCCAACGGCGCCGGCAAGAGCACGCTGCTCCAGGTCCTGGCCGGGATCATCCGGCCGTCGGAAGGTGCCGTCGATGTGGTCGGCCACGTGTCCGGCCTCTTGACCCTCGGCGCAGGATTCGACAAGGAGCTGTCCGGCCGCGACAACATCCTGCTCGGCGGGGCGTTCCTCGGGCTCGACGACGCGGTCACCCGCGAGCTGTTGCCGTCGATCATCGAGTATGCGGAGCTCGGCGAGTTCATTGACGCACCGCTGCGGACGTACTCGGCCGGGATGCGGGCCCGGCTCGGCTTCTCGATCGCTACCGCGGTCGACCCGGACATCCTCCTGCTCGACGAGGTGCTCGCGACCGGCGACGCGAACTTTCGGGCGAAGTCCAAGACCCGGGTCATCGAGATCGTCGCCGCCGCAAGGGCCGTCGTCCTCGTGACCCACGACATGAACTGGGTGACCGAGTACTGCAACCGAGCCATCCTCATCGAGAAGGGCCTGATGGTCATGGAGGGCGAGCCTGCCGACGTCGTCGAGCTCCACCGCGTCCACACCGAGGAGTCGCGGGTGCGGGCCGAGGAGGCGGCGCAGGCCGCGGGCGTCGATCCGAGGATCGTGCAGGTCCGCTAAGAAGCCGGCGGCCGTCGCGCGCTGCGGCTGTCCGGTCAGCGCCGGCGGAGCAGGCCCATGAGAAGGCCGACGACAGCGCCGAAGGCGATGGCGCCGCGCCAATCCATCAGGACTCGCACGTCACCGTCAACGCGGCGGGCGATGACGACACCGGCGAAGCCGGACCTTCGGAACGTCACGCGCCCGGCGGCGAGGCTCCAGACGGCCCCTTGGTCGAGGGTGACGTCCCGCGCGAACATCGTCCTCACGAATGACTGGCTGACCCGCGCTTCGCCGCTGACCGACAGCGCAACGGCGCTCATGTCGGCCGAGACGCGGTCGGCGCGGGCGATGGCGATGCCGCCCATGCTGACGGCCACGTCCCGGGCGTCGACCCGGCTGATGCCACCTTGGCGCACGTCGACGCTGGTCGCCTCGACGCGGGTGATGCCGCCGCGCGTCACGTGCACCTGCTCGGCGCGGGCGAGGTCGATCCCGCCCCGGTCGACGGTCACGCGATTCGCGATGGCCTCGTCCGGCGGCGTAGGCGTTGGGGCCGTCCTGGGTGCTGCCCCGGCCTCGATCGTCGCGGCCGCCGTTGACACCGGGGCGTCCTTCGCGGGCGACGCCGTGGCGGCCGGCTTCCCGACCACCCTGGTCGGCGGCTTCCCGACCGCGGTGGTCCGGGCACGGGTGACCTTCGGGTTGGGCGGGGCCGCCGCCGGTTCGTCCGTAGTCGCGTCGTTGTCGGATCGATCGGTCATGGCAGCAAGCCTACTGCGCGCCGGGCTCGAGCGCGAGTGTCGGGCACCTCTCCGCGAGACGTCCGCTATCCTGCGCCAGGACAACCGGGCCCCAGACCCACCGTCACACGGGAACTCTCGTACGGGTCTGAGTCCGTCGAGGAGGCGCGAGGCGTGAAGCGAAGGACCACCGTCGCGGCGGTCGGGATCGTCGCCCTGGCTGCGATCGTGATCGGTTTGGGGGCAACGTCACTGGGTGCGACGGCGCCGTCAGCCTCACCGTTCGCGCGCGCCAGCGCGACTGAGACGCCCGCCCCGACAGCGTCCCCCACCGCCACGACCGTCCCGACCGAAACGCCATCGCCCATCCCGACGCCGACGCCCCTCCCGACACCGCTGCTCGTGCCGGCGCCCCTGACCGGCCGCCTCGTCACCCCGGCGGTGGCGGCCGGCCATCCGATCGCGGTCATGATCGACGACTTGGCTGCGGCTCGGCCGCAGTCCGGCCTGTCGTCCGCGGCGGTCGTCTGGCAGGCGCCGGCCGAAGGCGGCATCCCGCGCTACATGGCCATCTTCCAGGACACGCTGCCAACGAACGTGGGTCCCGTTCGCAGCTCGCGCTACTACTACATCGCGTGGGCAGCCGAGTGGCGGGCCGTCTACGCTCACTCCGGGGGCTCGCCTCAGGCTCTCGACACGCTGAGGTCGAAGGGGAGCGGCCAACTCGTCTACAACGTCGACGAGTTCCGCTACAGCGGAACCTTCTTCCGGATCTCGACACGCCAGGCCCCGCACAACCTATACACGACCGGACCGAAGCTGCGGGCCGCCGGGACGCGCCTCCACGCGAAGGACCAAGTCTACGTCCCGGTCTGGACGTTCGCTCCGGATGCGCCCATCGACATGCGGCCATACGGCGGGTCGATCACCGTGGTCTACCCGTACAACACGATCCGGTACGACTACGACCGGACAAGCAACACATACCTGCGCTCGGTGACCGGCGAGAAGAAGGAGGTCGACGCTGTCGGCGGGACGCGCATCGCGCCCAGCAACGTCATCGTGATGCAGATGCACTTCGGGCCCCTCAACGACGGACATTCGGGCAAGAAACGCCTGGAGGCCACGGTCATCGGTTCGGGGACCGCGTGGATCTCGACCAATGGTCGCACGATAAAGGGGACCTGGAGGAAGACCGCACTGACCAAGCCGACCAAGTTCTACGACGCCAGCGGCAAGGAGGTCACGCTGACTGTTGGTCAGACGTTCGTCCAAGTCGTCCCAACCACCTATCAGCTGTCGTTCAAGGCCGGCTCGAACCAGCCCCCCGCCACCGCCACGCCGTCGGCCACCCCGGCAGGGTGATCCGCCGACGGTTCTCGCCGTGAAACCAAAGCGTGTCGGCGACGACGCCGCCCGAGCCCCGGCGGGCGGTCGTCTTCGGCGTCCGGTTCGGCCCGTGGCATGGTCGGGGCATCTACGCTGTTGCCGATCAGCCTGGCCGCCTCGCGCATGACCGGTCAGGCAGAGAGTCATCGGGGAACGACGCCGGGTCGGGTACACGAGGAAGCCATGGCCATCGAGAACGGACAAGGCAGCGATGGCCGGGGGACGTTGGTCCACGAGGCTGATGTGACCCTGGGTACGTCGGCCGTCAGTCCGGCCGCGCGCTCGGATCGGGCGTCGCTATTCGGCGTCCAGTTCGACCTGCTCACGGCCGAGGAGCTGAGGACGTGGGTCGGGGCCGTGCTCGTTGGTCCGGCCGAGACCCGCCACATCGCCTTCTCCAATGCCGAGTTCGTGCTCGAGGCAAGACGCAACGACCAGCTCCGCCGGTACCTGAACGGGTGCGACCTCAACCTCGTCGACAGCAGCGGCGTCGTCTGGGCGTTCCGGCAGGTGACGGGGATCCGCCCACCGGAGCGGCTCTCCGGGACGACCTTCGTGATGATGGTGTGCGACGAGGCTGCCGCCGCAGGAGCGCGGTTGTTCCTGTTCGGCTCAAGCCCGGGCGTGGCGACGCGAGCGGCCGCGGCCCTGGAGCGACGGACGCCGGGTCTGCAGATCTGCGGAGTGGTGGACGAATTCGCGGGCGCCCGTGGGGTGCTCGAGCAGATCCGGGCGGCCGCGCCGGACATCGTGATGGTGTGCCTCGGCAACCCTCTCCAGGAACGCTGGATCGAGGAGCACATCGGCGAGCTCGACCTCAAGCTGGTGTGGGGTGCCGGCGGAGCGCTGGACTTCTATTCGGGGGACGTCCCGCTGGCACCACGATGGGTGCAACGGGCCGGCGTGGAATGGTTGTTCCGGCTCGTGACCAACTTCTCGGTCGCGAGGTTCAGGCGCCAGCTTGGGCTCCTCGAGTTCGTCGGGCTTGTCGTTCGCGGGCGCGCCCAACGGCGCCGGCGCGGACGGCGGGCCGGCGACCTGACTCGGTGACCGACTCGAGCGGACCTGGCACGGAGACGGACGGCTTGGCCGATCCAACGACGCTCCGTCGCGTGCAGCTGATCGAGCTCGAGATCCTGCGCGAGCTGGCCCGGCGCTGCGAGGAAGCGTCCCTGCGGTGGTTCGTCATCGGCGGGACGTTGCTGGGCGCCGTTCGTCATCGGGGATTCATCCCGTGGGACGACGACATCGACGTCGGAATGCCGCGGGCGGACTACGAGCGCTTCGAGGAGCTGTGTCGCAGATCCTCTGATCCCCGGTTCGCCTGGCAGTCGTCCAGCACCGATCCCGCCTATCCGTTCATGTTCGGCAAACTGCTCCGCGCCGACACCCATGTCATCGAGTCGGCCGTCGCGCACCTCCCGATCCGGCATGCGATCTACATCGACGTCTTTCCGTTCGATGGCGCGCCAGGATCCGCAATCGGACGCCGGACCCACGGGATGGCGTTCAAGGTGGCCGCGACCGCCCTCGGTGCACGCATCCGGCGCACCGGCGTTCGGCATTACGTGGCGTACCTGTTCCGGGTCGTCCCGCGGTCGTGGGCGGTCGGCCTGATCGGCCTCCTCGCCCGCCGCTTCGCGTACGACGCCTCCAGCAACGTCGTCAACGCGAGCGGCGCCTGGGGTTACGGTCGGGAATGCCAGCCGCGATCCCGCTTCGAGCCGTCCGCGATCCTCGAATTCGAGGGGATGCCCGTCCCGGCACCTGGATGGTGGCACGCATACCTGACGCAGATCTACGGCGACTACATGCGCCTGCCGCCGCCCGAGGGGCGCAGACCCCGCCACGCGCTTACGATCGTGAACCTGGGCGACGGCGCGCCCACAGCGGCACAAGCCCCGAGTTCGCCCGCGCCGCCGGTGTCCACGAGCCACGTCCGTCGGACCGTGGTCGCGAGGCTGGGCATCGTCGTCGTCCGCGTCGGCTTCGCCCTGGGGCGTCTGCGGCCGCTGCGTGCACGGGTCGTCCTTGGCGCTGAGGACGGCGCCCGGATCGGTGGCAACCTCCTCTACATCCGGCGCGAGCTCGAGCGGCGGACGCCGCCCATCCCGGTGCGCGTCGTCGCGTACCGCATGCGGCCCGGGTTCCGCGGCCGGATCGAGGGCGCCTGGCAGGCGTTCCGAGCCGGCTACCATCTTGCAGTCGCTCGCCTGTTCGTCGTGGATGAGTGGTTCTTCCCGATGTACGCGATCACGCCGCGCCCCGGTACCGTCAGGGTCCAGGTCTGGCACGGCGCGGGAGCGTTCAAGAGGTTCGGCTACAGCGTGCTCGACAAGTCGTTCGGAGCCGATGAGGAGATGGTCCGGCTCGTGCCGATCCACTCCAACTACGACGTATGCCTGGTGTCCTCGACGACAGCGACCGTCCACTACATGGACGCGTTCCGGCTGCCACGCGACCGCTTCACGTCGGCACTGGGGCTGCCGCGCACGGACCTGTTCTTCGACTCGGAGCACCGAACGCGCGCGACCGCGGCGATCCGCCGACGCTACACGCTGCCGATCGATCGGCGAATCCTGCTCTACGCGCCAACGTTCCGGGGCGACACCCCGCAGGCCGCCCGCTACCGGGAAGGCCTGGACCTCATGGCCCTGCGCGATGCTCTCGCCGGGGAATGGGTGCTGCTGCTCCGGCCCCATCCCTTCGTGCACGACCCCGTCCGCCTGACCGCAGACCTCGCGGGCTTTGCCATCGACGTCTCCGACTGGCCGGACATGAACGAGCTGATGCTCGTCGCCGACCTGCTCGTGACCGACTACTCGAGCGCGATCTTCGAGTTCGCGCTGCTCGAGCGGCCGATGGCGTTCTTCGCCCCAGACTACGCCGACTACGAGCACGAGCGTGGCTTCTACTTCGACTTCCTGACCGGCGTTCCCGGCCCGGTGTTCGAGAAGACGCACGAGCTGGCCGCGTACGTGAAGGCCGCCGACTTCGACCTCGGGCGCGTTCGCGCGTTCGCACGGGAGTGGTTCGACCATGCCGACGGCCACGCGTCCGAGCGGTTCGTCGACCGGCTCGTGTTACCCGCCTTGCGGGGCGAGCCGCTGCAGCTCGAGGCCGGGCCACAGCCCGAGAACCGCGCCATTGGCAGGCCGTCCCCCGTTTCACCCCGCGGCTCGGGCCTGGACGGCGGCAGTACCCGATCCTAGGGGCCGCTCGAGGCGGTGGTCGCGCGCCTGGACGAGCTGGGTCGCGCCATCGGAGCGGGCGTCGACCTTCGCCGAGTGGAGCCGGCGAGGGCGCCGCGCGGCTAGGCTTCGCGCCGGATCCCGACCTCGGCGTAGATCGCCCGGGTTTCGCGCGCCACGTCGGCCCACGTCCGTGCCTCCGCCTCGGCCCGGGCGGCGGCGATCCCGGCGATGCGGCCGTGGACGGTTCCGTCGGCCGTGATCGTGGCGAGCGCCACCGCCAGCCGGTCCGCGTCACCGGGCTCGACGAGAAGCCCGGCCGCGCCGACCAGCTCGGGGAGTGGCCCGACGGCGGAGGCGATGACCGGCGTCCCGCACGCGAGCGCCTCGATGACCGAAAGGCCGGCCGCCTCCGAGACCACGGGGAGGAGCACGGCACGGGCTCCACGGACCAGGCCCGCCAGGTCCGGCGCGGTGATCGCCGGGGCGTAGGCGATGGCCTCGCCGACGCCACGTCGCGCGGCAGCCCGGGCGATGGAGGCGCGATCGTCCGGGCTGGCGCCGACGAGGAGGACCCGGGGAGGCCACGCCGATGCGCGATCGACACCGGCCGGCGGCTCGGCCGCCGCCAGCGCGGCCAGCGCGTCGAGCATCGTTCCAAGATCGAACCGCGCGTCGAACCGACCGGAGCACACGAGGTACCGATCGGCCAGCCCGAGCCTCGCCCGAAGCGCCGCGGCGGCGACCAACGGCTCGACGCTTCGCGCCGCGACGAACGCGGCTCGTGGCGCAAGGCGGACGACGCGCAGGCGATCGCGCCGGATGCGCAGCAGTCGCCTGGCGGTGCGCGCGGTCGCGTCGGTGCCGACGATGACCGCGGCCGCCTCGCGCAGGATCTGCGCCCGCAGCCGCTGCCCGAAGCGGCTCGCCACGGTCCGCCCGAACGCCGCGGTAAGCTCCCACGGGGCGAGATCGAGCAGCGTGACGACGACCGGCAGCCCCGACGCGATCGGCAGCGGACCGCCCCCGACCGCGTGGTAGACGGCACCGGCCGCCCCGCCCCGTTCGGCGCGCCACGCGGCGCCGACCGCGGCGCCGCGGAGGATGAACGGGTCGACGGTCATGGCACCCGACCGGAGCAGGCGCGTCGGGGGAAGTTGTCGTCGCCCGACGACCTCGAGGTGTGTGTACCGGCCGGTGAGGTCGTCCTCGTCCGAGCCGATGAGGAACGCGAACGACTCGCCGGGCAGCGGATCGGCGTCGTACGCGCCGAGCAGCCCCTCGAGGTAGGCGGCTGCCAGCGGGGCGCGGTCGGGTCCCTGCAGCGGGCGCGCGTCCAGGACGACGCGGACGCCCCTCGGCGTCGCGGGCTTGGCGGCACCCAGGGGCCGCGCCGGCGCGCCGCTCACGGGCGGATCAGGATCGGCGCCGCCGCCCCACGCGGCCGAACAACTCCTCGGCTCGCAGCTGGACGACGACGACGAGCGCCTCGACGACGATGCGGCGGCTCATCTTGGACTGACCGACGCGCCGGTCGCGGAAGACGATCGGCGTCTCGCGGATCCGCGCACCGCTGCGATCCGCGCGGAACGTCATCTCGATCTGGAAGACATAGCCGCCGGCGTGGACGCCGTCGAACGGGACGGCAGCCAGCGTGTCCGCCCGCCACGCCTTGAAGCCACCGGTCAGGTCGTTCTGGCCGAGCCCGAGGACGACTCGCGCGAACACGCTCCCACCACGCGACACGACGCGACGGCCAAGGCCCCAGTCGACGACGCCGCCGCCCTTGGTGTAGCGCGAGCCGATCACGAGGTCGGCGCCGCCCGCTGCGATCGGCGCGACGAGGTCGGGCAACGCAGCCGGATCGTGGCTGAAGTCGGCGTCCATCTGGACGATCGTGGTCGCCCCACCCGCCAGTGCGAGCGTGAACCCGTCGAGGTACGCCCGGCCCAGGCCCTGCTTGAGCGCGCGGTGGCGGACCCGGATGCGCGGATCGGTCGCGGCCAATGCGTCGGCCAGCCGGCCGGTGCCGTCGGGCGAGTCGTCATCGACGACGAGCAGGGTCGCCGCCGGCAACGCCTCCAGGATGGCCGCCGAGATCGGCTCGATGTTCTCGGCCTCGTCGTAGGTCGGCAGGACGATCCACACGCCGGCGCCCGGTCGGTCCGGGGCGACGGCGGTGGCGGTCGGTGATGGGTCGGTCATCGACGGCAAGTCTAGACGGCGCCGGCGGCGCTACCGTGCCTTCACGACGATCGTCCGGGTCATCGTCGACGAGCCGATCCAGCTGTTCGCCGTGACGACCGCCCGATAGGTTCCAGGCGCCAGCGGCGCACCACTCGCCGTGCGGCCGTTCCAGCTCCAGCCGTAGGTCCCGGCCACGACGGGACGGTCCTTCCAGATGCCGCGAACGAGTGTGTCGCCGCGATAGATGGAGACGGTGACGGTCGCCGGGCGACCGAGGACGAACGACACGCGCGACTTCTGGCCGGCCGCGGGGATGAACGACGAGCGCGACCAGGTGAGCGATCGGATGGTCCCGTCGACCAGCACTGTCAGGTCGCGGATGCTGGAGTTGCCCGCACGGTCGAGCCCCCACACGCGGAACGTGTAGCGGCCGTCGGCGACCGTTCGACCGGCGCTGTCGCGGCCGTCCCAGGTCCACGCGCCGGACGAGGCGTTCGTGATCGTCCAGCGACGCAGGCCTGCCCCGTTCCTGTCGAGCATGCGGGCCGATCCGCTGACGAGCGCGTCCGCCTGCAGCCTGAGCGTGGTCCGGTCCGAGCGACCGTCGCCGTTGGGGGAGATCGAGGTCGGCGCGGCGGACAGGGCCAACCCGGGAGGCCGGCGATCGACCGTGACGTCCTTCTGGACGGACGCCCGGTTGTCCGACGCGTCGGCCGCCCAGACGGTGATCCGATAGACCCCGTCGGGAACGACCCCCGACGCGTTCGAACCGTCCCAGGTATAGACGACGGGCTTGGCGGTGACGCTTCCCGACCGGATCGCGGCACCCGGCACGCTGCCGACGAGCGGCTGGACGACCCACCCGAACTTGATGTGGCCCGTGACGTCGACCCGGACAGTGGTCGAGTCGAGGCGGCCGTCGCCGTTCGGCGAGATGATTGACGTGCTGATCGAGGAGCTGCTGATCTTCGGCGGGACGGTGTCGGTGATGAACTTGTCCTTGAGGACCGCGTACAGCTCGGTCCGTGTGCCGTCGTAGCCGAGCGCCCAGATCCCGGCCCCGCGCAGGTTGTAGCGGTTGATGACGTCGTACTTGAGGCCGAGGGCCTGCGCGTCGTCGTAGTAGATCTCCCGCCACGGGTTCACGCAGCCGTACGCCGCGGTGCAGTTCTGGCGTCGGTACGACGTCCACGCCACGCCCTCGACGGCATCCCATCTGCGCCCATGCTGGGCCGCGAAGTCGCGGGCCGTGCCGTACACGACGGTCACCGACGCGCCGTTCCTGGTGCCCGAGATGTTCCTGGCGTGGAGCGCCGAGCTGCCGGTCGACCACGCCCGCCCGTAGTACGGAACGCCGAGGATGACCTTGGCGGCGGAGATGCGGCCGACGTAGGCCTTGACCGTGTCGTTGATGTCGTACGACGGTCCGGCGAGCGGCGCGACGGACCCGACCGGGTCGGACGACCCGGTGCGGTAGTCGTAGCCCATGACCACGACGGCGTCGGCCGCGCCTGACGCCGTGCCCGCCTCGATCGGGTAGTTGCCGATCCAGCCGGTCGTGTCGAACGTCAGCTGATAGCCCCTCGCGACCTTGTTGAGCTCGGCGCGGACCGAGCGGACGAGCGCCGTGAACTCGTCGGCGTAGGTCGACACGATCGGCTCGAAGTCGAGGTTGACGCCGTCGGCGCCGCGATCGCGCACCGCCGCCGCCACCTGCCGCGCGAGGTTGGCCCGTGCGGTCGCGCTATCGAGCAACGCCTTCTGGCGGGTCACCCCGGAGGACGACCAGGCGAAGCTCTGGACGGTGAGCACGACCCGCGTCCCGTTGGCATGGGCGCTGTTGATGACCCCGGTCAGCTTCGAGCTCGTCCAGCCGCTCCAGCCCACGGTCGCGGACCCGTCGGCGTTCCTGCGCTCGAGGTCGCCGTTGGCGGCCGCTCCCACCCCGAAATAGGCGATGGTCGAGAGCTTCTCCCAGTCCAGCCGGGTCGACGGATCGGTCAGTTCCCAGTAGGGCAGGAACCCGAACACCTCGCGGCGCAGGCCGCCGGGGTCGACCGCCGCTGCCAGGTCTGCGTTGACGGCGGTGTCCGCGCCGACGTACGGCGTGTCGATCCGGCCGATCGGAGCGCCCGACCGATCGAGCGCGGCCGGGCCTTTCGGCGTGACGCTCGGGACGCCCGGCGCGTCGCGCATCGCCTTGCCCGACATCCGGCCCGCCGGGAGCTCGCGCGGCTGGCCGCCCGCCACCGTCCAGCGATCCGACCCGCGCGGCTTGAACGGGACCGTGACCCGCTCGCCCGCGGCGAACGCGATCCGCTCGCCGCCATGGTCGACAGCCTCTTCGTAGTGGATCGTCGGCTGCGACGCGCCCCGGATGGCACCCTGGCCGCCGCCGCTCGTCGGGTCGACGGGCGGCTCCACCGCCTGCACCGCGGTCGCCGGTGCGATCGCGGCGAGGAGCAGGAGGCTCAGCGCGATCGCGTGGGCGCGGGTTCGCCAGCCGGGGGCTGGGCGCTCCTGCAGGAAGCGGGTGGTCATCGGCACGAGTCCTCGGCGGGTCCAGGGACTAGGGACGATGGAGCTCCCCGGACCCCGGTTCCATCGCCCGATGGTCCCGGTCCGGAGTGGTACGGTGCGGAGGAGGGCGGTCTGGTGTGGTCGCCGCGCGGCGGCCGCGAGCGGTCAGTGCAGCGCGAACACCCTCGTCGTCGCCTGCGTTCCGCGCTTGCTGTCGACGCCCCACACCTTGAGCGAGACGGATCCGGTGCGACCCCTCGTCTTGAGGCGGATCGTCACCTTGTAGGTGTAGGTGCCGGTCCTGCTCGTCCTCGCGCTCCAGGCACGGACGCCTGGCTGATTGACCCACAGGGTGGGCGGCCTGGCGAGTGGCTCCGCCGAGGTGATGGAGATCGTGATCGACTGGCCTCGGCCGGGGGTCGTGTCGCTCGGCTTGATCGTGAACGCGTCCTCCTCGAACCAGACGGACTGGGTCGCGACCAGCTCCCCGTCCGAGGCGGTCACGAACGAGGTGTAGCGTCCGCGCGGCAAGCGCGACCCGTCCGGCCGGCGTCCGTCGAAGATCCAGTAGTAGGTGCCCGCGGCCCGAAGCGCCGGCGGGAACTTGGTGATGACCGTCGCTCCGCCGGCATTGCGGATCGTCCAGCTGACCGTCATCGGCCGGGCGAGCGTGAACTGGAGCTTGGTCGACTTCGCGAGCGAGTCGCCGTCGTGCGGAAAGAAGAACCCGGTGGAAGTGAGCACGGAGCGCAGGCCCGAGATGAGCCTGACCGTGCGGTCCCGGACCTCGCCGGTGTTGCCGGCGGCGTCGACCGGCGCGACGTGCATCGTGTACACGCCGTCGGGGACGGATGCGCCGGCGGTGGTCCGGCCGTTCCACGTGATGCCGGCCGGCGCGCTGCCGTTCGATGTCGTCCACGTGTTTACGAGCCCGCCGGTCGCATCGGTGACGCTCGCCGCGAGCGAGCCCGCCTCGGAGTTCGTGCCGGTCACCGAGACGCTGTCGCCGACGCCGTCGCCGTTCGGCGAGAACCACTGCGTCGCGTCCGGGGTCAGGGCGGTCAGGGTCGGTGCCACGGTATCGACCGTCACGATCCGGGTCGTGCTCACCGGCCCGTTGCCCCACGCATCGGTGGCGCTGATCGCGACCGTGTAGGAGCCATCGGGCACGGGATCACCGCCGACGATGCCGTCCCACGCAGCGCTGAACGTGGAGCCGGTGCCGGTCGACTGGTACAGCGTGTCGCCACCGCCGTTGCGCACCTTGAAGGTCCATGCCGCAGTCTCGGTGAAGCGGCCGCTGATGACCTCGCTGTCCCCCTGGCCGTCGCCGTTCGGCGAGAAGCGGCCGGCTCCGACGTCGATGGCGCGGACTGCCGGCGCGATGCTGTCGCGCGGAGCGAGGTCGGACGCGAGCATGAAGCCGGCGATCGACGTGTCGTCGATGCCCGCCACCGCGACCAGCCGCCCGCCGTCCTCGGTCACCCGGTTCGGATCGCCAACCACGCGCAGGCGCGTCCCGGCCGGCACGGTTGACGAGGTGTCCGCCGCCGAGATGTCGCCGTAGAGGGGCGCTCCATCGGTCACCACTTCGGCGTTGCCGGGGACGACCAGGTTCGTCGGGTTCACGCCCGTGTCGCCGTAGCCGGCCGAGACGACCTCATCGGTCGTGATCCCGGGCGTCCTGATGGCGACGGAGCGGTAGAAGCCGCTGGTCGGGGTCATCGGATCCTGCGACACGGTGGCGCCGGGCGTGCGCGCCGACGCGAAGCTCACGAAGTTGCCTTTCGCATTCGACTGCTCCCGCCACATCGCGTCGATCGTCTTGTGCGTGGTGAACAGGTCGTGCAGGTAGCGCTCCGCCCCGGAATGCCCGTCGGCGATGACTGCCGAGGCACCTGCCTTGAAGAAGCCGGCCGCATAGTTGTCGGCACGCTGACGAGCGACGGTGACGGTCGGCTCGGCGTTCCCCGGCTCCGAGTTGCCCGAGGCGTAGCACAGGTGATGGAGCAGGATGATCGCGCCGGGCGCGAGGCGGAGGGTCGCGATCGATGGCTCGCCGTAGTACTTGTTGTTGTAGTCGCCGGCGTTGTACGTCGCGTTGAGGCCGAAGCCGTCCTTGGTCGCATACGTCGGGTCATACGTGTACGGGCTCGGCCAGCCGTTGCCGTGACCCATGTAGATGACCACCGATGCCCCGACGACGGCCTCCTGGACCTTGGCCCAGGTCGCGTACGGACTGTAGACCTTGACGACGTTCGAGGTGTACTTGATCGCCTCGGCGTATGCGCGATCCGCATCCGCCCGATAGCCCGCCGTCGCGTCGTGCGTCGCGCCCACGATCATGACGACCTTCGGGTCGCCGACCGCGGCACCGACCGACGGGACCGCGATGCCGAGGCTGACGACGAGCGCGAAAGCGAGGGCGGCGGCGATCTTGCGCAAGGCGGACTCCGAGGCTGACGAGGGCTGGACCTACCTGGTCAGACTCGCCGTCGAGCACGCGCATCTCAATCGCGGGATGGTCCCGAGCGTGCTGGCCCCTTCGGATGCGGGCTGTGGGGAACCAGGCGGAACGGTGCGGTCGGGATCAGGATGGGGTGGGGCGCAGGCGCGCGACGAGATCCGCGAGGCGCGGGTTCGCCCCGTCGCGCCCGGACAGGATCGGACGGCCGTCCGGGGTCGCCTCGACCGCGGGCCACGCGACGGCGACCGCCGGATCGTCCCACGCGAACCCCAGCTCGTCGGTCCCGTCGTACTCGTTGGTGACGAAGTAGACGAGGTCGAGCGGGTCGAGCGCCAGGAAGCCGTGGGCGACCCCTGTCGGGATGAGCACCCAGTCGTCGGCGGCGAGCTCGCGGGTCTCGACGATCGCGCCCGGGCCGGATCCGTCGAGCAGGGGCCGGACGTCGACCAGCGCCACGAAGGCGCGGCCGCCGGCGACGATCCACAGGTCATCCTGCCGGCGATGCAGGTGGAGCCCGCGGAGGACCCCCGCGGCCGAGCTCGACAGGTTCGCCTGGATGAACGCCTCGGCCGGGAACGCGCGTGCCCGCCAAAGCTCGCGGAACGAGCCGCGGGCGTCGGCGTGGCGCTCGATCGCCCCGTACTCGACGCCGGGCAGGGCGGACGGCGGTCGCGCGGCGCTCATCCGCGGATGCCCGCCGCGCGCAGCAGGGCCGGCGCGTAGTCGTCCATCGCGTCCGGCCAGACCCGGAGCGGTTCACCCGACGGCAACGGCGTCGGGGCGAGGACGCCCCAGCGCGGCGGCCGGGACGGTCGCGGCCAGGTCGAGGAGGGAACGTCGACGACCTCGACGTCGACGCCGGCCCGCCCGATGACGTAGCGAGCCCAGTCGGCCCGTGTCGCGAACAGGCCGTTGACGAGGTGGTGGGTGCCGGTCACCGCGTCGGCCGCCAGGAGCTCAACGATGGCCTCGGCGACGTCGGCGGTGTAGGTCGGGGTCCCCCACTCGTCCCCGACCGCGCGGAGCGGTTCGCCGGCGACCCGCGCGCGTTCGGCGGCGTCGAGGATCCGGCTCGGGAAGTCGCGGCCGGGCGCCCCGAACAGCCAGGCCGTGCGGGCGATGCCCAGGCCCGCTCCCGAGCGTCCGCTGAAGGCCGCGGCGGCCCGCCGTTCCGCCTCGGCCTTGGACTCCCCGTACGGGTTGCCCGGCGAGGGCGGATCGGTCGGCTCGTAGGGGCGGCCGTCGGTGCGAGCCCCGTCGAAGACCTCGTTGGTCGAGATGATCAGCAGGTCGGTGCCGCGCTCGACGCAGGCATCGGCGAGGATGCCGGTCGCATCGGCGTTGCGCCGCATCGCGAGGTCCGGGTCGAGGGCGCAGCCGTCCACGTCAGTCCAGGCCGCGGCATGGACCACGACCTCCGGCCGGTCCCGGTCGAGCAGGGCCCCGACGGTCCCGGGTGCGTCGAGGTCGAACGCCCCGCGCGTCCAGGCGATGGGCCCGGCGGGTCCGGTGAACGGCGCGTCGGCGAGGGCGGCGACGAGATGACTCCCGAGGCGTCCGGCCGCACCGGTGACGGCGACCCGCATCAGTCGCCCGGCGCGCCCGCGGCGCCGGCGTCGGCACTCAGCGCGGCGGCCTGCCCGGTCGCGAGCCGCTGGC
Source organism: uncultured Chloroflexia bacterium (assembly GCA_963833285.1). Lineage (GTDB taxonomy): Bacteria > Chloroflexota > Limnocylindria > Limnocylindrales > CSP1-4 > SPCO01. Next base: position 157,178 of record CAWHXM010000002.1, on the reverse strand, counting down.
CGTACTGACGCTCGTACCAGCCGTCCCAATCGCCGGAGCGGGCTGCGCGCCACCATGCCTCGTTGGCCCGGTACCAGTCGACCGTCGCGGCCAGGCCGTCCTCGAACGATGTCGACGGTCGCCAGCCGAGGTCGGCGAGCTTGGTGCCGTCCATCGCGTAGCGCCGGTCGTGGCCGGGCCGGTCCTCGACCTGCATGACGAGCGACCACGGCTTGTCGAGCTGGGCGAGCAGCAGGCTGACGACCTCGCGGTTGGTCCGCTCCGTTGGACCCGCGACGTTGTACGTCTCCCCCGCCCGGCCGTTGCGCAGCACGAAGTCGACCGCGGCGGCGTGATCGCCGACGTACAGCCATTCGCGGCGCTGGAGGCCGTCGCCGTAGAGCGGGAGCGGTCGGTCGTCGAGCGCGTTGGTGACGAACAGCGGGATGAGCTTCTCGGGGTGGTGATACGGCCCATACGTGTTCGAGCCCCGGGTCACGACGGCGTCGAGGCCGTGGGTGATGACGTAGGCCCGGACGAGCAGCTCGCCGGCCGCCTTGGCCGCGGCATACGGCGAGCGCGGGGCGAGCGGAGCGCCCTCGACGGCATGACCCTCGTCGACGGAGCCGTAGACCTCGTCGGTCGAGACCTGCACGAACCGGGGACGGCCCGGCGCGACGCGGCAGGCCTCGAGCAGGACATGCACGCCGATGACCCCGGTCGACAGGAAGGCCTCGGGATCGAGGATGGAGCGGTCCACGTGTGACTCGGCCGCGAAGTTGACCACGGCGTCCGCCGTCGCGACCAGCGGGCCGACGAGCGCGGGGTCGGCGATGTCACCCTGGACGAAGCGGAAGCGGGCGGCCAGCTCCGGATCGTCGCGGACCGGCGCGAGGTTGGCCTCGTTCCCGGCATAGGTGAGCTTGTCGAGGACCGTGACCCGCGTCCCGTCGCGACGGCCGAGCAGGTCGCGGACGTAGCACGAGCCGATGAACCCGGCACCACCGGTGACCACGATGTGGCCGAACGAGCGCGGGTCGCCCATCTCAGCCGACCGGGCGGCTGACCGGCGGCGACAATCGGCCCGCGGCGTCGTCCGCCGCGGCCAGCTCCGCGGCGCGCAGGAGGGAGGGGACCGTGCCGGCATCCGCCCAGTGGCCCTCGTAGACCGGGCTGTAGAGGTGGCCGCCGGGGATGTAGTGGTTGAGCACGTCGGTGATCTCGAGCTCGCCCCGGCCCGACGGCAGGAGATCGTCGATCACGCCGAAGGCGTCGGGTCGGAGGAAGTAGACGCCGATCGGGATCAGGTCGCTCTTGGGCTGGTCGGGCTTCTCCTCGAAGCCGATGACCCGGCCGTCGGCATCCAGCTCCGCGACGCCGAACCGTTCCGGGTCCGGCACGCGGTAGAGCAGCGTCCCGGCGCCGTATGGACCGGTCTCGAATACGGTCGCGATGTCGGCCAGCGCCGGTCCACGCAGGATGTTGTCACCGAGCACGCAGCAGAACGCGTCGTCGCCGACGAAGTCGCGGGCGAGCCCGATGGCGTGAGCGATGCCGAGCGCACCCGGCTGATAGCGATAGGTCAGGTCGAGCCCGAATGCGGAGCCGTCGGCGAGCAGCTCGACGACATCGCCGACGCTCTTGCCACCGACGACCACGAGGACCTCGCGGACGCCCATCCCGGCCAGCGTCTCGATGGGGTAGTAGATCATCGGCCGGTCGTAGATCGGCAGCAGATGCTTGTTGGTCACGATCGTCAGGGGGTAGAGCCGCGTCGCGGTCCCGCCGGCGAGAACGATGCCCTTCATCGCGGGGAAGGGTAGCAGCCGTGCCGGTCGCCCATCCCGGGGGTCAGGGTCTGGCGCTCGGGGCATGGCTCGGCTTGGCGGCCGGCGTCGGCGACAGGCATGGCTGCTCGCCCTGGGGGAGCGTCGCGCCGGTGCAATCGACCGGCTGCTTTTCGATCGGTGGCAGGCCGCCCTGGTAGTCGGTGATCACCAGCAGGTACTCGAGCTTGTCGAGCTGCGCCGCCGGTTGGAGGAAGGCGGTCTGGACGACGTCGTTGGCGAGCGGGCGGACGTCGACGACCTGGCCGATGAGGAGGCCCTTGGGGTAGGGGGACCGGACGCCGCCGCCCAGCTCGATCCCTGCGGTCACGACCTCGTCGCCGACGGCGACCTTCTCACCGGCGTCGATCTGGCGCATGATCAGGACGCCTCCGAGCTGGCCGACGACCTCGCCGGTCGCGGCGTTGCCGGTCAACTGGCCGATGACGGTCGACTGCGCGTCGGTGAGCAGGACGACCTTCGCGCTCGCCGGGCCGACCTCGTTGACGCGTCCGGCGAGCGCGCCGCCGGCGGCCACGACCACGTCCCCGATCGCGATGCCGTCGTCGCTGCCCTTGTCGAGCACGACCAGGCGCCGGAACTCCGACGACTCGCGGGCGATGACCGAGGTGGCGACGGTCTTGAAGTCCAGGCCCGCGCGCAGCTGGAGGAGCGCGGTCAACGATTCGTTCTCGCGGCGGATCTCCTCGAGCCGGGCGTTCTCAGCGGTGAGCCGCTGGTTCTCCGCATAGAGTGCCGCGTTGTCGACGCGCAGCCGGTCGATCTCCGAGACCGCGGCGGCCACGGAGGCCGCACCCCGCGCGAGCTCGTCGAGGGCGCCCTGGATCGGCCGGAACGCGAAACTGACGCCGTTCTGGACCTCGCGGATAGCCGGGTTCGACGAGAATGCCATGAGCATGACGGAGATGATCAGCAGGACCGTGAAGGCGATGCCTCGGCGACGAGCGGCCCGGGAGGCGAGCAGGGAGGTCATGGCGGTCCGCCGTGCGACCGAACGCGGCTCAGCGCGGCGGGCGCGAGTAGGTCTCTGAGACGAGCACTCGCGCCATGCGGTCGAGATCCTGGAGGACGACGCCCGTCCCGCGCGCGACACAGGTCAGCGGGTCGTCGGCGATGTGGACCGGCATCTGGGTCGCCTCGGCGACCCGCCGGTCGAGACCGGCGAGCAGCGCGCCGCCGCCGGCGAGGACGATGCCCTGGTCCATGATGTCGGCGACGAGCTCGGGCGGCGTCTCCTCGATCGTGTCCTTGACGGTGTCGACGATCTGTTGGACGGACGGTTCGATCGCTTCGCGGATCTGGTCGGCCCCGACCTCCACGGAGCGCGGCAGACCGGTCAACAGGTCGCGGCCGCGGAGGGCGACGCGCTGCGCGTCCCACTCCCCTGGGTAGGCGGACCCGATCGCGATCTTGATGTCCTCCGCCGTCCGCTCGCCGAGGAAGAGGTTGTACTCACGACGGGCGAAGGTGACGATGTCCTGGTCCATCTCGTCGCCTCCGATGCGGATGCTGCGGCTGACCACGATGCCGCCGAGGCTGATGACCGCGACCTCGGTCGTCCCGCCACCGATGTCGACGACGAGGCTGCCGGACGGTTCGCTGACCGGGAGACCGGCACCGATCGCGGCGGCCATCGGCTCCTCCACCAGGCCGGCCCAGCGTGCCCCGGCATTCAGCGCGGCATCGCGGACGGCGCGCTTCTCCACCTCGGTGACGCCCGACGGGATCCCGAGCAGCATCCGCGGCCGGGCGATCGTGCCGACCCGGTCGTGGACCTTGTCGACGAAGTACTTGATCATCTGCTCGGTGACGTCGAAGTCGCTGATGACGCCGTCACGCAGCGGTCGGACCGCGATGATGTTTGCCGGCGTCCGGCCGACCATCCGCTTCGCCTCCGCCCCGACCGCAAGGACGCGCTTGGTCTTGGCGTCGATGGCCACGACCGACGGCTCGCTCATGACGATCCCCCGGTCGCGCACGTGGACCAGCGTGTTCGCGGTCCCAAGGTCGATCCCGATGTCACGGGAGAAGAAGCCGAGAATCCGGTCGAGCATCAGTGAGGCGGGTCCTTCGTGCTGGCGGTTCGTCGTGGCGGAGTGATCGCGGCGCGAGCATCGCCGGGGATCGTGGCGGATCGCGCGGGTCAGGCCGGGTCGGGCGGGCAGCCGGGGCAGTATACCCGGTCGCCCGCGGTGGGCCGCCGGGTGGCGGTCGGCGTGGCGGTCGGAGCGCGGCGGCATGGCCGGCCGGTGTGTCCGCCGGCGCGGGGCTGGTGTCTCCGCCCGGCCGCCCGACGGTGGGCGCTTCGGCAGCGATCGGACCGACGGTCGGGTATGCGTGCCAGTCCTGACCGCGTGGCTTCTGGCGCCAGGTCAGGACGGCTTGGCGACTCTGCGTTCAGGTGGACGGGTCCTGACCGCGGCCACGCTCAGGCGAACCCCCATGACCCAGCCGATGTCCAGAGGATAGGAACCCCAGGAATATCGGGGCCGGCAGGGAGCCGGAACCCTCAATCTGCCGCCTTCGTGCCCGCGCCCGGCCGGTCGAAGGCAACACCGCGGTCTCGCAGCGACACGTACGCGTCGTGGCCGATGATCAGATGGTCGAGCAGCTGGATGTCGAGCAACCGACCGGCCGCCAGTGCTTCCGCGGTCAGGTGCAGATCGTCGGGTGACGGGCCCGGATCGCCCGACGGATGGTTGTGGACAAGGATCACGCCGGCGGCGTTGACCCGGACGGCGTCGCGGAACAGTTCGCCCACCCGCACCAGAGAGGCGGAGACGTTGCCCTGGTAGACCGTGGCGACGCGGAGGACGTGGTTCTTCGTGTCGAGCATGACGACCCGAAGCTCCTCCCGCTCGAGACGGCCCATCTGCAGGATCAGCCGGTCGGCCACGTCATGCGGACCGCGGATCGTCCAGCGGGCGGACGGCCAGTCCGCCATCAGGCGGCGTCCGAGCTCGAACGCGGCGATGAGTTGGGCCGCCCTTGCCGCACCGATGCCGGGCACTGCGCCGAGCTCCAGCTCCGATGCTCGCGCCAGCCCGGTCAGCCCGTCGTGCGTGGCGAGGGCATCGGTCGCCAGGTCGACCGCCGATCGCCCGCGGGTCCCGGAGCCCCACAGGAGGCCGATGAGCTCGGCGGTCGTCAAACCCCCGGCGCCGCGCAGGGCGAGGCGTTCGCGCGGACGCTCCGCGATCGGCAGCTCACGGATCGCTCGACCGGCAGCGGGCGATGATCCCTCCGACAGCTCGCGTGTTCCAGCCATCACGGTCCTCATCGTTGCCAGGCGGCGGTCGGGCGCCCTCAAGGCCCGTACGACGGGAGCCCGCCAATTCCCCCCGCCATTCGGACCTCGAGGACGACGCAGAGCCTATCGGCGAGCCCTCACCGGCCGCTCAACCGGTCGTTCACCGGGACTTATGGAAGCACGCCGGCGAGTCGGGGCGACGAGGCGGAACGATGAGGCGCCAGCTGATGCGGTCAGGCGGCCGGCAAGGCACGGGCCGCACGGCCGCACGGCCCGACCCACAGCCTAGATCGAGCGGACGGCCATCTCGGCGAGGATCAGCAGCAGGCCGTTGAAGGCGGCGTGCAGGCCGAACGACGCCCAGATCGTTCCGCGTCGCAGGAACAGGAAGCCGAGCGCGAGGGCCACCGGGATTCGCCCGAGGAAGGCCACGAGGGCAAGCTCGAACGCGTCGCCCGCCGACGTCCCACCGACGGTCAGCACGTGCGCGAACGCGAAGAACAGGGCACCGACGACCAGCCCGCGGCGCATCCCCATCCCCTGGACCCAGGCCGTCGTGGCGAAGCCGCGGAACAGGATCTCCTCGCCGAACGGTGCCACGAGCGCGCCGGCGATGAACGACACGATGAACCCGATCGTGGTGCCGGTCGGAGGCAGCGGACTGGTCGGGTTAACCGGGAAGATCGCGAGCAGGATGTTGGCGACGATCGCCGTCAAGAGGATGACCGGGACGGCCCACAGGGCGCCGCTCGCCATCTGGGTCAGGCCGAAGCGATCGAGGGCCCGGATGCCCATCGCCTGCCAGTCGAGCGCGCCCGTGTCGACAACCAGCAGGCGCACCAGCCCGACGTAGACGACCGCCTGGGTCGCCACCGACAGCAATGCCCCGAGCGGGCCTTCGACCGGGGCACCGAACGCGACGAGCGGGATCGACAGCGCGATCACGGCCAGGAGCGAGATCGGGATCGCCGCCGCGAAGACGAGGAACGGCGACGGCCCGCGGTATCGGAGCCTGGCGCGCGATCGCCGCTCGATGCCCTGCGATCCCGCCGCGGCGATCAGCCCGACCGAGAGGACGAGCAATGCCAGCACGATCAGGATCCTGGCGGCGGCTCCGCCGCCCGACAGGAACCCGACGACGATCATGCCCAGACCGACGATCGTGGCGAGCCAGCCGACGACGAACAACGCCGGCGCCGAGCGACCCTCGATGGTGAAGGTGGAGGTGCCCGCGCGGCGCCATTCGTCGGCAGCCGGACCGTCCGTCGGGTCGTCGGCCGTCGGCGACGGGGGCGCCGGTCCGTCGATGACGTCGTCGGTCGTGGTGGGCGGGCGGTCCGCTGCGCCGTCCCGTTGGGGTTCGGGCGGCGAGTCGGGCAACCTCAACGCTCGGGCAGCGGATCCTGCGCGGGCGCCGGGATCGGGGTCGCGCCCGAACGAGCCTGGCTCCGGTTCGGCTCGGATTGCGTCCGGGTCGATGGCAGCGCAGCCGGCGCGGTCGCCGTGGTCGGCGAGGCAGTCCCAGTCGCGGCGATCCGTCCGGTCGCCCGGCGGGGCTGCGGAAGCGCCTCCATGGCCGCCGCCGGGACCTCACGGCGTTCGAAGTCCTTGCCGCACCAGGCGCACAGCGACCAATCCATCCCGACGAGCCGACTGCAGTTGGGGCAGACCCGCTTGAGCCGAGTCCGGCAGGACGGGCAGATGATCCATTCGTCGTCGATCCGTCGCTCGCACGACGGGCAGTGGTGGATCGATTCGACCTCGGCGAGCAGGGCCTCCTCGGCGAGGTTGCGCTCCCAGATCTCGCCGATCTTCTCGTGGGGACGGACGATCTTGTAGATCCAGTAGGCGAAGACGAAGAAGATCGGTGTGAACAGGATGATGCCGGCGGCAGCGACGTACGGAAGGATCGCGTTGTCCGACCGCTGCTGCATGTCGCGGAACGCCCAGTAGGCGGTCGCCAGCCAGATGATGACGAGGTACAGCCCGATCGCCCGGATGCCGAACTGGACGATGTCGCTCTTGATGATGTCGTTGAGCGTCGAGCTGATCTGGTTGAGGATGTCTTCCATGCGCCTGGGTGCTGCCTCCCTGGGCGTCAGCCGGAACCGAGCGTCGGGGCTGGGGAAATGCCGAATCGCTCGGCGCAGTGTAGCAGGGGTGCCCGCGGGCCTCCGCCCTGCGTCTCGCCGTCAGACGGGCGGTCCCTCGCCGGCGTGACGCTCCGACCACGTCGCGAGTCCACCACCGATGACGAGCGCGAGGCCGCCGAGCAGCGTCAGCATCGCTCCGATGTCGGCGCCGAGCGGGCCGAGCGCGTACGGCCAGGTCAGTCCGACGAGGATCCCGCCGAGCGCGAGCCCGAGCACGCCGGTCCGCAACCAGATCGGGACGGTCGTCTGGACGATGCCGAGTGCGAGCACGACCAGGACGGCCGCCAACGCGAGCACATGCGTCGGACTCGCGAGACCCCAGTCGTCGAGATAGCCGCCCGAGCCGCGTGAGCCGATGACCGAGAAGGACCACGGCAGCAGGAACCCGAGGGCCGCCATCGCCGATCCCGCGACCACGAACCAGCCCGCGACGTCGCTCAGGCGGGCGGCGTCGACGCGAGGCAGCGCATCCCGGATGCCGACGGCCGTCGCGCCGGCCGCACCGGCGACGGTCGTGCCCGAGGTGGTCGAGGCGGCCACCGCGGTCCCATTGCTCGAGGCGACCGGGCGGGCGGAGCTGGGCGGGAGGTACGCACCGGGCGGCGCGACCCTGCCGGTGCCGTCCGAGCCGCCCGACGGGACGCGGCCGTAGGGCCGGGCGACAAGGCTCGCCTCGGGCTCGGTCGTCGGCCGTCCACGGGCCCGTTCCCGGGTCGGGATCGGGTGCCACGAAGGGCGGCCATGGCGTCGGTGGCGCCTCGGGCTCCGGCGGCGCGACCGTCAAGGGAACCGGTTCGATCAGGTAGGCGGGTGCCGCCGCCGGCTGGTCGATGCTCGGCAGCGTTCGCTTCACGGCGGCGAGGAGCGCGCCGCAGGCCGGGCAGGACAGGCGGCCATACGGCACCGTCTCGCCGCATTCGATGCACTCGATGGTCGTTGTCGTCACGCCCGCACCTCGCCCTCGAGACCGGGCCTGGGCCCGCTCGGCCTACACGTTGGCAGACGAGGGATCGGCACGCCAGTCACCCGGTCGGCGGTCCGAGGACCCCCCGAACGTCCTCCGCTCGAGCAGGTCCGCGACCGTCCAGACAGCCGCCCGCCAGGCGCAGACGATCGCGCCGAGGACCAGGCCGACGATCCAGATGGTGACGAAACCGAGGACCGCGACGAGGACCTGGAGCGCGTCCGACCCGTCCCGGAGGACCGTTCCGACGGCGACCCAGGAGGAGGCCGCCGCGAGCGCGGACGGCACAATGACTGCGACCAGGACGAGGGTCGGCAGCCAGAACCGGACGACCGACACGAGCGGACGACGGACACAGGTCCGGACCGCGACCCGCAGCCCGGCGATGATGCCGTCGCCCTCGAGCGCGATCCGGCGAGCGGCGACCGCCCCGATCATCTCCCCGACCGTCCAGGCGATGACGAGGATGGCCAGCACATCGGGCGACGATCGGATGACCCGGAACATGATCGAGATCGAGGCGTCCGACGGGTTCGTCAGCTCGAGGTAGGCCGTCCATACGAAGCGCACCGACGCCCAGGCGAGCGCCAATGCCAGCGGCAGGTAGGCGATGAACCGCACGGCCACGATCCGGGCGGCGATGCGAGCCGGGCGGACGCCGCCCTCGCCCTCCGGGTCGGGGGCCGCGGCCGGCGCCACGCCCGCCGCCGGGGCCATGCCTACGGCGTGAGCCCCGGACAGGGCGATCGCTTCGTGGCGGGCGACGATCCGGGCACCCTCAGCCTCGAGGGCGGCGGCCGTCCAGCCGCCGATGACCAGCCAGCCGAGGACGATGACGATCGTGCCGGCCGAGACGGCCACGAAGGCCGGTGTGATGGAGCCGAGCGCGAGCGGTGTGATCCATGGCGCGAGCACGTTGCCGAGCCCGACCGGTGTCGGCAGGACCACGATGGGGATGGTCACGAGCAGGATGCCGCCGCGGAGCAGGAAGGCGGCGAACGCCAGCGGCCAGGTGGCTGGCGTGGCGAGGGTTGCGAGCAGCGCCCCGGTCAGCGCCGCCCCCCGGCTCACGGGGCCGGGCTGGCCGATGCCCCCGCGCCCGGCGCCGCCAGGCCCGGCGCGAGGACCTCGAGTCGCTGCAAGGCAGCCTGGACCAGGGCCATCTCCGCGCCGTACGTGGCGAAGTCGCCGTCACGGAGCGCGGCCTGGGCAAGCTCGAAGTGGTTGTTCGCGTAGGCGATGAGGCCGGCGACGTCAGCGGGCAGCTCGACACCGGGCGTGGGTCGCGGGCTGACGACCGGTCCCGGGGTCGACGGCGGGCCGGGCGACGATGACGGACCCGGGGACGGGCCGGGTGTCGGGAGCGGCGATGGGCCCGGCGGACTGGCCCGACGCCTCGGCGGCGAGCAGCAGCTTGAGCGCATCGCCGAGCGTGGATGCCCACACCACCTGGCGCGGCGAGGCCACGACGATCCTGGTGAACGCCGGGAAGGCCGAGCCGGTCGACTGGAGATAGACGGGCTGGAGATAGATGAGGGCGTCGTCGAGCGGCAGGACGATGAGGTTGCCACGGATGACCTTGCTGCCCGACTGGTTCCAGAGCGAGACCTGGGCGCTGATGATCGGATCCTGGTCGATCCGTGCCTCGATCTGGACCGGTCCGAAGATCGTCGTGTCGGCGGGGAATCGGTAGACCAGGGTGGACCCGTAGTTCGCGCCGTCGTTGCGCGCGGCGACCCAGGCGATCATGTTCGGCCGGCTGGTCGGGACCATGGGCTGGAGGAGCAGGAACTCGACGCCGGTCTCGCCCGGCAGGTGCATCTCGACGTAGTACGCCTGGGACGGCAGTGTCTGCTCGCTCGAGGTCCCGGTCGGCACCGTCCACAGGTCGTCCTTGCGGAAGAACTGCAGGGTGTCGGTCACGTGGTAGCGGCCGAAGACCTGGGTCTGGACGTTGAACAGCTCCTCGGGGACCCGGAGGTGCGCCCGCAGGTCGGACGGCATCGCGCTCAGCGGCTCGAACATCGTCGGGAAGATGCCCTGGTAGGCCCGGATGATCGGATCGTTCGGGTCGGCGATGTAGAAATGCATCGTGCCGTCGTACGCGTTGACGGTGATCTTGACGCTGTTGCGGATGTAGTTGAACGCGTCGCTGCCGAGGTTGGTGGACTCGAGCGAGCCCGGATCGAACGGCTGGGCGTCCGGGAAGCGGTCGGACGTCGTGAACGCGTCCTGGATGTAGACGAGGTTCCCCGAGTCATCGATGACTGTGTAGGGGTCCTTGTCGTAGCGCAGGAACGGCGCAACCAGGGTCAGCCGGTCGCTCAGGTAGCGATGGAACAGCAGCTGGCTCTGGGCCGTGACCTGGTTGCTGATGAGCAGGTCGAGGTCCCGGAACCGGGCCGCGAACAGGAGGCGCATCAGGGTGGTGTCGAGCTTGACCCCGGTCGTCCCGGTCCAGCGTGTCTGGGCGCCGACCGATCCCCCGCTGTCGGTCTCGCCGGTCGGATAGTCGAACTCGTCCTCCTGGGCCCCGGTGACCACGTATGACGACTTGCGCTCCCCGAAGTAGATGCGCGGCTGGGTGATCGCCGGTGCCCCGGCGGTCGAGACCGGCGGAAGGTTCCCGATGAACAAATTCGGCTGACCCTGGCTCCCGGCCTCGTTGACCGGGACCATCGCGACGCCGATGCCGTGCGTGTAGACGATCCGCTGGTTCACCCAGCCGGTCGCACTCGGGTTCTGTTCGAGGGCGAGCTCGCGGGCCGACAGCATGACCTGGCGCTGGATCCCGCCGATCTGGTAACGGTCGGTGTCGACGTCCGTGAAGTCGTAGTACTTGCGCACCGTCTGGAGCTGGTCGAGGGTGGTCTGGAGGGGACGGGGATCCCACAGCCGGGCGCTGGCGAAGGTCGGTGATTCCCGGGCCACCTGATCCGCGGTCAGGACGGCCGTGCCGGTGAATGGCACGTCGTCATTCCAGTTGCCGACGTTGAACGCCAGCTGCGTCATCGCGATGTTGTTGCCGATGTACTGCTCTTCCTGCGCGTACTGGTTCGGGGTGACCGTGAAGCGCTGGATCGCCTCCGGGTACAGCCGACCGATGACGAGCGACGCGACGAACCAGACCGCGATGGTCAGCCCGAGCGGCCACAACATCCGGGTGAACGCCGCCCCGACGAGCAGCGCCGCCGCGATCCCGGAGACCACCGTCAGCACGTCGAAGGCGAGGAACTGGGCGTTCTGGTCGGTGTAGCTCACGCCCGCCGCCACGCCGCGGGTGCTGTACGAAAGGTCGAGCTTGTCGAGCTGATAGCCGAACGCCACCGACAGCAGGAACAGTCCGCCGAGGACCGCGAGGTGGATCCGGACCGGCGTCGAGAAGACAAGGCCGCCGCTCGACGCGCTGACGATGTAGCGCGTCAGCGACAGGAGCAGGGCGGCGATCAAGATCCCGTTGAACACGCCCTGGACGAGGCGCAGGAACGGCAGCTCGAACAGGAAGAAGCTGATGTCGCGGTGGAAGATCGGGTCGGTGACCGACGCCGTGGGCGAGAACGGGACGCGGTGGATCCAGAGCAGGACGGTCTCCCAGGCGCCGGACACCGAGGCGCCGATGATCAGCGCGAAGAAGAGCGCCAGCCCGCCGAGGATCCAGCCGGCGAGCGGCCGGAGATCTGGCAGGTCCGTCGCCTCGAAGACGATCGGCGGCGAGGTCGTGCGGCCATTGCCGAACGGATCCCGTCCCCCGCCGAACGGCGATCGTGTCCGGTCGCGCCGGGCGTCGGCGGCCTGGGCGGCTTCGTTGATCCGATCGAAGAGCGATCGGAACGAGCCACCCTCGGCCGTCGGCGGGGGCGCCAGGCGACCCGCCAGCCAGAGGTTCCCGAGGAGCACGATGAGGGCGATGGCGAAGGCCCCGACGCCGAGGCCGACGGTCGCGCCCAACCGCGTCCAGAAGACCGCGTCGAAGCCGACGCTGATGTACCACAACGCATCGGTCCACAGGTCGAGACCGACGCTGAAGAGCAGGAAGATGCCGAGCAGGACGACGATGAGCAGGGCGATCCCGAGGCGACGGCCGGCGCGCGCGGCGCGATTGCCTGCCCCGTCATCTGGCCCACCGGGACCCCGACGGCCCCGCCGTCCGCGTCGGCGGCGGACCTCGCTGATCGGTCGGGGTCGGTCGTCGTCCGCGTCGTCGGCCGCGTCGGGGCCGTCGCTTCCCGCTTCGTCGGCCGCGTCGGGGCGCGCGTCGTCCGACTCGTCGTCGGCGGGATCCCTGTCTCCGTCGCCGTCGTCGCCGCCCTGCGGGTCGGATCCGCGGCGCCCCGCCGGATCCGGATCCTCACCGCGCGCGGCCGCCTCGCGCTTGCGGAGCTCATCCATGAAGTCGTCGAACAGATCGCGCATCGGTCCGCGGAGTCTACCTGTCCGCTTCGATCAGGGCTTGTGCTGCCCTTCGACGGCCCGGACGAGGCCGTCGAGCACGGTCCCGGCGAGCTCGTTCGGGCTCATCGTCGCCACTCGCGCGGGCTCGAACCGGAACGCGACGCGGATCGCCAGCGGGACCCGCCACGGTCGGTCCGGATCGTCCGGCGGCGCGACCAGGCCGAGGCGCATCTGCAGGTGGCCGCCGTCCTCGAGGATGAGGCCCGAGAGCGCCCCGCTGATGGCGGGGCCGAGCCGCCCGAGCGGCGGGTCGGGTGGCGGCCCGGCGTCCGGCGCGACATCCCGGAAGCTCACCACCCCGTCTTCGTCGGCGACCCACAGGACGGCCAGCCACCAGCCGTCGGGTGCATCGGACGGGCGTGACATGCCGGCCAGGTAGGTCTGGTCGCCGACGCGCACGGCGCGCTCGCGAAGGTACGACGGACCGGGCCGGGGGAGTCGATCGGGCACTCAGCGCAGGATAGTGCCCGGACCGCGGGCACGCCCGAGAGCGGTCGGGCAGGAGGCAGCCGTCAGGCGGTCGGCTGGTCCTCGACCGCGGTCTCGGGGGCAGCTTCGGGCGCCGAGACGTCCGCGGTCGACTCGGCAGTGTCGGTTGCGGCAGCAGCGTCGGTCGCGGCAGCGGCGTCGGTCGCGGCAGCGGCGTCGGTCGCGGCAGCGGCGTCGGTCGCGGGCTCCGCGGGGTCGGTCGCTGTCGCCGCCGCATCGTCGGCCCCGCCGTCGTCGATCGCTCGCGCGGCGGCCGGATCGAGCTCGAGCGGCTGGATGCCCTCCGGCACCTCCAGCACGCGGCCCTCGACGACGGCTTCGAACTGCAGCGCATCCGCCTCGGCCTGGAGACTCGCGACCTCCGCCTCGTACTCGAGCCGGCGGATCTCGCGCTGGACCTCCGGGTCCGGCGGCGCGATCGCCTGGGCATCGGCCGGCGTCGCCGTCTGATCCGGATACTCCCCGCTGATCCATGACAGCAACCGGTTGCGCGGCGGCGGCGGCTTCTCGCCGCGCAGGACCTTGTCGTCGATCGCGGTCACGCCGGGGAGGTTCGATGGCTCCTCGTCGGAGATGAGGACCGCATGACACGACGGACAGGTCACCGTGTCAGGTGTCACGGCGGTGGAACACCAGGGACACACGGACTCTGCGGGGCGATCCGTCGGGGGCGTTGGGTCGGCCATCAACCAAATCCTAGCGCGTCGAGCGAGGGCTTCGATGGCCCATCCGTCATGGGTGCGCCGGGTGACCGTCAGATCGGGCTCATTCCCATTCGATCGTCGCCGGTGGCTTGGAGCTGATGTCGTAGACCACCCGATTGACACCGGGGACCTCGTTGACGATCCGGCTGCTGATCTTGCCAAGGACATCGTACGGCAGCTTCGCCCAGTCCGCGGTCATGCCGTCCTCGCTGGTCACCGCCCGGATCGCCACGACGTTCGCGTACGTCCGGCCGTCGCCCATGACGCCGACCGAGCGGACGGGCGTGAGGATCGCGAACGACTGCCACAGGCTGCGATACAGGTTCGCCGCCTTGATCTCGTCGATGACGATCCAGTCGGCCTCGCGCAGCGTGTCCAGCCGCTCGGCCGTGACCTCGCCGATGATCCGGATGGCGAGGCCCGGCCCGGGGAACGGCTGGCGCAGGACCATCGACTCCGGCAGCCCCAGCTCGAGGCCGACCTTGCGAACCTCGTCCTTGAACAGATAGCGCAGTGGCTCGATGAGCTGGAAGCGCAGGTCCGCCGGCAGCCCGCCCACGTTGTGGTGGGTCTTGATCTTCTGCGCGGCCTTGGTTTCGGACGTCGCAGATTCGATGACGTCCGGGTAGAGCGTGCCCTGCGTCAGGAAGTCGATGCGTCCGAGCGTGGTCGCCTCCTCCTCGAACACACGGATGAACTCGTCGCCGATGATGATCCGCTTTCGCTCCGGGTCCTCGACACCGGCCAGCCGCGCGAGGAAGCGTTCGCGGGCGTCGACCATGACCAGGTTCATCCCGAGGTCGCGCTCGAAGGTGACCCGGAGCAGCTCTGATTCCTTCTTGCGCATGAGCCCGTGGTCGACATAGATGCAGGTCAGCCGGTCGCCGACCGCGCGATGGACGAGCGCCGCCGCGACGGCCGAGTCGACGCCGCCCGACAGCGCGCAGATGACGAGGCCGTCCGAGCCGGTCGCCCGGGCGTGACCGTCGACGCGCTCGCGGATGGCGGCGACGGTCGTCTCGATGAAGTTGCCGGCCGTCCACGTCGGCGACACGTCGGCGATGCCGACCACGAAGTTGCGCAGCACGTCGCGACCGCGCGGTGTGTGGACGACCTCCGGATGGAACTGGATGCCGTACAGGTTGCGCGAGGCGTCGACCAGGCCCGCATACGGCGTGGAGTCGGTCTGGGCCGTGGCGTGGAAGCCCTCGGGCAGGCGTGAGATCGAGTCCCCGTGGCTCATCCAGACCGGTTGCTCGCGCTCGATGCCCGCGAACAGCGGGTCGTCGGCGGTGATGCTGACGTTGGCCGGGCCGTACTCGCGGTGATCGAACGGGATGACGTCGCCGCCGAGCTCGTGAGCCATCAACTGGGCGCCGTAGCAGATGCCGAGGACGGGGATCCGTCCCGACCAGATGGCCGGATCCGGCCGCGGCGCGCCGGCGTCGTACACGGAGTTCGGGCTGCCCGAGAGGATGATGGCACGGGCGCCGCGACGCTCCAGCTCCTCGTACGGGGTGTCGTGTGGGAGCAGCTCGGAGTAGACGTCGAGCTCGCGCACCCGGCGGGCGATCAGCTGGGCGAACTGGCTCCCGAAGTCGAGGACGACGACCGTCTCGCGGTCCACCGCGGCGGCGCTGGCGGGGCGGTCTTCGGGCGACCGCTCGGGGGCCGGGGCGTTTAGTGCGGCCTCGAGGTAGGCCTCGACCTCGGCGTCGTCGGGTGCCAGCACGCGGTGGCCGGCGTTGGCGGCCTCACCGTGGATGGTCTTGCCGCGGTCCGCGGCCTCGGCGGGCACCGTGACGGCTGGCTCGGCCGCGGCTGGGTCTTTCGCTTCTCCGTCCGTCGCCTCGGTCGCTTCCGCCAATCCGCCCTCCACTCGCCGTGCGATTCCGGACAGTCTAACCGGCCCTGGCCCCCGCCCCACGCCGGGGCCAGCGTTCGGCGACCAGGCCAGGCGCACGGCGATGCCCGCTGCCTCTGCGCGGATCGACGCCCGAGCTTGCCGAGGATGTTAGCCCCGGTTGCGCATCGCCTCGGCGGCCGCTGCGAAATAGCGCTCGAGCTCGGCGGTGACATCCGCCGGCGGTGCGACCTCGGCGATCGCGGCGCGCATGTGGACGAGCCATCGGTCGCGCTCGGCCGGGCCGATGGCGAACGGTGCATGGCGCATCCGAAGCCGCGGGTGTCCCCGCTCCTGGTCGTACGTCGTCGGCCCGCCCCAGTACTGGATGAGGAAGAGCGTCAGGCGGTGTCGCGCCTCGGCCAGATCCGCCTCCGGGTAGATCGGCCGAAGGATCGCGTCGTCCGCCACCCCGTCATAGAACCGACCGACGAGCGCCTCGAAGAAGGGCGTCCCGCCGGCTCGGTCGTACAGGGTCTGGAGGTCCGTGGCCACAGACCGAGGATAGTCGCGATCAGCCTGCGGCTGCCGCTCCGGACCGGGACGTGCCGGTCGTCGCGAGCTCGTTCGAGCCGACCGGTCGGATGGCCTTCCAGGCGAACCGTGCGGCCACGACCCACAGGCCGATCATCCAGATGAGGAGGCCGAGCCCTTCGGCCCATGCCCGGTCCGACGGCAGCGAGCTCGTGGCGGTGAATGGATCCGCGCCGGTCAGGGTCAGCATCAACCCGTAGACCGCGACGCCAAGGCCGATCGCAGCCAGGTAGCCCGTCAGCGCCGCGCTCCACGCCCGGCGGCGGATGAGCCCGTAGGCGGCGACGAAGTGCGCGAGGCCGAAGGCGACGGTCAGGGGCACGAGCCACGACAGGGCGAGCGAGTCGATCGTCGTGTTCGGCAGGACGACCGCGCCGACGCCAAGGACGACGAGCCCGGCGAGGGTCACGACGAACGCCGCGAAGCCGCGGGTGCCCCGGCGATGGGCGTAGCGGGGAAGGCTCGTGGTCGAGCTCATGCGGCGGCTCCCGTGGTGATGTGCCGCGGCGCGCTGGCCGCGGACAGGGCGACGATGATGGCGAGGTAGTAGATCGTGAACCCGGCCAGGATGCCGATCCCGTCGGCGCCCGAACCGGCCGAGCCGACCGGCGCGAATGGATCGCGTCCGACCACGATGAGCAGGAGGCCGAGCGCGCCGAACGTGACCGCGACGACCGCCGAGCCGACGGCCAGCGTGTCGGCCCACGTCCGGCCGGCCAGCAGGCCGAGGGCGGCGACGAGGTTCGCCACGGCGAAGGCGACGACGAACGGCAGGAGCGCCACGATGTCGTCGAGCAGCGCGGCATCGGTCGCGCGGACGGTCAGCCCGGCCTCGACGAGGATGTGCGCCAGGACGATGCCGAGCGCGGCGACGGCGACGACGAACCCGCCGGCGACGAGGAGCACACTGGCGACGATCCGGGACGGATGGATGGTCATGGGATCAGACTCCTTCGGCGACGGGAAGTCGCCACGTGGCTTCGGGCGCGATGGCGCGGTCGGCGGTCTCACCGCTCCGCCGAGCGACCGTCGCGAAGAAGGACGCTCGTCGGATCGAGACGATCCGCGCATCCTTGCACGGGCAGCCAGCAACGAGGCAGGCGCCGGTTCGGCGGGGCACGACGAGAGCGAGTGCCTCACCGGTTCGGATCTGGTTCGGATGGAACATGACGCCTGACTCCTTCCCTCGGTCTCCACTTCATGGGAGCCCGATGACACGAAGGTAGGCGCGGCGACCGGCCGGGGCCATCGGCATGCGACCCCGGATCCGGATGGACGGATGTCCACCCGACGCGCGGACGAGGGTCAGCCCCCGGCCGACTCCAGCCGGCGCTTGAGCGCTTCGAGGTCGAGCGCCGCGGCCCGTCTGGCCTGCGGCGCGACCATCGATTCGAACATCCGGAAGCGGAGCGGCAGGCCGACCGTGACCGACCATCGCAGACGCGTGGCCTGATCGTCGGTGGCCATGACCGCATCGATCTCGACCGACACGCCCTCGCGATCCTTGCCGCGAAGCCCGAACGCCGCGCCGGGAGCGAGGACCGTGACGCTGCCGTCGAGGACGGTCGAGCGCCCGGCGACGGTCTGCGCGATGCGCACACGCGAACCGGCAGCAAGGGGGCCGGCGTCGAGCCGCTCGACCCGCACGACCCCGGAGGCGATGAGCCATTCCGGGTAGCGCTCCACGTCCGCCAGCGCGGCGAACACGTCGGCCGGCGGGCGCCCGATGCGCGTCTCGACGTCGACCTTGATCGTCACGGCGTCGCGCCCGCGACCGGCCTGAGGCGGAACGACGGTCCGCGGCCGAGGCCCTCGGCCGGGGTCCCGTAGCGAAGGATGAGGCCGCGGATCGCGCGCGCGTGCTCGGCCGCTTCGAGCGGCTCGGCAACCGCATCGAAGGCGAGCGCGCCCGTCCGGACGTGACAGGCGGGATCGGCCAGCAGGTTCGCCGCCCACGCGGCATCGGCCGACCCGGCAGCCACGAGGATCGCACCGGGCGGGCCGCCCCCGTCCTCGATGAACCCGACGGTCACCGCTCGGGCTGCGCCGCTCACGGCGCCGTGCATCTCGATCCGCACGAACCGACCCGAGGCGACGAGCTCGTCCTCCATCGCATCGCGATCGGCCGTCGTCAGCGACCCCGCTGCCAGGACTTGCCCTCGGTCTGCGTCGACGGCGCATAGACCATCTCGACGCGCTGCATGTCCCGGATCGTCGGGGCGCCGAGCGCCGCCATCGACTGGCGGAGCGCGCCGACGAGGTTCTCCGAGCCGTCGGTCACGTGCGCCGGGCCGAGCAGGATGCGCTCCAGCGTCCCGACGGTTCCGACGCGGATCCGCGTCCCGCGCGGCAGGGTCGGCGACGGCGCAGCCATCCCCCAGTTGGTGCCGCGGCCGGGCGCCTCGTCCGCACGCGCCAGCGGCGAGCCGATCATCAGCACGTCGGCCCCGGCGGCGATCGCCTTGGCCAGCTCGCCACCGCGACGCATCCCACCGTCGGCGACGACCGGGACGTAGCGGCCGGTCTCGGTGAAGAACGCGTCGCGCGCGGCGGCCACGTCGCTGATCGCGGTGACCTGCGGGACGCCGATGCCGAGGACCTCGCGGGTCGTGCACGCGGCCCCGGGCCCGACGCCGACGAAGACCGCCGCGGCGCCCTGTTCCATGAGCGCGAACGCGGCCTCCGCGTTGGTCGTGTTGCCGACCGCGACCGGGATCGGCATGTAGCGGGTGAACGCCTCGAGCGACAGCGGGTCGTACTCGGTCGCCAGGTGACGCGCCGACGACACTTGGCTCTGGACGAGGAACAGGTCCGCGCCACGCTCCGCGCAGAACGGTCCGAGGCGGCGCGCGGCGGCGGGCGTCGCGGCCACCGCGGCCTTCGAACCCGCGGCATGGATCTCATCGAGCCGCCGCGCGATGAGCTCCTCACGGATCGGTTGCTGGTACGCATCGGCGAGGAGCGTCCCGAGGTCGGCGTCGTCGGCCGTCGCGATCCTCTCGAGGATCGCGTCGGGGTCGTCATAGCGCGCCTGGACACCCTCGAGGTTCAGGACGGCGAGCCCGCCGAGACGAGCGAGCGCGCCGGCCATCCGCGCATCCACGACCGCGTCCATCGCCGACGCGAGGATCGGGATCGCCATGTCGATGCCGCAGAAGGTCTGGGCCAGATCGACATCGGTTGGTTCGATTGTGTCGGTGCCCGGAGCGAGCGAGACGTCCTCGAAGCCGTAGGTCGGCCTGATCGTGTCCACCTTGGAGTGGAAGATCCGTCGACTCGCCGGCTGACGCGGGTCGCCGATCTCGAGTGCCTCGGTTCGGTCGATCACCTGACCCTCCGTTCGCGTCGTCGCTGACGTCACGCCCAGTCTATCCGAGGCACCCGCGCGGGGGATACTGGTGCCGCACGCGGAGGTGACGTCATGGCGAAGACCGGGACCAAACGAGCACAACAGGATGTCGACCTCGCGCCTGTCTGGCCGGATCCGCCGGTCGAGTCGGTGGGGGCCAGAGTACGAACCATCCCCGGACACACCTATCGCGAGGAGCTCGCCAAACTCCAGATCGAGCTGGTGCGGTGCCAGGAGTGGATCAAGGCCCGCGGCCTCAAGGTCGTCATCCTGTTCGAGGGCCGGGACGCGGCCGGCAAGGGCGGCGCGATCAAGACGTTCACGCTCTCGCTCAACCCGAGGTACGCCAGGGTCGCCGCCCTTCCGGCGCCCTCGGAGCGCGAGGCCTCGCAATGGTATTTCCAGCGCTACGTCGCGCACCTGCCGGCAGCCGGCGAGATGGTCCTGTTCGATCGCAGCTGGTACAACCGGGCCGGCGTCGAGCGCGTCATGGGCTTCTGCACCGATGAGGAGTACCAGGAGTTCATGCGCTCCTGCCCCGAGTTCGAGCGGATGCTCGTCCGGTCCGGGATCATGCTCGTCAAGTACTGGTTCTCGGTCAGCGACGACGAACAGGAGCGACGCTTCCAGGCCCGGCTCGCCGACCCGACGAAGCGCTGGAAGCTGAGCCCCATGGACCTCCAGTCACGTGCCCGCTGGGTCGAGTACTCGATGGCGAAGGACGAGATGTTCGCGCACACGGACATCAAGCAGGCGCCCTGGTTCGTGGTCGATGCCGACGACAAGAAGCGCGCCAGGCTCAATGTCATCCACCATTTCCTGAGCCTCATCGCCTACGAGGACCTGACACCCGAGCCGATCGTGCTGCCGCCCCGTCAGCCCGATCGAGGCTACGTCCGACCGCCGATGTCCGACCAGACCTTCGTGCCCGAGGTCTTCTGAGCCTCGGGCCGGTGCGCGGCGCCGCCGCCCTGCGCGGTCAGTCGATCCTGGGCGCCACCCGTGGGCGCTGGGTCGCCTCGTTCCGGTCGCCGGCCAGGGTCAGCTCGAACCAGACGGCTCGGTCGGGGTCGGACAGGTCGTCGCGGATCCGTTCGATCGCGGTCCGGTAGCCGGGCCAGATGACCTGCTGATGCGCCTCCTCGAGAGCGTGCCAGTGCGCGCCGTCATGCTCGTTCGAGAGGCGCGGCTCGGCGTCCACGTGGAGCCGGACCGCGAACACCGCCGCCGTGACGATCCCGTCGACCGACGGCTCGTGGAACTGGTTGACGAGATCCAGGTCGTAGAAGCCCTCGATGTCCGCCGGCCCGAAGCCGGTCTCCTCGGCCAGCTCGCGCAGGGCACCGAGCGCGACCCGCTCGCCGGGCTCGAGCGACCCGGAGACGCATTGCCAGAGGCCGGGCAAGATCCGTCCGGGGGCGCGTCGGATGAGCAGGATCTCCGGCCTCGCGATGTCGCGAGCGGTGCGCCCGACACGGAACATCCAGCAGTCGACCAGGTCGGGGCGAAAGGGGCTCACGTGCGCAGCGTAGCCCGGCGCGCGACGCGGTGCAGTCGTTCCCGGGTCAGAGTCGTTCGAACCGCTCGACCGGCAGGACGAACACGGTCGCGCCACCCACCTCGACCTCGAGTGGGTACGGCATGAAGAACTCGCCGGGCTCCATGATCGGCGGCATCGGGTTGACGACCTGCGTCCGCGACGTGCAGTTCGTGCGCACGATGTCCATGACCTCGTCCACGTCCGACTCCTCGACCCCGAGGATGATCGTGGCGTTCGACTGCTTGAGGAACCCGCCGGAGCTCTGCAGCCGGGTCGCCCGGAACTCCTTGTCGAGCAGGGCGTTGACGAGGGCGCTCGGCATCCTCGCTGTGGACGATGGCGACGACGAGCTTCACGCGCGGAGTATCGACGCCCCGTGCGACCGGGGTCAACGGGGATCGGCGGTCTGGCCGGGACGCTGGTGTACGATGCGGCCTCCGACGATCCAGACGCGTGCAGGAGTCCCTTGTGTCGACCGACGACCAGCCCAGCGATCCCCGCGCCTCCCTCCCCGGTGCCATCGAGGCGGTCGCCGGACGCGGCGACCTCGACGCCGTCCTCGACGGCGTCCTCACGGCGGGCGCGACGGCGCTCCGGCCGGTGATGGGCGCGATCTTCATCTCGGATCCGGACCGACCCGGACTCCAGCTCGCCGCAGCGCACGGCATGGACGAGCTGTCGACCGCGCGGCTGGCGGGTGAAGTGGCCGATCCGGCCCATCCGTTCAGCGTCGCCGCGAATGCCCGAACCGCGACGTTCGACCGGGAAGCGACGATGCCGGACGGGTCGTCCTTCGTCGGAGCCTACCTGCCGCTCATCGTCTCGAGCCGAGGGCTGGACGTCCCGCTCGGGTCGATCGGCTTCGGTTGGGCGGGATCACGGGTGCTCGATGCCACCGAACGCGAGACGCTGACCGCGCTCGCCGCGCTGGCCGCCGTGGCGATCGATCGCGACCGGCTTGCCTCGACGGCGGCCGAGCGCTCCGAGTGGTTCGAGCGGATGGCCCACACCGACCCGCTGACCGGCCTGGCCAACGCGCGCACGATCGGCCGCATCCTCGAGCTCGAGCTGGCCCGCGCGGGTCGCCAGGGCAGCGAGGTCTCGTTCGCCATGTTCGATGTCGACGACTTCCAGGCGACGAACCGCGACAGCGGCAACGAGGCGGGCGACGACGTCCTGCGACGCGTCGCCGCGGTCCTCGCCGAGTCGGTCCGGCTGGTCGACACGGTCGGGCGGATCGGTGGCGACGAGTTCGTCCTCGTTGCGCCGGGATCGGCCGGGATGACGGTCGCGCGACGCGTCCTCGACGGGATCGCGGCCCTCCCGCCGGTCGGTGGCCGGCAGATCACGATCTCGGCCGGCGTCGCTCGCTTCCCGGTCGACGGCGGGGATGCCGATGCGTTGATCGCGGCAGCGAAGTCCGGCCTCGCGCGGGCGCGCGAGGAGGGCCGGGGCTCGGTCGCGACGGGGATCGCACCGGCCGGTTGAGCCGCGGTTCGGGGGCCGACTGGTCGGGGCGCGGCCGCGAACCTTCCCGGCCGTCAGCCGGCGCCGGTCGCGACGCCCTTCGAGATGATCGGCAGGGTCGGCGCCGTGGCGCCCGGGCCCGGCTCGCGCGTGAGGGCGAGGACGAGCGGACCGGTCGTCGGCAGCCCCGATCCCTCGAACACGGCCGTCCCCGCGTTGCCGACGGTGAAGCTGCCGAGCGGGACCGGCGCGTTGTTCCCCGCGATGACCCACGCCTCGTAGACCTCGTTGCCAGAGGTCGGCGCGAGCGCCTGCATCGCGATCGTGACCGCCCCCGAGGCGCTGACCGCGGCCAGGCCGGAACCGGTCCCGCCGTCCGCCGTCAGGATCGCCGTGAGCGACCCGGGCTGGGCCGCCACCTCCAGCACGGACGCCACCCCGTCCTCATACGAGCGCGCGGCGTTGAGCTGGACACCGAGCAGGAGGCTCAGCCCGCCCAGCGCGACGATCGCGACGACCGCCGCGATGCGCAGGAACCAGGCGCCCGTCGAGGTTCGGCGGCCACGTCGGGCCTCGCGCTCCTCCGGCCCGGGGAAGGCCGTCGTCACCGCCGCACCGGCCGCGGGGGCTTCAGCCACCGGAACGGCTTCCGACGACGGAGCTGGCGCCACCACGGAACGAGACGCCAGCTCCTCCGCCGCCGCGGCCAGGATCCGCGCCCGCAGGCCATCCGGTGGCTCGACGACCGGCACGCTCTCGGCCAGGACCGGGAGCACGCCGCCGAGCTCCGCGATCTCCTCGTGGGCTTCGGTGCAACTGGCGAGGTGCGTGCGCACCGCGGCCTCGTCGGCTGACGCGAGGGCGCCCAGCACGAAGGCGCCCGCCCGCTCGCGGACCTCGTCGCAGGTCAGGTCCCGCACGGCTTCGGGCTCGCTCATGTGGACCCCGCCTCGAGGTGCCGCCGCATCGCCATCAGACCGAGGCGCATCCGGCTCTTGACCGTCCCCAACGGCGTCGCCGTCCGGTCCGCGATCTCCTGCTGGGTCATCCCGCTGAAGTAGGCGAGCTCGATGGCCTCGCGCTGGACGTCCGACAGCGTTGCAAGGGCGCCCTGCACCGCGTCGGCATCGAGGCCCGATGCGACCTCCGCCCATACGTCCGGAGCCCGGAACGCCTCCGGCGGCGGGAGCTCGAGGTCGGGCAGCTCGGTCGTCGTCCGGCGCCGCCGGACGGCGTCGATCGCACGGTGGTGGACGATCGCCAGCAGCCAGGTCTTCACGCTGCCCCGACCTTCGATGTAGCGCGCCGCATTGCGCCAGGCGCCCAGGAAGGCCTCCTGGACGACGTCCTCGGCGAGGGTGGCGTCATTGGTGATCCGGTATGCGATCGAGAAGGCCATCGTCTTGTAACGGTCATACAGGTCCCCGAGAGCATCGAGCTCTCCATCGGCCAGACGCACGAGCACGGCCCGATCGGCCTCGTCCACCGAGGACGCGACCCTGAGTCGGGACGACGGGTCCAGCTGGCTCACCTACGGTGTGCGTGCCGGCAGTGGATTCGGTTCACCGGAACCGACCAGCCGGTCGGCCGCGGCGGCGACGGCGAGCGTGACCTCCGGACTGGCGGGCGCGGCATCGACGACCGCGAACCGGCCCGGCTCGGCGGCGGCCAGGGCCAGGAACCCGTCGCGGACCCGGCGGTGGAACGCGAGATCGAACTCGGCCTCGAAGCGGGTCACGTCGCCGGGTGCCTTCCGCGCCAGCCCGTCGTCGACCGCGATGTCGAGCAGGATGGTGAGATCCGGCCTGAGGCCGTCCGTGGCGGCCTCCTCGAGCGCCCGCAGCCGCTCGAGCGCGACCCCGGCGCCGTAGCCCTGATACGCCAGCGTCGAATCGGCGAACCGCGCGCAGAGCACTGTTCGGCCGGCGGCGAGTGCAGGACGCACGACCTCGGTCACGAGCTGCCGCCGCGCCGCGTTGAACAGGAGTGCGTCGGTCAACGGATCGGTCGCCGCGGTCGTCCCCGTCCGGGCCAGGAGGACGTCACGGAGGCGTTCACCGAGCCATGTCCCGCCTGGCTCGCGGGTGACATGGACGTCGAGACCGCGGCTGGCGAGATGGCTCGCGAGGGCCGCGGCCTGGGTCGTCTTGCCGGAACCTTCGGGCCCTTCGATGGTGATGAACCAGCCGCGCGGCTGGGCCCCGGGACGAGTCACGTCGCGAGTGTAGCCGACGACGGTGCCCGCACCGGCCATCATCCATGCCGGCGCGTGGCGCGTATCCGTTGGGCAGGCGCGAGGAGGCCACCGCCGGTCGATGTGCGCCGCAACCGTGAAGATATGCCGCATGATCCGGGACGCCACACGATGACGACGATCGCTCGACGCTCAGGCCGGCCGCGACGCGCGGCTCTCTGCCTGGCGGCGCTCGCGCTGCTGGTCCTGCCCGCGGTCGCGTCCGCCCACCCGCTCGGCAACTTCACCATCAACCACTACGCGGGCATCCGGGTCGAGGCCGAGCGGATCCTGCTCGACATCGTCATCGACCAGGCCGAGATCCCGACCTTCCAGGCACGCCTCGACTTCGACACCGACGGCGACGGTGAGGTCTCCGACGACGAGGCGGACGCGGGTCGCGTCACGGCGTGCGAGGCACTGGCGCCTTCGCTGAGCCTGTCGCTGGACGGAAGACCACTGCCGTTCGCGCTCGACGAGGCCGGTTTGACGTTCCCTTCCGGCGTGGGCGGGCTGTCGACGATGCGCCTCGTGTGCGGCTTCACCGCTCCGCTCCTCGCCCCGCTGGCCGCCGGGGCCCGCCTGGCCTACGCGGACCGGTCGAACCCCGATCGCCTCGGCTGGCGCGAGATCGTGGTCCAGGGTTCCGGCGTGACGGTCGCCGGGGCCGGCGGCGCGTTGCGATCCGCGACGACGTCCGGCCGGCTCACCACGTACCCGACGAACCTGCTGACCCAGGCGCTCGAGGACAAGGCGGTCGCCATCGTCGTCACGCCGGGCGGGACGATGCTCCCGCCATTCGACATCCCGGACGCCACGCCGGTGCCGGGAGCCGGAGACGTCGAACCGGTGAGCACGGCTTCCCCGCTCGCCACGACCGAACCCGCGGCGGCCGTGCCCGCGGCGGCCGTCGCCGCCCCGGCGGCGGCCAATGTCGAAGCGGTGCCGGGCGGCGTGGGCGGCGGCGACGTGCCGGCGATCTTCCGGACCGCGGACCTGTCGCCGGTCGTCCTGCTCGTGTCGATCCTGACGGCGGCCGCGCTGGGGGCCGGTCACGCCTTGACGCCGGGGCACGGCAAGACCCTGATGGCGGCCTATCTCGTGGGGACGCGCGGGACACCGTTGCATGCTGCCGGGCTCGGGTTGTCGGTCACCGTGTCGCACACGCTCGGCATCCTGGTGCTGGCCGCGCTGATCGTCGGCGCGGAAGGCGTCGTGTCGCCCGACCTGGTCGTCACCTCGGCGCCGATCGTCGCGGCGATCTCGATCGTCGCGATCGGTGGCTGGATGCTCGTCGGCGAAGGGCGTCGCCGCCGGCGCCCCAGGACGGCCGCGAGCGCGCAACGGCACGTCCACGACCACGCGCAGGCCGACGACCACGACCACGCTGAGTCGCACGACCACGCCGAGGCGCACGAAGCGACCACGCCGGCCGGCGATGACGGCGTCCACACCCACGGCGGCGTCACCCACAGCCACCTGCCACCGGCCGGGACGACGATCTCGTGGCGAAGCCTGTTCGTGCTTGGACTCGCCGGCGGACTCATCCCCTCGACCAGTGCCCTGCTCATCCTGCTCGGATCGATCGCGGCCGGCCGGCCCGGCTTCGGGTTCGTCCTGGTCGTCGCATTCGGCCTCGGCATGGCCCTGGTCATGGGCGGGATCGGCCTGGTACTGGTGCTCGCCCGCGGTCGCCTCGATCGCGTCGATGCGACGTCGTCGCTTGGCCGGGTGAGCAGCTACGTCCCGCTTGGCGCGGCCGTCCTCGTGTTCGGGCTCGGCCTGTACCTGACCTTCCAGGCCGTTGCCGGCCGCGCCACGTTCTGACGCTTCGCGCCACCGCGGCTGACGGCTGGAACCCGGGCGCCGACCAACCCCGATTCGTGTCCTCCCGGCAGCGTTCCGCGGTCCGACCGCATAGGGAAGTCTCCCGACTGTGGGCCGCCCGACCCTCTGCTAGGCTGCGCGGCGCATGCGAGACCTGACCGCCCGCGCCCTCGATACGGCATCCGCACAGGGCGCCGGATATGCCGACGTTCGGGTGGTCCGGCGGCTCGAAGAGAGCATCTCCATCAAGACCGGTCGGGTCGAGGGCGTCGCGTCGGGCGAGAGCGAGGGTTTCGGGGTCCGCGTCCTCGTCGACGGTGCGTGGGGGTTCGCCGCGTCGCACGTCCTGACCACATCGGAGGCGGATCGGATCGCCGGCGAAGCCGTCCGGATCGCCCGGGCGAGCGCGACCGCGCTGCGCGAACGAACGACGCTGGACGACCGTCCGCCGGCACACGGGACGTACGAGACCCCGCTCGAGGAGGATCCGTTCACGGTCCCGCTCGAGACCAAGATCGGAGACCTGCTTGCCGCGGACCGGGCCGCCACCCGCGTCAAGGGCATCGCCTTCACCGAATTGACCTACGCGGCCCAGCGCGAATGGAAGACCTTCGCGGCGACGGACGGCAGCCTGACCGAACAGGTCATCACCCACGTCGGGGCGGGCATCGAGGCCCACGCCGTCGACGGCGACGAGCACCAGCGCCGGAGCTACCCCGACTCGGGCGGCGGCTGGGGCGCCGGCGGCTACGAGATCGTGCGCGGCCAGGGGCTCGGCGAGCGTGCCGGACCGTTGGCCGAGGAGGCCGTCGAGCTGCTCAGCGCAGCGCAGTGCCCGTCGGGCCGCTTCACCATCGTCCTCGACCCGTCCCAGCTCTACCTCCAGGTCCACGAGTCGTGCGGTCACCCGTCGGAGCTCGATCGGGTGTTCGGGACCGAGGCGTCATATGCCGGGACGAGCTTCCTGACCACGGACAAGCTCGACGAGGGCTTCCGCTACGGCTCGGACCTCGTCGACATCGTCGCCGACGCGACCGCGCCGGGCGGGATGGGCACGTTCGGCTGGGACGATGAGGGCGTCGCGGCGCAGGCCGTGCCGCTGGTCCGCAGCGGGATCTTCGTCGGGTACCTGTCCAGCCGCGAGACCGCGCCGCGGATCGGGCGACGGAGTGGCGGCGCGATGCGCGCGGACGGCTGGAACCGCATCCCGCTCATCCGGATGACCAACATCAACCTGTTGCCAAAGCCGGGGATGAGCCTCGAGGGGATCGTCGCCGACACGGACGACGGGCTGTACCTCGCCTCGAATTGTTCCTGGTCGATCGACGACCGTCGACTCAACTTCCAGTTCGCGACCGAGGTCGCCTACGAGATCAAGGGCGGCAAGAAGGGCCGGTTGTTCAAGAACCCGACCTATACCGGCATCACCTACGAGTTCTGGCGCTCGTGCGACGCGGTCGGTGACGAGTCCAGCTACCTGATGCTCGGGACGCCGAACTGTGGCAAGGGCGAGCCAGGCCAGACGGGGCACGTCGGACATGCCGTGCCGGGCGCCCGGTTCCGCGACGTCCAGGTCGGCGTCGGCAAGTGGTAGCCGGACCGCGGGATCGATGAACGACGACCGGGCCGCCGACGCGCTCAGGCTGGCCGATGCCGCGCTCGTCCACGCCCACCGCCACGGCGTGACCGAGGCGGAGGCCCTGGTCATGTCCGAGGATTTCGGCCCTGACCCGCTTCGCCAACAGCGAGATCCACCAGAACGTCGCCGAGACCAACGTCACGATCAACTTGCGCGTGGTCGTCGGGAAGCGGGTCGGCGTGGCCTCGTCCGGCCGGACCGACGAGGAAGGCCTGCGACGCCTCGCGGAGAGCGCGACGGCCATCGCGCGGGTCGTCGAGGAGCTCGATGACTGGGGCGGTCTGCCCGGCCCGACCGAGACCCACGACGTCCCGGCGGCGTACAGCCGGGCGACCGCGGAGGCCAGCCCGGAGTTTCGCGCCGGGGCCGTCCGCGCCGTCATCGGCGCAGCGGACGATGCCGGTGTGACCGCCTACGGGTCGTTCGCGACCAGCACGGAATTGATCGCGGTGGCCAACTCCAACGGGGCCCGGGCAGCCGGGACGCGCACGACCTCGCAGGTCATCACGGTCTCGATGGGCCCTGGCGGCGGGACGGGCTATGCCGAGGCGGCGGCGGTCGACGCCTCGACGATCGACGCGGCGGCGATCGGTCGCGAGGCGGCCGACAAGGCACGCGCGACGGCCGACGCGGTGGCCGTCGACCCGGGCGACTACGCCGTGGTGCTCGAGGAGTACGCCGTCGTCGACCTGCTCGACATGCTCGGCTATCTCGGGTTCTCGGCGCTCGCCGTCCAGGAGGAGCGCAGCTTCTTCGAGCCCGGCCGGCGGATCGGCAGCGACCTCGTGACGCTCGTCGACGACGGATACGACGCCGCCGGCCTGCCGATGTGGTTCGACTACGAGGGCGTCGCCAAGCAGCGCGTGCCGCTGGTCGAGGCCGGCCTCTGTCGCGGGATCGTGTACGACAGCCAGACCGCGGCCCGGGCCGGGGTCGCCTCGACCGGCCACGGCCTGCCGGCCCCGAACCCGTGGGGGCCGTTCCCGCTCAACATGCTGATGGAGCCCGGCGCGTCGTCGCGCGAGGAGCTCATCGGCGGCCTGGATCGGGGCCTGCTGGTGACCCGCTTCCACTACACGAACCCCGTGCATCCCAAGCTCGCGATCGTCACCGGCATGACTCGCGACGGCACGTTCCTGGTCGAGGGCGGGAGGATCGTCGGGCCGGTCAAGAACCTGCGCTACACGCAGAACTACCTGACGGCCCTGGCCGGGACCGTGGCGATCGCTCGCGAGCGCAAGACGCTCAAGGGGCTCCTCGGTGGGGTGGTCGTCCCCGCCGTCCGCATCGACGGCTGGACGTTCACCGGCGGCACCGAACACTAGCCATCGATCACGCCCCTCGAGTCCCGCTATGCTCGCGCCGAGGGAGGTGGTGGTGATGGACGACGGCAAGCTCGATCTGCTGGAGCGCGTCCCTCTGTTCTCCGGGATATCCCGCGCGGATCTCGAGAGCCTCGGGGCGATCGCCGACGAGCTCGACGTACCGGCCGGGAAGCAACTCACCCGCGAGGGCTATCACGAGGGCTACTTCTTCATCATCGAATCCGGCACGGTCCGGATCGAGCGCGGTGGCAAGGCGATCAACACCATCGGCGCCGGGGACTTCCTGGGCGAGATCGCCCTCCTCGACGGCGGCCCTCGGACCGCGACGGCGACAACGGAGACGCCGTGTCGCCTCCTGTCGCTGACGTACCACATGTTCCACGAGCTCCTCGAGACGTCCCCCCCGATCCGGAGCGCGATCCTCGAGGCGGTCGGCCAGCGGCTTCGCGCCATGGACATGGAAGCGCCGGTCTGACGCATCCTTCGGCCGGTGGAGTCGCCGTATGCCTGACGCGCTGCAACCGGTCTCGCCTCGCTGGCACAGGGCTGACCGCCACCGCCCGAGGTCGCCACGGCGCATCGGCGGCAGGTTTCGAAATCGTCACGCAGGCGCCTGACCTTCTCAGCAAACCCTCAGAAATCTCCACGAACGTCATGGCTACCGCACGTCACATCCCGAGTCCCACCAGCCAGCCACGACACCGGAGACCGACATGACCGACCCGTTCTCGACCACGACCCCCACGCCGGCCGCGGCCGACCTGCGAGCCCTCCCCGATCCCGCGGATCCGCGGGCGACGGCCGAGGCCATCATGTTCGAGATCCGGCGGGTCATCGTCGGCCAGGACGAGATGCTCGAGCGGGTGCTCGTCGGCCTGCTGTCCGGCGGCCACCTCCTCCTCGAGGGCGTCCCCGGCCTGGCCAAGACGCTGACGATCAAGACCCTCGCCGAGGTGCTCGGCGGCTCGTTCAAGCGCATCCAGTTCACCCCGGACCTCATGCCGTCCGACCTCGTCGGCACGCGCATCTACCGTCCGGATCAGGCCGGCTTCGAGGTCGAGCCCGGCCCCGTCTTCGCCAACTTCCTGCTCGCCGACGAGATCAACCGCGCCCCGGCCAAGGTCCAGTCCGCGCTGCTCGAGGTCATGCAGGAGCACCAGGTCACGATCGGCCACGAGACGTTCAAGGTCCCGACCCCGTTCCTCGTCCTGGCCACCGAGAACCCGATCGAGGCCGAGGGCACGTATCCCCTCCCCGAGGCCCAGGTCGACCGGTTCATGCTCAAGATCCTGCTCGACTACCCGAACCCGGCGGACGAGGCGCAGATCGTCCTCCGTTCGCTTACGGAGGCCGCGCAGCCGCGCGAGATCCTCGATGCCGCCGGCCTGCTCCGCCTGCAGCGCGCGGTGACCGACGTCTACGTCGACCCGCGGCTCATCAGCTACGCCGTCGCGCTCGTCGAGGCGACCCGGAAGCTCACCTACTGGGGTGCGCCCGAGCTCGAGACCTACGTGTCCTACGGTGCCAGCCCGCGTGGCTCGATCAACCTCATCCACGGCGCCCGGGCGATGGCCCTGCTCCACGGCAGGCGCTACGTCCTGCCGTCCGACGTGGTCGCGCTCGCCCCGGACGTCCTTCGCCATCGGCTGGTCATGAGCTACTCCGCGCTGGCCGAGGGCGTCACCCCCGACACGATCGTCAACCGCGTTCTGACCCTCGTCCCGACCCCGCGCCTCGAGCTCGCGATGGAGCCGACCGCATGACGGCCGGCGCCGACCTCGCGCGGGTCGGCGGCAGGACGCGGACGGCGGCCCGACCCGGGCCCGGCCCGATCGCCGACCGGCTCGTCCACCAGCTCGAGATCACCATGGATCGCAGGGTCGGTGGCCGGATGAGCGGCGATCACCGCGGCCTCGGCCGCGGGAACGGCATCGAGCTCGACCGCATCCGGCCGTACGAGCCGGGCGACGACGTCCGCAAGATCGACTGGAACGCCACGGCCCGCACGACCATGCCGCACGTCCGCGAGGACGTCCCCGAGCGCCAGCTCACGGCATGGCTCCTGCTCGACCACTCCCCGTCGATGCATTTCGGGACGGCCGACCGCCGCAAGGCGGACGTCGCCGAGGGCGCGGCGCTCGTCGTCGGCCGGTTCGCCGCTCGACGCGGCAACCGTCTGGGCATCGTCACGTTCGGGGCGGCCGGCAACCAGGTCATGCCGCCGGCCGGTGGCCGGCGCGGGATGCTCAGCCTGATCCGCGCGCTCGAGACCGAGCCGGCCGAGGAAGGCCACGGGGTGACGTCCCCGGCGCGCGCGCTGGCGCTCGTTGCCGCCACCCGCTCGACGCCGGGCGTCGTGGTCCTCGTGTCCGACTTTCGCGGTCCCCGCGACTGGCTTCCGGCCCTGACCAACGTCGCCGGTCGCCACGCCGTGATCGCGCTCGAGATCGCCGACCCGCGCGAGGACGCGCTCGTCGACGTCGGCGAGCTGACGCTCATCGACCCCGAGACCGGGCGGACGCTCCGAGTCGATACCGGCGACCGGCGCCTGCGCACGGCCTTCGACGAGGCCGCCGCGGCCGATCGCGCCTCGCTTGCCGGGACGTTCACACGGCTCGGCGTCCGCCATCTCCGACTCTCCACCGACGGTCCGTGGCTCCCCGCGCTCGCGCGCGGCTTCGCCCGGAACCCAGACCGAACAGGACGACCCGCATGAACTTCCTCGCGCCCGAGCTGCTGCTCGGCCTCCTCCTCGTGCCGATCGCGATCGGCTTCTACCTGTGGGCCCAGCGCCGGCGCAGCAAGTACGCCGTCCGCTTCACGAACCTCGACCTCCTCGCCAACATCGCCCCGCGACGCCCGTCGTGGCGGCGCCACCTGCCGCCGGCGCTGTATCTCGGCGCGATCGCGGCGCTGCTCATCGGGCTTGCCCGGCCGACGATGGTCGTCGCGGTCCCCCGCGAGGACGCCACGGTCATCCTGACGATGGACGTGTCGGGCTCGATGAAGGCGACCGACGTCGATCCGACGCGGCTCGATGCCGCGCGCGCCGCGGCCCAGTCGTTCATCGACCAGCTCCCCGCGAAGGTGCGGGTCGGGATCGTGGCGTTCGCCTCGCAGCCCGTCACGCTCGTCTCGCCGACCACCGACCGCGCCCAGCTCAAGGCGGCGCTCGACAGCCTCCGGCCGCGCGATGGGACGGCGATGGGCGATGCGCTCATGCAGGTCCTCGACATCGCCCAGCAGATCCAGGCCGATGCCACCGCGCCCGATGCCTCGCCCGCCCCATCCTCGAGCCCGACGCCCAGCCAGGCCCCGACTGCCTCCGCCTCACCTGGCACCGCGGTCGGTCCAGCCGATGTCCCATCGGGACAGCCCCTGGTCGCCGCCATCCTCCTGTCCGACGGAGCCAACTCGGTCGGTGAGGCCGACCCGCTCGATGCGGCCAGGCGGGCCGCGTCGATGAACGTGCCGATCTACACCATCGGGCTCGGCACCCCGAACGGGAGCATCCAGGTCCGCGACGATCTCGGCCAGCTCCACACCGTGGACGTCCCGCCGGACACGGAGACGCTCCAGCAGATCGCCGACACGACCGGCGCCAGGGCGTTCGATGCGCCAACGGCGCAGGACCTGGCGAGCGTCTACGACAACCTCAAGTCGAGGATCGGCTACACCCAGGAGACCCAGGAAGTCACCTTCGCGCTCGTCGGGGCCGGGCTGCTTCTGGTGATCGTCGGGGCGGGCCTGTCGGCGGTCTGGTTCGGCCGCCTGCCATAACGCCGTTCGTCGCCGCTCCCAGGGCCGGGCACGTCGTGCCCGGCCCGACCGCACCGTCGGGTACCCTCCGGGCCTGACCATCGTCCGATCCCGGAGACCCGATGCCAGCCTTCGATGTCGACACCCTCCGAGCCGAGTTCCCGGCCCTCGCGCGAGGGCAGGACGGACGACCGGTCGTCTTCCTCGACGGGCCGGGCGGGACCCAGGTGCCGCAGCGTGTCATCGACGCCGTCACCGGCTACTACCGCGACACGAATGCCAACTCGGGCGGGGCGTTCACGACCAGCGCGTCGTCCGACGCGATGACCGAGGAGGCGCACGCGGCCGTCGCCGACTTCCTGGGGGCCGGCTCGCCCGAGGAGATCAAGTTCGGCTACAACATGTCGACACTCACGCTCCACATCGGACGGTCGATCGGCGCCACGCTGCGGGCCGGCGATGAGATCATCGTGACCACGCTCGACCACGAGGCCAACGTCTCGACCTGGAAGGCCATGGCGGCCGACCGCGGCGTGACGGTCAGGACGGTCGACATCGATCCGGACGACGTGACCCTCGATCTCGAAGACCTCGAGTCGAAGCTCGGTCCGCGGACGAAGCTCGTGGCGGTGGGCTACGCGAGCAACGCGGTCGGCACGGTCAACCCGGTCCGCGAGATCGTCGCGCGTGCCCATGAGGTCGGGGCGCTGACATACGTCGACGCGGTGGCCTATGCCCCGCACGGCCCGATCGACGTCGGCGACCTCGACACGGACTTCCTCGCCTGCTCGGCGTACAAGTGGTTCGGACCGCACCTCGGCGTGCTGTACGGCAAGGCCGACGTCCTCGATCGCCTGCCGGCCTACAAGGTCCGACCGGCGCATGACCGGTTCGAGACCGGGACCCCGTCGTTCGAATCGATCGCGGGGACGCTGGCGGCGACGGACTACCTGCGCGACATCGGGCGCAGCTATGGAGACGTGACCGGGGCGCCGGGCGCCGAGACGGGCAGCGAACGGCGGCGCGAGCTGGTCGCCGGCATGGTCGCGATCGCGGCCTATGAGCGCGACCTCGTGACCCGCCTGATCGACGGCCTCGAACGCAACGACGGCGTGACCATCCACGGGATCACCGACCGCGCCCGCTTCGCGTCCCGGGTGCCGACGGTCTCGGTTTCGATCGATGGCGTCCATCCGCGCGCCGCCGCCGAGGCACTCGCTCGGGCCGGGATCTACGCCTGGGACGGCGACTTCTACGCGACCGGCCTCATCGAGCGGCTCGGCAAGGCGGAGTCCGGCGGGGTCCTTCGACTCGGGCTCGTCCACTACAACACGGCGGCCGAGGTGGACCGGACGCTGGAAGCGCTCGACCGGATCGCCGCGGACGGCACGGCGTCGTGACCGCCCGGCCGTCGATCCGCAGCCGCCTCGCCCGACCGTTCGACCCGGCCGAGCTGCGCCGGATCAAGCGGCTGTGGGTCCGCCATTCGATCGCCGAGGACGCGCGCGACATCGACGGGCTGCTCGCGACCCTGGCGCCTGCGTGCACCTATGAGATCGTCCCGACGGGCCAACGCTGGGAGGGATATGCGGGCGCGCGGGCGTTCTACACGGAGCTGTTCGCGGCCTTCCCGGACAACGCCTTCGCGCTGTCCGAGATCGTCATCGGGCCGCAGGGCGCGTTCGAGGTGGCGACGCTGACGGGCACCAACCGGGGACCCTGGGCGGGCCTCCCGCCGTCGGGGCTGGCCGTCTCGCTGGAGGTCCTGATCCTCTTCCCGTGGGACCCCGTCACGGAACGGTTCCTCGGGGAGCGGATCTGGTTCGACCGCGGATCGCTCTGACCGACGGCGATGGGCGCTCCCGCGCTGCGCGCCAGGCGCACATCGAGGCCGCAGGCCTCGCCGAGGTCGAGGCCCTCCCTGGCGGCCGAGTAGACGATCCCGCCCCGGGATTCGAGCCAAGGCCGGGTCAGGCCTGCCTCGACGATCACCCGGGCGGCATGACCGGTCGCCCACACCGCCGCCCCGATCCTGTCCATCGCCAACCCTCCCAGCGAGGCCAGCAGTATGGGCCGAGCGCTTGCCCGCGCGACCCGCTCCTGCGTCGTGAGGGACGCCGCTACGCTGTCTGCGTGGCTTCGCGATCCGGCCTGTCGACCCCGCGACAACGGGACGGCCTCGACGCGATCGTGGTGGGGGCCGGACCCAACGGCCTGGCCGCGGCGATCACGCTGGCCCGTGCCGGGCGCTCCGTCCGTGTCTACGAAGCCGCCGCTACGGCCGGCGGCGGCATGCGGACGGCGGAGCTGACCCTGCCCGGCTTCCGCCACGACGTGTGCTCGACGATCCTGCCGCTGACCGTCGCCTCGCCCTTCTTCGAATTGATCGATCTCGCCGCGCACGGCGTCACCTACGTCCACCCGGACGCGCCGGTCGCCCACCCGCTCGACGGCAGGCATGCGGCTGTCCTCGAGCGATCCCTGGCCGCCACCGCGAACGGACTCGGTGGGGCCGATGGGCGTGCCTGGCTTCGGGCCTTCGGGCCGCTCGTCCGCGACGCTCGCAAGCTTGCCGCGGAGATCCTCCGCCCGGTCGTCCACGTTCCTCGCCATCCGCTTGCGCTGATGCGCTTCGGCCTGCCCGCGCTCCGCTCGACGGAGGGGCTGGCGCGGGCACGCTTCGACGACGGGGCGGCGCGCGCGCTGTTCGCGGGGATCTCGGCGCATTCCATGCTCCGCCTCGATCGCCCGGTGAGTGCCGCCTTCGGACTGGTCCTCGCGACCTACGCGCACGCGGTCGGCTGGCCGATGATCCGCGGCGGGGCGGACGCGGTGGCGGCCGCGCTCGTGGCGGAGCTGAAGGCCCAGGGCGGGGAGCTCGTGACCGGCCAGCGCGTCGGGTCGCTCGTCGATCTCCCATCGGCCCGCGCTGTCCTGCTCGACGTGACGCCGCGTCAGCTCCTCGAAATCGCCGGCGACCGCTGGCCGCCTCGCAGTCGGCGGCGAGCAGAGCGCTTCCGCTACGGGTCGGGCGTGTTCAAGGTGGACTGGGCGCTCGACGGGCCCGTGCCGTGGGCCGCCGAGGGTCCGCGCCGAGCCGCCACGGTCCACCTCGGTGGGACGCTCGAGGAGATCGCGGCCGCCGAATCCGAGGTCGCCGCCGGTCGCCACCCGGAGCGCCCCTACGTGCTGTTCGTCCAGTACGTGCCGTGGGACCGATCGCGGGCGCCGGCCGGCAAGGCGACAGCCTGGGCGTACTGCCACGTGCCGGCGGGCTCGACCGTGGACATGACCGAGCGGATCGAGGCCCAGGTCGAGCGGTTCGCGCCCGGGTTCCGGGACCTGGTCCTCGCCCGGGCGACGCATGGTCCGGCGGCGATGGGTGCGTACGACGAGAACTACGTCGGCGGTGACATCAACGGCGGCATTCAGGACATCCGCCAGCTCATCTTCCGGCCGTGGCCCACGCTCGACCCGTACCGCGTCGGCGCCGGGCTCTATCTGTGCTCGTCGTCCACCCCACCCGGTGGTGGCGTCCACGGCATGGGCGGGTTCAACGCCGCTCGATCTGCCCTGCGGCACGAGCTGCGCTAGCTGTGGTCGGTCGTGAGCCGGACGGCTAGCCGCCGGCCGACTCGAGCTGGCGACGCAGCCAGACACCGAGGACCAGGGCGCCGATAGCGGGCACCGCGGCCCAGGCCGTCAGCACGAACAGCATCACCACGATCGCCAGGTGGACGTCGGCCAGCGAATCCTCCACGACGCCCGACCGCAACCGCTCGGCCATCGCGCCCGTGCTGTCACCGAGCCGTCCCAGCGAGGCCGCGTTGGCGGCGAGCGAATCACGGTTCGTGGCGAGGCCGTCGGCGATGGCGGTCAGCCGGGAGTCGAGCCCTTCGATCGAGTTCGCGATCCCGCCGACCGCGTCCGCGGCGGCGCCGAGCGGCGAGACGCCGAGGATGTTGACCGTCCGCAGGACGCTCTCGAGCGTCTCGAGGTTGGTCCGCACGCCGATGATCGTGTTGGCCGCGGCCGCGACCGCCGCCTGGGTCCGGTCCAGGGTCGTGTTGAACGTCGCCGCGGTCGCGGATGCGTCATGGAGCGCCTGGGCGGTGTCGTCCAGCGTCGTGGTGAGCTGCCCGACCGTCGCTTCGAGCCGGTCGCCGGCGGCGTCGATCCGCGTGTTGGCGTAGAGCAGCATGGCCAGGCCGATGCCCGCCACGATGAGCCCGATGATCCCGTAGGCGATGAGCCCGCGACTCAGGCGCCGGAGTCCGCCGCGCAGGTCGGGCGTCGCGTCGCTCGAGCCCGGGGTCAAGGGTGCATCCGCCGGTGGTGGCCCGCCGGGTCGGGCGTCGAACGGTCGCGTCACGTCATCGGTCACGGCTGCAACTCCACCACGTCGCCGACCGCGGTCGGGGCCGTCTGGACGTCCGGCGCCAACTCGGCCGCGTATTCCACGAACGCGGCGGGCGGCTCCACCAGCCGCTCCGGGAAGACCCGACCGAGCGCGTGCGGCCAGTATGTCCCCCAGTGGATCGGGACGGCGGCCCGCGGACGGATGAGTCGGAGCGACTGGGCGGCCCGCAGCGGATCGAGGTGGAGGCCCCGGCCGAGCGTCGGACCCCAGCCCCACACCGGGATGAGCGCCACGTCGATCGGCTCGCCGAGCTGGCCCATCCCATCGAACAGGTCCGTGTCACCCGCGAAGTAGACCGAGCGGCTGCCGCGCACGACGAACCCGAGCGGCGGCGCCGTGGGACCGAGCGGGGGCCGGTAGCCGGAATGGACCGCCGGCACGGCACGGACCGTGACGCCCCCGACGTCGACCGTGTCGCCCTGGGCGATCTCCCGGACGGCCGTGAAGCCGGCATTCCTCATCCACGGACCCGCGCCGGCCGGCACGAAGATCGGCGTATCGCGCCCCAGGTCGCGCAACGACGGGATGTCGAGGTGGTCCCAGTGGAGATGCGAGATGAGCACCGCGTCGATGCC
The DNA here is from genome assembly GCA_963833285.1 of uncultured Chloroflexia bacterium. GTDB lineage: Bacteria > Chloroflexota > Limnocylindria > Limnocylindrales > CSP1-4 > SPCO01. Next base: position 118,769 of record CAWHXM010000002.1, on the reverse strand, counting down.
GCGCAGCCGGTCGCGCGCCGGGACCGGCTCGACACGGCGCAGGGGGCCGACCCGGGCGCGGGTGACCGGATCGGTAAGCAGGCGGACCCCGTCGAGGTCGATGACGACGGCCGAGTGGCCGATGAAGTCCAGGCTCAGGCGCCCGGTCACCGCCAGCCGCTGCGCGCCGCGTCGGGGTACAGCCGGACGCGCCGGTACGGTTCGCGCCCGCGCGACCGCGAGACGAGGTTCGCACGCTCCGCCATCTGGTGCTGGAGCCGCCGGATATAGGCGTTCTGGGGTGACAGCTCGACCGCCTCGGACGACGACAGCACCGATTCGATGGCGTCCTCGGTCTCGCGCATCGCGGCCTCGCGCGGATCGATCTCGAGCGAGAAGATCGACGTCAGCGTCGACTGCATCTGCGGGATCGTGTTGCTCTTGAGGACATAGATCGGGACGGCCCGGTCCTCGGCATCGCGGAGCATCGGGGTCTTCTGCTTGTACTCGTTACGCAGGGTCATGACCACGTCGGCCTCGTCGACGTCGCGGGCGATGACGACGGGCAGCTGCAGGTCGCGGACGGCCTGTTCGAGGCGCTTGCGGCTGATCCCCTGCGGCAGGACGCGCAACGTCGGCAGCGGTGAACCGCCCCGGACGAGCACCGTCCCCCCGTCGGGCCCCTCCTCGGCCCCGAGCGGCAGCCGGTCGAGGTCGTCGTCCTCCAGGTCGTCGACGTTGACCGGCCCGGTCCCGTCCTCGGCCTTCATCGCCGACAGGGCCCGGCTGGCCTGTTCGCTCCACGCCTTCTGGCGCTGGAGCTCGCGCGCCTCGCGCGCACGCGTCTCGGCCGCCGTCAGCGGCGCCCCGCGCTCCAGCGGTCCGCGGTCGGCCAGATCGCCGGCAACGAACGGCGCCTCGGACACGGCCGCCCCGCCGCGACCCGTCGCCGGCGGCGAGTCGAATTGCTCACCGGGGAGCGTGCCGGCCCAGCCACCCTCCGCTGAGGGACCTCGCGTCGCCGGCTCACGGCCGGAGCCGCCACGCGAGGACCGCCAGCCACCGGTCGCGCCGGGCCGATAGCCGGGCCGCACCCCAGACCCGCGCTCCGCTTCGCGGTAGCCGCCGCCGCGGTAGGTCGTGTCGCCGCGCCAGCCGGGCTCCATCCGCCATGGTGAGCCGGCGCCGACGAGCCCGGCGAAGCGCTCCGCGCCAAGCTGCTCGCGCGGGGATGGCCGCGGCCGGCCCTGCGATCGGTGGACGCCCTCCTCGTCGCGCCAGCGCAGCTCGGGGGCGACCGGGTCGCCGCGCAGCATCGCGTCGACGGTGTCCGCGACGTCGGCGTGGACGGTCACCCGCTCGCGGTCCTGGATCTCGACGATGACGTCGAAGGTCGGTGGCGCCTTGCGCTCGAGCACGCTCTTCTGCGTCCGCCGCCGACGCGCCTCCTCGTCGCCGAGGGTCACGCTCTGGATCCCACCGATGAGGTCGGACAGGGTCGGGTTGAGCATGAGGTTGTCGAGGTTGTTGCCGTGCGCCGTGCCGATGAGCTGGACGCCGCGCTCGGCGATGGTCCGCGCGGCCTGGGCCTCGAGCTCGGTCCCGATCTCGTCGATGATGATGACCTGGGGCATGTGGTTCTCGACTGCCTCGATCATCACTTCGTGCTGGAGCGACGGCGTGCGGACCTGCATCCGGCGGGCCTTGCCGATGGCCGGGTGCGGGATGTCGCCGTCGCCGGCGATCTCGTTGCTGGTGTCGACGACGACGACGCGCTTGCCCATGTCGTCGGCCAGGACGCGTGCGGCCTCGCGCAGCATCGTCGTCTTGCCGATGCCCGGGCGGCCCATGATCAGGATCGACTTCCCGGTCTCGACGAAGTCGTTGATGATCTCGATCGTCCCAAAGACCGCGCGGCCGATCCGGCAGGTCAACCCCACGATCTTGCCGTTGCGGTTGCGGATGGCGCTGATGCGGTGGAGCGTCCGCTCGATGCCGGCCCGGTTGTCGTCACCGAACGTCCCGATGTGCTCGACCACGAAGGCGATGTCCGCCTCGACGATCTCGCGCGCCAGCAGGCTCACCTCCGAATCGGGGAAGCGCGCCTCCGGCTGCCGACCGAGGTCCATGACGACCTCGATCAGCGCCGACCGCTCGGGGAGGGCATGGACCGCCACCACGATCTCGGGCGGCAGCGATGCGAGCAGGGCGTCGAGATCGTCGATCGATTCACGGGGGCGCTCACCTGATTCCACGCGAGCCTCCACTTAGCGGACGCCGGCCGGCACGAGGGCCGGCTCGGCGACACGGACGAGGGTTTCCTTCATCAACAGGTTGACCCTGGCGATCGATTCGAAGCCCGCCTCCTCGAGCCGGCGGTCGATCGGTGATTCGTAGGTTCGCACGGGTGCGATGACGCCGTGCTCCGGGCGATGGTCGCCGCCGCGGGTCGTCCGTGCGGCGATGACCCCCAGGCCGAAGTCGATGAGGTCGGACATGTCGGCGTCGGGCCGAGCGACGACCTTCAGATAGTGCGGCTGGTCTTCCTTGGCGACGCCGATCTGGATGAACCCATCGAGCTGCGTCCCGTCCTTGCCGCCGCCCGGCGAGGCCTGCACAAAGCCCTCCACGTCGGCGAAGCGCAGGATCGGGGTGAGGCTCGAGCGCGGAACGCGCCAGTGGCTCCCCTGCCGCTCCCAGTCGGCCAGGCGGATGGCCTCGAGGCGGGCGACCGGCGTCGGCGTCGCAACGCCGTAGAGCCGGGCGAGGGGCAGCGCGTCGAGCGAGGTCGTCGGCCGGATGTGGCAGCCGGCCGCCCGCTCGTCCGACCAGGGGTCGGGCAATGCCTTGTCGGCCGCCCGGACCAGGACGTGCTCCTCGCCGTAGCGCATGAAGCCCGCCTGCATGAGCAGCTCGACGTTCCCGTCGGCATCCGCGCAGGCGACGTGGAACCGCGCAGCGGCGCGCTTCGCACCCTCGCGCAGAAGCTGCTGGACGAGCCGGTAGCGGATATCGCCCGCGTTGGCGAGCCCGACGGCGTCGAGCTCCACGATCGTCCATTCATCGCGCACCGCCTCGCGCTCGACCCGGACCAAGCCGGCGATCCTGCCGTCCTCCTCGTACACGAACATCAGGTCGTTCGGGCGGAAGGCGCCGAGGGGCAGGCGGAACAGGCTGAACACCCCGATCGGCGGCCCGTTGACCGGGAGGCCGAGCGAGCGCGTCTCGGCGCTGTCCGACTGGCACAGCCGTGACAGCTCCCCGAGCGCGGCGAGGTCCGTCAATCGAGCGGCCCGGACCTTGCCGCTGCTGCGCGGCGCTCGCATCGCGCTCATCGCGAGGCCTCGTCGTGGCGGGCCGCGATCGATCGACGCGTCGGATGTGGCCGCCGTCCCGATCCCTCGCCCGGGTCGTCGTGTTCGGCCGCCATGGTCGCCACGAGCCGATGGAAGCGCGTCTCGCCGGCCAGCTCCGGGTGGAACGCCGTGGCGATGATGTTGCGCTGCCGGACGGCCACGACCCGGCCGTCGTCCAGCCTGGCGAGGACGTCCACGCCCGTACCCGTCCGGTCGATGATCGGGGCACGGATGAAGACGGCGTGGACCGGGGTCCGGCCGAGGACCGGGACGTCGAGCTCGGCCTCGAATGACTCCAGCTGCCGACCGAACGCGTTGCGTTCCACAGTGACGTCGAGCAGGGGCAGGATCGGCGTCTCGCCACCCGCGATCTCGGTCGCCAGGACGATCATCCCGGCGCACGTCCCGAAGATCGGGGCGCCGCGCTCGGCGAGATCCATGATCGGCTCGTGAAGGCCCCAGCGGTCGATGAGCTGGCGCATCGTGGTGCTCTCGCCGCCGGGCAGGATCAGCCCGCTGACGTCGACGAGATCGGCCGGCTCACGCACGCGGACGCCCTCGACGCCGATGGCGTGGAGCGTGTCGAGGTGCTCACGAAATGCCCCTTGCAAGGACAGAACGCCGATCCTCATGGCAGCCTCTCGGAGTGGCGAGGCGACGCCCCTGCTAGCCATCGCCGCGAGGATGCGAGCACACCGATCTTCATGGCTGGAACGCTCGCGGGGTCGTCGTTCGCCCGCCTACCAGCCGCGAACGGCGAGCCGCTCCTGGGCGGGGATCTCCTCGAGGGCGATCCCGCGCATCGGGGCTCCCAGGCCCTTGGAGACCTCGGCGATCTTCTTCGGGTCGTCGAAGAACGTCGTCGCCTGGACGATGGCGTTGGCCATCCGAGCCGGGTCCTCGCTCTTGAAGATGCCCGAACCGACGAAGACACCCTCCGCCCCGAGCTGCATGACGAGCGCAGCGTCGGCCGGCGTGCTGATCCCACCGGCGACGAAGTTGACGACCGGAAGGCGACCGTTGGCGGCCACGTCGCGGACCAGCTCGTAGGGCGCGCCAAGCTCCTTCGCGGCCACGAACAGCTCGTCCTCGCGCATGCCCTGCAGGCGGCGGATGTCGGACAGCACGTCGCGCAGCTGGTGGACCGCCTCGACGATGTTGCCGGTGCCGGCCTCGCCCTTGGTCCGCATCATCGCGGCGCCCTCGTTGATCCGCCGCAGCGCCTCGCCGAGGTTTCGGCAGCCGCATACGAAGGGCACCTTGAAGGCGTGCTTGTCGATGTGGTTGCGCTCGTCGGCCGGGGTGAGGACCTCGGACTCGTCGATGTAGTCGACGCCGAGTGCCTCGAGGACCTGCGCCTCGACGAAATGGCCGATGCGCGCCTTGGCCATGACCGGGATGGTCACGGCGTCCATGATCCCGGTGATCATCTCCGGGTCGGACATGCGGGCCACGCCACCGGTGGCGCGGATGTCGGCCGGCACGCGCTCGAGGGCCATGACGGCGACCGCGCCGGCCTCCTCGGCGACCTTGGCCTGATCTGGCGTGACGACGTCCATGATGACGCCGCCCTTGAGCATCTGGGCCAGACCCTTCTTGGTGGCCCAGGTGGACGTCTCGACGGTCATGTTGCGGGGATCCCTTTGGTTGGCGCGCTCGGATCGCCGGCCGGGTCTGGCCCCGGGGTCGTCGCCCGTTCGAGTCGGCCGAGCCCCTCGCGCGCCGGGATTATCTCACGAGCCCGCGGATTTTCCGCAACGTGGATTCAAGGGTCGCGATCGAACCGGAATCGGGTCATGTCGTCCGGGAAGACGGACCAGGCGAACGCCTTGACCGGGCGCAGCTCCCAGAGGCCACCTTGCGCCCAGTTGTCGGCGCTCGCCTCGTAGTCCTTCGCTGCGCGGTACTTGGCGTAGCCCGCCAGGATGGCGTCGGCCAGCGCGGACGGCGGGGCGACATGCTCCACCGCCACGCCTTCGACGATCACGACCTCATCGCCGATCTCGATGTGGACGGCCATCCGGGGGTTCTCGCGCAGGTTCCGCTGCCAGCGGGTCGGGCCACCCTCGACGTACCACCGGCCGTCGACCCAGGCACCCCAGATCGGGATCACGTGCGGCGCGCCGTCGGCGCCGGTCGTCGCGAGCCAGTAGACGATGGCCGCTTCGAGGCGCTCGACCGCCCACGACCAGGCGAGCATGCCCTCGGTCGCGGTCGGGACGCCGTAACCGGGGACGTGGGGACGATCCGCGCGCGGTTCGGTCACCGCGACATGCTAGCGGGCGACGGTCCGGACGACCCCCGACATCAGCTTGGTGGCTCGACGCGCCGCCGCCGGCGAGAGCCGCGACAGGGCATCGACGAGGTCGATCACGTCCTGGTCCGGGAGCCCGCCGAGCAGGTCGAACAGGCGCAGGATCGTCGAATCCGGGATGCGGCCGAGGAGCTGGAGCGACCGCTCGAGCTCGCGCGGCTCCAGCTGCGGCACGAGACCGACCGCCCGATCGAACAACCGGACGAAGACGAGGAACGCCGACAGCCATTCGCGGAGCGAGGCCAGCTCGCGGTCGTCGGGATGCGCCGCGAGCGCGGCCGCAGCCTCATGCTCCTTCGATTCGAGGACCGCGATGATCGGGTCGCCCTCGCGGACCTTGCGCTCGGCGATGACCCGCCCGAACCACTGCCAGTGATCACCGACCGCGAGATATGCCGTGCCGGCCGGACCCCGGCGACCGACCCGACGCGGCTCGGGGACGCGCTCGACGATGCCCCATGCCTCGGCTTCGGCGAGGGCCAGGCTCGCGGCACGGTGGCTCAGGCCGAGCGCCTCGCGGACCTCACGTTCAGTCAGGGGTTCCTGGCGGGCCATCAGATACCCCTGGACGCGGGCGATCGCCGGGGTCACGCCCCAGGCCGCGCCCATCTCGCCCCAGGCCTCGGCGAGCTCGATGCGGATGGCTTCCGCGGTCGGGCTGGGCGCGTGCGGATGGTCGCTCGCCGCGGACGCGTCAGTCGGCACTACGCGCGCGTCACCGGCCGCTGGTGGCGCCATAACGGGAGCGTGATCGGCGCTCATAACTTGCTATGCCAGCGTAGCACCGAGCCGGACCGTCATAGAGTTGCCGGGTGAGCGAGCTCGAGCTGGCGAACCTGCTCCGCGAACACGCGTCAGCCCATTCGGTGCCGGGCGCGGCGATCGGCGTCCTCCGCGAAGGGGAGCTGATCACGGCGTACAGCGGGATCGCCGACCTGACGTCGGGCGAGCCGGTGACTGCCGAGACGCGCTTCGCCATCGGTTCGCTGGCAAAGCCGATGGTCGCGACGGCCCTTGCGCGTCTTGCCGCGGACGGCCGCTTGGGGCTGGACGATCCGGCGGCGGCGCACGTGCCTGAGCTGCGGAGCGCCGGCTGGGGAGCGCGCGTCACCGTGCGCGACCTGCTCGCGAATCGCTCACGGCTGCCGCTGCGCGCGGAGCTCGAGTTCTCCGGGTTCGGGGGCGACGAGGACGACGCGTTGTCGCGCCTGGCGGCGGAGATCGCCACGGGACGACCGACGGCCAGGATCTGGTCCTATACGAACGTGGGTTGGTGCCTGCTCGGCCGCGCGATCGAGACCCTCACCGGGCTCACCTGGGAGGACGCGATGCAGGCCAGCCTGCTCGCTCCCCTTGCCATGGATCAGACGACCTTCACGACCTGGCCGATCGCCGAGCCTCGCGCCTCGAGCTACGACATCACGGCCGACGGTCCCATGCCGGTCGAGCCCTGGGCACCGCGAGGCCTCGGTCCGGCGGGCAGCACGCTGCTGTCGACGGTCAACGACCTGATGCGTCTGGCGATCGCGCATCTCGACGATCCGTCCCTCGCGATGATGCGGGTCGCGCAGGGGGACGTCCGGATCCACGCCTGGCTCGATGCCTGGTGTCTCGGGTGGGCGCGGTTCGACTGGGAGGGCGGCCCCGCGTGGGGATGGGACGGGCTCATCGAGGGACACCGTTCGATCCTGCGGATCCTGCCGGAGCGCCGCGGCGCCCTGGTCCTGCTCATCAACGGCTCGTCGGGGCGCGCGATGTACCGGTCGCTCGTTGCCGACCTCATGAAGGAGTGGTTCGGCATCGGCGTCCCGGGGCTCGGGCTCGAGCCGTCCCACGGCGCGGCCGGCGATCTCACTCGCTTCGTCGGCACCTACGCGTGGCCGGACCGTCGCGTCGACGTGACGGCCACCGACGGCGGGCTCGTCATCGAGAGCGAGGGCGGCACGATCGAGGCGCTCCCGATCGATGCTGCGACGTTCCTCGTGGACGCCGACGACCCGGACGTCCCGACGATGACCTTCGGTGCGTTCGATGACAACGGCCGTGCCGGAGTCCTCTATCAGATGCTGTGGGGACTGCCGCGCGTGTAGGCGCGACCCGACGCGGCACCGGCCGCGACCTATCATCGGCCCATGCCTGTCCTGCGCAGCCGGCTCGATCCCACCGCCCCGGAGACGCGCGCCAATCACGACGCCCTTGCCGCGCTCGTCGCGGATCTTCGCGAGCGACAGGAGGCGGTCGCGGGCCGCGGCGCCGGCGGTGACGAACGCTCGATCGCCCGCCACCGGGAGCGCGGCAAGCTCCCGGTCCGTGAGCGTATCGAGCGGCTGCTGGATCCGGGCACGGGGTTCCTCGAGCTGAGCCCGCTGGCGGCGACCGGTCTGTACGACGACGACGCCCCGGGCGCGGGGATGGTCACGGGGATCGGCCGGATCGAGGGGACGACCTGCGTCGTCGTCGCCAACGACGCGACGGTCAAGGGCGGCACGTACTACCCGATGACCGTCAGGAAGCACCTCCGCGCCCAGGAGATCGCGCTCGAGAACCGCCTGCCCTGTCTGTACCTCGTCGATTTCGGGCGGCGCCTTCCTCCCGCTCCAGGCCGAGGTCTTCCCCGATCGCGACCATTTCGGTCGCATCTTCTACAACCAGGCGCGGATGTCGGCCCTCGGGATCCCGCAGGTCGCGCTGGTGATGGGTTCGTGCACCGCCGGTGGCGCGTACGTCCCGGCGATGAGCGACGAGACGGTCATCGTGCGCGGCACCGGGACCATCTTCCTCGGCGGGCCTCCGCTCGTGAAGGCGGCCACCGGCGAGGATGTGACGCCGGAGGAGCTCGGCGGCGCGGAGGTCCACACCCGTCGGTCGGGCGTCGCCGACCACGAGGCGCTCGACGACGAGCATGCCCTCGCCCTCGGCCGGTCGATCGTGGCGAACCTCAATCGCAAGACACCGGAGCCGCCGTGGGACCGGCGGGACCCCGAACCGCCGGCCGTCGACCCGGCCGGAGACGACGCGACGGCGTCGCTCTACGCCGCGATCTCGCTCGATGCGCGGCGCCCGGTGCCGGTCCGCGAGCTCATCGCGCGACTCGTCGACGGAAGCCGGTTCCACGAGTTCAAGCCGCTCTACGGTGAGACCCTGGTGACCGGCTTTGCGCACGTGGGCGGCTATCCCGTCGCGATCCTGGCCAACGACGGGATCCTGTTCAGCCAGTCGGCGCTCAAGGGCGCCCACTTCATCGAGCTTGCCTGCCAGCGCCGTATCCCGCTGGTCTTCCTCCAGAACATCACCGGGTTCATGGTCGGGCGCGAGTACGAGGAGGCCGGCATCGCCAAGGACGGGGCGAAGCTCGTCACCGCGGTCGCATCGGCCGAGGTCCCCAAGTTCACGGTGCTCATCGGCGGGTCGTTCGGGGCCGGCAACTACGCGATGGCCGGGCGCGCCTACCAGCCGCGCTTCCTGTGGTCGTGGCCGAACAGCCGGATCTCGGTCATGGGCGGGCCGCAGGCCGCCCGGGTGCTTTCGACCGTGCGCGGCGGGTTCGCGACCGACGACGAGCGTGATGCGTTCGAGGCGCCGATCCTCGAGACCTACGACCGCGAGGGATCGCCGTACTTCGCCACGGCGCGCCTGTGGGACGACGGTGTCATCGACCCGCTCGACACGAGACGCGTGCTGACGATGGGGATCGAGGCCGCGCTCCACGCGCCGATCCCCGAGACGCGCTTCGGGGTGTTCCGGATGTGACGTGGGCCGGGATCAGCGCGGGCCCGACCCGACGTCGGGCCGCACGATCCAGCGGACACCCAGGGCGTCGATCTCGGCGGTCACGGCCTGACGGCTGCGCAGGTGGACGGTGGTGGCCGGGAAGGCCGCCCTGCCGCGGGCCGGGCGAAGCCGGACGCGCTGGGCGCCGATGTCGGCGTCGCGCGCCCCGCCACCCGCGAGCGAGGGCCTGAACCGGAGGCCGAGGGACCGTAGGTACGCCTGGCTCGACCGATCGACGGCGTCGACGGCGAGCTCGAGCACGTCCAGCCGGGCAGGCCCCTCGGCGCGGGCGGCGCGTTCCGGTGGCGACCATTCGGCCGAGGCCGGATCGTGCTCGATGAGGAACGGCGGAAGGTCGCCGCCGAGGCGCTCGGCCGCGGCCAGACGCCAGCGCACGACCCGCCCGTCGGGGCGGACCCGCTCGCCGGCGATCGGCTCGTGGAGCGCCGAGCCGCGCGCGCGCAGGGCCGCGACATCGTGGTCGACCGCATCGCTGGCGATGGCCCAGGTCGCCAGGCCGCCGCCAGCGTCGAGCGCCTGGAGCGTGGGCGCCCCGATCCACGAGGTTCGGGCGAGCGACGCGTCGAAGACGCCGATGAGCTCGAGGTAGGTGTCGCCCAGCCAGACCAGCCGGTTGAACGTGCCGAGCCGGTCGTGCCGACCACCGCCTCCGGACGGCAGCCCGAGCCTCGCCTCGAGCTCGACCGCCGCGAGGTCCGGGTCCGCGACCGCGATGACGAGATGGTCGATGCCAAGGAACATCGGCCAAGGATGCGCCGACGCCGAACGCGACATGCGGGCCCTTCCGGTAGCATCGCCGCTGAGATGCCCACGGTCGCTGCCCTCAACATCGCGCCGGTGCGCAGTCTCGGCCTCGAGCCGCGCGACGAGATCGACCTGACCGAGCTCGGCGTTGCCGAGGACCGCCGCTTCTACGTCACAGATGCCGGCGGACGCCTCGTCGACCAGCTGATCGCGGCGGAGATGGTGCAGGTCGCGGGCTGGACCGATCCGGACGCGACGGTGCTGCGCATGACCTTTCCCGACGGCACGGTCGTCGAGGACACGGTGAAGCTCGGTGACCCCGTCGAGACCTACGTCCATGGGCGGACCGCAGTCGGCCACATCGTCGACGGACCGTGGGCCGAACGCCTGGGCGGGTACCTCGGTCGGACGGTCCGCATCGTTCGCTGCGATCGGGTCGGCGGGACGCGATCGAAGCATCCCGCGACCCTCGTATCCGATGGCTCGCTCGATGCGCTCGGCGCGGTCCTCGGGGTCGGGGCCGTCGATGCGCGCCGGTTCCGGATGCTCATCGAGCTCGAGGGCGGCAGAGCGCACGAGGAGGACTCGTGGATCGGCTGCCGGATCGGCCTCGGCGAGACGGTCCTGTATGTCAGCGGTGCGGTCGCCCGCTGCGCGATCACGACGCACGATCCCGGGACCGGCGAGCGCGATCTCGACACGCTCCGCGCGATCAGGGACTACCGCGGCCAGGTGGACGGCAAGGACCTCATGTTCGGGGTGTGGGGCGAGGTCGAGACGCCCGGGATCATCCGCCTCGGGGACGCGATCCGCATCCTGGGCTGAGGCTTCGCGACGGCGCGGCCGACCCGATCACGCCCTCGGACCGGATCGCCGGACCAGGAAGACCCAGCCGACCGATCCAAGCGCGACGAGCGGTGCGATCCGCTCGGCCGCCGTGATCCCGACACGCAACACCCGTCCCGCCGCGTCGAGGCCATCGAGCTCGAGTGGCGCCAACGCGACGAACACGAAGGCGAAGATCATCGCCGAGGTGACGGCGGCGACCGGGGCCCCGACTCCGATCGCCAGTCCGGCGCCGACGGCGGAAGATCGCGATCCGAGGGCGGCCGAGGTCAGCCCGGCACCGAGCAGGGCGAGCGCCGGCAGGCTGGCGATGCAGATGACGATGCCGAGCGCGAGGTCGACGCCCGGCATCGGCGAAGCGATCGGCGGCGCCACCACGGCCGCGACAAGCACGGGCCCGCCGAAGATGACCGCCGCCAGCAGGGCACCCCGCCGCGCGGCTCGGATGGCGATGAGACGTCGCCCCGTCGGGTCAGGGCGCCAGTTCGGATCCCACGGGCCCATGGGTCAGCCGCGGAGCCAGGCCAGGACCTGCGTGGCGTCTCGATCGGAGGGGAATACCGGGTAGAAGACGTGCTCGATCCTCGCATCGCGGATGACGAGCGTGTGCCGCTTCAACAGCGTCAACCCGGCGTGCGCGAAGGTCGGCAGATCGATCGCTCGCGTCAGGGCCAGGTGCTCGTCGCTCAGGACCGGGAACGGAAGGTGCAGTCGCTCGGCCATCTCGCGCTGGTATGCGCTGTCCTGCGTCGAGAGCCCGAAGACGCGGGCACCCGCGGCGATGAGCTCGGCATGGTGATCGCGGTATCCGCACGCCTGCGGGGTACAGCCTCGAGCACCGGGGATGGCATCCCAGGCCGCAAGCCCGCCCGGTGGCTCGCGGTCGGGCTCGCCCGTCCGCGGATAGCCGAAGACGATCGTCCGCCCCGGGGCTGCGACGTCGAGCCGGACCGCTGATCCGTCGGTCGCCTGGAGCGCGACGGGCGGCATCCGGCGACCCGGCAGGTGGTCGCAGGCGCCGTCATCGAGGGGGACGGGAAGCCCTTCCGGCAGCGACGACAGGTAATCCGCGGTCACCGGCCGAGCCTAGCAGAGCATTGGCGGTCCGCCGGCGACGGTGCCGTAGGATGCGTTGCGTGGACGCCACACGCGACCGCTCGAGCCCTGCGCTGGCCAGGTTCGGCGCCATCGATCGAGCGGCGGTCCGGGCCGAGTGGGCCTCGGCGCAGGCGACCGGTCTCGACCTCCGCGTGGTCGACGACGGCGAGGTCTTCCTGTGACCTCGCGAACCTGCCGTACGATGCCGCCGTGAGCGGCACGTCGAGCGACGCCCTTCGGATCGAGCGTTCCGGTCCCGGCGGTGTCGTCGCCCGCGTGACCCTCGCCAGGCCGGACGTCCACAACGCGTTCGACGCGACGCTGATCGGCGACCTCCGGACGGCCTTTGCGACGCTCGCCCGCGAGGAGCCTGCGCGACTCCGGGCCGTCGTCCTGGCCGGCGACGGGCCGTCGTTCTGCGCGGGGGCCGATCTCGGATGGATGCGCGCCGCGATCGCCCTCGACACCGAGGGCAACGAGCAGGACGCGATGGCCATGGCCGACATGTTCGAGACCATCGACACCTGTCCGGTGCCGGTCGTCGCGCGGGTGCACGGGGCGGCGCTCGGCGGCGGGATGGGGTTGCTCGCGGTCGCCGACGTGGTCATCGCCGAGTCGGGGACGCGCTTCGGCTTCACCGAGACACGCCTCGGGATCCTGCCGTCCGTCATCAGCCCGTTCGTCGTCGCGAAGATCGGCGAGAGTCATGCTCGGGCGCTGTTTCCCGGCGGGCGCCGGTTCGATGCCACGCGGGCGGCTCGCATCGGGCTCGTCCACGAGATCGTCGAAGGCGAGGAGGCCCTCGATCGCGCCATCGCTGCGGCCATCGCCGACCTGCTGGCGGCCGGGCCGACGGCGGCCAGGGCGGCCAAGGCGATCGTGCGCGAGGTGCGCGGCCTGGGCCATGGCTCGGCGAAGTGGCACACGGCTCGGGTCATCGCCCGCCAGCGGACGAGCGAGGAGGCCCAGGAGGGCTTCCGCGCGTTCAACGAGAAGCGCCGGCCGGCCTGGGCGCCCGAGCCGGACGATGCCTGACGGCGCCCGACGCCCGGATCGAAGCGTGCGCAGGCGCCCGAGGCGGGGATGACCCTGCTCGAACGGATCCGGTCACCGAGCAGACGTGCCCTCCGGGACGCCGGCCCCCGTGACAGGGATGTGCTCGCGGGCGCGATCGTCTCGGGGCTGCTGATCGCGGTCGGCTGGTGGGCGGGCCCGCTTCGGGACGTGCCGTGGCCGGCCTGGGCGGCGATCCCGGTCGTCATCCTCACGGCGATCGCGGTCGCCGACCGCGACGGGTGGCGGATTCGCCGAGCGATGGCCTACGTCGCCATCCGCCAACGAGCGCGTTGGACGCGCGGCCGGATTCCCACGACGCCGTCGCTCGCGCGGCAGTGGCTGCTCGACCCGGCGAACGCGGGCGCGAGCGGCGCCGAACGGGCAAGCGTCCAGTTCATGGCGGGTGACATCGCGGCCGCATCGGCGACGCTCGACGCGTACCACCCGACAGGCGCCGTTGAGCTCGCATCGCGCACCCGGATGCTGGCGGTCGTTCGAGCCCGGGGGACCGGGCTGGTCGATCTTGACGCCATCCGCCGGGCGACCGAGGGGTTGACCGGCGACGAACGGCGCTACCAGCTCACCGCGGCGAGCTTTTCCCAGGTGTGGCTGGACGTCGAGGCGGGGCGGCCGTGGCGAATCGGGTTCGCCCACGCGGTTCGAGAGCTCGGTCCCCATCCGGTACCGCCGCACATCGCCGCGATGATCGGTGTCCAGGAGATGGCGGCACCAATCGCCGTCGCCCTCGCGACCGCGATCATGGGCACTATCGTCGGCTGGTAAGGCGACCGGTTGCTGGTCGGAGCCGTTCGCCTGCGGCAACGCGTGTTGCCGTCCCGCCGGTTGCCGTCCCGCGCGTCTGATGCGACACTCGCGACACGATGACCGAAGAGCTGCGTCCGAGTGAGGTCGCCAGGCGCCTCGGGATCTCCACGCGGTCCGTCCAGCGCTGGATCGCGGACGGTCGGCTGCCGGCTCGGCGCGTTGGTGGTCGGTGGCGTGTCGCATCTGACGCGATTGACGCGTTCGTGGTTCCATGGACCGACCGAGAGGGGGCGCCGGACGCGGTCGCGCCGATCCGGACCGTCTTCATCGCGAACCGCGGGGAGATCGCCCGGCGCATCACCAGGACGTGTGACCGGCTCGGCATCCGGGCGGTCACGCCGGTCACGGACGGACCCGAGGCACTCGACCTGCTCGATGCCGGAGCCGTGGTCGGCGCGGCCCGCGCCGCCGGCGCCGATGCGCTCCATCCGGGGTTTGGGTTCCTCGCCGAGAACGCCCAGTTCGCCGCGCTGGCCGAAGCGTCCGGGATCCGCTGGGTCGGGCCGCCGGCGTCGGCCATCCGGGCGATGGGCGACAAGGCCGCCGCACGTCGCCTGGCCAGTTCGCTCGGGATCCCGGTGCTCCCCGGCTACGACGGCGCCGGCCAGTCGGACGAGGCGCTCGCGGCCGCCGCGGACCGGATCCGCTATCCGCTCATCGTCAAGCCGGCGGCCGGCGGTGGCGGTAAGGGGATGCGCGTCGTGCGCGAGGCAGACCGGCTGGTGGACGCGCTCGGGGCCGCGCGACGCGAGGCGGTCGCCGCATTCGGTGACGATCGGCTGATCCTCGAACGCCTCGTCGAGGGCGGCCGGCACGTCGAGATCCAGGTCCTGTTCGATGCCCACGGCAACGGCGTCCACCTGGGCGAACGCGACTGCTCCATCCAGCGGCGCCACCAGAAGGTCCTCGAGGAATCCCCGTCGCCGGCCGTCGATCCCGAGCTCCGAGCGCGCCTCGGCGCCGCGGCGCTGAACCTGGCCCGTGCGGTCGGGTACGTGAACGCGGGGACGTGCGAGTTCCTGGTCGACGACCGCGGGACCCCCGCCTTCCTCGAGATGAATACCCGGCTCCAGGTCGAGCATCCGGTGACCGAGCTCGTGACCGGACGCGACCTCGTCGCCGACCAGCTCGCGATCGCCGCCGGTGAGCGGCTGGCGATGGCCACGGTGGCGGACGCCCCGGGCGGCCACGCGGTCGAGGTCAGGCTGTACGCCGAGGACGCCGAGGATGGCTTCCTGCCGGCGACCGGGCGGGTCGAACGTCTTCGCTGGCCGTCCGGCGAGGGCATCCGGGTCGATGCCGGGATCGAGTCTGGATCCGACATCGGCGGCCGGTTCGACCCGATGTTGGCCAAGATCGTCGCGAGGGGCGAGGACCGCCCGACGGCCTTCGAGCGGCTGGCCCGGGCGCTCGACGCGACCGTCGTCCTGGGCGTCGTGACGAACCTCCGCTTCCTGCGCTGGCTCGTCCGCCAGCCGGTCGTCCTCGCTGGCGAGGCGCGCACCGACACGCTCGATCGGATCTGGCCGCCCGACGACTGGGACGCCCGCGCGAGGATCCCCGACGATGCCTGGCGAACGGCCGCCATCCGCCTCGTGCCGGACGGCGAGCCGGCCGATCCATGGGCGGGTGGCTGGCGTCTCAATGCCTCGCCGACCGTGACCCTCGAGGCCGAGGGGCTGATGCGAGCGGTGGCGGTCGACCGGGCGCCGACGACGCTGGGCGAAACGAAGGCGATCGAGGCCGTCGTCGCCGGGGACACGGTCCACCTCGATCTCGCCGGCCGCAGCACCGCGTTCCGACTGGCCACGGCGCCCGACGTCGACACGGCTGCCCGCGCGGCCGTGGCGCACCGTCTGGTGGGGGCGACCGGTCCGGCCGATCTCATCGCGCCGATGCCCGGAGCGGTGCTGCGGGTCCATGGCACGGTCGGGCAGGCCGTGACCGCCGGCGACCCCGTCGTGACCCTCGAGGCGATGAAGATGGAGCACGTGGTGATCAGCCCGATCGCGGGGCGCATCGTCGAGGTCAGCGTCCACGCCGGGGACCAGGTCGGGCGCGGGCAACTGCTCGCGCTGGTCGAACCCTGAGCCGCCCGCTTCGGGTACGCTCCGGGTCGTTCTCATCGGAGGTCCCCATGGCCCATCACGACACGGCGACGAGCCCCGCCGCCGACCCGCTGCCCCAGACCCGGGACGAGCTGCTCGCCCTTCATCGAGAGACCCGCCGGCAGCGCAACGCCGCGGCGCACGGCAGCCCGGAGCATGTCGCGGCGATCGACCTGCTCGGCCGCATCGAGATCGAGGTCGCTCGCATCGAGCGGGCGATGGATCCGCCGCTCCTCTGACATGACCGACCGTGTCCGGGTCTACGAGGTCGGGCCCCGCGACGGCCTCCAGAACGAGGCGGCGGCGATCCCGACGTCGACCAAGGCGCGGTTCATCGCCCTGCTCGCGGCGGCCGGACTTCGCGAGATCGAGGCGACCAGCTTCGTCGCGCCGCAAGCCATCCCGCAGCTGGCCGACGCCGACGCGTTGTTCGTCGGCCTCACGCGGGAACCCGGCGTCCGCTACCCGGTGCTCGTCCCCAACGAGCGCGGGATGGCCCGCGCCGAGGCTGCCGGCGCCGACGCCATCGCCGTGTTCACCGCTGCCAGCGACGCCTTCACGAAGGCCAACATCGGCATGACCGTGGCCGAGTCGCTGGCCGAGTTCGCGCCCGTCCTGGCACGTGCCGCGGACCTCGGCTGGTGGCGCCGCGGCTATGTGTCGACCGCCTTCGGCTGCCCGTACACCGGCCACGTGGAGCCCGCGCGCGCGGTCGAGGTCGCGCTGCGGCTGCTGGAGCTCGGCGTGGACGAGGTGTGCTTCGGCGACACGATCGGGGTGGGCGTACCGGGCCAGGTCCTGACGCTTACCCGTCTGGCGGTGGAGGACGGCATCCCGCCCGGGCGTATCGCCTACCACTTCCATGACACGCGCGGGACCGCGCTGGCCAACGTGGCGGCCGGCCTCGATGCCGGGGTGCGCTGCTTCGACTCGGCGGCCGGCGGAACGGGCGGCTGTCCCTACGCGCCGGGGGCGGCCGGCAACCTCGCGACCGAGGATCTGGTGTACTTCCTCGACGCCTCGGGCTGGGTCTCGGGCGTCTCGCTCGACGGCGTGCTGGCGGCGGCGCGGTTCATCGCCGAGGCGCTCGGGCGGCCTCTGGCCTCCAAGGTCGGCCAGGCCGGCGGGTGGGATCCGGCCTCCGGTGCGGCGGTCGGGCGGGGCTAACGACGCCACGAGGCGGGCACGTTCCGGACAACCTGCTATCGTCCCGCCAAATGGACGGAGTCGTGCTCGTTCTCAACCAGAACTACGAACCGCTCAACGTCTGCAACCTGCCCCGCGCCTTCCGCCTGGTCTTCGGCGAGAAGGCCGAAGTGATCGAATACGACCACCAGGTGATCCGGACGCCGCGGACGGAATACCGCGCGCCGTCGGTCATCCGGCTACAGCACTTCATCCGCCGGCCACGGCCCCGGGTCAAGCTGTCGCGGCGCGAGGTCTTCGCGCGCGATCGCCACGTCTGCCAGTACTGCGGCCGGCAGGCCCACGACATGACCCTCGACCACGTCGTGCCGCGCCATCGGGGAGGCGGCCACACGTGGGAGAACCTCGTCACAGCGTGCAAGCCATGCAACCACCGCAAGGGCGGCAAGACGCTCGAGGAGGCGCGTCTGCGGCTGCTCCGGTCGCCATTCGAGCCGCGCAGCGACATCTACTCGCTGTTCACCCCGTACCTCGCCGATGAGCACAACGAGGCGTGGCGCACGTATCTCTTCCTGGGTCGGAACTGACCGGGCGATCGTCCGCCCTCGAGGACGCCGTCCCGGCGGCCGTGCGCGACCTGCTCGCCACGCTTTGGACGGCCGGCCACGCGGCCTTCGTCGTCGGTGGATCGCTCCGCGACCTTGCCCTCGGACGCGTGCCGGGCGACTGGGACCTGGCGTCGGACGCCAGGCCGGATCGCCTCGTCGAACTGTTCCCCGGCGCCGTCTACGAGAACCGGTTCGGGACGGTGGCCGTGCGCCGCGATGGCGAGGTCTTCGAGATCACGACCTTCCGGACCGACCACGACTACGCCGACTTCCGCCGACCGCATCGGGTCGAATTCGGCGACACGATCGCGGTCGATCTCGCGCGGCGGGACTTCACGGTCAATGCCATGGCCTGGGGCGCGCCGCCGGGTGAGTCGCCCATGCTCGTCGACCCGTATGGCGGCCGATCCGACATCGGCGCCAGGGTGCTCCGCGCGGTCGGCGATCCCGGGGCGCGGTTCGAGGAGGACGCGCTCCGGATGGTCCGCGCCGTCCGGCTCGCGACCACGCTCGGCTTCGAGATCGAGGCGGCCACCCTGGCGGCCATCACGGACCGGTCGTCGCTCGTCGCGCATCTGTCCGGCGAGCGGATCGCCGCCGAGCTCGACAAGCTCCTCGGCGCCACGACGCCGTCGGTCGGCCTCCGGCTGCTGAGCGCCACGAACGTCCTGGCCTCGATCTCGCCCGAGCTGGCCGCGCAGCGGGGCATCCCCCAGAACAAGATCCCCGGCGAGGACCTGTGGGATCACACGATCCGATCGGTCGACGCCGCGCCGGCGGCCCGGCCGATCGTGCGCCTGGCGGCCCTGCTCCACGACATCGGCAAGCCGGCGACCTACGCGGACGGGCACTTCGTGGGCCACGACACGGTCGGCGCCGAGCTGGCCGGCATATTCCTCGACCGATTGCACGAACCGCGCGCGGTGCGCGATCGCGTCGTCGAACTCGTTCGACACCACATGTTCAGCTACGAGGGGAGCTGGTCCGACGCAGCCGTCCGCCGCTTCATCGGCAAGCTGGCGACGATCGGCGATGGGACGCTCGACGAGCTGCTCGACCTGCGCGAGGCGGACAACGTCGGGTCGGGCCTGCCGGCCGATGCCGGGCTCCTGACCGAGCTCCGGACACGCGTCGCCGCCGAGCTCCGCGCGGATCTCGTGCTCGATCGGGCGGGGTTGGCGATCGATGGCACGGACCTCATCGACGAGCTCGGGCTCAGCGAGGGGCCGCTCCTCGGCCGCATCCTCGAGGAGTTGCTCGAGCGCGTCATCGCGGATCCGGCCCTCAACGAGCGTCCGACGCTCCTCCTGCTCGCCCAGGCGGCACTCACCGAGGACCGCTGACCGGTTCCGTCCGGGCCAGGCGCAGGACGCGCGCCGCGCCGTCCCGCCCGGGCCGCGCCACCGGGGCCCGCGCCGCGCCATCGCGGCGGGCGCCGCGCTATGGTGCCGGCATGACCCACGACCCGGCCGAGCGATGATCGAGCTGCTGCTGCAGGCCGAGCGGGCCTTGTCGGTCGGGCTGTTGGACCGGGCGGAGACCCTGTACCGACAGGTCGCCGCGGCCGATCCCCGGAACTCGATCGCGGTGGTCGGGCTCGCGCGCGTTGCGATCGAGCGCGGCGACGAGGACGGGGCGCTCGAGCTCGGGCGCCGCGCACTCGAGATCGACCCGGAGAATTCGGCCGCCCAGCGACTCGTCCAGCGGCTCGAGGAAGTGCGCGCCCATCGCCGCGACAGCGGGCGGCCGCCACCACGTCCGCCCGCGCCGAAATCGATCGCGCTCGAGCCGGCGCGCGAGGCGATGGTGCCCGAGCTGACGCGCGAGGCCGAGCCGACGCGCGAGGCCGAGCCGACGCCCGAGCCGGCGCGCGAGCCCGTCCCTCCGCCCGCCTTCGTGCTCGCACGGCCCACGCCCGAGTCAAACCTGAGCCCCGGGCCATCGCCTGCCCGGCCGCCCGAAACCGCGCCGGCGCGCGATGCCGAGACACCGGTGGCCGCGTCCGCGCCGCCGGCTGGCAGGCGCTCCTGGCTCGATCGCCTCTTGCGTCGGAACCGCTGAGCGCACGCAGCGCCGACCGGCCGCGGCCGTCGCCGACCACGTAAGGTTCGTCCATGACGAGGATCCTGGTGACCGGTGGGGCCGGCTACGTCGGCTCGGTCTCGGTCGACGCGCTCCTCGCCGCCGGCCACGACGTGGTCGTCCTCGACGACCTGACGACCGGGCATCGCGCGGCGGTGCCCGCCGGCGCGCCGCTTCACGTCGGCACGTACACCGATTCGGACGCTGTCGGCCGGCTGCTGGCGAGTGAGCGGATCGAGGCCATCCTCCATTGCGCGGCGCGCTCACTCGTCGCCGAATCGATCGTGGACCCGGCGAAGTACTTCCGCGACAACGTGGCGGGCGGGGTCGCCCTGCTGGAGGCTGCGCGCGCGACCGGTGTCGGGCGGATCGTCTTCTCGTCGACGGCCGCGGTCTACGGGATCCCGGACACGACCCCGATCCCGGAGGACGCGCCGCTCCGGCCGATCAACCCGTACGGCGAGTCGAAGCGGTCATTCGAAAGCGCCCTCTCCTGGTACGGCCGGGCGTACGGTCTGCGCAGCGTCACGCTCCGCTATTTCAATGTCGCCGGCGCCACGCCGTCGTTCGGCGAGGATCACGATCCGGAGACGCACCTGATCCCGAACGTCCTGCTGGCGGCCGACGGGCGGCTCGACCTGACCGTCTTCGGTGACGACTACCCGACCGCGGACGGCACCTGCATCCGGGACTACATCCACGTCGCGGACCTGGCGGACGCGCACCTCCGCGCCATCGAGGCGACCGCGCCGGACGATCCGCGCACGAACGAGCCGCTCGTCTGCAACCTCGGCAATGGCGGAGGCTTCTCGATCCGCGAAGTCGTCGCCGTGGCCGAGTCCGTCGTCGGTCGGGCGATCCCGTTCACGGTCGGTGCGCGCCGTGCCGGTGATCCGCCCGTCCTCGTCGCGCGCTCGACACGCGCGGCGGAGGTCCTTGGCTGGCGGGCGGCCCGCCCGAGCCTGGAGGAGATGGTCGGCTCCGCCTGGCGATGGCGCCAGGATCACGCCGCGGGTTACGCCGACTGACGCGCGCGGCCCAACGCAAGTGCGTGTCGGACGCCGGCGCACGTGGCGCAGGTTCGGGCACTTACCGCGGCTCGGTCGGCGCTCCGGCCGGTGCCATGCGCTGGGGCGGCGCGATCGGGCCCATGCCGGGCGCCAGCATCGCCTCCCCGGACCCGGCCCAGTCATCGCGGACCGGCCAGATGAGCCACAGCCCGATGAGCATCGTCACCAGCAGGCTCAGGACCGCGACCTGGTATGCGCCGTTCCCGAGGTCGTCGAGGAGCAGGAAGATGATCGCGCCGTAGAGCAGCTGTCCGATCACCTGCGATCCCTTGCCGACGAGGCCGTAGATCCCGAAGAACTCGCCGATCTTGTCGGGCGGTGAGAGGCGCACCATCAGCACGCGATCGGAGACCTGGACGCCGCCGAGGCCGCTGCCGAGGATCGCGCCGGCGACGAGGAACGGCACGATCCCGGCCGAGCCGAAGCCGATCGCCACGCCGCCGAGCACGAGGCCGACCGCCCACGACACGAGGACCATCACGAGCGTCCGCTTGGGGCCCTGCCGGTCGCACAACCAGCCCCAGACGAAGCTCATCGCGATGGCAACGAGCGTCAGTAGCAGGAGCACGAGGTTCGCATCGGCCTCGGTCAGGCCCATCGTCTTCACGACGACGACGCTCATCACGACGATGACCGTGTTCACGGCGTCGGAATAGAAGAAGCGGCCGACGAGGAACCGGCCGAGTCCCGGCACCGCCCGGGCGTGCGCGATCGATCGCCGCAGCTGGCCGAAGGAATCGCGGATGTCCGCGGCGGTGATCGGTCGCTGATCGTCGATCCGCGGTTCGCGGACGAACAGGAAGATCGGGATCGCGAAGAGCAGGAACAGCACGGCGGTCAGCCGGAAGCGATCGACCACCGGGATGTCGAGCACGAAGATCAGCAGCCCGACGAAGACCGTCCCGCAATAGCCGATGCCGGTCCCCAGCCCCGACAGCTTGCCGCGCGACGCCGGATAGCTGACCGACTTCAAGGTCGCGTCGTAGTAGATCAGCGCGGCCTGGTAGGCAAAGTTCGCCACGATGAACAGGACGAGGCCGAGGATCGCGGGTACGTTCGCGATGAAGAACGTGGCGCCGATGCACAGGCCGGTGAAGAACAGCAGGAACGGCATCCGGCCCGGCCCGCGGTCAGAGAACGCGCCAAGAATCGGCGATACCAGCGCGTTGACCCCGACGCTGACCACCACCGCGATCGAGAGCAGGGCGTTCCCGTCGCGCTCTCCGAACTGGTTGTCGTTGACCAGGTACAGCCCGATGGCACCGGACACGACCGCGAACGAGAAGATCGTGTTGGCGAAGTCGTACAGCGCCCAGGAAGCTGGGACGATCGCTCGACCGCTAGGCGTGAGCGCGCCGAAACCGCGGGCCGATGCGGGCGTGGACGCGGGACCGCGGGACGGAGCGGCGCTCGTCACCGGCCGATGATAGGGCCCCCGACGAGCGTACGATCTACCGATGACGGATCAGCCAGGCCCGACCGAACCGGGCGTCGCCCGACAGGTCCTCGCCGATCTTCGCCCGCAGACCTACGCCAAGGGAGCGCCGTCCAACGTGCGCGATCCCATCGTCGAGCCGTTGTGGACGGGGCTCCGGGCGCTGGCCTCGGTCGACGCCGGCGGCGTCGCCCTGGTCGACGAGGACGGCGATCAGGTGACCGGCTTCGATGGCATCGTCGAGGCGCTCGCGGCCTCGGCGCTGGCGAGCGAGCTCGTCGTCGACGGCTTCATCACCAGGCAGGCGACACGCACCGCGAGCGCGGTCGTCGCCTGGTCCGACGAGATGCCGTCGATGGGCACCATGGTCGGCCTTCGGCGCAACCGCGCGGTCGATACCCTCAAGCTCAAGGAGGGGTCGCTCGCCGACCAGACGTTCGATCCGGCCGATGCCATCGCGTTCGTCGCAACCGACCTGCTCTGGCTCGACGAGACATCGCTCCTCGACGTCCCGCTGCTCGAGCGCCGGCGCCTCCTCGAGGCGGTCGTGATCGAATCGGACGCGGTCCGGATCGGCGCCTTCATCCGGCCGCCGATCGACCGCTGGGTCGCGTCCTGGCGCGCGCAGGGCTTCGACGGCCTGACCTTCAAGGCGGCCAACAGTCGCTATCGACCGGGGAGCGCGAACCCGGACTGGGTCATCACGGGGATGCCTCGCCGCTGACGGTGGTACGGTTGGCCTCGTGCCGCAGACCGCCCTGACGCCGGCCATCCGCCAAGAGATCGAGCGGCTCGGACAGGCCGACATCATGGTCGGCATCCCGAGTTTCAAGAATGCCGCCACGATCGGGTATGTCGTGCGCGCGGCTCATGCCGGCCTCGTCCAGTACTTCCCGGACCTCCACCCGGTGCTGGTCAACTCGGACGCCGGGTCGCCGGACGGCACCGGACGTGTCGTCGTCGAGACGGAGCCGCCGGACTACATCGAGCAGATCCTGCTCGTGCGCCCGACCAACCGCCTGCAACGGGTGAGCCTGACCTATCCGGAGATCGACGGCATCGGCGGCAAGGGCGCCGCGCTGCGCACCATCTTCGAGATCGCCGATGCGCTCCAGGTGCAGGCTCTCGTCGTCGTCGATTCGGACCTGCGCTCCATCGTCCCGGAATGGATCGAGCTGCTCGCCGGCCCGATCCTGAAGGGCGGCTACGACTT
This sequence comes from uncultured Chloroflexia bacterium, assembly GCA_963833285.1. Taxonomy (GTDB): domain Bacteria; phylum Chloroflexota; class Limnocylindria; order Limnocylindrales; family CSP1-4; genus SPCO01. The sequence continues at coordinate 95,097 of CAWHXM010000002.1, read as the reverse complement.
CGTGGCACCGCTCTACGCCCGCTACAAGTACGACGGGACGATCACCAACACGGTCACCTATCCGCTGACGCGAGCGCTCTACGGCCATCGCATCCGCCAGCCGATCGGCGGCGACTTCGGCGTGTCGGGCGACCTCGTCCGCCACTACCTGGAACTCGACGACTGGACGCCCGACATCAGCCGCTTCGGGATCGACATCTGGATGACCACGTCCGCCGTGACCGGCGGGTTCGCCGTCTGCCAGACACGGCTCGGGGCCAAGATCCACGACCCCAAGGACCCTGGCTCGGACCTCGGCCCGATGTTCCGCCAGGTCGTGGGCACGATCCTGCGCCTGGCCGTCCGGTACGCCGACCAGTGGCTGCCGATCAGTGGCAGCCACGACGTCCCGGCCTATGGCTTCGAGCGGATGATCGAGCCGCCACCGCTCGACGTGAACACGCTCCGCCTGCTGTCGGAATTCCACGCCGGGTCGCTGACCCTCGCCGACACGTGGACCGGGATGCTCGCGCCCGCGACCGCGGCCACGGTCCGCGAGCTGGCGACCGAGGCCGGCCGTCTCGAGGACGCCGCACGGACACGTCTTGGGCTCGGTGGCGATGTCGCGTCAACGACCGCCACGACCCTCGAGATGGCCGATGCGGTGGCCGCCTTCCACTTCCCCGACGACGTCTGGGCGCGGGTCATGTACGACCTCGTCGTGGCCGCCCGCGACCCCCGGCCGTCGCTCGAGACGATGGTCGCCGCGCTGGTCCCGATCTACTTCGGCCGCGTGGCAAGCTTCGTCATCGAGAACCGGCACGTGACCACCGAGCAGGCGGAGGAGCGCGTCGAGCGGCAGGCGCGCGAGTTCGAGCTGCTCAAGCCCTATCTCGAGACGCGCTGGAGAGAATCCGCCTGATGGCCGCCAAGTCCCCGCTCCCCGCCAGCGTCCTCATCCCGGTCGCCAACCCGATGACCGCCGAGGAGCTGATCCGCCTCGGCGCCGCCATGCTCGACAAGGCCGGCGAACTGTCGGCGCTCGGCATCGTCGAGGTCCCCGAGGGCATGCCGCTGTCCGAGGGTGCGACGCGGGCGCGGCATGCGCGCCGGCTGCTCCAGCGCGTCCTCGACTACGCCCCGGACGGCACGACGATCCATCCGATCGTGCGCATCGGGCGCCATGCGGCCGAAGGCATCATCGAGGCGTCGGCGGAGCAGGAGGCCGACCTCATCATCTTCGGCTGGGGCGGCCGCGCGCCCGGGGCCCGGGACGGGACCGGGCCGATGGTCTTCTCGCCGACGATCGACGAGGTCGTGCGCGAATCGCCGTGCGACATCGCGGTCGTGAAGCAGCGTGGATCCAAGGAGATCCGGCGGGTCCTGGTGCCGGTCCGTGGCGGGCCGCATGCCGAGCTTGCGCTGCGCTATGCCGATGCCATCGCCCGCCATCACGACGCGACGGTCATCGTCCTCCACCTCGTGCCGCCGGGCATCACGCTCGCGGTCCGGGCCCAGGCCGAGCGTGCCCTCGCCTCGTTCATCAAGCAGCACATCGGCGGGCGCAGTGAGGCCGTCGTGCGCGAGGCGCCGAACGTCCGCAACGCGATCCTGCGCGAGGCGGAGAAGGCGGACCTCGTCGTCATGGGCGCGTCGGCGCAGCCCGGCGGCACCGATGGCGAGACGTACCTCTTCGGTGCCCTGCCGGAGGCCATCGCGGCCCGCGCCCGATCGACGGTCATGGTCGTCAAGACCCAGGAGATGATCGAGCGCACGACGTTCGACCAGCTGGCCGCCCGGGCAGAGACGCTGGCGGCGGCGGATCGGGCGGCCGAGGAGGCGCGCGCGGTGCCCGTCCGGGTCGAGCGCTGGTTCGGTGAGTCGAACTTCCATCACGCGGAGTTCGCCGACCTGCGGCGGCTGGTGACGCTCAAGGAGAAGCAGCACCTGACGATCAGCCTCGTGCTCCCGACGCTCGACGAGGAGGAGACGATCGGGCCGATCGTGCGCCGTGCGATGCGCGAGATGGTCGGCCGGGTGCCGCTCCTCGACGAGGTCCTCGTCATCGACTCGGCGTCGACCGACCGGACCCGCGAGATCGCCGAGGCCGAGGGCGCGCGCGTCGTCCAGCATCCGGACATCCTGCCCCGCTACGGCTCATTCGTCGGCAAGGGCGAGGCGCTCTGGAAGTCGGTCTACGAGGCGACCGGCGACATCATCGTGTGGGCCGATACCGACGTGAAGAACTGGCACCACCGGATGGTCTACGGCACGCTCGGGCCGCTCCTCCACGAGCCACGCCTGCACTACGTCAAGGGCTACTACCAGCGCCCTATCGTGGAGGCCGGCGTCCTGACCGAGGGCGGCGGCGGCCGCGTCACGGAGCTCGTCGCGCGTCCGCTCATCAACCTGTTCTACCCGGAGCTGTCGGGCATGATCCAGCCTCTCTCCGGCGAGTACGCGGGGCGGCGCGCCCTCCTCGAATCGATCCCGTTCTTCACCGGCTATGCGGTCGAGATCGCCCACCTCATCGACGCCGCCGAGCGGCTCGGGATCGAAGGGTTGGGGCAGGTCGACCTCGAGCGACGGATCCACCGCAACCAGGAGCTCGAGGGCCTGTCGCGGATGTCGTTCGTCATCCTGCACGCGGTCATGAAGCGGCTGGAGGAGCGGCACAAGACGCGGCTCTTCGCGGAGATGGGCTCGACCATGAAGCTGCCGCGCTCCGGCCGCGGCCGCCTGTCGCTGGAGGTCATCGAGCTCACCGACCAGGAGCGTCCGCCATTGATCCGCATCCCGGAATACCTCGAGCGACACCGTCCGGGCGGCGTCCCCGATGTCCTCGTCCCGGCCGGCTCGCGCGGGCGCAGGTCTCGCACGACCGCGAGCTGAGTCGGTGGCGGAGGTGGCGGGCGGGGTCGCGCTGGGCGCGCGGCCGCTCACGATCCTGATCGCGCCCGATTCGTTCAAGGGCTCGCTCACGTCGGTCCAGGTGGCGCGCGCGCTGGCCGATGGCTGGGCTCGCGCCCGGCCGGACGACACGATCCTCCTGTGCCCGCTCGCGGACGGCGGCGAGGGGACGCTCGAGGCCGTCGCCGCGGCGGGTGGCTGGGCGTGGCGTGAAACGGCCGTCACGGATCCGCTGGGCCGCGCGATCCGGGCCGGCTGGCTGTCCGACCCCGAGCACGGCCGGGCCGTCATCGAGATGGCATCGGCGTCCGGTCTGTCGCGAGTGGCGCCGCTCGAGCGCGACGCCGTGGCGTCCAGCTCGGTCGGGACCGGCGAGCTCATCCGCGCCGCGATCGATGCGGGCGCCCGGACCGTGGTCCTGGGCATCGGCGGGAGCGCGACGACCGACGGCGGAGCCGGGCTCCTGCGCGCACTCGGTGCGCTGGCGGACCGCGACGACGCCGTTGCGGATCTCTCCGGGCTGGATGCCCGCCTCGCCGGTGTCGACCTGTCGGTCGCCTGCGACGTCTCGAACCCGCTCCTCGGCCTGTCCGGCGCGGCCGCGATCTATGGACCGCAGAAGGGGGCGTCAGCGGCCGACGTCGTCGAGCTGGACCGGCGGCTTGCCGGCTTCGCCGACGCGCTCGAGGCGGCCGCCGGTGTCCACGTCCGTGACACACCGGGTGCCGGCGCGGCCGGCGGCGTCGGGTTCGGCCTGCTGGCGATCGCCGGCCGTTTCCACACGTTCGCCATGCGCCCGGGCGTGGACCTGGTGATGGACGCGACCGAGTTCGCGGCCCGGCTGTCCGGCGCCGACATCGTGATCACCGGTGAAGGACGGATCGACGCTCAGACCGGCTTTGGCAAGACGGCCCTCGGTGTCGCTCGGCGGGCGAGCGAGGCCGGCGTCGCCTGCATCGCGGTCGGTGGCGGCGTCGAGCTCGATGGGATCGAGGCCCTGGCGGCGGTCGGGGCGGTCGCCGTGCCCGTCGTCGAGGCCCCGACCACCGTCGAGCAAGCCATGGCCGCCGGCGCCCAGCCGGTGGTTCGCTGTGGCGAGCGGATCGCCCGGCTCGTCTCGATCGGGGGCTGATCGGCGGTCCGGCCTCCTCGCCGCGCCCGGCCCCGTAGGAAAGAGGTCCTATAGCTGGTTCTGTGGCGCGCCCTGGCACCGGGATGGCGCGAACGGTCCCGCCCTTGAAAGTACCAATGCCTGCCTGTTCGTTGGGACATCTTGGGGGCATATTGCGGCGACGACCGCGGGCGCGAGGTGTCGAGTCTCTTCGACCTCGTTTCCGCGCCGGAAGAGGCTACGACGTTCATCGACGAAGTACGCGAAGTGCACCTTCGAACGGGGGCCAACAACTTGTCGTCGCAACCATATCGCCGGCCACATCGCAGACGACGCACGCGCGGTCAGGCGATGGTCGAGTTCGCCCTTGTCCTGCCGGTGCTCCTGCTCGTCCTGTCGCGGGATCCTCGACTTCGGATTCCTGCTCTATTCGCGGATGACTGTCATCAACGCAGCGCGCGAAGGTGCTCGGACGGCCATCACCGTGAGCGATCGCACGACGATCCCGGTCGTGGCTGAGGGCGCCGCGAAGAACGTGGCTTCCGGGTTCAGCGGCTCGGCCCTGACCGTGACGACGAAGTGTGTCGCGATCAAGACGGTCGGCTCCTGTAACTGGAGTTCCGCTACGTCGTCCCAGCCGGGTGACGCCCTGAACGTGACCGTGGAGTTCACCTACCGCAGCTTCTTCCCGCTGCTGTTCGGGTCGACCATCCCGACTGGGCTCGACCGTCCAGATGGTCCTGGAGTGACAGGCACAGGCAGATGAGCGACCGGCGGCGAGGCGAGACGAGAGCGCGGGCAGGTCCTCGTCGTCTTCGCCGTGTTCCTCGTCGTCATCCTCGGGTTCGCTGCGTTGGTCATCGACCTTGGCATGCTCCGGAACGACCGGCAGACGCTCGCCAACTCGATGGATGCTGGGGCGCTGGCCGGCGGCACCCTGATGCCGGTCGATGGCTCCGTGGCCGGCGCGGCCGCGGCTGCCAACAGCCTCATCGTCAAGACCGTGAAGGCGAACTTCCCGAGCCTTCCGAGCTCTGCCTACACGATCAGCTACCGGTGTCTCATCGGCGTCGATACGAGCACGCCACCGAAGCCGTTCATCTCCCGTGACATCCCGATCGTGTGCGATCCGAGCAAGTCGCTCGGCAGGGCCCCCGTCGCCGGCGACTTCCTGGGAGCCGGGCCGACTCGCTACATGCCGTGCGACCCGAGTCGTGGCGACATGTGCAATCTCGTCTATCTCGAGGGCATCGCGACCACGCCGTTCTCGTTCGGCCGGGTCCTCGGGGTCGATCACGGATCCACCGGGGTGGTGACCTCCGCCGCGTGCAATGGCCCGTGCGGTGAAGCCCCGACGTCGCCCGTCGACGTCGTGATGATCATCGACCGGACGAGCAGCATGAGCGGCACCGACACGACGAACGCGAAGGCGGCCGCGAACTCGATCGTGCCGTTGTACGACCCGTCAGTCCAATGGCTTTCGCTCGGGACGCTCGGCCCGAGCATGGTCGGTGGCTCGTGCGCCGCGGATCCAGCGCCTGCGATCGGCACCGCGAACGCGCCGGCGGACCTTCGGCGCTGGATCCCTGTCGGCCTGAGCGGGGCGGGCTCGACCTTCAGCTCGACGTTCGCGAAGGTCACCGCGGCAATCAACTGCTACACCAACTCGAGCACCGGCACGGACCTCGCCGATCCGGTGACCATGGCCGTGTACGAGCTGACCCACAACGGCCGACCGGGCGTCAGGAAGGGCATCATCCTGGAGACCGACGGTCAGCCGAATGCGGCCGTCGGGAGCGGGCCGAACTACTGTGCCCTCGCCAGCGCCGCGGCGACCGCGGCAAAGAGCGTCAACCCACCCATCGAGATCTTCACCATCGGCTTCGGGCTGGACGCGGCCAGCGGCGGCGACCCGGCCTGTCCGGACACCTCAGGCTTCTGGAGTGGCAAGACAGCGACCGCGCTACTGGCCAGCATGTCCACCGGGCCGATCGCTCGGCACGACGACCTGTTCGGCGCAGGAGAACTCCGACGACGACCACTTCTACTGCATCGGCAAGACCGGAGCATCGACCGACCTGACCGGCATCTTCAAGGCGGCGGCCTCGCAGCTCGCCAAGGGCCACTCGCGGCTCGTCAAGCTGTACCCGATCCCGGTTGTCACGGCGGTCAACCCGGCTAGCGGCTCCTACCTCGGTGGCACGTCTGTCACGATCACGGGCTCGTCCTTCACCGGCGCAACGTCCGTCAAGTTCGGGGGCGCTTCCGCGAGTTTCACGGTCACGAGCGATACGACCATCAAGGCCACCGCACCGCCAGGGACGAAGGGGTCGACGGTGGACATCACGGTCTCGACGCCGGGGGGGACCTCGACGGTCGTGGGTGGGGATCGCTTCACCTACAACTAAGCTAAGGCATGGGGCGGGGCGCGAGGCGGCGGGCTCGGACGGCTTCGATCTCGGGTTGACGCGACCGTGCAGGCCGTCAACGATGGCCGCATGCCCCCTGCGAGATCCAGCCCTGTCCGCCCGCATCGCCCGCGCAAGCGGCGTTTCTCGGACCCGGGCCGCAGTTGGGCGAAGACGCTCGAGCGCTATCGGCCCGGGCTCGTGTCGTTCGTCCTCGACGAGCTGGCCGGGCTGTACGGCCGGCCGACGTGGCAGCGCCGGCTCGACCCGACGAGCGAGCTGATCCTGACCATCCTCACCCAGAACAGCGCCGACACGAACGCCGAGGTCGCCTTCGAGGCCCTGCGCGCGCGGTACCCGGGCGACGGCGAGGTCCGCCCCCACAACCCCGGCGCTGGGTGGGGCGGTGTCGGGCTGCCGGACGGGGTGGCGCCGGACTGGGCGGCGGTCGAGGCGGCGGCACTCCCCGACATGGTCGACACGATCCGGCCGGGCGGCCTGGCCAACCAGAAGGCGCCGCGGATCCAGGCCACGCTCCGCCACATCCGCGCGGAACGGGGCGACTACTCCCTCGAGTTCCTCGGCGAGATGACGGCCCGCGAGGCGCGGGACTGGCTGACCGGCATCGACGGCATCGGCAGGAAGACCGCCTCGGTGCTGCTGTTGTTCTCCTTCGGCCTGCCGCTGATGCCCGTCGATCGCCATGTCGACCGGGTCGTCCATCGGGTCGGGCTGATCGGCCCGAAGGTGTCCGCGGACGAGTCGCACGACCTGTTCCTCGGCATGCTCCAGCCCGACCAGATGTACGAGGCCCACGTCAACCTCATCCAGCACGGCCGCAAGGTCTGCCACGCCCAGCGGCCGGACCACGATGCGTGTCCATTGCGGCCGCGCTGCCGGTTCGTCGACCCCAAGGCGCCCTGACCCTGCGGGAAGCCGGCGCAAGTCACGGTGTCGCGACGCACCGGGAACGACCCCGGACGTTGGTCATCGAGCGTGTCATCGGCTAGCGTGACACAACCACACGCCGCGCATCACCGCGCACCCGATCAGAGGTCGATCCGTGATCCAGGAACCAGCGGCCGTGAACGTCACGACCTTCTTCCGATCCGGACCCGGTGTCGCCGCCCTCCTCGTCGCGACAGTGGTTGGCGGCGGTATGGCGGCGCTGGGCGCGACCGGGTCCGCCCTTGCAGCGAGCCATACCGTCGGGGTCGTGGACTTCCAATACCAGCCACCGACGCTGACGATCGTGGCCGGCGACGACATCCGCTGGGTGAACGGGTCGGACCAGGCGCACACCGTCACGGCAGACAACGGGAGCTTCGACAGCGGGCCATTCGTTCGCGACGAGCCCTTCTCGGTCGTCTTCGAAACGGCCGGCACGTTCGCCTATCACTGCACGATCCACCCCGACCGGATGAAGGGCACGATCGTCGTCACGGCCGCGCCGCCGACGCCCGTCCAGAGCGGCACGCCGGCGCCGACACCGCCGGCTGGCACCCTGCCTCCGAACTTCAGCCCGTTCCCGTCGGTCGGGCCGACCGAGACCAGCCCGCCACCGACCGTGGCACCGACCCCGACGCCGACCGCCACCCCCCTCCCGGACACCAGCGGAGGGACCAACCCGCGGTTCCTGGTCCTCGCGCTCATCGGTGCGGCGGTGCTTGGTGTGAGCGCCCTCATCCTGATCCGACGGGCACGACAGACCCGACGCTAGGGACGACGAAAGGCCCCGCCGATGGCGGGGCCCTTCGTCCGCGCTCGGATCGCGCCGACCCTCGAGGGGCCGGCCAGCGTCAGTTGGTGATGTTGATCGGCAGGCTCGTCTCCGGCGGCACGGAGCCGGATGGCCCAGCCGAGTCCGCGTAGAGCTGGAGCACTCCGGCGGCATTGATCCTGAGATCGGTCCAGGTGACGACGCCGTTGATCATCGTCTTGGTCAGCCCGGACGATGCCGACAGGGTGCCGGGATTGGCCGAACCGGATGCCTTCGAGATCGTGACCGTGGAGGCACCCGTGCCGGTGTCGAGGGTCATGACCTGGCCGAACCCGTCGATGAGCGAGACCTTGACGGTGCTCATGGAGGTGTTCTTCTTGCCGCTGACTGGCTGCTGGGTGAACGCCAGGCTTGTCGGTCCGCTGACGAAGAAGTCTTCCTCGTCAAACTCCTTGTTCCCGAGCGTGTGGTCCATCTGGCGCGCCGGCCAATACTTCTGGTCGAACGGCATCCCGATGTTGTCGCCGGTGTTCGGATCGCATAGTGCGACGTAGTACTTGGGCCCGTAGTCGAGCGTGGCCGGGTTGGCGTCCGTCTGATCGGACCCGTTCTTCCAGATGAAGTAGAAGCCGTCGGCGCCGGTCGTCGTCTGTGCCCATGGTGTGCCGGAGCAGAAGTTGGTCTGCGCCGTCTTCCAGAGCCGGACATTGACGCCCGGAACGCCGATCGCGCTCGGGCTGAAGACGAACCCACCGACCGCGGTGACCTTCTCTCCGGCGAATACAAGCCCGAGGGCGTGGCTGCCGGTGTAGGTGTTGTTCCAGAGGCTCATGAACGCCGCCTTGTACGCGGGACGGATGTTCGCCGGGACCTTCAGGAGCTTCTGATCGAGCTTGGCCTCGAGATCAGCCGGCATGGTCAGGAGCTCGATGACGGTTGTGTCCTTGAAGTTGAAACCGGCCCGGAAGGCGATCGTCGGATCGGTCGTTGCGCTGCCCCAGTTCTGGGTGTCCTTCCAGCGGAACTCGTACGACACATGCACGTGTGCCTCATGGTGCCTCGGGATCTCCAGGCCCTCGACGCGGATGCAGCGCGCGATGATGCCGTTGGCATTCGAGGGCAGCGGGATGTACGTCGTCGCCGTGCTGCAATCGGCTACGGCAGGAGCCGTGTTCGGGATGTAGCTGACGGTGATCGGCATGTCGTCCGACCGGTCGTCCGGGTGCGCCTTGACCGGCTTGTTGCCGTCGAAGACGAACGCCGGCTCGGCCTTCTGTGCCGCCGTCAGCGGGTAGTTCGCGCCCGTTCCGGTGTCGTTCGGCATCGATGGCACGGTCAGGTAGACCGTTGTCGAGGCGCCGTTTCGGTCCTTCAGGGTCACACCGTTCTTGAGGATGTCCGGAGCGTGGGAACCCTTCGTCCGGATATCCAGGCCGGTCTCGTTCTCGAGCGACAGCCGGTAATCGAACGTGCCCGGGTTGGTTGCCTTGAGCTTGTAGGTCGAGCCCGACTTCTGGAACAGGACATCGACGCCATCGAGGTTGTGCAGCCACTCCGGATCGCCGGTGGCCACGTCCGAGAGGAGCGTGCCGGCATTGATCGTGATCGTGATCGTGGAGCTGTCATTGGCATTGTTCGGGTCGGTCGGGCTGGTGGCGATGATCGTTGCCGTGTTGAGGGCGCCGGGGACCAGGTCAGCGCTGACCCGGATGGTGTAGGTGACAGAGGCTCCATTGGCGAGGCCGACGGTGTTGACACACGTGACGAGGGTGGTCGCGCCCGATGGCGCCGTGGTGCAGTGCGCTTCGGTCTCGCTGACGAAGTTCACTTCCTCCGGGAGGAGGTCCGTGACCGTGAAGCCGGTATTGGCCGACGGGCCGTTGTTGGTGACCGTGATGAGGTAATTGAATTCGTCACCGACGGTGACGGGGTTGGCCGAGGCAGCCTTGCTGATGCTGAGATCGGCCTGCGGGGTGAGCGTGTCGGTGTCGGTCGCGCTGTTGTTGGCGGGGCTGCTGTCAGCCGCGTGCGAGAGCGTGGCGGTGTTGACGAGGCTGCCGGTCGCGCCCGCCGCGATGTTGGCGTGGACGGTGTAGGCGATCGTGGCGCCGACCGGCAGATTGACCGTGTCGCCGATGTTGCCGCTGCCGCTGGCGGTGAAGCCTGTGGCGCCGCCCAAGCCGGCCGCCGTCCAGCTGGCGCTGATGGTCGCCGGGAAGGTGTCACTGACGCTGACGCCGACGGCGTTCGACGGACCGGCGTTGCCGACGACGATCGTGTAGGTCACGAACGAGCCAGGCACCGCGGTGGTGACGCCGTCGGTCTTGCTGATGCTGAGATCGGCCTGCGGGGTGAGCGTGTCGGTGTCGGTGGCGCTGTTGTTGGCGGGGCTGCTGTCAGCCGCGTGCGAGAGCGTGGCGGTGTTGACGAGGCTGCCGGTCGCGCCCGCCGCGATGTTGGCGTGGACGGTGTAGGCGATCGTGGCGCCGACCGGCAGATTGACCGTGTCGCCGATGTTGCCGCTGCCGCTGGCGGTGAAGCCTGTGGCGCCGCCCAAGCCGGCCGCCGTCCAGCTGGCGCTGATGGTCGCCGGGAAGGTGTCGCTGACGCTGGCGCCGACGGCGTTCGACGGACCGGCGTTGCTGACGACGATCGTGTAGGTCACGAACGAGCCAGGCACCGCGGTGGTGACGCCGTCGGTCTTGGTGATGCTGAGATCGGCCTGCGGGGTGAGCGTGTCGGTGTCGGTGGCGCTGTTGTTGGCGGGGCTGCTGTCAGCCGCGTGCGAGAGCGTGGCGGTGTTGACGAGGCTGCCGGTCGCGCCCGCCGCGATGTTGGCGTGGACGGTGTAGGTGATCGTGGCGCCGACCGGCAGATTGACCGTGTCGCCGATGTTGCCGCTGCCGCTGGCGGTGAAGCCTGTGGCGCCGCCCAAGCCGGCCGCCGTCCAGCTGGCGCTGATGGTCGCCGGGAAGGTGTCGCTGACGCTGACGCCGACGGCGTTCGACGGACCGGCGTTGCTGACGACGATCGTGTAGGTCACGAACGAGCCAGGCACCGCGGTGGTGACGCCGTCGGTCTTGCTGATGCTGAGATCGGCCTGCGGGGTGAGCGTGTCGGTGTCGGTGGCGCTGTTGTTGGCGGCCGCGTCGGTCACCCCGGCGGGGGCGGTCACGGTCGCGCTGTTGACCAGGTCGGCGGTCGCCGCCGAGCTCGTCTGGGCGACGACGGTGTAGGTCACGCTGCCGCCGGCGGGGATGCCGACGGTGTCGCCGATGGCGCCGCTGCCGCCGGCGCTGAAGCTCGTGCCGGCCGTCCCGACGGCGGTCCAGGCGGCGCTCGTGACGATCGCCGGGAAGCTGTCGGCCACGCTCGCGCCGACGACGTCGGACGGGCCGCCGTTGCTGACGACGATGGTGTACGTGGTCGGGCTGCCGGGGGTGTAGGTCGGGCTGCCGTCGGTCTTGCTGATGCTGAGATCGCTGACCAGGGCGGCGCTGTCGCTGTCGGTGGCGCTGTTGTTGGCGGCCGCGTCGGTCACCCCGGCGGGGGCGGTCACGGTCGCGCTGTTGACCAGGTCGGCGGTCGCCGCCGAGCTCGTCTGGGCGACGACGGTGTAGGTCACGCTGCCGCCGGCGGGGATGCCGACGGTGTCGCCGATGGCGCCGCTGCCGCCGGCGCTGAAGCTCGTGCCGGCCGTCCCGACGGCGGTCCAGGCGGCGCTCGTGACGATCGCCGGGAAGCTGTCGGCCACGCTCGCGCCGACGACGTCGGACGGGCCGCCGTTGCTGACGACGATGGTGTACGTGGTCGGGCTGCCGGGGGTGTAGGTCGGGCTGCCGTCGGTCTTGCTGATGCTGAGATCGCTGCTGAGCGTGATCGTGGTCGAGGTGGTCGAGCTGTTGTTGCCCGGCACCGGGTCAGGGGTCGTCGACGTGGACGAGGCGGTGTTGCCGAGCGGGCCGGCCGGGGTGGCCGAATCGACCGTCGCGGTGATGACCACGACATAGTCCGCGCCGGGGATCAGCGTGCCCAGGTTGAGCGTGCCGAGCCAGCTGGCCGGGGCGCCCGGGCCGGAGCCCGTGTCGAGCGTGGACATCGGGTTGTTGAGGGACCCGTCGAGGACGTCGTTGAGGCTGACGTTCAGGGCGTCCGACGGACCCGCGTTGGAGACGTGGATGGTGAACGTGATCTGGTTGCCGGCGATGACCGAGCTGTCGGCCGTCTTGACGTCGGCCACGTTGGCCTGCGGGGCGGCGCTGTCGCTGTCGGTGGCGCTGTTGTTGGCGGCCGCGTCGGTCACCCCGGCGGGGGCGGTCACGGTCGCGCTGTTGACCAGGTCGGCGGTCGCCGCCGAGCTCGTCTGGGCGACGACGGTGTAGGTCACGCTGCCGCCGGCGGGGATGCCGACGGTGTCGCCGATGGCGCCGCTGCCGCCGGCGCTGAAGCTCGTGCCGGCCGTCCCGACGGCGGTCCAGGCGGCGCTCGTGACGATCGCCGGGAAGCTGTCGGCCACGCTCGCGCCGACGACGTCGGACGGGCCGCCGTTGCTGACGACGATGGTGTACGTGGTCGGGCTGCCGGGGGTGTAGGTCGGGCTGCCGTCGGTCTTGCTGATGCTGAGATCGCTGACCAGGGCGGCGCTGTCGCTGTCGGTGGCGCTGTTGTTGGCGGCCGCGTCGGTCACCCCGGCGGGGGCGGTCACGGTCGCGCTGTTGACCAGGTCGGCGGTCGCCGCCGAGCTCGTCTGGGCGACGACGGTGTAGGTCACGCTGCCGCCGGCGGGGATGCCGACGGTGTCGCCGATGGCGCCGCTGCCGCCGGCGCTGAAGCTCGTGCCGGCCGTCCCGACGGCGGTCCAGGCGGCGCTCGTGACGATCGCCGGGAAGCTGTCGGCCACGCTCGCGCCGACGACGTCGGACGGGCCGCCGTTGCTGACGACGATGGTGTACGTGGTCGGGCTGCCGGGGGTGTAGGTCGGGCTGCCGTCGGTCTTGCTGATGCTGAGATCGCTGACCAGGGCGGCGCTGTCGCTGTCGGTGGCGCTGTTGTTGGCGGCCGCGTCGGTCACCGCCGGCGCGGGGCGGTCACGTGTCGCGCTGTTGACGCAGGTCGGCGCGTCGGCCGCCGAGCTCAGTCGCTGTGGCGTACGTACGGTGTAGGTCACGCTGCCGCCGGCGGGGATGCCGACGGTGTCGCCGATGGCGCCGCGTGCCGCCGGCGCTGAAGCTCGTGCCGGCCGTCCCGACGGCCGTCCAGGCGGCGCTCGTGACGATCGCCGGGAAGCTGTCGGCCACGGTCGCGCCGACGACGTCGGACGGGCCGCCGTTGCTGACGACGATGGTGTACGTGGTCGGGCTGCCGGGGGTGTAGGTCGGGCTGCCGTCGGTCTTGCTGATGCTGAGATCGCTGCCAGGGCGGCGCTGTCGCTGTCGGTGGCGCTGTTGTTGGCGGCCGCGTCGGTCACCCCGGCGGGGGCGGTCACGGTCGCGCTGTTGACCAGGTCGGCGGTCGCCGCCGAGCTCGTCTGGGCGACGACGGTGTAGGTCACGCTGCCGCCGGCGGGGATGCCGACGGTGTCGCCGATGGCGCCGCTGCCGCCGGCGCTGAAGCTCGTGCCGGCCGTCCCGACGGCGGTCCAGGCGGCGCTCGTGACGATCGCCGGGAAGCTGTCGGCCACGCTCGCGCCGACGACGTCGGACGGGCCGCCGTTGCTGACGACGATGGTGTACGTGGTCGGGCTGCCGGGGGTGTAGGTCGGGCTGCCGTCGGTCTTGCTGATGCTGAGATCGCTGACCAGGGCGGCGCTGTCGCTGTCGGTGGCGCTGTTGTTGGCGGCCGCGTCGGTCACCCCGGCGGGCGGCGGTCACGGTCGCGCTGTTGACCAGGTCGGCGGTCGCCGCCGAGCTCGTCTGGGCGACGACGGTGTAGGTCACGCTGCCGCCGGCGGGGCAGTGCCGACGGTGTCGCCGATGGCGCCGCTGCCGCCGGCGCTGAAGCTCGTGCCGGCCGTCCCGACGGCGGTCCAGGCGGCGCTCGTGACGATCGCCGGGAAGCTGTCGGCCACGCTCGCGCCGACGACGTCGGACGGGCCGCCGTTGCTGACGACGATGGTGTACGTGGTCGGGCTGCCGGGGGTGTAGGTCGGGCTGCCGTCGGTCTTGCTGATGCTGAGATCGCTGACCAGGGCGGCGCTGTCGCTGTCGGTGGCGCTGTTGTTGGCGGCCGCGTCGGTCACCCCGGCGGGGGCGGTCACGGTCGCGCTGTTGACCAGGTCGGCGGTCGCCGCCGAGCTCGTCTGGGCGACGACGGTGTAGGTCACGCTGCCGCCGGCGGGGATGCCGACGGTGTCGCCGATGGCGCCGCTGCCGCCGGCGCTGAAGCTCGTGCCGGCCGTCCCGACGGCGGTCCAGGCGGCGCTCGTGACGATCGCCGGGAAGCTGTCGGCCACGCTCGCGCCGACGACGTCGGACGGGCCGCCGTTGCTGACGACGATGGTGTACGTGGTCGGGCTGCCGGGGGTGTAGGTCGGGCTGCCGTCGGTCTTGCTGATGCTGAGATCGCTGACCAGGGCGGCGCTGTCGCTGTCGGTGGCGCTGTTGTTGGCGGCCGCGTCGGTCACCCCGGCGGGGGCGGTCACGGTCGCGCTGTTGACCAGGTCGGCGGTCGCCGCCGAGCTCGTCTGGGCGACGACGGTGTAGGTCACGCTGCCGCCGGCGGGGATGCCGACGGTGTCGCCGATGGCGCCGCTGCCGCCGGCGCTGAAGCTCGTGCCGGCCGTCCCGACGGCGGTCCAGGCGGCGCTCGTGACGATCGCCGGGAAGCTGTCGGCCACGCTCGCGCCGACGACGTCGGACGGGCCGCCGTTGCTGACGACGATGGTGTACGTGGTCGGGCTGCCGGGGGTGTAGGTCGGGCTGCCGTCGGTCTTGCTGATGCTGAGATCGCTGCTGAGCGTGATCGTGGTCGAGGTGGTCGAGCTGTTGTTGCCCGGCACCGGGTCAGGGGTCGTCGACGTGGACGAGGCGGTGTTGCCGAGCGGGCCGGCCGGGGTGGCCGAATCGACCGTCGCGGTGATGACCACGACATAGTCCGCGCCGGGGATCAGCGTGCCCAGGTTGAGCGTGCCGAGCCAGCTGGCCGGGGCGCCCGGGCCGGAGCCCGTGTCGAGCGTGGACATCGGGTTGTTGAGGGACCCGTCGAGGACGTCGTTGAGGCTGACGTTCAGGGCGTCCGACGGACCCGCGTTGGAGACGTGGATGGTGAACGTGATCTGGTTGCCGGCGATGACCGAGCTGTCGGCCGTCTTGACGTCGGCCACGTTGGCCTGCGGGGCGGCGCTGTCGCTGTCGGTGGCGCTGTTGTTGGCGGCCGCGTCGGTCACCCCGGCGGGGGCGGTCACGGTCGCGCTGTTGACCAGGTCGGCGGTCGCCGCCGAGCTCGTCTGGGCGACGACGGTGTAGGTCACGCTGCCGCCGGCGGGGATGCCGACGGTGTCGCCGATGGCGCCGCTGCCGCCGGCGCTGAAGCTCGTGCCGGCCGTCCCGACGGCGGTCCAGGCGGCGCTCGTGACGATCGCCGGGAAGCTGTCGGCCACGCTCGCGCCGACGACGTCGGACGGGCCGCCGTTGCTGACGACGATGGTGTACGTGGTCGGGCTGCCGGGGGTGTAGGTCGGGCTGCCGTCGGTCTTGCTGATGCTGAGATCGCTGACCAGGGCGGCGCTGTCGCTGTCGGTGGCGCTGTTGTTGGCGGCCGCGTCGGTCACCCCGGCGGGGGCGGTCACGGTCGCGCTGTTGACCAGGTCGGCGGTCGCCGCCGAGCTCGTCTGGGCGACGACGGTGTAGGTCACGCTGCCGCCGGCGGGGATGCCGACGGTGTCGCCGATGGCGCCGCTGCCGCCGGCGCTGAAGCTCGTGCCGGCCGTCCCGACGGCGGTCCAGGCGGCGCTCGTGACGATCGCCGGGAAGCTGTCGGCCACGCTCGCGCCGACGACGTCGGACGGGCCGCCGTTGCTGACGACGATGGTGTACGTGGTCGGGCTGCCGGGGGTGTAGGTCGGGCTGCCGTCGGTCTTGCTGATGCTGAGATCGCTGCTGAGCGTGATCGTGGTCGAGGTGGTCGAGCTGTTGTTGCCCGGCACCGGGTCAGGGGTCGTCGACGTGGACGAGGCGGTGTTGCCGAGCGGGCCGGCCGGGGTGGCCGAATCGACCGTCGCGGTGATGACCACGACATAGTCCGCGCCGGGGATCAGCGTGCCCAGGTTGAGCGTGCCGAGCCAGCTGGCCGGGGCGCCCGGGCCGGAGCCCGTGTCGAGCGTGGACATCGGGTTGTTGAGGGACCCGTCGAGGACGTCGTTGAGGCTGACGTTCAGGGCGTCCGACGGACCCGCGTTGGAGACGTGGATGGTGAACGTGATCTGGTTGCCGGCGATGACCGAGCTGTCGGCCGTCTTGACGTCGGCCACGTTGGCGTGGGTCGTGATGGCGAGATCAAATGCCGTCGCGATGCTGGTCGCATGCGTGGCACTTCCGTTGTACGTCGCGCCAATGTGATGCGTGCTCGCGGGCGTATTCGCGGCTGGCCTGTAGTCGGCCGAGCAGCTGCCGCCCGACAGAGTGCAGGTGATGCCAGGGTTGCTGAACGAGCCTGTCCCATCGGTCGAGAACGTGACCGTCCCAGCCGGGGTCGACGAGCCGGCACCGTTGGTGTCAGTGACGGTCGCGGTGCAGGTCGTCGTCGCGCCGGCGTCGACCGGCGTGCTGCAGCTCACCGAGGTCGACGTCGAGCGAAGACTGATATCGAACGCAGTGCTCGTTGTGCCCGTCAGCGACGGGGAGCTCGAGGCAGTCAGGGTGAAGCCGGTACCAGCCTTGTCGACCGACAAGCCGCTGAAGGTGGCGACGCCACCTGACGCTGTCTGGGCCGCGCCGCCGATCAGCGTCGCGCTGGTTGGATTGCTGTTGAAGGCCAGCGAGACCTGGGTCGTGCTGTCACCGCTCCCGAGGTTGCCAGCTGCATCCAAGATTTCGGACAGTGACAGCCGGGCTGATGGCCTGACCGGCGACCGCGTTGGTCGGTTGCTGGCCGAAGACAAGGTGAGTCGCCGTGCCCGGCGTGACGGTGAAGCTCGTGTCGGCCGTCGAGAGGGCGGCGCTCGAGGCGCGGACCGTGACGTTGCCGACGAGGACCGCCGTGATCGCGCCGCTGGTGGCCGTGCCACTCGCGACCGGGACGACGCTCGGCAGGCCGGTCACGGTGCCCGGGCCGGCCTGGTAGCTGAACGTGATCGAGCCGACGTAGCCGGTGACCGTGTTGCCCGCGGCGTCACGGATCCGGGCGCTGAACGTGCGCGTGCTGCCCGAGGTGAGGCTGCTCGTGTCGGGGCTGACGTACTCGACCGCGCTGGCAGGCCCGACGACGACAGTGAACGTCAGTGGGGCGACCGAGCTGATGGCGCCGCCCGAACCGGTCGCGCCCGCGCTGATCGACACGCTGCCGATGAGACCGCCGGTCACGGTGTCGGTGGCGACGCCGTTGACGGCCGCGAAGGAACCAAGCCCGGTGACTGTGCCGGTCCCGGCCGACTGGCTGAATGTCACGCTCAGCGTACTGTCAGGACCCGTCGTGACGACGTTATTGAAGGCGTCCTGGATGGTCGCGGTGACGAGCCGGGTGGTGCCTGCGGTCAGGTTGGTCGCGGCGCCGGTGAGAACGATCTTGTTAGCTGCGGCTGGATTGATCGTCTCGACTTGCGTGGCCAGCGTGAGCCCAGCTGACGTGGCCGTGATCGTCGGTGTCCCGGCGGTCGTGTCGCGGTAGCGGAAGCTCGCGGTGTTCTGACCGGCTGTGAGGACAACCGACGCGATCGTCGCGGTGTCGGCCGTGTTGCGGATCACGCCTCCGCCTGAACTGGTCGCGAGAGCGATGGTCCGGGCCCCATTGATCGGGTTGCCACCCGCGTCCTGGACCTGGACGCTCATCGTGCCAGACAGGACGCCCGAGGTGTTGCCCGCGGTCAGGGTGACCGGCGAAGTGATGAATACGAGTTTCGAGGCGGCTGCCACGACGACAGTGAACGTCAGTGGGGCGACCGAGCTGATGGCGCCGCCCGAACCGGTCGCGCCCGCGCTGATCGACACGCTGCCGATGAGACCGCCGGTCACGGTGTCGGTGGCGACGCCGTTGACGGCCGCGAAGGAACCAAGCCCGGTGACTGTGCCGGTCCCGGCCGACTGGCTGAATGTCACGCTCAGCGTACTGTCAGGACCCGTCGTGACGACGTTATTGAAGGCGTCCTGGATGGTCGCGGTGACGAGCCGGGTGGTGCCTGCGGTCAGGTTGGTCGCGGCGCCGGTGAGAACGATCTTGTTAGCTGCGGCTGGATTGATCGTCTCGACTTGCGTGGCCAGCGTGAGCCCAGCTGACGTGGCCGTGATCGTCGGTGTCCCGGCGGTCGTGTCGCGGTAGCGGAAGCTCGCGGTGTTCTGACCGGCTGTGAGGACAACCGACGCGATCGTCGCGGTGTCGGCCGTGTTGCGGATCACGCCTCCGCCTGAACTGGTCGCGAGAGCGATGGTCCGGGCCCCATTGATCGGGTTGCCACCCGCGTCCTGGACCTGGACGCTCATCGTGCCAGACAGGACGCCCGAGGTGTTGCCCGCGGTCAGGGTGACCGGCGAAGTGATGAATACGAGTTTCGAGGCGGCTGCCACGACGACAGTGAACGTCAGTGGGGCGACCGAGCTGATGGCGCCGCCCGAACCGGTCGCGCCCGCGCTGATCGACACGCTGCCGATGAGACCGCCGGTCACGGTGTCGGTGGCGACGCCGTTGACGGCCGCGAAGGAACCAAGCCCGGTGACTGTGCCGGTCCCGGCCGACTGGCTGAATGTCACGCTCAGCGTACTGTCAGGACCCGTCGTGACGACGTTATTGAAGGCGTCCTGGATGGTCGCGGTGACGAGCCGGGTGGTGCCTGCGGTCAGGTTGGTCGCGGCGCCGGTGAGAACGATCTTGTTAGCCGGACCATGGACGGTCGTTACGACCGTGTTGGAATTCGCCGGACCGCCGCAGTTGCCGGTGCAGTTGCCGACCGCGGTATTCGAGTAGACGGTACCGGGCGTCGCGCTGATTGGAACGGTCACCGGGATTGTCACTGTGTAGGTGGCCGAGTTTCCCGGGCTCGAGAGCGTGCAGGAGACATTGTTGCCGACGGTGGCGGCGCAACTCGATGTCCCTGCTGAACCAACGCCTGTCACGGTGCCGACGACAAGGCCGGCGGGCACGGTGTCGGTGAACGTGATGTTTCCCTGGTTTCCGTTGCCGCTGGCGGCGATCGTGTACGAGAACGAACTACCCGCAAGGGTCCCCACGGGACCCGTCTTTACGATCGGTGTGATCGCTGCGGCGGTGTACGGCCCGACGATCGGTCCGCCGCTCCCCACCGGAGCAGCTCCAGCCGGCTGAACGACGTCGGTCCCGGCATCCGCGACGGCCCTATCGAGCCGCAGCCGCCCATTCCCTGTCTGATCGACCGTGCCGGCAGCCTCCGCTGATCGGCCCAGCCGCCCCACGATGACCCCATTCGAGGCAGCCGGATCCACCGCCCGCAGCAAGGCCGCTGCCGCGGCGACCTCAGCGGACGAGGCCGACGTTCCGGACACTGAGCTGGAGCCGCCACCCGGGGAGGTAGTCGGGATTTCCCACCCCGGGGGCGGCAAGGAACACGTCCGGGCCGTAGTTGGACCACGGCGCCAGCGTGTCGGATTGGTCGGTGCTCGAGACGCCGATGACGCCGCGATCGCCGGCCGGGAAGGTGACGGTGGAGGACCCGTCATTCCCGGTCGCGGCGACGATGACAGCATTGTTCGCCCAGGCGTAGTCGATCGCGACCTGGAGGGAGGCCGAATAACCCGGGTTCGAGAAGCTCATGTTGATGACGTCGGCGCCGTGATCGACCGCCCAGACGACACCCTGGATGATGTCGCTGTCCTGGCCGAGGCCATCGGCGCCGAGGACCGTGACGGGCATGACCTTGACGCCCGCGAAGCCGATGCCGGCGACCCCCTCGCCGTTGTCCGTCCTGGCCGCGATGATCCCGGCCATGGCGGTGCCGTGGCCGTTCGGGTCGGATGTGCCCGCCGAGCCGTCGAGGATCGACGTCCCGGCCACGAGTTGACCAGCCAGATCGGGATGCGAGGCGTCGACGCCGGTGTCGAGGACCGCCACGACCGCGGAGCCCGACGGCGTCACGTTGCCGTAGACCTGATCCCAGCCGATCTTGGGCAGCGACCACTGCTCGCCGTAGGCGGTGTCATTCGGAGTCGCCTCGGCCTCGCGGACGCGGTCGGCGTCGACACGGAGGACCCTGGGGTCAGCGTGAAGCGCGGCGACGGCGTCGTCCGCCGACGACGGCGTCAGGAGGATCGAACGCATCCGGAGCACGGGGATCGATCCCGTCTCGACGGCACCGACGCCGGCGACGGTGGCTGCCTGCGTGGCGCTATCCACGCCGCTCGCGAACGTGACGATGTAGGGGACGCTCGCGATCTCGGGGGTTGGGGTCGGAGCCGAGGTCGGGTCGGGGGTCGGAGCAGGAGTCGGGTCGGGGGTCGGAGCAGAAGTCGGGTCGGGGGTCGGCTCGGTGGAGGGTTCAGGCGACGGGGCAGCCGACGGATCCGGCGATGGCTCGGTCGACGGTTCGGCGGAGGGCGGGGGCGGGGCAGACGGATCCGCTGTCGGGTCGGCCGCCGAGACGAACGCAGGGCCCAACAGGCTCACGCACAGGAAGAGCGCCTGTGCGAGGACCAACGCCGTGCGCGAAACGCGCCGGCGGTGGGACGAACCTGTTTCGAACATCGATGTGACCCTCGGCTTTCGGCGGCTAGCGGCTTCGCCCCCGACGGGTGCGCGCTGCCCAACAGCCCGATCTCGGGCGGAGCCTTTCAATGCTGCGGCACGGTCGCGGACCGACTCATCGGTAGGACCACGTAGGCAGGTACGGATTCACGACTCCGTACCCTGATGTTCCGGTGCCGGACGGCACCGGGACAGGCGCCCCGCGTTCGGTACCCGTGTCCGTACTTCTCCCTATTCCACCGCACCAGGCGGCCGTCATAGCCTTCGCTCGTGGAGCTGAGCCGGGCGATGGGACAGGTCGGCGGCCCCGGAATCCGCGATGCGGAGGAGATCCTGCTTCGCGTTCGCCAGGACGAGGCCGAAGCCGACGAGGCGCGCATCCGCTACCGGGTCGAGGGGCTGCCAAGCATCGATGTCGACGGAGTCGCAGGAGAGCGCTTGCGACCGGGTGAGACCGCCGTCGACGTCCGATCCTCGGCCGTCGTCACCCGCCATCTCCGCGACGACAGCACGGACGAGTTCCCGGGTCAGTGCATCCTCACGACCCAGCGGCTGATGGTCGTCGGGCAGACGCCGTTCGATGTCGAGCTCGGCGAGATCGATGAGCTCGCGCTCGCCGGCGAGCGCCTGCTCGTCACGCTCCGTGACGGCTCGGGCCTCTCGATCGATGCCTCGAGGCCGCGCCTGCTACGGGTCCAGATCGCCGCGGCGCGGGAAGCGGTCGGCGCCTGAGTCGAACACCCGCCTTACCGCCGGGGTGACTCACCTCGGGCCCTCTGGCCGTCCAGGTAGCGACGGGCCGCCTCGGCGCGGTTCCGGGCATCGAGCTTGCGCAGGATGTTGCTGACGTGGGTCTCCACCGTCCGAGTCGAGATCGTCAGGCCTTCGGCGATCTCGCGGTCCGTCATCCCGTCCGCGAGCAGTCGCAGGATCTCCTCCTCCCGCGGGCTGAGGGCCTCGAGGCCGGGGGTACCACGCTCCATCGCCCGGGCGCCAACGCCTTCGACGAGGTCGCGCATCGTTTTGGCCGCGAGCTTCCGGGGCATGGCCAGATCGCCGTCGCGCACGCCGCGGATGGCGCGGAGCAGCGCATCCGCGTCGAGGTCCTTGGTGAGATAGCCGACCGCACCGAGCCGGACGGCCTCGAGCACGTCGGCCTGCGAGGTCGACACCGTGAGCATCACGAACTTCGCCTCCGGCAGTCGCGGCCGGAGCTCGCGCAGCAGGCGCAGGCCACTCACCCCCGGCAGGTCGATGTCGATGAGCAGGACGTCCGGTCGGAGCGCCGGCGCGATCCTGAGCGCCTCCTCGGCACTCGGTGCCTCCCCCACGACCTCGATGTCCGGCGCCGTCAGCGCCTGTCGGATCGCGGAGCGCACGAAGCCGTGGTCGTCGACCAGCATGACGCGCAGGATCGATCTCACGCCTTGCGCCGCTCCTGGATGGTCACTTCCACGGTGATCCTCGTTCCATCCCTGTCGCGCGACTGGATGTCCAGGGTCGCGCCAACGAGCTCCGCTCGCTCCCGCATCCCACGGAGGCCGTACCGTTTCCCGGGCACTGTCGACGGGTCGAAGCCGCGCCCATTGTCGGTGACCGACACCCGAGAGATCGATCCGTCACGCTCCGCGCGCACGCGCACGAGCGTGGCGTCGGCGTGTCGCCGGACATTGTTGAGGGCCTCCTGGACGATACGCAGGATCTCGGCCTCGGTCCGTGGCGGGAGGCGCTGCAGGGTGCCATCAGTCTCGAACTCGGCACGCACCCCGAACCGATCGGCGAAGTCCTCGACGTAGGCGCGCAGCACGTCCTCGAGGCTCGTTCCGGACGACGGATCCTCACGCATCGCCATGACCGCCTGGCGGGCTTCGGCCAGGGCGGAGTCGATGGCGTCGAGCACCTCGCCCGCCGTCGTCCGGGCCTCGGCGTCCAGGCTGGCGTTCTGGCTCAGCCGTCCCTGCTTGAGCTTGGCGTACCACAGGTCCTGGGCGAGACCGTCGTGGATCTCGCGTGCGAGACGCGTCCGTTCGGCCAAGGCGGCGTTCGCGGCGTCGACGTCGCGCAGCCGCCGGAGCTCCGCGTTCGCGCCGCGCAGCGCCCGGTAGTCGGCGCCGAGCTCGGCGATGATGCCCATCAGCAGGATCGCGTAGAAGCCGAGGCGCAGGGCGTCGGTGGACGTCACGATCCCGGTCGCGACGACCGGGTCGAGCGCAAAGTGGAGCTGGCCGAACGCCGCGACGACGAGCCCGGCCGACAGGAAGCCGTCCGAGATGTTCTCGTCGCGGACGTACAGGCGGCGATACAGGATCGCGGCGACGATGAACGCCACGAAGATCGCCACCTGGACGACGATGACGCCGGCCGAAACCGCGGACAGGGCGATCACCTGCGGCCCCCTCGGGTCGAAGACTTCCGCTCCGGGAACCGGTGGCAGGATGGCTTCGCGGCCGAAGAGCAGGGAAGCCGACAGCACGACGCCGACCGTCGGCGCCAGTTCGAGGGCTGTCGCCGGCAGCGGCGGCACGTCTCTCCGCAGGCTGCGCGCGGCTCCGATGACCAGGAGGATCGCGGCCGCCGCGCGGGTCAGCGTCCAGACATAGATCGGTGCGGCTCCGGGACGATCGGCGGCGAGCCCGAACTCGGCCTCACGGCCACCGATGACGATCGCGATCATCAGGACGTTGATCGTGGTCAGCGCAACGAACGCCGAGCTCACGTAGAGGGCGACCGACTCGCCCGTATCGCGCCAGCGGATCCAGGCCAGGACCGCGACCCCGGCACCGATGAAGATCGCGGCGACGTTGATGGTGATGTCCAACGCGCGAGCATCCTCGACGCCCGGGAACCCCGGGTCGGTCCAGACGGCGAGGCCCACGGCCGACAGTCCGAGGATGAGCAGGATGATGCCCGCGTCGAGTCGCGCCAGCTGCGGGTTCGTTGCGGTTGCTGTCGGCCATCGCATCGCTGCGCATCCTACGCGGAGCGCGTGGCGCCTCGGGCCGGTCGCCCGACGCGCCGCCCTATACTCGGACCCATGTTCAGCGGCGGGTCCGCGAGGGCTCACGGGCACGCGACACCACGGATCCTCCTCGTGGACGACGACCGCGACCTGCTCGTCCCGCTGGCCGAACAGCTTCGCCACGACGGCTTCGAGGTCACGACCGCGCGGGACGGCGACGAGGCGCTGCGGCGGCTCGATTCGGCCTGGCCGGACCTCCTGATCATCGACCTGCTCATGCCGCGCATGGACGGACTGACCCTCGCGCGCGAGATCAAGGCACGCGCCGACCTGCCGATCATCGTCCTGTCGGCGATCGACGCCGGCGACAACAAAGCCGATCTCCTCGACGAGTTCGCCGAGGACTACATAACCAAGCCGTATCACTACTCGGAGCTGCGGGCCCGCATCCAGCGGGTACTGCGCCGGGTCGGCGAGCGGGTCCCGCGCAAGGGACTCGACCTCGGGCCGGACCTGACTCTCGAGCTCCATCGCCGGCAGGCAGTCGTTCGAGGCGAGCCGGTCCAGCTGACGCCGACCGAATTGCGGCTGCTCTTCGCGCTCGCCGCGAACCTCGGCCAGA
Organism: uncultured Chloroflexia bacterium; assembly: GCA_963833285.1. Classification (GTDB taxonomy): domain Bacteria; phylum Chloroflexota; class Limnocylindria; order Limnocylindrales; family CSP1-4; genus SPCO01. The sequence goes on along the minus strand of CAWHXM010000002.1, from coordinate 70,527 downwards.
CGGTCACCACGGAAACGCTGCTCAGCCGAGGCTGGGCCGAGACCGACGATGCCGAGCCGTCCTACGTGTGGGTCACCATGCGGCGACTGCGTCAGAAGCTGGAAGTCGACGCCAATCGACCGCGCCACCTGTTGACCGTGCGTGGGATCGGCTACCGGCTCGTGGCCGCCGCCGGTCCGACGTCTCCGGACAGCCCGCCCGCATGACGCCACCGCGCGAGCCGAGCCGTGCTCGTGGCCCCTCACTGTCGTTCCAGACGCGCCTGACGCTCACCCTCCTGGCCGCCGCGATCGTCCCGCTGGGGATCTTCGGGCTCGTGCTCATCGCCAGCGGGACGGTCGACCCGCAGGTCGGCTCGCGGTTGCTGCTGTTCATGTTCGCCGTCGCTGTGGCGGTCGGCATCCTCGCTGGCGCGGCGATCGGCCTCGATCTGGTCCGGCCGCTGCGCCAGATCTCGGCCGCGGTCGAGCGGGTCTCCGCCGGCGACCTGAGCCAGCCCATCCCGATCGAGGGCAGCGATGTCCTCGCCCAACTGGCCGAGAGCCACAACCGCCTTGCCGCCGATGCGCAGCGGCGTAATCGCCAGCTGGGGCTGATCCTCGCCGCGGTCGAATTGGCCGAGCCGCGCGACGGTGTCGAGGCGCTGGCAGAGCGAGCCGCCCGCGACGCGCAGACGGCCTTCGGCTTCATCTCGGCCGAGCTGCGCTTCGTCGACCCCGACACCATCGAAGCGGAGGAACGGATCCCGGGCGTCTCGCTGCCGATCCGGGCCGAGCTTCGCGCCGGTGACGATCGGATGGGCCTCATCCTCGCCAGCCTGCCCGCGACGCAGACCTGGGAGCGAGCCGACCAGGCCCTGTTCGACCTCTACGCCAGCGAGATCGGGGTCGCGATCCGGAATGCCGAGCTGTTCACCCAGGTCCAGGAGAAGAATGTCCAGCTGCGCCACCTGAGTGAGGTCAAGGACGACTTCCTGCGTGGCGTCAGCCACAACCTCCAGACGCCGCTGACCTCGATCAAGTCCAACGCCGAGGCGATCGCGGCCTCGGGTGGCGAGCAGGACGCCCGGTTGACGATGATCTCCGACCAGGCCGACCGCCTGTCACGGATGGTCCAGCAACTGCTCCTCGTCAGCCGGCTCGAATCGCAGCCACCCCGACCCACGGCCGACGTCCTCGCCATCGGACCACGCGTCCAGCGCGCCTGGGACGGGCTGGCCTCCGACGACCGGACGATGGAGCTCGCCGACGGCGCTGCGGACTGGCTCGCCGTCGCCGACGGCGACCAACTCGACCAGGTGCTGTGGGCCCTCCTCGACAACGCGGTCAAGTACGGTGACGGGGTCGTTTCGGTGGCCATCGGCGTGGAGCCCGCCGCCCGCCGGCTGTGGACGACCATCACCGACCACGGTCGCGGCCTCGACGACAGCGATCGTGCCTGGTTGTTCGGTCGCTTCGAGCGAGGGGTGGCGGGCCGGACGAGCGGCAACGGCAGCGGGTTGGGGCTGTACGTATCGCGAGCCTTGATGCGCGGGATGGGCGGGGACCTCGTCCTCGACAAGGCGGCCCCGGGCCGCGGGGCCTCGTTCCGGTTGACGTTGCCCGGTGAGCCGGCGAACGAGGGCTGACCAAGACTTGGCGGTGTCGGAACGCACCGTGTGACAGGTTTGCCCGTCGCTATCGCACTGAGAATTGGCTACCGTTCGTCCAGCATCGCGGGTCGTCGTCTCGGCGACGCACCCGATCCGGAGGTATGCGCGTGATCCAGGAGCCCGTCCAGCCAACCGCGACCCAGCCACCGACGCCGCCGCGCGCGCGCCGGCCGCAGGGCGCTATCGCGATCGCCCTGTGCCTGGCGCTCGCGCTGCCGATCGCCGTCGCGATCGCGGCACGACCCTCGGATCCGCAGCCGGTCACGGCAGGTGCCTCGGCCGTCCCCGGCGCATCGGCCGTCCCCGGCGCCTCGGCCCGGTCTGACAAGGCCAAGGGCAACGGACCCAAGCAGGACAAGACGCTCATGGGCAACGGAGCGCTCAAGGGCGACGGCGCGAAGGTGAAGGGCCCGGTCACCATCCGCGCGGTGAACGGCTCGAACGTCACGCTTGCGACCGAAGACGGCTGGACCCGGACCATCGATATCACCAGCGCCACCGCCCTCACCAAGGGCGGCAAGTCGATCCCCGCCTCCGATCTTCACGTCGGGGATGCCGTCCGGTTCCACCAGGCCAAGAACGCCGACGGCACCTACGCGATCACTGCGATCGAGGTACTGATCCCTCGGGCCAACGGCGAGGTGACCGCGGTCGACGCGAACACGATCACGATCAAACGTGGCAACTCGACGCGAGTCCTCCACGTCACCGGCGCGACGACGTATACGTTGGGGTCCGCGCCCGCGACCAAGACGGACGTCACGATCGGCTCGCACATCGACGCTAAGGGTTCGCTCGCTGGCGACACGTTCACCGCCGCGGCGGTGACCATCCAACTCTCGGAGGTCGGCGGGAACGTCGTCGCCAAGTCCGGCAATTCGATCACGATCAAGCGTGCAGATAACTCCACGACCGTCATCCACGTGACCCCGGCGACGACGTATGAGGTCAAGGGCAAGGACAAGGCGGCGCTCGGCGACATCTCGATCGGCGATCGGGTCAGCGCCGAGGGCAAGAAGCGGGCCGATGGCTCGCTCGATGCCGTGTCGGTGGAGGCTCGCGCACCGAAGGCCCCGAAGCCCGCCAAGAAGCCGGCGGCGTCGGGCGCCGTGCCGGGCTGATCCACACGAACGTGGGCTGGGACGAACCGTTCGGCGGGGCCGTGCCGGCCGGACCGGACGAGGCGATCGAACTGGTCGGGACCAACCTGCGCCTGATCGGGATCGTGTCGCTCGGGCGGTTCGGGCGGCTGACCGACCTCATCAACGCGTCGAGCGGGTACCTGCGGGTCCGCGACGCCCGTCTCCTGAACCGGAACGGCGAGCCGACCGACCTTCGGCTGCCGGAGCTGATGGTCGATCAGGATGAGATCTCGTTCATCGCCCAGACGACGGCCTCCGAGCCGGCTGCCGCGACCGGCTTCATCGAGCCGACGTTCGACAACACCAACATCGAAGCGCGCAAGGCGCGCGAGTTCGTCATGTTCACGCCGGCCCACACCGTCAGCGGCAAGGTCTTCGTGTTCGGCCAGACGGACCTGGCGGGGTTCGTCGACTCGACCGATCCGCGCTTCGTCCCGGTCGTTGACGTCACGACCCGCTCGCTGGCGGATCGACGGATCGTGAGTCGCTATGCGTTCGTGCTGATCAACCGGACGCAGATGATCGCGGCCGCCGAGATCGGACGGCAGGGCGACATCGCAGCAGAGGACCTGCCCGACCTCTAGAGCGTTCGCGCTCCGGGACGACCCCGCAGGTACGGCCTGTCACAGGCCATCGGGTCACGGCACGGGTCTGGGCCAGGAGGCAGAAGGCCTGGCGCCACCGGTCTTGCCGGAGCCCAGTCAGGCCGACGATGCCCAAGTGGCCGCGGCCTGGCTGGTCGCTTGCCGGAAACCGGTACTTCTGGCCGATGGCCGCCTCGGACCAACCGACTTCAGTATCGCCAACGTGACACCAGACTGCGCCACGTTAGGTGCTGGGGTGCCATGGACACGGAGCTTGGCTCCGTGGTTTCCAACGGACCTAGTTCATAGTGCGAGGGAATGAATGTCAGGCTTCAGAACGATCCGGGCCGGTCGGTCGGCCACCCGAACGGCACTCCTGGGCACAGCGATCGCGATCGCTCTCGTGGGCGCATGGGTCGGTGTCGCCGCCGGGAGTTCGGCGCCAGGCACGCCCCAAAACCCCATCCTCTTCGGCGTCGCGGCGCCGAGCGGCTCCGTCTACGTGCCCATCACTCCGAACCGCGTGATGGACACGAGGATCGATCTCGGGATCACCGGGAAGATCCACAGCGGAGTCGCCGCGTCCTTCCAGGTGACCGGTCTCCATCCCGCGGACGTCACGATCAACGTGCCGGCGGATGCCGTCGGCGTCACCGGCAACCTGACGGTCACCCAACAGGGCGCCTTGGGCTACCTCGCCCTCACGCCAGAGCCCACGGACAGCCCATCGACCTCGACCCTCAACTTCCCGATCGGTGAAGACCGGGCCAACGCGGTCACAGGCGCCCTCGGCTCGGGCGGCAAGCTGAGCGTCACCTACATCGCCGTGACCGAAGCGACGACGCACGTCCTCTTGGACGTCACGGGTTACTTTGTGCTCGGTAGCGGCGATGTCGGACCTGCCGGGCCCACCGGCGCGCCGGGCCCGACGGGCGAGCCGGGCGCAACGGGCCAGCCGGGCCCGACGGGCCAGCCGGGCGCAACGGGCGAGCCGGGCGCAACCGGTCAGCCGGGCGCAACGGGCGAGCCGGGCGCCACGGGTCAGCCGGGCGCAACGGGCGAGCCGGGCGCAACGGGTCAGCCGGGCGCAACGGGCGAGCCGGGCGCAACCGGTCAGCCGGGCGCGACCGGTCAGCCGGGCGCAACCGGTCAGCCGGGCGCAACCGGTCAGCCGGGCGCAACCGGTCAGCCGGGCGCAACCGGTCAGCCGGGCGCAACCGGTCAGCCGGGCGGGCCTGGGCCAACGGGCCAGCCGGGGCCAACGGGCCAGCCGGGGCCAACGGGCGCCCCCGGCCCTGCGGGCGGCGCGAATGGCTACCTGCGAATCACGGGCACGCCGAGCGCAAGCGGCAATGTCGAGGTGACCGTGACGGCGACGTGCACGAGCGGTCGAGCGGTTGGCGGTGGCTTCCGAGTCACCAGCCACACTGCCGACGGCCCAGCAATCCTGGAAAGTTACGCGTCCAGCGATACGGTATGGACGGTCACCGCAGGGCCTGTCTTCAAGTCATCGGCATGGGCGGTGCAGGCGTTCGTGGTCTGCGCAAACGCAACCCCGTAGTCTCTCCGAGACCGCGATAGCGACGTAACGGACGAACCCCGGTGGCACCTCCACCGGGGTTCTTCCTACCCCACCGTGATGCTTCTCGCCAGCTGTCCCTCGAGCAACACGGTCTGGACGGTTTCGACGTCCGACGTGACCGGCGGCGGCGATCACAGCCACGCCGTCCGCCGCCTACGCCATCTGCGCGACCGTTGCGCCGTAACCGGACGCCGCGGGCTGCAGACGGGCAGTCAGGCGATCAGCGATGACGATGTCTGGCCGACCAGAAGCCGATTCGGCCCGTGATGGGCCTCTCTCAGACGTGGCCGAGACTACCGCCCGTACAATCGCGCCGATGACATCGGATCCCCACCCGCCGACACGCGTCGGACGCCTGTCGTACTTCTTCCCGGCACACAACGAAGAAGCCAATCTCGAGGGGCTCGTCGCCGAGGCCCTCGACGTGTTGCCAAGGCTCGCCGATACCTTCGAGATCATCGCCGTGGATGACGGCTCTCGCGACGCCACTCCGGCGCTCGCCGAGGCCCTGGCCGCCGCGCATCCGGGCGTCGTCCGGGTCGTCCACCACCCGACCAATCTCGGCTACGGAGCGGCGCTGCGATCCGGCTTCGGGGCAGCACGCTACGAGCTCGTGGCGTTCACCGACGGCGACCGCCAGTTCAAGGTCGCCGACATCGGCCGACTGGCCGAACGGCTGGCCGAATCCGACGCACCGGACGTCGTCGTCGGGTATCGGATCAAGCGGGCCGATCCGCTCATCCGCGCCTTGTACGCGAGCGCCTACCGCCTGGCGAACCGCATCTTCTTCGGCCTCACGGTCAGGGACGTCGACTGCGCCTGCAAGCTCTTCCGTCGTGAGGCACTCGAAGGTCTGCGTGTCGAGTCGGGCGGGGCGTTCTTCTCCGCGGAGATGATCATCAAGCTGCGAGCCGCCGGCCGGACCGTCGTCGAAGTCGGTGTGCCGCATTACGCGCGCACGGCAGGCTCGGCTACCGGTGCCAGGCCCCAGGTCGTTCTGCGCGCGGTCAGGGATTTCTGGTTGCTGCGGCTGCGGATGTGGTCGGACCGCGCCCGTGCGCTGCGTCGCGGCGAGCCGATGGTGAGCCCGCAGAAATAGGCCGGCGCCGGACGTGGGATCCGTTTTGTGGCGCGCGACGGGCAGCTCCTCGATCGGTGCCATGACGGTCGTCCGGGGCCCCAGTACGTTCGATAACCGCCGGTACTGGCCCGACGTTGCCATCTTGCAACGTATTCCGACGGCCTCGGAGCGGAGGGGTGCGCAGTGGTGTGGTTTGAGCGTCAGAAATCGTGCCAAAAGTACTGGACGGGTACTAGGGCGACCGGCACACTAGCCGTCCCTCGCTCGGGAAAGTCCGCATTCATCGCACTGGAGGCTCGATCGCAACTCCAACTCCGGGACGGAGGATCTCGTGTCATTTCGGGGAACGTCATCGTTCCGGAGGCGGTCAGCCGGCGGAACCGCCGCCAGGGTCCATCGCCAGCCGGTCGCCCCCGCGGGGATCGGGCGACCGGTTGACTCCATCGCCTCCCCAATGTATGCGCCGCGACCCCGAGCGGCGTCCGACCGGGGCGTTCCACCATCGGTGGGGTGCCCCGGTCGTGTTCATACCTGGCCCGTTCATACCTGGCCCGCGCCATCCCGGGTAACGGTCGCGGAAGGCCGGTCAGGATCCGATCGTGGTCTCGTAGCCGGGATCGACGAGCTCGACCGGTCCGCGGTCGTACCGACGGCGGACGCTGTCGATCGTGACCTCGCGGTCGAAGCCCATCTGCAGGTGCGTCAGGAGCACCCGGCCGGCCCCGACGCGCGTGGCGAGATCACCGACGGCGGGTCCGTCGAGGTGCTGCGCGCCCGCGACGACCGGACCGGCCCCGAACGACACCTCGCAGAGCAGCGTATCGCCGCGTCGCACCAACGGATCGAGATCCCGAGCGCGCCCGCAATCGCCGGAATAGACGAGGCCCGGGACGTCGGCCCGGCCGCCAGGTGACACCCGGAACCCGAAGCTCCGATCGGTGTGGGTCACGCGACGGACATCGATCTTGAAGGGGCCGGCCGTCAACGTCCCCTCGACCAGCGGTTCGATGTCGAGCGCGAGCGCGCTGAACCCGGGCTCCTCGTGGAGCGCATCGAGCCGTGCCGCGAGGCCGGCCGGGCCGGCGACCCGAACCCGCGCCGGCGATCGCTCGTAGCGGAGATAGTGGCGCAACGGCACGAGATCGATGAAATGGTCCGGGTGGAGATGGCTGATGACGATCGCGCCGAGGGTCGCGGGGTCGAGCAGCCCCGCGAGCCGGGTGAACGATCCCTGGCCGAGATCGAGGAGCAGGCTCGACCCATCCACTCGCAGGAGGTACGCGGCGCCGGTGGCCCCCGGTCGATCGGTGTAGGCCGGGCCGGCACCGATCACGGTCAACAGCATCGAGGCTATTGACGCTGTGGCGGGGCGATATGCGTGGGGCTGGCCTTGGGATCGTGCCGTTCGTTGCGCGGCGTTCGGTCCGGCCGGGGCTCCTTGTTTTCGTGGCTCGGCTTCGGCTTCGGCGTCTTGTCCGGGCCGCCGGCGCCGGGACCTGCCGGCTGACCAGGCGACCCTGTGCCGCCCGGACTGCCGCCACCGCCACCGCCACCGCCACCGTTCGAACCCGGATCGCTCGCGCCACCGCCACCGTTCGAACCCGGATCGCTCGCGCCACCGCCACCGTTCGAACCCGGATCGCTCGTGCCCGGGTGTCCGAGATCCTGGAGGACCTTCGTGCTGGACGACAGGGCGTGCTTGATCGCCGCCTGCGCCTGCGTCGGCGCGGTGCCGACGAGCGCCGTCAGGACCGCGACATGCCGACTGACGCCGATGTCGAGTGCTGCGGTCGCCGTCTCATCGCCCCCGGTCCCCTCGGCCGCCTCGACCAGGATCGTCGAATAGGCGTCGAGGGCGGCCTCGGTCGCCGCTCCGTCTGCAGCGACGGATGCGTCGCGCGCCTCCTGCAGGCGCGCCTCGAGGCGCACGACCTCGGCCTGCGCGCGAGCCAGCACATCTTTCGGGAGATTGAAGGCCTCCACCCAGATCCTGGTGGCGTACAGCGGGCCGCCCGCTCCCGAGCCGAGGACCGTGCCGGCCAGGAGGCCGACCGTCAGCACGGCGGCGAGGAGCGCCGCCAGCGACCGCCAGGCACGCCGGGCCGACCGGCCACCGAGGGTCGCGGCCCTGCCGACGCCGGTACCGTTCGCTCCGCTCGATCCAAGCACCGCGGCGGTCGCGTCGGCCGCGATCATCGCGGCGCGCCGGTGGGCGGCGGCCATCACGGTCGCCCGCATCCGCGTCGTGGCGGCCAAGCTCGGGGACAGGCGCAGGTCGGCGAACGCCTCGAGGCGTCGCTCGATCTCGAAGTCGCGCGGGTCGTTGGATGTGAACACGTCGTCCATCAGCTGATCCCCGGATGCTCGATCCGGCCGGTCTCGCTCGACATCTCCGGCTCTTCGATCCCGAGCTGGCGCCGCAATGCGGCGATGGCCCGGAACTGCAATCCGCGAACGGTTCCCTCCTGCTTGCCCATCACCTCGGCCGCCTCGCGGGCGGAGAGGCCGGCGAAGAATCGAAGAGTGATGGCGTCGCGCTGGTCGTCGCTCAGGGTCGAAAGGGCGGCCCCGATCGCGTCGATCTCCTGGCGGGTGACCACCTGTTCGTCCGGCCCGGCGTCTCCGGTGGCCCGGTCGACCGACTGGGCGAGGTCGGCGTGCTCGTGGCTGGTCCTGACGAAGTCGATGACCGCGTTCCGTGCCATGCGGAACAGCCAGCCCCCGAATGGGATGCCACGCGTTTCGTAGCGTGGCAGTGCCTCCAGGGCCTTGACGAAGACCAACTGCGTCAGGTCCTCCGCGTCGCTCGGGCGGCGAACGCGGCTGGCGACGAATCGATAGACCGGCAGGTGGAAGTGGTCGAACAGTCGACCGAAGGCCCACGCATCCCCAGCCTGGGCCTCTTGCACCAACCGCTCGATCGCGGCGTCGTCGAGGCTCATAACGAACGGCGGGTGATGGCGTTAGGTCTGCGGGTCATACCTGGTGCATCGTGACACGCGTCCACCGACCTGACTACCGGCGACCGGTCGCCCCGACGCCCGGCATCGGTACCGCCACGTGGCCCTCCCCCGGCGCGCGGCGGAACGTGAGCTCCGAGAAGCCGGCCCCCGCGGCGATGGCGTAGCCATCCGCCAATCCCCACCCGAAGTGCTCGGCCCGGTGAGCGTCCGAGCCGACAGTCAGCGCGCGGCCGCCGAGCTCGTGGAAGCGGCCGACGATCGCCGGATGCGGAAAGGCCTCGCCGATCGAATAGCGCAGCCCGCTGGTGTTGACCTCGAGCGCCGTCCCGCTGTCAACGAGGGCATGGAGGATCGGCTCATACAGCTCGGGGGCCGCTGCCAGCGCGGCCGGCGTGACGTGCGGGTAGAGGTAGCGCTTCACGCCGTCGATGTGTCCGATGGCGTCGAACAACCCCGACCGGGCGGCCGCGGCGACCTCATCGAACGAAGGTGCCACGATCTCGGCCAGGGTGCGGCCCTCGACCCAGGCGGCAACGTGGCGGGGACTGTACTGGGACTCCACGCGATCGTGGACCGAACCGATGGTGAAGTCGTAGGCATGGCGTGCCAGGTGGTCGCGGATGTCGCCTTCCCATGAGCGGTCATAGGTGAGCTCGACACCGAAGCGGATCTGGACCCCTTGCGGTCCCCAGCGCTCTGCGGCGTCGCGGACGACGCGCTCGCGATCGGCGAACGTCGCGTAGGCGAAGGCCTGAGCCCCCGGCTCGAAGTCGACGTGGTCGGTGATCGCGATCTCCGCGATGCCGCGCTCGAGGGCGGCCGCCGCGTACGTGTCGATCGGCACGTTGCTGTCGGGCGACATGGTCGTGTGCATGTGCGCGTCGAGGGGCAGGTCGCGCGGCTGGCGATCGGTCATCGGGGTCCGACCGCGACCGGTCGGCCCGGCGGCTCCCATCGGGGCGGCGCAACGGCGATCAACCGCTGATCAGGCCGAGCTCGTGACCGACCCGGTCGAACGCGCCCAGCGCGATGTCGAGCTGCTCGTCCGCGTGGGCGGCGGTGACGATCGTCCGCAACCGCGACTTGTCGATCGCGACGGTCGGGAAGACGACCGGCTGCGCGAACACGCCCTCTTCGACGAGGCGGTCCCCGAAGCGGCCGGCCGTGTCCGGGTCGCCCATCATGACCGGTGTGATCGGCGTCTCCGAATGGCCCGTGTCGAAGCCGAGCCGCGACAGCTCGGCCTTGAACCGGCGGGTGTTCGCCCAGAGCCGCTCCTGGAGCTCTGGCTCCTCGCACATGACCCGGATGGCCTCGCGGCAGGCGGCGACCACGGCCGGCGGATGCGACGTGGAGAACAGGAACGGCCTCGAGCGCTGGGTCAGGATCTCGCGCAGCGCCTGCGAGCCGGCGACGTACCCGCCGAGCGCACCGACCGCCTTCGACAACGTGCCGACCTGGATCGCCACCCGACCGTGCAGCCCGAAGTGGTCGACCGTCCCGCGGCCGTTGCGACCGAGGACCCCCGAAGCGTGGGCATCGTCGACCATCACGGCCGCATCGAAGGCCTCGGCCGCCTCGACGATGTCGGGGAGCGGCGCGATGTCGCCGTCCATCGAGAACACCCCGTCGGTCACGACCAGGATGAGCCGGTGCGCTCCGCCCCCGGCGCGCCCGGTCGCCCGCGCCTCGCGGAGGACCTCGCGCAGGGCGTCGACGTCGGCGTGCGGATAGACCTGGCGCGGTGCCTTCGAGAGGCGCATCCCGTCGATGATCGATGCGTGGTTGAGGGCATCGGACACGATGAGGTCGGTCTCGCCGGTCACCGTCGGGATGACCCCGGTGTTGGCCGTGAACCCCGACTGGAACGTCAGGACCGCGGGTGTGCCCTTGAACTCGGCGAGCTCGGATTCGAGCGCCTCGTGCATCGACATGGTGCCGGCGATCGTCCGAACGGCACCGCTCCCGACGCCGAACTCGCGGACCGCCTCGAGCGCCGCCTCCCGGAGCCGTGGGTGATGGGTCAGGCCGAGATAGTCGTTGGACGACAGCGACACGAGCCGCCGGCCGTCGACCGACACGATCGGCCCCTGGCCGGACGACATCACGCGGAGGGCCCGATAGAGATGACGCTCGCGCAGGGCGGCGACCTCGTCGTCGAGGAACGCGAGCGGATCGGGTCGAGGGGTCATGACAGCCAGTCCATGATGACCTTCCCGGAGTCGCCCTGACGGGCCGCCTCGAACGCGGCCTCGAAGTCGCGGAAGCCGAAGCGGTGAGTGATGGCCGGCGTGATGTCGAGACCGGACTGGAGCATCACCGTCATCTTGTACCAGGTCTCGTACATCTCGCGACCGTAGATGCCGCGCAGCGTGAGCATCTTGAATACGATCGCGTTGACGTCGAGGCTGATCTCCTCGGTCGGGATGCCGAGGAGCGCGATGCCACCGCCGTGGGCCATCGCCGCGATCGCGGCGCGCAACGCGGCCGGGTTGCCCGACATCTCCATGACCACGTCGAAGCCTTCCACCATGTCGAGCTCGGCGAACACGTCGGGGAGTGCCCGCTGGGTCGGATCGACGACGAGCGTGGCGCCCATCTTGAGCGCGAGGTCGCGGCGGTAGGCGTTCGGCTCGCTGACCACGACGTTGCGGGCGCCGGCATGACGGGCGACGGCGGTCGCCATCAGGCCGATCGGGCCGGCGCCACTGACGAGCACGTCCTCGCCGAGGACGGGGAATGCGAGCGCGGTGTGGACCGCGTTGCCGAACGGGTCGAAGATCGCGGCCACTTCCTCGTTGACGCCCGGCCAGTGATGCCACACGTTTGTCATCGGGAGCACGACGTACTCGGCGAACGCGCCGTCGCGGCCGACACCCAGGCCGATCGTGTTGGCGCACAGGTGGCGTCGCCCGGCCAGACAGTGGCGGCAGCGCCCGCAGACCACGTGACCCTCGCCGGAGACCAGGTCGCCCGGGTGGAAGTCGGCAACGTTGCTCCCGACGTCGACGATCTCGCCGACGAACTCATGACCGACGACGAGTGGCGGCTTGATGGTCCCTGCGGCCCAGGGGTCCCACGACTCGATGTGCAGGTCGGTGCCGCAGATGCCCGTCTTATGGACCCGGATGAGGATGTCGTTGATGCCGATCGACGGCATCGGGACATCGCGCAGGTCGAGGCCCGGTCCGGCCGCGGTCTTGACCAGCGCAAGCATCGTCCGCGGCCTCCTGGCTGTCAGTGGTCGCCGATGATCTCGTCGAGATCGAATTCGCCGATGTCGATCTCGTCGGCGGCGTCGGACCAGTCGATGACCGGGTTCTCCACCGCGCAGATCCCTTCGATCTCGCAGCGGACACGGTCACCCCGCTCGAGGTACATCGGCGGGTCGCGGAAGACCCCGACCCCGGACGGCGTCCCGGTGGCGATGATGTCCCCCGGCTCGAGGGTGATCGACCGGCTGATGTGCTCGATGAGCTCGGCGACGGTCCAGATCATGTCCGCCGTCGTGCCGTCCTGCATCGCGATCGGCTGTCCCGCGTCCGGGCCGGCGCCGGGGATCCGCCACGACCGAAGCCGCAATGCCTGCGGATCGGGGATCTCGTCGGCGGTGACGAAGACCGGCCCCATCGGCAGGAACGTGTCCGAACCCTTCGCGCGCAGCCACTGGCCATCGCCGACCTCGCCCTCCCGGAGCGCCTCGGGGATGCCCTGCCAGTCGCGCGCGCTCACATCGTTGACGACGACGTAGCCCGCGACGTGGTCGAGCGCCTCGATCCGCGGGACGCGGTGGGCGGTCGACCCGATGACGACCCCGAGCTCGACCTCGAGATCGAGGGCGCGGCTGCCCTCCGGCCTGACGATCGGCTCGCCGTCGGCGACTACCGCGTTCGCGAACTTCGAGAACAGGAGCGGGCGGATCGGGCCTGGGCGGCCGCCCTCGGCGACGTGGTCCCGGTAGTTGAGCCCGACGCAGACGATCTTGCCCGGGCCGGGGATCGGCGCCACGACGTCGAGCTCGGCGAGCGGGATCCCGTGCGCGCCCACGAGGGCCGCCGCTCGCCTGGCGAGGTCGGCGAGTGCCTCGGGTTCGAGGTCGAGGTCGTCCAGCCAGCCTTCGATCAACGGGATGAGGCGGGAGCCGACGAGCACGCCGGTGCCGGCATCCTCGGGCCCGAAGTACGAGACGAGGCGCATCCTCGGGTCAGCCGATCAACTTGGCGACGCGACGGCGCTGGCGCTCGGGACCGGCGTCGCGCTCGGTGCCGCGCTGCCGCTCCCGGCCGACCCGCTCGGGGCGGTGCTGGCGCTGGGGCTTGGCTTCGGGCACTGCGGCTCTGGGTTGGTCTTCTCGCCCCATTGCTCCCAGAACGCGAGGATCTTGGCCTGGTCGAACGTGTCGAGGAACAGGACACGGCCCCAGACGATCGCCTGGAAGGGGGTCGACATCTGGTCGAAGCGGGCGATGACCGGTCCGATCACGCCCTTCGGCGTCCCGCACACGGGCCCCGGCGGGAAGGCGTCGTAGAAGGCCCTCAACTGGGCCTGACCCTCGGCCGTGGCGCCGCTGCTCGATCCGGTGTAGAGGACGACGAGCGCGCCGTGCTCGAGGTTGTGGATCCAGCCCTGCGGGATCACGTTGTCATTCGGGCCATAGACCCGGGCCGGGATCGGACCGGCCGACCCGGGCTTGTTGTAATGGGACCCCGACGCCGGCGCGCAGTAGGTATAGGTCACTTTGTCGCCGAGACCCGCATGCTGCCGGCCCATGTCCGGCTGTACGAAGCCGAGCGCGGGGGTGGCGCCCGCGGCTGGCGACGCGGTCGGGGTCGGGTTCCAGATCGTCGAGCAGGCATATGCCGGCTGCGAGGCCGAGGCGAAGACGAAGGCGGAGATGAGCACGACGCCCACCAGGGCTGCGCCGACGATGATCGGGATGCGATAGCGCTCCACGAACGACGGCTTGGCCAGCGTCCGCTGTCGCTGGGGCCGACCTGCCCGGGCGCCGGTCACCGGCCGCGTGCTCGTGCCGATCGATCGGGCGGTCGCACTCGCAGACGTGCTCGCGGTGCGCGCCGCGGAGCCGCCGCCGGATATCGTGGCGCCGCTGTTCCCGCTCGACACGGGAGGGTTCACGCCGGCGCTCGCCGGTTTCGCGGGCGGCGGCGCAGGGCGGGCGGTCGAAGGCTGACTGCCGGCTCGATGGCGCCGGCGGCTTGGTTTGCTCACGTTGGTGCCTCGAGGTCGAAGGGGAGATCGAAGATGTCGAAAGGTAGCGAGAGGGTACCGTCCCGAGGCTGATTCGTGCCGGGACCGGTCCTCACGGCTCGTTCAGATAGGTCCGCACCTCGGGCCGCAGCAGCCCGCGGAACAGCAGCAGGCCGAGCGTCCCGACGAAGATCGCCTCGACGAGGAGGCGGCTGAGGGCGAGCAGCGGCACGAGCGGGATGGTCAGGCTGGCAAGCCCGAGCGCGAGGTTGCGCGCCGCCTGCTTGCGCTGGAGCACGAGGGTGGTGGTGAAGATCGTATAGGCGAGGAGGATCATGACCACGAGGCCCTCGAAGCTGACCGGCGTGGAGATGGCCAGGTCGACCACGGAGCGCAGGCTGAGGCCGATGCCGGCCAGGATCAGCAGGGCATAGGCGAGGAACAGTCGGATGCCGCCGGGCATCGCACGAACACGGTCGAACATGGGGTGTGCATCGTAGCCGACAGCGCGGGCAGGCACGGCGGACGCCCGACCGCGGTCGCGGCGATAACCAGCGCACTCGGGACTTGACAACCGGAGGCGGCGACTCGTATCGTCGCTAAACCGGTTTGCTAAACCGGTTTGCCTCAGGCGGCCGCCCCGATCAGCTCCTCCTCGTCGGAGCCGCCACCTCGGCTGGCGGCGACCGTCATCTGAACGGGGGAACGAGTGGAGCAACGGACCATCCGGCCGCGCATCGCCGACGTCGCCCGCGAGGCCGGCGTGTCCAAGACGGCGGTCTCGTTCGCGTTCAACAGCCCCGACCGGCTGTCGGTGGACACCGCCCAGCGCATCCGCCAGGTAGCCGAGGAGCTCGGCTACACGCCGCACCCGGTGGCGCGCATGCTCAGCCAGCGCGAGACGCTGACGATCGGCGTGCTCACGCCGCAGGCGCTGTCGGTGATCTTCTCCAATCCGTTCTTCGGCGCGTTCAGCGAGGGTGTCGCGATCGCGGCCGAAGAGTCGGGCTACGCCCTGTACTTCATCTCGCCGCTGCACGGCAGCCTGGCGCGGGCGATGAGCCGGGCGACCGTCGACGGCGTGGTCGCGATCGGCCTGAGCGACGACCATCCCGAGGTCGAGCAGATCCGTCGGGCGGGCGTGCCCATCGTCGTGGTCGACTCCACATCGCTGCCGGGGCACGGCTCGATCGAGGTCGACGACATCGGCGGCGCGCGGGCGGCGGCCGAGCACCTGATCGGGCTGGGTCACCGCGAAGTGCTGGTCATCGGCATCGAGCCGCCGACGCCGGCCACCACGATCGAAGTCGGCGGTGTCGTCGCTCGACGACTGCGCGGCTATCGCGAGGCCTTCGCCAGCATCGGCTCGGACATCCCCGACGATCGCGTGGTCGTGGGCCCGGCCAGCATCGAGGGCGGCATGGCGGCACTCAACGGCGCCTGGGAGGACGGCATCCGCCCGACCGCGGTGCTGGCCATGAGCGACGCGATGGCGATCGGCGCGATGCGCGCCCTGCGGGACATGCGCCTGTCCGTTCCAGGGGACGTCAGTGTCGTCGGTTTCGACGACATCGACCTCGCCCAGCACGTGGACCCTCCGCTGACGACGGTGCATCAGCCCATCCGTCGCAAGGGCGAAGAGGCTGTCCGCGTCCTTCTGTCCGTCGTCCAACGACGGGACCAGGCCAAGCCCGAGCACCGTCGGCTCGAGACGCGGCTCATCGTCCGCGGCTCGACCGGGCCAGCGCCGCGTCGGCGCCGGGAGGAGGTGGCCGGGGCCTGACCACCTGGATCGACGCCACCGCGGCGCTCGACCACACGGCCCCCCGGCCACACGTCGACGAATGTCGACGACGCAGTCCATGGGAGAACTGGGGATCGGGGACTACCCGATCACATCGAGAGAGGAGAACCAGAACAGCGATGAAACGACATCTTCGACTCGCCGGCCTCGTAGCGGGTGTGGCCATCGCGGCCGCCGCCTGCTCGTCGTCCGGCACGAGCTCCGCACCGAGCGCCGCGGCATCGACGGCCGCTTCGACGGCCGCTTCGGCGGCGGCGTCCGCGGCGGCGTCGGCCGGGGCCTCGACGGGCACCGCCGAGCTCGCCTACAAGGGCACGATCACCTTCTGGAACACCCAGCGGGACATCGAGAACGTCGAGCTCCAGAAGGAAGTCCAGGCGTGGCAGGCGCTCCATCCCGGCATCACCATCAAGACGGACCTCGTCCCCTTCGCTGGCGCCGACAAGAAGTACACCGACGCCGCCAACGCCGGCACCCCGCCGGATATCATGCGCGCCGACATCGGCTGGAACCCGACGTTCGCCGACGCGGGCATGCTGCTCGACCTGACCAAGTACTTCCCGGCCGACTTCCAGAAGCAGTTCCTGCCGGCCCCGATGGGCACGGCGATCTACAAGGGCGGGATGTACGGCGTCCCGCAGGTCACCGACGCCCTCGGCCTCCTGTGCAACAAGACGGTGCTGACCGCTGCCGGCCTGACGGCCGCGCCGACCAGCTGGGACGAGCTCGTCGCCGCCGGCCAGAAGGTCACCGACCTGGCCGCGAAGAAGTACGGCTTCTACCTGAACGCCGACTCGTACTGGTCGCAGTCCTTCATCTGGGGCTGGGGCGGCACGCTGTTCACCGTCAACGACCAGGGCAAGATCACGAACATCGGCGTCAACTCGCCCGAGTCCGTGAACGGCTGGACCTACCTCCACGACAAGATCCTCGGCACCGTCGCCCCGGCCACATGGGACTTCAAGACCTCGTATGACAACAT
Organism: uncultured Chloroflexia bacterium; assembly: GCA_963833285.1. GTDB lineage: Bacteria > Chloroflexota > Limnocylindria > Limnocylindrales > CSP1-4 > SPCO01. The sequence goes on along the minus strand of CAWHXM010000002.1, from coordinate 53,530 downwards.
GAACGCGGGCTTCAAGGCCGGCACCACCATGTGCATCATGCAGGGCCCGTGGCAGGTCGCCGACATCCTCAAGGGTACGGCCTTCACCGACAAAGCCAACCTCGTCATCGCTCCGATCCCGGTCGGCGTCAACGGCAAGACGGGCTCGCCCGTCGGCGGCCACAACTGGGTCGTCAGCGTCGACGTCGGCAAGGATGCGAACAAGGCGGCCGCGGTCGCCAGCTTCCTCACCTACATGACCGCACCCGAGCAGCAGGCGATCCTCGCCAAGAGCCTCGGCCTGCTCCCGACCAACACCGCCGCCTACGCCGTCCCGGACGTGGCCAGCGACCCGCTCATCAACCAGTGGAACGCCGTCCTGGCCGCTGCGACGAACCGCGCCGGCGTGCCCGGTGCGTCCGGCATCTACGACTCGTTCACGAAGAACTTCCAGAGCATGATCATCGGCGACCTGACCCCGAAGGCCGCCCTCGACGCGACTGCCAACACGTGGCAGACGACCGTGTTCAAGAACCAGATGGCGCAGTAGAGTTCCGTCTGGAGTGATCAGCGGTGACCGTCGGCTCCGGCCGGCGGTCACCGCGTCCCGTCGGCCAGGACTGCTGGGGAGGGTAGACCGTGCGCTCTCGGACTTGGGTCGCCTGGGCTTTCATGGCACCGGTCCTGCTGGTCATGGCAGTGATCGTCTTCTACCCGCTCCTGGTGGGCGTCTTCCAGACCTTCACCAACATCGACGCCACCAACCAGGGCACGCGATTCAAGCCGCCGACCTGGGAGTTCGTCGGACTCCAGAACTACATCGACATCCTGACCGGCCAGAACACGAAGTTCTACCCCGTCCTCATCTGGACGGTGGTCTGGACCGCCGTCAACGTCTTCTTCCACTACACCATCGGACTCGCCCTGGCCCTCGCGTTGAACCAGAAGTTCCGCGGCCGGACGACGTACCGGATGATCCTGCTGCTGCCGTGGGCGGTGCCGGCCTACATCACGGCGATCTCGTGGCTGTTCATCTTCAACGGCGAGTACGGCCTGCTGAACAACATCCTCGGCGTGTTCGGCATCCCGAGCGTCGCGTGGCTGTCGACCTGGCCGTGGTACTACATCATGCCGATCATCGTGAACGTGTGGCTCGGCATCCCGTTCATGATGGTGGTCCTGCTCGGCGGCCTGCAGTCGATCCCGGGTGACCTCTACGAGGCGGCGGCGATGGACGGCGCCAGCCCGACCCAGTCGTTCTGGAACATCACGCTGCCGCAGCTCAAGTCGGTCAGCACGACCGTCATCCTGCTCGGCTGCATCTGGACGTTCAACATCTTCGTCGTCATCTTCTTCATCACCGGGGGCGGTCCCGGCGGCAAGACGGACATCCTCGTCACCTACACCTATAACGGGTTCACCATCGGCCAGTACGCCATCGCGGCGACCTACGGGGTGCTGATCTTCAGCCTCCTGCTGGTGTTCAGCAGCATCTACCGCCGCATGGCGCGAGAGTCGTGAGGAGCCGACGATGAAGATGACGCGGCGGCGCAGCCTGCTGACCCACACCCTCCTGGTCATCTTTGCGATCTGGTCGCTCGTGCCGGTCGTCTGGACGGTGCTGACCAGCCTCAAGCCCGAGAGCAAGATCTTCACGACCCAGATCAAGCTCATCGACGACCCGACGCTCAAGAACTACACGGACCTGCTGACTCGCGGCGACTTCGTGAGCTGGGCGTTCAACTCGCTGTTCGTGGCGATCGTGACCACGATCTTCGCGGTCTTCCTGGCGGCGACCTGCGCCTACGCCATCTCGCGCTTCCGCTTCCGTGGACGGAGCACGTCGATGTACATCTTCCTCGTGGCGCAGATGTTCCCGGCCGTCATCCTGCTGATCCCGCTGTTCGGGATCTTCACCAACCTCGGGCTCATCGACACCCCCTGGAGCCTGATCCTGTCGTACGCGACGTTCGCGATCCCGTTCTGCATCCTGATGCTCAAGAGCTTCTTCGACACGATCCCCTACGAGCTCGAGGAGGCGGGTCGGGTGGACGGCCTCGGCATCTTCGGGACGTTCTGGCGGATCGTCATCCCGCTGTCGGTGCCGGGTCTGGCGGTGACGGCGTTCTTCGCGTTCGTGACGGCCTGGAACGAGTTCCTTTTCGCGAGTGCGTTCCTCACCAGCAAGGACCGGCTGACCCTGCCGGTCGGGATGGCCACCTTCATCGACCCGTTCAACCAGCCGTGGGGCCTGCTGACCGCCGGGTCCGTGCTCATCACGGTCCCGGTCATGATCGTCTTCTTCATGGCCCAGCGATTCCTCATCTCCGGGCTGTCGACCGGCGGCGTGAAGGGTTGATCGCGCCATGGCGGAGATCGAGGAGCTCCGGCCCGGATCCGGCGCGGCCGCCGGCTTCGGGCCGAACGACGCCGCGGTCGCGGGGTTGATCGCGCGCGCGCGCCGGCTCAGCCGCGCCGAGGTCCACGCCCTGGCCGGCGCCGTGGCCTGGCAGTGGCAACCGCTGGCACTGCCCGTGCGCGGCAGCTTCGTGACCGCCCGCGCGGAGGCCCTTGCCGCGGCCAGGGTGGCCGGTCGGTCCGCGGCGGCGGCGGCGGCCGAGCAGGAAGCCCGGCTGGCGGCCCTCGACTCCCCCGGCGGGCGTTCGACAGCCGGCAAGTGGAGCTGGGCGGAGAACGGGCTCGCCGGCGTGCTCATCGGCGTCATCGGCGCGATCGTCTGTGCCCAGGCCGGGTTGCTCGTGGTCGCGGCACTGTTCGGGCTGCTCGCGCTCGCCGGCGCGGGCGTCGTGCTCCTGTACGAGAGCGGGCGGGTCGCGCGACAGCGGCTCGCCGCGGGCGTCCAGGCGGCCGCCCTCGCACTGGTCGTCGGCGATGTCGTGCCACCCGAGACCGCACAGACCCTGTCCGGGCCGTGGTCCACCGTCATGCACGACTGACGGTGACGAACGAGACACCCGCCTGGGTCCGTGACGCGATCTTCTACCAGATCTTCCCGGACCGCTTCGCCTCGAGCGAGCGCGTCCACAAGCCGGGCCCCCTCGAGCCGTGGGATTCCCCGCCGACGACCCACGGGTTCAAGGGCGGCGACCTGCGCGGCATCGCGGAACGGCTCGGCTATCTCGACGAGCTCGGCGTGAATGCCCTGTACCTGACGCCGATCTTCGCGTCGGCATCCAACCACCGCTACCACACCTACGACTACCTCGCGGTCGACCCGCTGCTCGGTGGCGACGACGCGCTGCGCGAGCTGCTCGACGCCGCCCACGATCGCGGGATGCGGGTCGTCCTCGACGGCGTCTTCAACCACACCGGCCGTGGGTTCTGGCCGTTCCACCACGTGCTCGAGACCGGCGCGTCGTCGCCGTACCGGCACTGGTTCCACTTCGACATGGAGCGGCTCGATGCCGGCCGGCCACCGGTCGCCTACCCACCGCCGGGGTCGCTCCCGTCCGATCTCGGCTACGCGGCTTGGTGGAGCCTGCCGGCGCTGCCCAAGCTCAACACGGACGAGCCCGAGGTCCGTGAGTACCTGTTCCGGGTCGCTGAGCACTGGCTCCGTTTCGGGATCGACGGCTGGCGGCTCGACGTGCCGGGCGAGATCGACGACGAGGCATTCTGGCAGGAGTTCCGGGTCCGCTGCCGGGCGATCCGGCCGGATGCCTATCTGGTCGGCGAGATCTGGCAGGTCGCGCCAGACTGGCTTCGCGGGGATCAATTCGATGCCCTGATGAACTACCCGCTGGGCGAGGCCATCCTCGGGTTCGCCGGGGGCTCGCACCTCGACATGGGGGTGATCGCGCGTCACCGGGAGTTCTCGGTCAGCGTCCACCCGCTCGACGGTCCGACATTCGCCGCGCGGGTCGTCGACCTCACGTCGGCGTACCACCGCGACGTGGTCGCGGTCCAGCTCAACCTGCTCGGCTCGCACGACACGCCGCGGCTGCGGACGATGCTCGGCGGAGGCACCGACGCCGTCCTGCTCGCGACGCTCCTTCAGCTCACGCTTCCCGGCGCGCCGTGCATCTACTACGGGGATGAGGTCGGGTTGACCGGTGGGAACGACCCAGAGTGCCGCGGCGCCTTCCCGTGGGACGAGCGGCGCTGGGAACCCGGCCTTCGGGACGCGATGCGGGCCATGCTCCGGCTGCGAGCGGCCGAGCCGGCCCTCCGCGACGGGCCGCTGCGGATCGTCGGGGCCGATGGCGGAGGCGTCGCCTACGAGCGCGGTGGCGGGGCGTCGCGCTTCGTGGTAGCGGTCAATGCCGGGGATGCGTCGGCGCGCCTCGCGCTCCATTTCGATGACGCGCCGGGTGGCCACGGCGGGCACCTCGGCTCGATCGAGCTGCCCGGATCCGCGCGGGTCGGCGAGGCGCCCATCGTCGACGGACGCTCGACGATCGATCTCGCTCCGCGGAGCGGCACGGTCCTGCGGGTCGTCTAGCGGCTTTGTCATACTCCACCTTCTTGTGACAAATCTACCGATCGACCTCGGAGACGGGCTCACCGAGCGCCTCGCCCGTGTCCTCGACGTCGAGGCGAAGATCCCGCGCACGCTCGACGCATTGGGTCCGCTGGGGGGACGCGATGTCCTCCTGCTCGACGGCGCCGACGGGATCCGGGCACGACAGCTCGCCGCGCTCGGCGCGCGGGTCTCGTTCGCCAGGGCGAACGCATCCGCGGAGATCGACGCGTGCGATCGGGCGGCCGACGTGGTCATCAGCCTGTGGCACGGCTTCCGCGGCACGACGCCGGCCCAGCTGGCCGAAGCGAGCCGCGTCCTTCGGCCGGATGGCCGCTTCCTGGTGCTCCTCGACTACGGCCGCGACGACGTGTCGCGGCTGCGCGGCGACCTGCCCGAGTACGGCATCCTCAGCCGCCGCGACGGACCGTTGCTGGCGGCCGGCTTCAAGGTCCGCGTCGTCCATTGCTTCTGGACATTCGGATCGCTCCGCGAGGCGAGAGCATTCCTCGCGGATTCGTTCGGTGAGCTCGGGCGCGAGGTCGCTGCCGGGATGAGACGACCGCGCCTGACGTATAACGTGGCGGTCTACCACCGAACGCTGAGGTCCGCGGCATGAGTGCGTCGACGCGGAGGGTCACGCCGGGGGTCGTCTTCCTGGCCATCGCGCTGATCGGCTCGCTGCTCTTCGTGGCCTACGCGGTCAACGTCCGCGACACGTCGCAGATCCCCCTGCTGGCGGCCGGCGGAGCGGCCGTCGGCATCGCCTTCATCGCCTTGGCTGCGTACTCGCTGCGAGCGGTCTGGCGGGCCGGGATCGCCGGCCGGAACGCCCGCGCGATCGCGCTCGCCATCGGCGGCGGGATCGCCGCGATCATCGGTGCGGTCTGTCTCGCGGGCGCGATCATCGGCTTCCTGCTGTCGCGATCGACCTGACGCTGGGATGTCTGCCGGCCGGGCCGAGAACTCCCGGCCGGGCCGATCGGGACCCTCTGGTAGACTCCGGCCGTCCCATGCCCCCATCGTCTAGAGGCCTAGGACGCCACCCTTTCAAGGTGGAGATCAGGGGTTCGAATCCCCTTGGGGGCACTTCCGCTGTCGTTCGAAGAACGGCTGTGCCGCCGGCGTTCGGGCAGCGCCAGGATGCGTGCCGGGAGGCATCAAGAGGTCGAGCATGAACCCCGAGGATTTCCCGGCCCCGCGGGAGGGCTTCGTCATCACCCAGTTCCTGATCGTCTCGACCAGGACAGATCTCGTGAGTTCTATCAGACCCTCTTCGATGGCACGGTCGGCCTCGAACGCGATCCGGTCATCCTCAGGGTCGCGAATACCTGGCTCATCCTCAATGAAGGTGGCGGGCCGACCGATGACAAACCATCCGTCACGCTGACGACTCCACCCGACCCCGACCGATCAAGCGGGTTCCTCAACGTTCGGGTCGCCGACATCCAGAAGGTCTATGAGGACTGGTCAGCCAGAGGCGTGGAGTTCCTGACCGAGCCGAAGGATCATGGACGTGAGATCCGCGCCTACATCAGGGATCCGGACGGTCACCTGATCGAAGTCGGGCAAGAACACTGGCAGCCTGGGGTGAATCGGATCGACGGCGGATCCCGTCGGCGGTAGTCGACCCTCCAGGAAGTCGATCCGCTAGGCGCTGCTCGACTGCGCCCACAGATTGACGTCACCCTCGACGGCGAAACGGTCGATCTCCGCGAGTTCGGCAGGCTCGAAGGCGAGGTGCTCGAGCGCCGCGAGATCGTCGTCGAGCTGCGCGACGGAGCTCGCCCCGACGAGCGCGGAGGCCACCCGCGGATCGCGTACCGTCCAGGCGAGAGCCATCTGGGCGAGGCTCTGGCCCCGTCGCTGGGCGATCTCGTTGAGGCCGCGGACGTTGGCGAGGTTGGCGTCGGTCAGCAGATCCTTGTTGAACGAGCCGCCGCGCGCCGCGCGCGAGCCGTCTGGTACGCCACCGAGGTAGCGGTCGGTGAGCAGGCCCTGCGCCAGGGGCGAGAACGCGATCGCGCCGATCCGTTCCTCGGCCAGCACGTCGAGCAGCTCCGCCTCGATCCAGCGGTTCAACATCGAGTAGGAGGGCTGATGGATCAGCAGCGGCGTGCCGAGACCGCGCAGGATCGCGGCGGCCTCGCGCGTCCGCTTCGCCGAGTAGGAGGAGATCCCCACGTACAGGGCCTTGCCCTGCCGGACCGCCGTGTCGAGGGCCCCCATCGTCTCTTCCAGACGAGTCTCCGGATCGAACCGGTGCGAGTAGAAGATGTCGACATAGTCGAGACCCAGCCGGCCGAGGCTCTGGTCGAGGCTCGCGAGGAGGTACTTGCGCGATCCCCGGTCGCCGTACGGTCCCGGCCACATGTCGTAGCCGGCCTTGGTCGAGATGACCAACTCGTCGCGATGGCTCCGGAGATCCGACGCGAAGATGCGCCCGAAGTTCGCCTCCGCGGACCCAGACGGCGGCCCGTAGTTGTTGCCGAAGTCGAAATGCGTGACACCGCGGTCGAATGCGCGGCGCACGATGGCGCGCTGGGTAGCGAGCGCTCGGTCGTCGCCGAAGTTTTGCCAGAGGCCAAGGGAGATTGCAGGGAGATGTAGGCCACTCGAGCCGACCCGCCGATAGGCCATCGAGTCGTAGCGATCCGGCGCGGCGACATACGGCGAGATCATGGCATCAGGCTCATCTGAGCTCCCTCGGTCCGGGACCTCAAGTCTATCAGGCAGCTCCCGACGGGCCGACCTCGAACTCGAGCCGATCTCGAACCGTAACCAACCGGGCCCTATCGCCGTCCGCTCGGCCGCGATCGACTCTGCGCCCGGCGAGTCGCCCGAATGGGGAGCACTTCTCGCCGCTCTTTCAGAGCCTCGATGGTCGTTGTCGACGATCTCGGAACGAATCGCGCCGACGCGTAACCTGTATTGCAGCGGCGCATGTCGCCGCTGGAGGTCTCGCCGGCGTCGACCGCCCGAGCGACGAGCATGGCCGCTTGTCGATCATGCCGTTCTGGACGCGCCTCGCCGCCATCGCCTGCCGATCCGAGACCCGGATCGGCAGACTTCCCCGGACCGGGTGGCGCGAAGGATGGAGTTCTCGATCGCGGAGGATCGCGCGCGACGCCCCCTGCTACCATCGGCTCGATGGAGATCATGGGTGTCCAGATCCGGACGATCGTCAGGGACAACGTCGCCAGCCGCTGCGACGGGTGCCTCGAGGTCATCGATGGCACCCCGTGGCGCGTCAACCTGCTCGACATCGTCGCGGCCGAGTCCCCCGTCGATTGGACGGACCGACCGGTGATCAACCCCGGACCGTTCCAGTTCCACCGCGACCCGGCCTGCGTGCGCCGCTGGATGGCCGGTCGGGACTACCTCTTCTGCCGCCGCGGCGAGGTCCGCGAGATCATGCGGCCGATCGCCATCCCGACCGATCCGCCGCGCTGGGGCCTGTGCGACGGGATCCACCGCGACGACCACGAGTTCGTCCCTGCCGTGGGGCCGACATCGTCGGCCACCTGGGTCCGGTGAGCGTCCACCACCCGCCGCGCTGAGCCCTTGGCGCGCCGCTCCTCGGGCGTTTGACACCGGCTCCGCGAGACGCCTATCCTCCGCCCGCTCTGGTTGGATCGCGGATACCCAGATTCACCCAGATTCTTGACGCTCCGCTCCCACCTCCACCGGAGGCTCGTGTGTCCGTCGCTCCCAACCCCGATCGCGACTGGTTGTCCCTCGGGCCGGCCAGCCGGATGGTCGGCGTCGATCCCGACACGCTCCGCCGGTGGGCCGACGAGGGCCGGATCGCGGTCTACCTCACGCCTGGCGGCCACCGCCGCTTCGACCGGCGCGCCATCGATGCACTGATCCGGACCCGCCGTCCGGGGAGTCGTCCGCTGGCCAGCATGGGCGCCAGCCCGGAGCGGCTCGCGCGGGCCTACCGGCGCAGCTATACGACCGACGCCACCACGCATCTCCCCGCCGCCGGAGACGCGGCCGAGCGCGAACGCTACCGGGATGATGGGCGACGGCTGGTCGTGGCGCTGGTCGCGCATCTCGATGCCGATCCCGGCGACGTCGCCGAGCGAACGCGCTCCGAGCTCGAGGCGACGGCGCTCGTCGACGACCTCGCGCGCCGGCTCGCCGCGTCGGGCGCGAGCCTGACCGAGGCGGTCGGGCTGTTCATCGCGTCCCGGCGACCGTTCCTCGGCGAGCTGACGGGGCTTGGCCGGAGGCGGGCGCTCGACGCGGCCCGACTCGCCGCGCTCTACGAGCGTGCCTCCGGGCTCCTCGATCGACTGCTCCTCCGTCTGATCGCGACCTACCAGGAGGCCAGCAGCTGACGATGAACGCCGACGCATCGGTCGTCATCCCGGCGGCCACCTCACTTCTTGCGCTCGCGTTCGCGGTCGCCGTGTTCGACCAGTGGCGCGTTCGCCGCAAGGGCTACCAGTTGATCTGGGCGATCGGGATGCTGTTCTACGGTATCGCCGCCGGCGCCGAGGCGCTGGCGGGCGCCTCTGGCTGGAACGAGACGCTGTACGCCACCTGGTACCTCACCGGGGCGGTCTGGACCGCGGGTTGGCTGGGCCTGGGCACCGCGTTCCTGCTCGGACACACCCGGTTCGGGTACACGTACGCGTTCCTGCTGCTGTTCTCCGGCGTCATCGCCCTGATGCTGCGGAACAGCCCCACCTATACCGGCGCCGGTCCGCTGCCGATCCTGTTCCTGATCGGTGCCGTCGTGCTCGCCCTCGCGATCGGCGCCGAGACGTACTTCTCGAACTCGAACTGGCCGCGGCTGGCGGCGGCCGCGCTGGTCGTGATCACCGTGCTGTCGATCGTGCTCATGACGGCCACCACGCTGCCCGCCCCCGGGTATGCCGTCGACCCTGCGACCGGCCAGCCGACCGCGACGATCATCCCTGGCTATCTCCGCCTGCTCACCCCGCTGACGAACTTCACGGGGGGTCTGGCGCTGGTCCTCGGCGCGGTCTTCTCCGCCTACGTGTTCATGCCGAAACGCCGGGTCCTGGCCTATTCGCTCGATCCCAACCAGCCCGGCGACGAATTCCTGTTCAACCTGGCCATCGCCGTCGTCGCGATCCCGGTGAATCTGGTCGCCTCGCTGCCGGGCGCCAGCAGGGCGTTGCTCTCCGGCCGTCTCCACAGCCGGGTTCCGGCGACGATCCTGATCGCCATCGGCGCGCTCGTCCCGACGATCACCAATTCGATGGCCCGTTTGGGCTCGACCGATCTCTTCTACCTCGGCAAGTTCATCGGCGTGGTGTTTCTGTTCGCCGGGTTCCTCGTCTCGATCGAGGTGTTCCACGAGTTTCGCGTGCCGTTCACGTCGATCCGCATCGGACGGACGCGGCATGAACCGGCCGGCGCGGAAGCGCTGGTCGCCGAGGCGGAGTCGGCCGGCGGGTCCGATCCGGGGGCCGGTTCGGAGGTTCCGGTCTAGCCCATCGAGGACCGGGGCGGCGCGCGGCGCCCGTGCCACGACTGCGGCCCTACCATGAGCCCCGATGCCTGCTCCTGACCGCCGGCCCGTCGCGGGCTTCGCCATCGTCATCGTGGCCGCATCCCTGTTCGGGATGCTTGGGCCACTCTCCCGCTTCGCCTACGACGCGGGCATGCAGCCATTGCCGTTCGTCGTCTGGCGCGGCGGGATCGGGTTCCTGGCGGTCGCCCTCTTCGTCGGCTGGCGGATCTCGCGCGGCGCCGAACGACTGACGCGTCCGGCCGATCTCGATCGTGGGGCGCGACGCACGCTGCTGGTGGCCGCCCTGCTCGGCTTTACGCTCAACCTCGCGATGTTCATCGCGTTCGACCTCGTGACGGTCGCGCTGGCCCTGCTCGGCTTCTACACCTACCCGGTGATCGTCGCGGCGGTCAACGTGGCCCTCGGCCGCGAGCCGCTCGATCGACCGCGCCTCGTCGCCCTCGCGCTGGCCGTCGGCGGGATGGTCGCGGTCGTCGCTTCGCAGCTCGATCCGGCGGCCGGCATCCGCGTGGACGCCATCGGGTTCGGGCTTGCCCTGTCGGCCGCCCTGAGCCAGGCCGCCTTCGTGGTCATCAGCCGGACGGGCTATCGGACGGTGCCCGCCTCACAGGCGATGGCCGTCGTCCTGGCCACGACCGTGGTCTGCGGCGTCGCGATCGCGCTGGTGACGGGTGCCGGCGCGGCAGTCACGTACCCGCTCCGCGACCCGTCCGTGCTGCCCCTGCTCGCGTTCACCGGCTTGTTCGCCGCGGCGATCCCCTCGATCCTGTTCCTGACCGGGATCCGTCGGATCGGCGGGACGCGGGCCGGGATCCTGATGCTCTTCGAACCGGTCGTCGGCGTTGCCCTCGCGGCCGTGCTGCTCGACGAACGCCTGTCGCCGATCCAGGTCGCCGGCGGCCTGGCCGTGCTCGGCGCGGCGCTCATCCTGCAACGGTCCGCGACGCCCGGCGGACGGACGGTCGCGGCGCCCGCGCTCGAAGGCGACGACGACGTGGACCCGGCGACCGGGGTGTCGCCCCCCACCGATGCGCACGGCGATGCGGCGGGAGCGCCAGTGGCCGCCGCGACGACCGCGACGCCGCGCCCCACGATCGCGGGCGGCGGGCACTAGCGGTGCCCGTCCGGATCCGTGTCCTCGTCGTCGACGACCACGCCATGGTCCGTCGCGGCATGCGCGACTTCCTCGACCTGCACGACGACCTCGAGGTCGTCGGCGAGGCGCCCGACGGCCTCGCCGCGCTCGAGGCCACGGCGGCCCTGCGACCCGATGTGGTGGTCATGGACCTGGTCATGCCCGGGCTCGACGGGATCGCCACGACGGCCGAGCTGAAGGCACGCCACCCGACCGTGGAGGTGGTCGCGATCACCAGTTTCATCGAGGAAGACCGGATCGCGGCTGCCATCGAAGCCGGCGCCAGCGGGTTCCTGCTCAAGGACGCGGAGGCCGACGACCTGGCCGCGGCCATCCGGTTGGCGTACCGCGGCGAGGTCTACCTCGACCCGGCCGTCGCCGGCATAGTCGCGCGCCGGATGCGGTCCGGCGCCCTGCGCACCGACGGTGACGCGCCGGCGGAGGCGGGGCTGGAGCGCCTCACCGGCCGCGAACGCGACGTCCTCGCCTGCCTGGCTCGCGGCCTGTCCAACCGGGCGGTCGCGGACGAGCTCGGGATGGCCGAGCGGACGGCGCGGACCCACGTCTCGAACATCCTGGCCAAGCTTGGCCTGACGAGCCGGACACAGGCCGCGCTGTTCGCGGTCGAGCACCATCTCGATCGGGCGCCGTGACCGCGGGCGCCGCGACCGAGGACGTCGCCGAGGACGCCGCGGCCGGCCCGCCCGACGCTCCGGCGATCGTGTTCGTCCATGGGACCCGGTTGACAGGGTCCTACTGGGCCGTCCAGCAGGCCGCCCTCAGCGGGGAGTTCCACACGATCGCGCCCGACCTGCCGGCGCACGGCATGCGGGCGGCCGAGCCATTCACGCTCGACGGCGCGGCCGACACGATCGCGACGGCGATCCGCGCCGGGGCATCGGGCGGGCGGGCGATCGTCGTCGGACTGTCGCTCGGCGGCTATGTCGCGATGACGCTCGCGGCGCGCCGGCCGGACCTGGTCCGCGGTCTCGTCGTGTCCGGGGCGAGCGCGGAGCCGGTCGGGCCGCTGGGGCTGCCGTTCCGCACCTTCGCGGCCGTCATGGACCACGTGGACGATGCACGTCTCGACCGGCTGAACGCCTGGTTCTTCCGCTGGCGCTATCCGCCCGACATCGCCGAGCCGATCGTTGCCGGCGGCTTCTGGTCGCACGGCGGAGCGGCCGCCGTGCGCTCGCTCGTCGGCGAGCGATTCATCCCTCGCATCGCCGCGTATCCGGGTCCCAGCCTCATCGTCAATGGCGAGTTCGACTTCGTGTTCCGGCCCGGGGCCCGGGCGTTCGCCGCAGCCGCGCAGGACGCCAGGCGGGTCCGTCTCGGGGGTGCCTCCCATCTGGCGAACCTCGACCGCCCGGCGGCGTTCAGCGAGGCGGTCAGGCGCTTCGCGCGGTCGCTCGGGCCGCCCTGACGGCGGTCGGCCGGGGGACCACGGCTATACTGGCCCGACCCGCCGACACCAAGCAGAGGTTCGATGCGCGTTCGAAAGGCCGTTTTCCCCGCCGCGGGCTGGGGTACCCGCTTCCTCCCCGCGACGAAGGCACAGCCCAAGGAGATGCTGCCGCTGGTCGACAAGCCGATCATCCAGTATGCGGTGGAAGAGGCCGTCGCGGCGGGGATCGAGCAGGTCATCATCGTCACCTCCTCGCAGAAGCGCGCGATCGAGGACCATTTCGACCTGTCCTTCGAGCTCGAGCACCTGCTCGAGGAAAAGGGCGACATCGAGATGCTCCGCCAGGTCCGCGCGATCAGCGACCTGGCCCAGGTCGCCTACATCCGCCAGAAGGAGCAGCTCGGTCTCGGTCACGCGGTGCTGATGGCGAAGGACCTCATCGGCCATGAGCCGTTCGCGGTCATCCTCCCAGATGACGTCGTCGTCAGCGATCGACCGTGCATCGGCCAGCTCATCCATGCCTACCACCAGACGCACGCGTCGGTCATCGCGGTCATGGAGGTCCCGCCCGAGGCGACCGGGCGCTACGGGATCATCGCCTCGGAGCCGACCGACGATCCGCTCGACCACGGCCGCCTGCACCGGGTGACGGCGCTCGTCGAGAAGCCGCAGCCGGGAGAGGCGCCCTCCAACCTCGCGGTCATCGGCCGCTACGTGCTCACCCCGAAGATCTTCGACAAGCTCGAGCAGACCCAGGGTGGGGCCGACGGCGAGATCCAGCTGACCGATGGGATCGCGGCCCTGATGGAGGAGCAGCAGGTCTTCGGCTACGAGTTCGAGGGCATGCGCTATGACGCCGGCACGACGATGGGCTGGCTCAAGGCATCGGTCGAGATCGCGCTCACGCGGCCGGACCTCGGCGCGGAATTCCGGACGTACCTCCGCGAGCTCCAACTCTGACCCGACGGCCCGTGCGGTACGATGCCGCGCAGGATCCGACGGCCGGACAGGCAACACGACCGAACACGAGGGGACGACTTGGCGGAGATCGGGCAGGTCCTGGGCAGCCGCTATCGACTGGTAGAGCTGCTCGGCACGGGCGGGATGGCGACCATCTACCGTGCCACGGACACCGGTCTCGGCCGTGACGTCGCACTCAAGCTCCTTCGCCCCGAGTACCTGCGCGACCCGGACTTCTCGTCCCGCTTCCGCCAGGAGGCGCAGGCCGCCGCCTCACTGAGCCACCCGAACATCGTCACGGTGTACGACTACGGCGAGGATCCCAGCGGCCCGTACATCGTCATGGAGCTCGTCGACGGGGAGGACCTCGCGGCGATCCTCCGCCGCAGTGGGACGCTGCCACCGCGGCAGGTCGCGCGCATCGGGGCGGGAGTCGCCCGGGCGCTCGCGGCGGCGCATGCCCGCGGCCTCATCCATCGCGACGTCAAGCCGAGCAACATCCTCATCGGCACCGATGGGCAGGTCAAGGTCGTTGACTTCGGCATCGCGCGGGCGATCGCCGAGGCGCAGGTGACGCTGCCCGGGACGACGCTCGGCTCGGTCCACTACTTCAGCCCGGAGCAGGCACGCGGCGAGCCCGCGACGGCCGCCTCGGACATCTACAGCCTGGGCATCGTGCTGTTCGAGATGCTCACCGGGACGCGGCCGTGGGAGGGCGACAGCGCCGCCAGCGTCGCGCTGGCCCGCCTGTCCGGGCCGATCCCCGACCCGATGACGGTCCGTCCGTCCGTGCCGCCAGACCTCGCGGCCATCACCCGGCGAGCGCTCGCGCTCGACCCGCGCGATCGGTGGGCGTCCGCATCGGTCATGGCCGACGCGCTCGAAGCGACCCTCGCCCCAGGTGGGTCCGCGGCCGCGGCCGGGGCCGCCGGTGCGGTCGCCGGTGCGGCCGTGGTCTCGGCGACGGCCCGATCCAATCCGCCCGGGATCCCGTACGCGCCGGATGCCTATGTCGGCGCCGACGGAGCACCGCCGGCGACGCCGCCGCCGCCGGGTGGCTCGGGGGACGCCGCAGCGGCCGCGACGACCGCCACCAGCGACGACAATACGAGCCCGATCGTGTGGATCGCGGGCGCCATCTCGCTGCTGGTGCTGGTGGCCGTCGCCTTCCTCGTGTTCCGGGCCACCTCCGGCGGAGGTGCACCACCGGTCCAGCAGGTGACCGTCCCGAACCTCATCGGCAAGACCTCGGACGTGGCCGCCCAGCAGGCGACGGCGCTCGGTCTGACCCTCACCCCGACGGGTGTCGAGTCGTCGGCGGCGCCCGCGGGGACGGTTCTGACCCAGGACCCGGATCCCGGAACGAAGGTCGATGCGGGCACCGCGATCAAGGTCACGGTAGCCACCGGTCCGGGTACGGCGCCTGTCCCGGACCTCAAGCTCAAGTCGGAGCCGGACGCAGCCACGGCGATCGTGCAGGCGGGCCTCCGGGTGGGCGCCCGGTCGGAAGCGTTCGACCCGGTCGTGCCGGTCGGCCTCGTTGCGAGCCAGAGCCCGCTGGCCGGGTCGGTCGTGGTCAAGGGCACGTCGGTAGACTACGTCGTCTCGAAAGGGCCGGAGCCGACGCCATCGCCAACGCCGACGCCCACCCCGACCCCGACGCCGACCCCCACCCCGACGCCGACCGCGACGCCGAAACCCACCCCGACGCCGACCCCGACGCCGACCCCCACCCCGACGCCGACCGCGACGCCCAGCACACCCCCGGCCTCGGTCCCGCCCGCTCCGTAGGCGCTCGTCCCCCGATCAGGCCCGGCGGTCACCGCCCGGCCGCAGGCGGTGGATCTCGACACCGGCATGGTCGAGTGGACCGCCGAGATGGACTTCCGGCTTCCGGACCCGGACGATCACCTCGCTGACCTCGAAGTTGGCCAGCAGCTCATGGCTGATCGCCTCGGCGAGCGCCTCGAGGAGCCGGAACGAGGTCGATTCGACGATCTGGCGGACCGCCTCGTACACCTTCCCGTAGTCGACCGACTGCTCGAGGTCGTCGTCGACGCCGGCGGGCTGGAGGTTGAGCACGAGCTCGACGTCGACCTCGAACGGCTGCGGCGCCAGCAATTCGTGGTCGTAGTAGCCGTGGCGGCCCTGGAACTGCATGTTGGCCAGGACGATCCGGTCGCTCATGACGAGCTCCCTTCGGTCGGCGCGTGCCACGTCGCCCGGACGATCGCGTCGCTCATCCTGGCCACCCGCATGTTGGCCTGCACGTCGTGGACGCGGACGACATCCGCACCCGCTGCGATCCCGATCGCCGTCGTCGCCAGCGTCGCCTCGAGGCGTTCATCGGGCGGCAGGCCGAGAACGCGGCCGAGGGTCGACTTTCGACTGGTCCCGAGCAGGATCGGCCGGCCGAGCAGGCGCAGGATCCCGAGCTCGCGCAGCAGCTCGAGGTTGTGGTCGGCGGTCTTGCCGAACCCGAACCCGGGATCGACGATGAGGTCGTCCCAGCGCACGCCCAGCCGAAGGGCGCGCTCGATGGCGCGCTGGAGATCCGCGATGAGCTCGGGCAGGAACCTGGCGTACTGCGCCTCGGCACGGTTGTGCATGACGACGAGCGGGACGCCGTGATCGGCCGCGAGACGTGCCATCGACTCGTCCTCGCCGACCGCCCACACGTCGTTGACGAGGTCGGCACCGGCGGCCAGGGCCGCCTCGGCCACGGCGGGCTTCGTCGTGTCGATGCTGAGCGGCGTGTCGGGCAGTGCGGATCGCAGCGCCGCGATGACCGGCACGACCCGGTGACGCTCCTCGTCCTCGGCCACCGGGGCATGCCCGGGCCGCGTCGAATTCGCCACCGATGTCCAGGATATCGGCGCCCTCGGCGACCATCCGGCGACCGGTCGCGACGGCCGCCTCGACCGGGTCGCCATTCGCCGCCAGCAGGCCGTCGCCGGAGAACGAGTCCGGCGTGACGTTGAGGATGCCCATCACGAACGTGCGCTCGCCCCAATTGAACGACCGAGGACCGATGCGCGTCGCGCCGAGCGCGGTGGGGTGTGCGATGTCGGTCATGCGTCCTCGACCGGGTCGGGATCGCGCAGGTCGGGATCGTCGACGAGGTGACCACGCGCCATCCCGACAAGATAGAGCGAACCGGCGACCACCACCGGTCCGGGCCCGGCCAGCGCCGCGTCGACGGCCGCCCGTGGATCCCCCTCGGTCAGGATCGTGCGGGGCGCGGCGCGGTTGGCCCGCCAGTGCCCGGCGAGCGTCGCGGCCGGCATCGCCCTCGGGACGTCGAGGCTGGTCGCCACCACCGTCGCGCCCTCGAGCGCCCTGGCCGAGGACAGCGCGGCGATGACGCCGTCGACATCCTTGTCGGCCATCGACGCCGTCACGAGCGTCAACGGCCCGTCGGCCAGGAACCGCCGCAGGTCGTCGAGCGCGACCGCCAGCGCCGCGGCGCCGGCCGGATTGTGGGCGCCGTCGAGCAGGACATCGCGATCGCGCACGCGGACCAGCTCGAGACGACCGGGCCACACCGCGGTCGCGTAGCCGGCCCGGCGTGCGGCCGGCGGCACCGCGACGATGCCGGCCGCCTCGAGTGCGTCGAGGAGTGCGTCGGCGATGGCGGCGTTGGCCGCCTGGTGCCGTCCGCGCAGCCCGACCCGGGTCGGGCCGAGGCGCGGCAGGGTCACCTCGATCCCGTCGCGGTCCCAGCCGAGCAGCGGCGGCGGCTCGACCTCGGTCAACGGCACGGACAATCGCCGCGCGCGCCGGCGGATGACCGCCAGACCGTCGCCGCGCGCGCCGGTCACGGCCAGGTCGCCGCGCTCGATGATCGCGGCCTTCTCGCGGGCGATCTTCGCGATCGTATCGCCCAGACGATCCATGTGATCGAGGTCGACGTTGGTCACCACCGCGACGCCGCCGTCCCAGGCGTGGGTCGCGTCCAGCCGGCCGCCGAGACCCACCTCGACGAGGGCGACGTCCGGCCGGACCTCGGCGAAGCGCGCGAACACGACGGCGGTGAGCAGCTCGAACTCGGTCGGCTCGCCAAGACGGGCCGCGACGCGATCGGCCGCCCCGAGCACGCGGCCGACGAGCCGGGCGAAGTCGTCCGCGGCGATCGGCCGGCCGTCGATGCAGATCCGCTCGCGATACGTCACGAGATGCGGCTTCGGGGTGGAGCCGACGCGGTAGCCGGCCGCCCGGAGGGCCGCGTCGGCGAGGGCGAGGACGCTGCCCTTGCCGTTGGTCCCGGCCACGAGCGCCCCGCGGATCTCGCGCTCGGGATGGCCAAGGTCGCGCAGCAGGGCATGCGTCCGACCGAGGCCGAGGCGCACACCGAAGCGACCGCGCTCGGCGAGTGCTCGGAGCGCCCCTCCGTAGGTGAGATCCGGCCCCGGCGCGGTCATCGGTCGCCCGTCACTCGCGGGTCAGCTCGTCCTCGTAGAAGACGCATTGGTTGAAGCGGGGCGTCAGGCACACGTCGTTGACGTAGCCCTGTTCCATGTGGACCCCGCCGCGCAGCTGGCAGCGCGACGTGTTCGTGTCCTGCCGGATCAGGGCCTTGAGCAGGTGGGGGGCCTGGATCGGGATCGCGCCGCGCGTACCGGTCATGTAGAAGTGCGGGCAGACGTTGCGCCGAAGATTTGGCAGACCGAAGCCCGGCCGCCCCATCGACGGGAGCGGTGGCATGCCGCCCGCCTTCCCCGGACCGGTGGTCGCCGGTGACGGCGAGACACGGGCGATCGGACCGACGCCGAACTCCGGTCTGCCGGACGGACCGGACGTCCGCCGCCCGGCCCGCGGATCGCGAGCCTGCACTCCAACTCCCTCTCAGGGGCACACGCGACCTGGGGCGTCACGCGCACGACCGCGCCAGAGTACAACGCACCGCGCTTCGCGGTACGGCGAAGTCCAGCCGCCGGATCGCGGCGCCGGTCGACCACCATCCGGTGTGAGGGCACCCGTGCGACAATCCGCGCGATGACGACCCGGCGAGACCACCGACCGACGCACGTCCGGCCCCGTCCCCCGTCCACCGGCCGGCCCGCGCCGGTCAAGGTCAAGCCTCGATCCTCAGGGCCGACCCGGCTGTCCGGTCACCGTCCGATGCGGCACAGCCGCGGCCTGCCGGCAATCGCGCGGCTCGGACTCCTGGCGGCGGTCGTCGTGCTCGGCGTCGGGATCCTGTACATCGGCGCCCGCGGCCTCGGTGGTGTCGTCGGCGGGATCGGCTCGACCGTCGGCGGGTTCGTCGACAACGTCACCTCCACCCCGACGCCGCGGTCGTCGGTCATCGCGCTGACCCTCGCGCCGACGCTCAAGCAACCGACCGAACCGTACACCAGCCAGGCGACCGTCGATCTCGAGGTCACGGTGCCGCCCCAGCTCGTCGGCGACCCCAACCACCGGATCCACATCTTCCTGACCCTGCCCGGCCAGGACCCGACGCTCATCCAGGAGGCGCCGCTTGCCGACGCCCCGAAGACCGTCATCCCCGTCCAGTTGACCGATGGCATCAACGACTTCACCGCCACCATCGCCGGACCCGGCGGTGAATTGGATCCGTCGCTCGTCGTGCGCTACGTCTTCGACGACGCACCACCCAAGATCACGATCACCTCCCCGAAGGACAACGCCACCGTCAACAGCAAGGCCGTCCAGATCACGGGCAAGACGCAGGCGAGGACCACGCTGCTGGCGCGCAACGAGATCAACGGCTCGTCGATCGCCGGTACGGCCGAGTCGGACGGCACGTTCACCCTGAGCGTGGCGCTCAGCGCCGGGGCCAACAAGATCACCATCGACGGGACGGATCCGGCCGGCAACGCGAGCGAGGTCGTGCTGAACGTCAAGCGCGGGGCGGGCAAGCTGACCGTGGCGCTCAGTGCGTCCGACTACTCGATCAAACAATCGCAGCTGCCCCAGTCGGTGACCCTCGATGCGGCGGTGACCGACCCGGACGGCCTGCCACTCGCCGGGGCCGCGGTCACCTTCACCCTGAGCATCCCGGGCATCCAGACGGTCACCAACGACGGCACGACGAACGCCCAGGGCAAGGCATCGTTCAAGACCACCATCCCGAAGGGCGCCACCGTCGGCCAGGGCAATGCCGCGGTGCTCGTGTCGACCGACAAGTACGGCTCGACCGAGGACTTCACGGTCATCTCGATCGTCAAGTAGGCGATGGCCGGGCGTGCGGATCGCCCGTGACAGCGGCGCACTTCGCAGCTACCATCAACACATGCCGATGTGGCGATGTCCGCATTGCGGGACACCCCAGGCCGAGACGGCCCGCTGCTGGGTCTGCCGTCGATCCAGCACGGCCTGTGCGACCTGCCGGCATTTCCGGCGGTCGGTCGCGGCACAGCTCGGCTACTGCGGGCTCGATCGGCAACGAAAGGCGCTGCGTGGCGACGAGATCCGGGCGTGCTGGGAGGCCGGGACGGCCGCTGCCGAGCCTGGTCTGCCGGCCGGGCCCCGGCCGCCGATCGTGCGTGCGGACGACCCCGACGACCGAACACCTGTTCGTCGCCTCGAGTTCGTCGAGGTCCGAACGTCACCGACGGCCGGGCGACGCCGGTCCGCCCCGAAGACCGGGACGACCGGCCCCGAGGCGCCCGACAGCGGCGAGCTGAGCGTGCTGCCCGCCGGCCCGAGCGGGCCGGGCTGGAGCCTGTGGGGCGATCTCGAGGGCTGACCGATCGGACGACCCGCGGGGCTCCCTCGGGGGGCGATCGCTAGCTCGAGGGTCGCGTCCCGAGAGTGACCTCGAGGGTCACGTGCTTGCCGTCGCGCAGGACGTCCACGCTGACCGTGTCGCCGGGCGAGAACTGCGAGAGCGTCGCGTCGAGCGGATGCTCCTCGTCGATGACCTTGCCGTCGACGCTGGTCACGATGTCGCCATCCTTGACGCCTGCCTTATCGGCGGGCGTGTTGGGGTCGACGCCGTCGGTCGGGTTGCCGTTCGCGTCGAGACCGCCGACGAGCGCACCGACCATCACCGGCAGCTTCAGCTGGTCGGCCAGCTGGCGCGTGATCGAGCGGAAATGGATGCCCATGTACGGGCGGCTGAGCGGCTTGCCCGCGACCGCCTGGGCCATGATCGGGCGCGCGATGTCGATCGGGATGGCGAAGCCGATCCCGTTGCTGTTCGTGGCGACCGCGGTGTTGATGCCGATGACATTCCCGCCGGCATCGAGCAGCGGACCGCCCGAGTTGCCGGGGTTGATCGCGGCATCGGTCTGGATGAGGTTGGTCAGCGAGTCATTGCCGTCGGTGACGATCGATCGCCCCTTGGCCGACACGATCCCGCTGGTGACCGAATTCGAGTAGGTGCCCAGTGGGCTGCCGATGGCGACGACCAGCTGGCCGACCTTGAGCGCATCGGATTCGCCGATGGCCGCGGTCGGCAGGCCGGTCGCGTTGACCTTGACGATGGCGAGGTCGGTGAGCGTGTCGATGCCGTACACCGTGCCGGACAGGATGCGGCCGTCCTTCAGCTCGACATCGAACTTCTCGCCGCCCTGGACGACGTGGTGGTTGGTCAGGATCCAGCCGTTGCTGTCGAAGATCACGCCCGACCCCACGCCGGTCTCCGGGATGACCCCGGACCTGCCCGAGTTGGCGCTGCCGGTCACGGTGATGCGCACGACGGCGGGGCTGACCTTGGCCGCGACCGCGATCGTGGCGGATGACTCGTCGATCGAGAGCGGTTGGGTCGTCCCGGCGTTGGTGGCGAGCGGGGTGGTCGCACTCGAGACCGCGGGCCGGTCGAGGGCCCCGGTCGCGCTCAGGGCAAGGACCGTGCCGCCCGACGCAAGGACCGCCGACAGCAACGACACCGCGAGCAGCGACCCACCACGGCGGCGGGACCCGCCGGTCGCGGCCGCGGGCGTCGCCGGGGTCGTCGGCACGGCCGCGGGAGCCGGCTCGTACCAGCGCTC
Organism: uncultured Chloroflexia bacterium; assembly: GCA_963833285.1. Taxonomy (GTDB): domain Bacteria; phylum Chloroflexota; class Limnocylindria; order Limnocylindrales; family CSP1-4; genus SPCO01. The sequence continues at coordinate 32,098 of CAWHXM010000002.1, read as the reverse complement.
GGGCGTGACCGGCGGGGTGTGGTCCCACGTTCGAGCCCACTCGGAACGTGGTTCGGGCGCCGGCGTGAAGCGATCCGGGGGCGCCGTGCCCTCCGCCGAGGCCGGCGTCGTCCAGGTGTCGGACGGCGCGCCGTGGGGGTCGCTCGCGGCAGCGGACGACGTGGCCGGCGGAGTGATCGGTGCCGGCGTCGCCGGATCGCCCGGTTCGATCGCGTGGCGTTGCGTCAGGTCACCCGGATCGGTGGCGTCGGTTCGGGGCTCGTCATGCATCGTGGTGGCAGGTCCCTTGCAAGCGACGGTCGTGATGTGACCGAGGTGAGGTCTGAAGACTGTCTAGGGTGCGGGCTCCGGGTTGACCTGGGGCCGCTCGGACGGTGAAGTTTCCTGTATGTTCGCCGACGGCGTCGTCGACGCGCCCGTTTCCGGACCGCCGCTCCGCGCCATGCCATCGGCCGCCGAGGCCACCGCGGCCCGCTGGGCGGCCGGGGTCCCCTCGACCAGCAGCGGGTCGCGCGGCAGCGTCACGACGAAGCGCGAACCGTTGCCGACGCGGCTTTCGACCTCGACCGAGCCGCCGTGCATGTCGACGATCGACTTGACGATAGCGAGCCCCAGACCGCTCCCGCTGCCGCGCGCCTCGTTCGCCCGGGACCCGCGGTAGAACCGTTCGAAGATGTGCGGCATCTCGGCGGCGTCGATGCCGACGCCGGTATCGACGACCTCGATCCGTGCGCCGTCCGGCGTGGCGGCCACGTCGACCGCCACCGATCCGCCGCGCGGCGTGAACTTGACCGCGTTGGCAACGAGATTGGCCACGACCTGGCCGATCCGCTGCGGGTCGTGGCGGATCCGGATCGGACCGTCGGGGAGGTGGAGCGACAGGCGTACGCCCCGGCGAGTGGCGGCCGCAGTGCTCTGTTCGACCGCCGACTCGACGGCCGCCCGCAGGTCGTCGGGACGCAGGTCCAGCAGCACCAGCCCCGAATCGAGCTTGGACAGCTCGAGCAGGTTCTGCGCCAGCCAGTCCAGCCGCTCGATCTGCTGGCCACTCGAATCGAGGAACTCGGTTCGGGCGGCCGGGTCCTCGGCGGCCCCTTCCTTGAGCAGCTCGTTGAACATCCGCAGCGCGGCCAGCGGCGTGCGCAGCTCGTGCGACACGTCGGCCAGGAAGTCGCGGCTGCGGTCGCGGTCGTGGCGGATGATCTCGACGCTCTCCTGGAGCCGATCGGCCATCGCGTTGAACTGCACGGCGAGCTCCGCCAGCTCCGATGACCCGGCCCTGACCTCACCATCCGGGACGCGCCGGCTCAGATCGCCCTCGGCCAGGCCGCGCGAGGCCTCGGTCAGGCGGCGCAACGGGGTCGTGAAGCGGCGGGCCATGGCAGCCGAGACGAGGACGCTCAACCCGAGCGCGAAGAGCGCGACCGCGGCCAGCAGCCCGGTCACGTTGGCCAGGGCCGACGCGCGGTAGGTGTACGGGTCGGACAGCGTCACGGTGAACTGGTAGGGCGTGAAGGTTCCACCACCGCCGTACGGAGCATCCGTCCAGGTCACGCCCCACTCACGGGTCTGACCGGCCTGCGGTGCACCGACGAGACCGAGCGTGAGCGGCGGGCCGGTCGCCACGAACGTCTTCGTCTCCCCGTCGGTCGCGTACCGGCCGAAGGTGATCGCGACGTCGGCCTGGCCTAGCTGGTCGGCGATGAAATGGCGCACGTACGGATCCGTCATGGCGAGGATGACCGAGGTGTCGACCTGGCCGTCGACGCCCACGACGGGCCGGCCGCCCGCGGCCGAATCGGCCACCCGGACGACGAACGAGGCGACGAGCTGCGAGCGCTGGTCGAGGTCGGCCTTCTGCTGGGTCGCGAAGTAGTCGTCGAGACGGTTGACGACAAGGACCGTGACGAGCCCGAGGGTGAGCGCCACCACCAGCAGGAAGGCGAGGGTCAGTCGACCCTGGAACGTCCGCGGGAAGAGCCGGCGCATCCGCAGCGGGAGGTGCACGCGGCCCTCCGGCAGGTCAGCGCTCGGCGAAGGCGTAGCCGACACCTCGCACCGTCAGGACGAACGCCGGCGCTGCCGGATCGTCCTCGATCTTGTCGCGCAGATGGCTGACATGCACGTTGATGGTCTTCTCGTCCTGGTCGAGCGCCTCGTAGTCGCGCAGCAGCTCGAGCAGCTCGGAACGGGTGTAGACGCGACCCGGCCGCGAGGCAAGGTGACGGAGGATCTCGAACTCGGTAGGGGTCAGGCTGACCCGCCGCGTCCCGCGCTGCACGCGGCGGCGTTCGAGGTCGATGAGCAGGTCGCCGTGCCGGATCACGCGCCCGCCGACGGCGTCGGACAGGTCGCCATACGATCGCCGCAGGAGCGCCTTGATCCGGCTCATCAGCTCGCGCAGCCCGAACGGCTTGGTCAGGTAGTCGTCCGCCCCGAGCTCGAGGCCGATGACCTTGTCGACTTCGTCGTCGCGCGCGGTCAGCACGAGGACCGGCATCTTGGCGCCGGCTGCTCGAAGCCGGCGCAGGACCTCGAAGCCATCCATCCCGGGCAATCGCACGTCGAGGACGACGAGGTCCGGGGCCTGGCGGGTCGCGATCTCGAGGCCTTCCTCGCCCGACCGCGCGACCGCGACCTCGTAGCCCTCCTGCTGGAGGGCGTACTGGATCCCACGCGCCACGGCGTGCTCGTCTTCCACGATCAGGACGGTTGCTGCCACGCGGGGATGCTACACCGGCGCGCCCCGGATGCCCCGCCGCGTCACGAAAACCCGTCACGAGGCGCCCGGGCGAGCGCGGCGCCGCAGCGTGGTACCCTATCGCACGCTACCGGGCGCCTCGCCAACTCCGGCACCGCCGGCGAGCCGCAGCCCCGATCCAGACCCCAACCGACCCAGAGGTTCCACATCATGTCCACCGCCCGCGCGACGCTGGCCGCCGAACATCGCGAGCTGACCGGCAAGAAGGTCGCCCGTCTCCGCCACGCCGGTCGGCTGCCGGCGGTCGTCTACGGCCACGGTGTCGCCTCGGACAGCATCTCGATCGATGCCCACGAGTTCGAGCAGCTGCGCCGGAACACGGGCCCGAACTCGCTGGTCGACCTGTCGATCGACGGGGCGAAGGCCCAGCCCGTGCTGGTCTCGTCGGTCCAGGTCCACCCGGTCAATCGCCGGGCGCTCCACGTCGATCTCTTCCTGGTGCGCATGACCGAAGAGCTGACCGTGGACGTGCCGCTCGTCGCGATCGGCGAATCGCCGGCGATCGCCGACCTCGGCGGCACGCTGCTCCACCCGATCGAGTCGGTCCGGATCCGGGCGCTCCCCGACCATCTGCCGCAGGCCATCGAGTACTCGGTCGAGTCGCTGGTCGACTTCGACACCACGATCCACGTGCGCGACCTCGTCATCCCCGAGGACGTGACGCTGATGACCGACGGCGACGACATCGTGGCCAAGGTCCAGGCACCGCGCGTCGAGGAGGCCCCGGTCGTCGCAGAGGTCGAGATCGGCGAGGGCGCGCCCGAAGCGGCCGAGGCTGGTGAGGCCGGCGAGGCCGGCGAGGCCGGCACGACGGAGTCCGACGAGGGCTGACCCGACTGCGATGGCCGGCGGTCAGCGCGATCGCCGGCCAATGGCGAAGATGATCGGAAAGCCCATCGTCATGCGCTCGGCCGGGAGACGTCCGAGCCGTCGGCGGAGCGTGATGACCAGCCGCTTGCGCACGTCCGGGTCGAGCTCATCGAACAGCGTCTCCTCATCGAACTCGGTCAGGAAGTCGACGTAGCCGTCGACGCTGAAGCGGTGCTCGATGTGACCACCGCGCGCGGCGACGTCGGCAAACCCGGCCCGCCGCAACTCCGCGGCGGCGCGCTCGACCGAGGGCAGGTCGCCCGACCGCGCCTCTTCCTCCCGGGCGCCGATTCCGACCTCGTCGAGCACGTCGTCGAAGATGCTGTCGGGCTCGAAGACGCGATCGTCCTGGAGCCAGGAGACGTAGGACAGGATCGCGCCCGGCCGCAGGATCCGGCGCGCCTCGCGCAGGGCCCGGGCCCGCCGCGGCACGAGCTGGAACACGAAGGACGACACGGCCATGTCGAACGACGCGTCCGCGAACGGAAGCTCGTCGGCGAACGCGACCTCCGACCGGAACCGTCCGCGGTCCGCGGCAGCCAGCGTCCGATCGGCCTCGAGATCGGCCGCGGCGCACATCCCCGCCGAGGCATCCACGCCCACGACCGATACCTGCGGCCAGCGCGCGAGCGCCCCGAGCGCGAGCTGGCCGGTCCCGGTGCCGATGTCGACCAGGCGGGTCGCGTCACCCAGTCTCGGCGCGAGGTCGTCGAGCAGCTCATCCACCGCCGGCGCGAGGACCGGCGCCCACCAGCGCGCATACCCCTCGGCGAACCGGTCGTAGCGCGCCAGCTGGTCCGTCATCCGCGCATCGTGCCACGGAGTCCCGCGGCGACGGGCCGTTCGGACCGCGCCGACGCGACCTCGGACCGCTGACACGCGGCGGCCCCCACGCGAACCTTGTGGGTGTCGGAGCCGACCGCCGGCCGACTCCCCCGCGAAAGGAACGGCCCAGCATGCAGAAACTCCTGCTCGCCTATGACGGCACCGACCCTTCGCGGCGGGCGCTCGAGCTCGCCGCGCTCATGACCAAGGGCTTCGGCGCGTCACTCACGGTCGTGAGCGTCGTCCCGACCCATCCTGGCCGCTCGCCGATCGACCCATGGGACGACTCGATGGTCCACGCGGAAGAGCTGCTCGAGGCGGGCCGCCTCCTGCGCGACGAGGGCATCGAGGCACGCCTCGTCGAGTCCACGGGCGGCGTCGCGCAGACCATCGAGCGGATCGCCGAGGCCGGCGACTACGACGCGATCATCGTCGGATCCCGCGGCCTGTCCATGCTCGGCCGGGCGCTCCAGGGGAGCGTGTCCGAGCACGTCGCGGCGAACGCGACCACGTCGGTGGTGGTCGCCCGCTGAGCGCATCGCGACTGGGGCGAGGCCGGTCCCGGGCGGCGAACCCGGGGCCGGCCGCGGTTCCCGTCGGGCGCCCACGCTGGAGGGCGGCGGCTCCCTGCGTGTCCCACGGCGCTATCGTTGTCGCGTGGCACTGCCCTTCCAGCCCCCCATCGAGCCGATGCTCGCGAAGGCCGTCGACGGCCTGCCGACCGACGAAGGCTGGCTCTTCGAGCCGAAATGGGATGGCTTCCGCGCCCTCGTGTTCCGTGATGGCGACGACGTCTACACGCAATCGCGCGACCTCAAGCCGCTCGACCGGTACTTCCCGGAGCTGGCCGCGCCGCTTCGCGCGGCCATCCCGGAGCGCTGCGTCCTCGACGGCGAGGTCGTGATCGCGCGCGACGGAGCGCTCGATTTCGAAGCGCTGCTGCTGCGCATCCACCCGGCGGCATCACGGGTCAACATGCTGGCCGCGGGGTCCCCGGCGTCGTTCGTCGCCTGGGACCTGCTGGCGCTCGGCGACGACGACCTGCGGTCGGTGCCGCAGGGCGAACGGCGGCAGCGCCTCGAATCGATCCTCGGCGGAACGGTGTCGCCGATCCACCTGACCCCGGCGACGACCGACCGTGCCACGGCCGCCGAGTGGTTCGATCGGTTCGAGGGCGCCGGACTCGATGGCGTCGTCGCCAAGCGCCTCGATGCGCCATACCAGCCCGGCAAGCGGGCCATGCTCAAGATCAAGCATCAACGCACGGCCGATTGCGTGGTGGCAGGGTTCCGCTGGCACAAGAACGGCCCCGGCACGCACGTCGGGTCGCTCCTGCTCGGGTTGTTCGACGACGAGGGCACGCTCCACCACGTCGGGATCACCTCGTCGTTCACGTGGGACCGGCGGGCGGCCCTGGTCGAGGAGCTGGCACCACTCCGCGAGGGCGCGCTCGATGGCCACCCGTGGTCCGGCTGGGCCGAGTGGGCGGCCGAGCAGGAGGCGTCGGGCCAACGCGTCCCGGGTGCGACATCGCGCTGGAACCGCGGCAAGGACCTGTCCTGGGAGGCGCTCCGTGCGGAACGCGTCGCCGAGGTCGCCTATGACCACCTCCAGGGCGATCGCTTCCGGCACGCGACCACGTTCAAGCGGTGGCGCCCGGACAAGCCACCCGAGGCGTGCCGCTACGACCAGCTCGAGGAGACAACGCCGTTCCTGCTTGCCGGGATCTTCGGCGGCGACGGGTGACGCTGCGGCTCGGGCTCGTCGGCGGCGGCTGGATCAGCGGCCTGCACCTCGAGGCGCTGGAACGGCTCGGTCGAACGGAGCTCGTCGGGGTCGTCGCCGGGCGCCGGGCCACCGCGGATTCGGTCACGGCGCGCTGGGGCGGGACGAGCTACGACGATGTCGAGCGGATGCTCGACGGGGCCGCGCCCGGTGTCGTCTACGTCGCCGTGCCGCCGCACCGGTCCGTTGCGATCTGCGAACGGCTGGTCGAGCGCCGCATCCCCTTCCTGGTCGAGAAGCCCCTGGCCTCCAGCGACGCCGACGGACCGGCACGGCTGGCCGCGGCCATCGAGACCGTGGGGCTCGTGGTCGCCGTCGGGTACCACCTCCGGGCGCTCGACATCGTGCCCGAGGTCCAGGGGCGTCTTGCGACCGACCCGCCCCGGCTCGTCGTCGCGCGCTGGCTCGATGCGACGCCGTCGCCCGCGTGGTGGGGACGTGTCGACGAAGGCGGCGGCCAGGTCGTCGAACAGGCGACGCATCTGTACGACATCGCGCGGCTCATCGTCGGCGAGGCGGTCGTGGTCGGGGCGGCTGCGACACGTGATCCCCGCGTTTCCCCGCCTGGCGTCGACGTGGCCGACGCGACTGCTGCAGTGCTGCGCTTCGATGGAGGCGCGATCGGCTCGTTCGCGAACAGCCGGCGGCTCGCCTCGGCCGTCATCGAGGTCGACTTCATCTCGGACGGGCTGCTCACCACGCTGGAGAAGCGCCCGGACCGTGGTCAGGGCGACTGGCACGCCCGGTTTGACGACGGGACGACCGTGCGGGCCATCCGCGCCGAGGCCGACCCCTACGAGCGCCAGGCCGCGGCTTTCCTGGACGCCGTCGAGGCCGGCGACCCGGATGGCGTCCTGTCCACCTACGCCGACGCCCTCAAGACCGATCGATTGACCCGAGCCGTGGTCGCCGCGACGGGGGGCCGGGGCTGATGACGTCCTGGCGCGGTTTCAGCGCGGACCGGACTCATTCGCGCGGGTCTGTCGCCTCAGCCGTCGCGTCCCCTTTCGGTTTCGGCGACGGCCGTCGCGCACGCGAGTTCGCGGTAGCAGCCTTCCACGCCTCGATGTCCATGCCGGCCCACGGGTCGAAGTCCGACTCGAGCGGCTCCTGGCCCGGCCGCTGCGCCTCTGGGACGTGGATGAGGTTGACTCGGACCCGGTACCAGACGGCGGATCGTCCGCGCATCCCGTCGACGAGGACGTCCGCCGGCTCGAGGTATCCGGCGATGTCGGCATGGCGCGCCTTCCAGCGTTCGAAGCCCGCCATCGCCTCGTCCTGAAACTCGGCGCGGGAGATCTCCACGACCGGGATGGTCGACTTGCGGCGGCCGGTCGGAGTCGGGCGCGAGCCGGCCCACTCGGTCGGCAGCCCCGCGTTCGGGTCGCCGGCCGCGACCGCGGCGGCCCGTTCGGCGGCAACGTCGGGCGGCGGGCCGCCACCCTCGCCGCGACCCGGGTCGTATTCCGTCGCCGGACGTCGGGCCCTCGAGGGCTGGACGCGGGGCGGCTCGCCGGCCTGCTTCGCGTAGTTCGGCGGCCATGGTGCGTCGCCCAGACCCTCCGCCTCGTGGCGCTGGCTCAACTCCAGGAGCGCCTCGAGCGAGCCGACCGCCTCGTCGATCCCGGCACCGGGGTCCCCGGATGCCGCGTACCGCACGGGCACCGTGTCGATGGTGAACGCCTCGGCCTCCACGGTCGGGACCTCGTCCCAGGTCAGCGGTGTCGACACGCGCGCATCCGGCAACGGCCGGACCGAGTACGCCGAGGCGACCGTCCGGTCCTTCGCGTTCTGGTTGTAGTCCAGGAAGACCCCGTGGCGCTCTTCCTTCCACCACTTCGAGGTCGCCAGGTCCGGGACTCGCCGCTCGACGTCGCGCGCGAGCGCGAGGGCCGCCCGGCGCACCTCGGGGTACGTCCAGCGCGGCTCGATCCGCACGTTGATGTGGATCCCGCGCGAGCCGGACGTCTTGGGCCAGCCGACCAGCCCGACGGCATCCAGCGCTTCGCGCGTCGCGAGCGCCACGAGCCGGATGTGGTCCCACGGCACGCCCGGCACGGGGTCGAGGTCCACCCGCAGCTCGTCCGGGTGGTCGAGGTCCTCGGCACGGACCGGGTGCGGGTTGAGGTCGATGCAGCCGAGGTTGACGACCCACGCCAGGCCGGCCGCGTCGTCGATGACGATCTCGTCGGCGGTCCGGCCGGACGGAAACGTCAGCGTCGCGGTCCGGACGAACGCGGGCAGGTTCTCCGGAGCGCGCTTCTGGAAGAACGGCTGGCCTGCGGCGCCGTCCACGAACCGCTTGAGCGCCATCGGCCGCCCACCGGCGCCGCGCAACGCGCCGTCCGCGACGGCGAGGTAGTAGCGCACGAGGTCGAGCTTCGTGTGGCCGGTCGCGGGGAAGTAGACCTTGCGCGGGTTCGAGACCGTCACATCGCGGTCGCCGATCCGGAGGACCTCGGTTTCCTTCGGCATGTGGCAACGATACGCTCGACAGGTCGGGGCCGGCGTCCGATGATTGGCCGACCCCGAGGCCGCGATGTCGATTCGCCGTTCCTCGTACGTCGTTCGGGAAACGGCCGTGCATGTCCGGCCGGTGCAGCAAGGAGGCACGCGGTGCAGTACGCCCTGTTGATCTATACGCCGGAGCCCGACGGGGAGCAGACGCCCGAGGCGATCGCGGCCGAGATGGCCGAGTACGACGCGTTCACCGACCATGTCCGCGCGCGCGGCGCGATGAAGGGCGGCGAGGCGCTCGATTCGACGGCCACCGCGACGACGGTTCGCGTCGTCGATGGCCGGACGATCACGACCGACGGCCCGTTCGCCGAGACCAAGGAGACGCTCGGCGGCTTCTACCTGGTCGAGGCCGCCGATCTGGACGAGGCGATCGCCTACGCGGCCATGATCCCGGGCGCCAGGAAAGGATGCATCGAGGTCCGCCCGGTCTGGGACTACACGATCGCCGGCGTCGAGCAACCCGCGACGGCAGCGGCCGGGAACTGAGGGCCCGGGACGATCGGGGGCTCTTGACCGGATCGGACGCCGCCCACGAGATCGTCGACCGCCTGTTTCGCGAGCAGCAGGGTCGGGCCGTCGCGACGCTCATCCGCGTCACCGGAGACTTCGACCTGGCCGAGGAGGCCGTCCAGGACGCGTTCATCAGTGCGCTCGAGACATGGCCGTCGCGGGGCGTGCCGGACAACCCCGGCGCGTGGATCACGACGACCGCGCGCAACCGGGCCATCGACCGTCTCCGGCGTCGGAAGCGCCTGGTCGAGAAGACGGGAACGCTGGCGCACGAGGCGGCGATCGAGTCGGAGCTGCGAGCCATCGAACCTGGGCCGTCGGAGGACGCCATGCACATCGCGGACGATCGACTGCGTCTGATCTTCACGTGCTGCCACCCGGCGCTCGCGATGGACGCCAGGGTCGCCCTCACGCTGCGCACGCTCGGTGGCCTGACGACGCCGGAGATCGCCCGCGCATTCCTCGTCCCCGAACCGACGCTCGCCCAGCGTCTCGTCCGCGCCAAGCGGAAGATCCGGGATGCGGGCATCCCCTATCGCGTCCCGCCGGCGGAGCTCCTCCCGGAACGGCTCGACGGCGTGTTGCGCGTCGTGTACCTGGTCTTCAACGAGGGTTATGCCGCATCGTCGGGTGACTCGCTCATCCGGCGCGAGCTGTGCGCCGAGGCGATCCGGCTGGCACGGGTCGTTGTCTCGCTGCTCCCCGACGAGCCCGAGGCACGCGGGTTGCTCGCGCTCATGCTCCTCCACGACGCACGGCGCGACGCGCGCGTCGGGCCGGGAGGCGAGCTCGTACTGCTCGACGACCAGGATCGCGGGCGCTGGGATGCCGAGCGGATCGCCGAGGGTCGGGCGCTGGTGGAGCGTGCGCTCGTCGAGCGTCGACCCGGGCCGTACCAGCTGCAGGCCGCGATCGCGGCACTCCACGACGAGGCGCTCACCCCCGCCGCCACCGATTGGACCCAGATCGTGACCCTCTACGTCGCGCTGCAGCGGATGACGCCGTCGCCGGTCGTGGAGCTCAACCTCGCCGCGGCCGTGGCGATGGCCGACGGACCGGCCGTCGGGCTTGCGATGATGGACGGCATCGCGGCGGCGGGCGAGCTGGAGACCTACCCCTACCTGCATTCGGCGCGCGCCGACTTGCTGCGCAGGATCGAACGATGGTCGGAGGCCGAGGCGGCCTACCGGCGGGCGCTGGCGCTGACGACCAACGACCCGGAACGCTCGTTCCTCGCGGGGCGCCTGAGCGAGGTCGAGGGCCGCCGCCGCGCGGTCGACTAGGTGGGGTCGTCGAGACTCAGAACACCGTCGCGAAGTCGTCCTTCATGCTGACGACCGCCCACCCACGGGCATCGGCCTCGGCCAGGGCGCGTTCGGCTCCACGAGCTCAACGGGTCGGCCATCGGATACCCCCTCTTCAGGGCCGTCGGGGTGTCCGCCCGACGCATCCGCATCGTAGCCCCGATCGACGGCGAGCCATTAGGCCAGGAGCGCGCTCACGATCGCGTCGACATCCGCCTTGTCCGGCACCACGATGAGCGTGTTGACCATCCCGAACATCCCGCTGGCGGCTTCCGCGTGCGGCAGGATGTGGCAATGGAAGGCCCAGATCCCGAGGGTCTTCGCGTCGACCAGCACGTCGTAGCGCTCACCCGGGTTGACGCCGAGCGTGTCACAGGTGAATGCCGCCGAGCCCAGCGGGTGGCCGTCTCGTGCCACCACCCGCATCGGCATCCCGTGGAGGTGCCACGGGTGCATCATGATCCCCTCGTTCATGAACCGGATGCGGACCGTCTCGCCGGCGGCGGCCAACACCGGCACGACGGCCGGGAACCCGTGGCCGTTGATCGTGAAGCCACCGAGCTGGTCGTTCGAGATCCACGTGTATTCGCGGTCGACCTTCAGCGGCTCCGGCGTGGCGTTGACGATGAACGCACCGAGCAGGCCGCGCCCGACCTGGTCGGTCGCGTTGTGGTGGGAGTGGTACATCAGCGATCCGGCATTGCGTGCCGTGAAGTCGTACGGGTACGTCTCACCGGGCTTGATCGGCAGCTGGGTCACGAACGGGACGCCGTCCTGGAAGAAGTCGTCGAACTCGACGCCGTGGAAGTGGACCCCGGTCGTCTCCTGCAGGTTGTTGGTGAAGACGGCCCGGACCTTGTCGCCCTGGTTCACCCGGATGGTCGGGCCGGGCCACTGCTTGTTGTAGCCGAGGCCCGCGACCGGTGGCAGCAGCTCGTCGATCCTGGCCTGGATCTCGTCGATCGTCAGGTTGAAGACCTTGACGCCGTCGACGATCTGGGGCTTGAGCGGCGTCAGCGCGTCGCTGAGGTACAGCTGCGGCACCTGGACGAAGGCGGGCTTCTGGTGAAGGGCGGGATAGTCGTCCTCGACGCCGAGGATCGCGGCGAGCTTGAGGAAGACCGGCGCGGGGTAGATGTCCTTGAACGCCGGCGCGAGGTCGCCGACGTAGCGGCGGACCTTGTCGCGCGCCTCGACGTCGTGGGCGGACCAGCCGGCCGGGATCGGCCCGGCGGCTGCGCCTGAGGCGGCAGCCGATGCGGCCGGCGAGGCGCTCGACTGCGCGTCGTGGCTGGCGGCCGCGCTGGGCGCCGCTGTCGCGGCGGCGCTCGCGGCTGCAACCGCCGAACTGCCTGGCGCGGCACTCAGCGCAGGCCCGAAGGTCCAGCCGGCACCGGTCGTCGCCGGCGCACAGGCCGCGAGACCCGCCACGGCGGCGATGCCCCCTCCGGTCAGGGCGGCGGCGCGGAGGAATCCGCGCCGGGACAGCGCGGCATCGACGGGATCGAGTGTGGGCAGGTCATCCTGCGGCAGTGTGTCCATGGACCGATGGTGACGGCCGTACCCGTCTGCGCGGATGTGACGTCCGGCCCCATTCGAACGGGCCGAAGGGTCCCGCGGACGATCGCGTCGGCCGCTGGCCGGCGTCAGTCGCCCCGGGTGATGAGCGCCAGGATGACATCGACATCGTCGCTGCCCGAGACGCCCTGATACTTCGCGCGGACGGTCCCGTGGCCGTCGACCACGAAGACCCACGGCATCGACCGCGCGCCCCAGGGGGCCCCGGCGATCCCCCACGCGGCGGCCGGATCGGTCAGCGTCGGCGCGTCGAGCGAGCCGTCGAGGACCGCCGTGTCGGCCACGACCGAGTAGCGATACGGCTCGAGATGGATGAATGCGACGTCGCGCCACCGGTCGAGCAGGTAACGGGCCATCACGATCGCGCGCCCACAGGCAGGGGATACACGGAACCGCGTCGAATCCGCGATCAGCACGAACGGCTGGCCGGCAGCCAGCGCATCGACCGTCGAGGTCCCCGACAGCCGCAGGTCCGGTGCCGGATCCGTGGTCAACGCCCGCACGACCCCGCCGACGTCGGTCAGGGTCGGGGTCCGGACCGACGGGGCCGACGCACCGATCGCCGCCGTCGCGCCCGGATCGAGCGCGTCGACGGCCGCCGAGCCGACGGCCGATCGGCCGGCCACCGTCGTGCTGACCTCGATGCGCCATGCGCCCGGGATCGGGATCGCGAGATCGGCGACGTAGGAGACGGCGGTGACGCCCGGCGGCGTGACCGTCACGGCCGTCACGGGTAGGCCGATCCGGTCGCCGGTGACGGTCACGAGCTGGACGCTCGGCCGTGCGGTCGGGTCGTCGATTCGGGCACCGGCCACGGACAGACGGAGGATGACCGGGCCGGCCGGGCCGGCCCAGATCGACGAGGAGACGACGTCCACGCCGAGCGCCATCGCGGGGAGTACGGCCGCTGGCGTCGCGCTCGGCACGGCCGACGACGGTGCCGCGGTCGAGGTCGTCTCGGGCGTGGCGGTCGGGTAGGCCGCGGAAGGTGTCCCGGCGACGAGCCGTAGCACGGCCGTCATGGCCTCCGAGGATGTCCCGAACGGGAACCGCGCACGCACCGAGCCGGCGCCGTCGAGCAGGAACACGTCCGCGGTGTGCGACATGGAGTACGCGCCCGCGACGCCGGTCTCGACCCGAGCGTAGCGGACCCCCCAGGCGTCGGCGGTGGTCCGGATCTGCGCGCTCGTCCCGGTCAGCGCGGTGAACCCCCTCGGCAGGAACCGCGCGTACTCGCGCAGCCAGGCGGTCGTGTCACGTTCCGGATCCACGCTGACGAAGACGGCCCGGGGACCCGGCCCGAATGCCTCCATCGCGAGCCCGACCGTCCCGATGGTCGCGGGACAGACGTCCGGGCAGTGGGTGTACCCGAAGAACACGAACGCCGGCGCGCCCCGTAGCGATGAGAGGGAGAAGGCCGCGTCGCCCGAGTCGGTCAGCTCGATCGGTGGCGCCGGTCGCGGCTGCGGGTCGAGATACGACGCGATGTCGATCGGTCCGGACGGCGGCGGAGTCGTGCTCGGGCTGGCGTGGGCCCCTGGCACGGACGGCCGCAACGTCAGGTTTCCCGACAGCCCGCTCGCCGCTACGACCACGGCAAGCACCGCCGCGAACACGATGCCGGCCCGGGATGCGACGCCGACGAACCTGGTCGCGCGGCTCGCGCCGATCGGGGCCGCGGGTCGCCGTGTCATGTCAGGCCGGACGGATCGCCGCCCTGACCACGACCTTGCCGGCATGCTCGAAGACGAGGTCGAGCTCGATCGTCCCGCCGGGCGTGAGCTCCGCGGTCACGTCCATCAGCATCAGATGATAGCTGCCGGGCTTGAACACGACCGACTGACCGGCCGGGATGACGACCTTCGCAACAGGCTGCATGGCGCTCATCCCCGCCCCGTCGACGGAGGTCTCGTGGACATCGACCATGCCGGCGCCGGGGCTCGTCGCCGAGACGAGCGCGTCGGACGTCGTCGCCGGGTTGGTGATCGTGAAGTAGGCCGCGCTCTGGCCGCCGGCCGGGGCCGGACGGGCCCAGGCATCGTTGACCGTCGGTGCCGCGGGCGACGACGCGAGGCTACAGCCGACGACCGCGATCGACGCGACCACGAGGCTCGCCAGGCGGGTGGGAAGAGGACGCATTCGAAGGATCCCTCGCGATGGGTGGAGTCCCCCCGACCGTATCGGTCGCGCGGCGCGCGGCGACAGGTCCGATCGGCCCGTGGCGCGGGGCCATGCGGCCGTCCCTGCCCATCCTCGTGGCGGGCCTACACTCGCGCGGATGCGCTCCGGGTCGATCCTGCCCAGGCTGGAGTGGGCTCGCTCCTATCACCTCGCGTACCTGCGCCGGGACGTCTTCGCGGGGATCGTGCTCACGGCGATCCTCGTCCCGGCGGGGATGGGCTATGCGGAGGCGTCCGGTCTGCCGCCGATCGTCGGACTCTACGCCTCGATCGTGCCGCTGCTCGCCTACGCCCTCCTCGGGCCGTCGCGGATCCTCGTCCTGGGACCGGATTCGTCGCTGCTGCCGATCATCGCCGCGGCGATCGTGCCGCTCGCCGCGGGAGACGATGCCAGGGCCGTCACGCTGAGCGCGCTCCTGGCTGTCATCGTCGGACTGATCATCGTCGCGGCGGGGATCGCCCGGCTCGGGTTCCTCACGGACCTGCTCTCGGCGCCGGTGCGCCACGGCTACCTGAACGGGATCGCCCTGATCGTGGTCGTCAGTCAGCTGCCGCGACTGTTCGGGTTCACCACGACGGGCGACAGCGTGGTGGATCGGGTGCGCTCCTTCGTCGAAGGCCTGCTCGCCGGTGAGACGAACCCGGTCGCCCTCACCATCGGGGTCGCATGCCTGGCCGTGATCCTCGGGCTCCGTCGCTGGCGGCCCGAAGTCCCCGGGATCCTCGTCGCGGTGGTCGGCTCGACGGTCCTCAGCGCCGCGTTCGGACTCGCGGCGACGACGGGGATCACGGTCGTCGGGCCGCTCCCGGTCGGGCTCCCGCCGCTGACCCTGCCGCCGCTGGCAACCGGGGACATCCTGGCCCTCGTCCCGGCGGCGCTGGGGATCGCGCTCGTCTCCGCGACGGACACCAGCGTCCTGTCGCGGACGTTCTCACTGCGCCGCCACGAGGAGGTCGACCAGGACCGCGAGCTGATGGCACTCGGTGGCGCCAACTTCGCCACAGGCCTCCTGTCCGGCATGCCGATCAGCAGCAGCGCATCGCGGACCCCGGTCGCGGAATCAGCCGGGGCGCAGACCCAGCTGACATCGATCGTCGGCGCACTCGCTATCGCCGTCATGCTCGTGCAGGCCCCGGGGCTGCTCGCGAGCCTGCCGACGGCGACGCTTGCGGCCGTCGTCATCGCCGCCGGCCTGTCACTGGTGGACGTCGACTCGATGGCCCGCCTGTGGCGGGTCGGCTCGTCCGAGTTCTGGCTGGCCCTCGCGAGCTTCCTCGGGGTCGCGTTCGTCGGCGTCATCGAAGGCGTGTTCTTTGCGGTCGCCCTGTCGCTGCTCGCGTTCGTCAGGCGCGCATGGTGGCCGCACGATGCGGTGATGGGCCGGGCCGATGGCGTCAAGGGCTACCACGACCTGACCTACTACCCGGAGGCGCGTCAGGTCCCGGGGCTCGTCCTCTATCGCTTCGATGCGCCGCTCTTCTTCGCCAACGCCGATGTCTTCCGCGACCGCGTCCGTGAGCGGATCGCGGACGCGGAGGGGCCGGTCCGCTGGGTCGTCATCGCCGCCGAGCCGATCACCGACATCGACACGACGGCTGCGGCGACCCTCGACAGTCTCCACGAAGAGCTCGCGACGGCCGGGATCACGTTGGCGTTCGCCGAGCTCAAGGACCCGGTCCGGGCGAAGCTGCGTCGCTACGGCGCCCTCGAGGGCCTGCCGGACGAGCGCTTCTTTCCGACGGTCGGAACGGCGGTCTCCGCCTACGTCGGATCGACCGGCCAGCCGTGGACCGACTGGGAGGAAGACTCCGGCAGGCAGGCCTGAGCCGCTGGCGACTCGGCTATCGCGCCGCGCGGAGCTCCGAGATGATCGCCGGCAGGACCGTGTGCAGGTCGCCGACGACCGCGTAGGTCGCCCTCGTCACCATCGGGGCGTCGCGGTCGGTGTTGATGGCGAGGATCGCCTTGGCCGAACGGCAGCCGACGATGTGCTGGATCGCCCCGCTGATCCCGCACGCGATGTACAGGTCCGGCGCGATACGCGTCCCCGTCTGACCGACCTGCTGGGCATGCGGCCGCCAGCCGGCCGACGTGACGACACGCGACACGCCGACCGCGCCACCGAGGAGCGCCGCAAGCTCGTCGAGCTCGGCGAAGCCCTCGGCGCTGCCCACGCCACGGCCGCCACCGACGACGACCCGTGCGTCGGCGAGGGAGATCCGGCCGGCCTCGGCCGGGACGCGCGACGTGATCCGGACCCGGAAGTCACGGTCGGTCAGGTCCGGCTGGAACGGATCGCTGGCGATCGCCGCGGAGCCGTCGGCCACCGGCACCGGATCGTAGGCGTGCGGCGCGGCGGTGAGCAGGATGGTGTCGCCCTCGAGCGCGGCTTCCTCGAGGAGGCTGCCGCCCCAGCGCTGGCGGGTGACCTGCCAGGGAGTCCCGGGCCGGACGTCGACGCAATTCGCGGCGAGCGGGAGGCCCGACCGTGCGGCGACATGGGCCATGATCTCCGCGCCGCGCTCGCTGCCCGGAGCGATGACGGCGGCCGGTCGGTCGCGCTCCACGAGCTGGGCGATGGCCTTGCCGATCGCCTCGGGCGCGTAGTCGGTCAATCGCGGGTCCTCGATCGCGTGGAAGAGCGTGACGCCGGCCATCGCCAGACGGCCTCCGATCGCCGGCGCGTCCGGCCCCCAGGCGACGACGGACAGCGGCTGGGCGGTCGCCTCGGCAAGCCGCTGTCCGAGCGTCAGTGCCTCGCTCGACAGGCGGTCGGGCGCGCCCGCTTCGTGTTCGACGACGACGAGGATCATGCGATCAGCCCCAGCCGGCGCAGGACGTCGACCACGCGCGGGGCCGCATCCGGGCCTTCGCCGAGGATCTCGACCGCGCTCTCCTGCTCGACCGGCACCCGGAGCCGGATCATCTGCGGCGCCCCGCCGCCGGCCGGCAGCTCGACCCGCTCGATCTCCTTCTTCCGCGCCCGCAGCCGGCCCGGGACCGACGGGTAGCGCGGCAGGTTGATGCCCTCCTTGACCGTCACGATCGCGGGCCGCGGGACCTCGTAGACCTCCCAGCCGCCGCCGGCCGCCTCGCGACGGGCGACGATCGCGTTATCGCGCACGTCGAGCCCCTTGGCGCCCGACACGCACGGCCGGTCGAGCGCGATCGCCACCCGCACGCCGACCTGGTAGTCGCCAGTGTCGGCCGCCTCGTTGCCGAGCAGGATGAGATCGAATGGCCCGTCGGCCGCCTCGCGTGTCCGGATCGCGTCGACGATGGCGTCGGCCGTGGCGTTCGCGTTCCACTCCCCGCCGTCGGTCACGAGGTGGACCGCGCGCTCGATCCCGACGGCCATCGCCTCGCGCAGCTGGTCGCTCGCCTCCTCTGGCCCCAGGGTCAGGACGGTGCTCGTGCCGCCCTGGGCTTCGATCAGCCGGACGGCCTCCTCGACCGCGCATTCCTCGTGCGGGCTGACCGTGAACCCGAGGTAGCGGGTGTCGATCGCCCGCTCATCGGCGGTCAGGGTGATCTTCCCGGCCGTCGCGGGCACGCGCTTGACGCACACCAGGATGTTCACCTCAGGCCCTCACCCGCGCATTCTCCGGGTCGAACAGCGGCGTCGAGCCGACCACCGCGACCGTCACCGGGTAGCGCTCCCCGAAGTACTCGACGAGCAGCTTCGTGCCGGCCACGGCGTACTCGGGTGGCAGGTAGGAGAGGAGGATGTGCTTCCCGACCGACGGCCCGGTGCCCGCGCTCGTGACGAACGAGCGGCGGCCCTTGGCATCGGTGATCGGGCCGCCGTCGGTCGCCAGGATCGGCTCGCGGCCGAGCATGTAGCGCCCGACGCCGCTCGATGACGTGTTGTCGTCGACGGTCAGGGTGCACAGCGTGGCGACCGCCGGCTTCGAGCGCTGCTCGAGGTACGCCGCGCGGCCGATGAAGTCGGCTTCCTTGACCTTGGGGCGGAGCATGTCGGCCTCGACGAGGTCGAATTCGAGCTCGAGCTCCGTGCCGTGGGCCCGGTAGCCCTTCTCCAGCCGGCCGGTCGTCCCGTAGACGCCGATCCCGAACGGCACGATGCCGTGCGGCCGGCCGGCTTCCCAGAGCGTGTCCCACAGCCGGGCGCCCTGCTCCATCGGGACGTACAGCTCCCAGCCGAGCTCGCCGACGTACGAGATGCGCGAGGCCAGGACTGGGATGCCACCGAGCTCGATCGTCCGGCACGTCCCGAATGCGAAGCCCTCGTTTGACACGTCGTCCGAGCTCGCCGAGGCGACCACATCGCGGGCCCGCGGGCCCCAGATCCCGGCCGTGCACCAGGTCGAGGTGGCGTCGTACAGCTGTGCCGAGCCATCGGCCGGGAGGTGGTCGCTGAACCACTTGCGGTCGGCCATGCCGTGGGCACCGCCGGTCACGACCCGGAAGGCGTCCCGTCCGAGGCGCATGATCGTGAGATCCGACTTGATGCCGGCGGCGTCGTTGAGCAGCGGCGTGTAGACGACGCGCCCGACAGGGACGTCCATCTGGGCGACGGCCATCCGCTGGACGTGGTCGAGCGCGCCGGGTCCGGTGATGTCGAAGATCGCGAAGGCCGACAGGTCCACCATCCCGACGCGGTCGCGCATCGCCAGATGCTCGGCATTGATGATCGGCGACCACCAGCGCGATTCCCATTCGGCCGCGCGAGGCATGACACGCTCGCCGTATTCCTCCAGGAGCGGTGCGTTCGACGCGTACCAGAAGGGGCGCTCCCATCCCGCGGTCTCGAAGAAGACCGCACCGAGCTCGCGCTCGCGGGCGTTGAACGGGCTGAGCCGGACGTTCCGGTTGCTCTCCCATTGCTCGGACGGGTGGACGATGCCGTAGGTCTTGTTGAACCCCTCGGCCGAGCGCGCCCTGACGTGATGGCTCGTCTTCTGGTGGGCGTGAAAGCGGGCGATGTCGGAGGCGTGCGGGTCGATCTCGGGCTTCCCGTCGGTCATCCACTCGGCGACCATCCGGGCGATCCCGGGCGCCTCCTTGATCCAGATCGCCGAGCACGCCCAGAGGCCATTGACCTCCGGTGTCTCGCCCAGGATCGGCATCCCGTCGGGTGTCAGCGAGAGCAGGCCGTTGATGGCATGCCGGATCCCGACGCGTTCGTCGCCGAGCACGTCCGGCACGAGCTCGAGCGCCTGCTCCATCTGGAGCTCGAAGTCCTCCTGGGTGAAGGGCAGCTCGGTCGGCGACAGCGCCGACTCGGCGATCGAGGGGATCTCGTCCGCATCCATCAGGATCGCCCGGTGGGCATACGAGCCGACCTCGAGGTCGCCGCCGTGCTGCCGCTCGTACATGTTGGTGTCCATGTCGCGCACGATCGGGTACTCGATCTCGCCGACGGTCGTGGCGAACAACGGGACCGGCCCGACGCTGATCATCTGGTGGACGGCCGGGGTCAGCGGGATCGCCGCGCCGGCCATCGCCGCGAGCCGCGGGCTCCAGACACCGGCCGCGATGACCACGATGTCGGCCTCGAAGTCGCCGCGATCCGTGCGGACGCGCGTGACGCGGCCCTCGACGACGTCGATCCCGGTGACCTCGGTCATCGGCGCCAGGGTGAGGGCGCCGAGCTCCTGGGCACGCTCGCGCATGATCGTGCCGGCGCGGAGCGAGTCGACGACGCCGATCCCGGGCGTCGAGAAGCCGCCGAGGATGATGTCCGTGTCGATGTACGGGACCATCGCCTTGACCTGCGCCGGCGAGATGAGCTCGGCATCGATCCCCCACGAGCGCGACGAGGCCATCCGGCGCTTGAGCTCCTCCATCCGCTCGGGCGTGCGGGCGACCTCGATGCCGCCGCTCTGGGTGAAGACGCCCATCTCCTTGTACTGGTCGACGCTGTCCGCGGTGAGCTTCGTCATCTCGCGCGAGTGATCGGTCAGGAAGATGAAGTTGGAGGCGTGGCCGGTCGAGCCGCCGGGGTTCGGGAGCGGGCCCTTCTCGATCTGGACGATGTGTTTCCAGCCCAGGCGGGCAAGGTGGTAGACAAGGCTGTTGCCGACGATGCCGGCGCCGACGACGACGACGCGCGCGGCACCCGGTTGCGTGCTCATCCGAACCTCCTGGTGGCCGTGGTCGCCGAGCCGGGACGGGTCGGGGCGACGCGGAACGTGACTGTCGTGGCGGCTCGAGAGCGGGCGCCCGGGCTGCGCGGTGCTTCCTCGACGCCGACCCATTCTACGGCGACCGGGGGGCCGCAGCGGACATGTGCGGTGGCGTGGTCCAGACCTACGTCGAGGCCGTGTCCGCACGACCCCGCGTCATCCGGACCACCCTCGCGCCGCAACCGGGACAGGTGCCGGCAAGAGCGCGATGACCGTTGGCCAGGACGATCGGCGTCGCATCGCGGATCGTCACGCGGATCTTCTCTCGCAGGCAATAGCCCTCGACCGAATATCCAGCGACCTCGGCCAGGCGGACCGCCGCTTCGTCCCGTTCGTTCGTGGCGGCCACGAGCTGCGCGGTCCGTTTGGCAACGAGCTTTTCCGCATCGGCGAGGCGGTCGCGCAGGATCGTCTCTTTCCGTTTGGCTCGTCCGTCATGCTGCGCGACTCTCGCTTCGGTCTTCTGTTTGGCCACGTCTCGCCCTCCTCCGTCGGTGGCTACGCCACTCGGCTCGATATTCGTCTCCCAGAAGGTCTGGCCGGCGGTCCTGGTCGTCATGCGACATCTCTCGTGCTGTGCCGTGGCGTGGAGACGGACGACACCGGGCATCCGCGTCCGAGGATTGTGCCACCCGCGGATCGGCGCGCGAACGCTCGGCGGTTCACTGGGCCAGATGGAGCCCGATGCGGGTCGCGCAGCGCCGGACTCACACCGGGACGGCCAACATGACCGTGTAGCCACCTTCCGTGCTGCCACTGATCGTCCCGATCTCGTGGACGCCGCCGTCGTCGCCGAAGACCATGTCGCTCTGGAGGCTGACCTGCTGCATGTTCCGGACACTCTGCTCGTACCCGGCCGTGGCGTAGACCGTGTCGCAGGTGGCCTTCGGCAGCGCGATCTGCGAGGTCGCGATCTTGTTCGCATCGTCGGTCGCTGCGGCGAGGTTCCGATAGACCTCGAAATGGATGTGCGGCCAGCGTCCCGAGTAGCACGCCGGGAAGATGCTGGTGAACGTCACGATCCCGTCGTCACCGGCCTCCTGCACGCCGCGAAGGTAGTTCTGGCTGGCCGCGGCCTGCGAGTAGAGCGAGTAGTTCCCGTCTCGATCGCAGTGCCACACGTAGACGGCCGCCTTGGCGATCGGCGCACAGCCGTCCGCAGCGTCCTGGATCGCGAGCTTGATCGTGAGCGGGACGCCGGCCGCCGTCCCCGAGTAGTCGCCGAAGCTCGAGCGGATGTCCTTGCGCACGACACCGCTCTGACTGAGCACGTCGGGCCCGTTCGAGCCGTCGCCGGGGAACGGTCCCGCGGTCTCCTCAGGGATGACGGCGCAATCCGCGGCCGCGGCGCTCGCCGCAGCCGCCGAGGCAGCCGACGTCGCCGAGGCCGACGCACCCGACGAGGCGCCCGCCGACGGCGCACAGCCGGCGAGCGCGACGAGTCCGGCGCTCAGCCCCGTGAAGCCGATGAGCTTGAGCATCCGCCGCCGGTCGAGCAGCGTCTCGATGTCGAAGGCGAGGCCCTGGTCATAGATATCCTCGGCCGGGTTGGCCAGCGGACGACCCTCGTAGGTCGGTATGCTCGCGGATCCGCTGCGGATCCATCGTGGCTGCGGTGCTCGGTCCATCGGTCGGGTCCTCGGCTGCGGGCTCATGTCGAGTATCGATGGAGGGAGCCTGTGAGGACGCGATGAGACGACGCTGAGAATCGCGGCGCGCTGCGACCGCGGTCGCCGCCGAAGCGGCGACCGACACGACCCGGCTGAAGGGCCCGATGCGCAGACGCTCTGTCTAGGGCAGGTTCCGCACCGCGGTGACGCTGGTCGTCGTGCCGCTGATCGCCGTCTGCTGGACCGCGACCGTGTCGTTCGTGAACCTGGGGCCGAACATGACGGTGAGGCCCGAATAGCCGTAGGAATTGAGCGAGGCGACCTTGCCCTCGATCGTTCCGGGATTGGTCGAATCGGCGATCCACGGCCCACCGGACGAGCCGCCGGTCATGTTGCAGCCTATGCCCCACGTGTTCGCGCCGTACGGATCGTTGCGGAGCGTGCCCTTGCAGTAGATGAGGTCGTTGCCGTGGTACTTGCCGGCGGCCGGGTACCCGAACGCCCACAGCGTGTCGCTCAACTTGACACCGGTGCCCATCTTCAGCGTGTAGCCGTGGGTCCTCGCGTCGAGCTGGTCCGTC
Source organism: uncultured Chloroflexia bacterium (assembly GCA_963833285.1). Lineage (GTDB taxonomy): Bacteria > Chloroflexota > Limnocylindria > Limnocylindrales > CSP1-4 > SPCO01. The sequence goes on along the minus strand of CAWHXM010000002.1, from coordinate 9,424 downwards.
CCGACGACGCCCTTGCCACCCAGGCCGACCCGCGCGAACGAGAAGTCGACCGCCACCGCCTGATCGTTGAACCCGCCTGCGGACACGAACTGGGCGTGCGCCGCGAGGCGGGTCGCGGTCCAGCAGCCGAGGGCGGAGCTGGCGCAACTGTACGTCGGGGCGTCATCGAAGTCGGGGATGTACATCCACTTGGTCGCCCAGCCGTCGACCGCGTCGAACGCGCAGTGCCCGGCGCTCAGGACCGTCGAGTAGCCGTTGGCCTCCGACCCGTCGTCGATCACGGAACCGGAGCAGATGTAGTCGACGCCGCCCATCGTGAACAGGATCCGGCCGGACTGGGTCTCGATGATCCCGTTCCCGGTCCATGAGGCACCGGTCACGGAGCCGCCCCCGCCGCCGCCCGGCTTGCCCTTGGCGGCGAACCTGCCCGAGGAGGTCTTCTCGAAATCGCGGGGGATCGCGTGGGCGATCCGCTCGGGCGTCCAGTACGCGATGGTGCGGGCGCGCTCGGACGAGGCGGACCGTCCAGCATCTCGCGCTCCAACGGCCGCCGGGAGGGCCAGCGTCAGCATGAGGACCGAGACCGCGATCGCGAACCGAGGACGCACGGAACACCTCCATACGGATGGCCGGCTGGCCGAGTGGCGCCCATCGAACAGCACTCGGACCCGGAATGCAATTGGACCGGGACCAAGGCGTTGCCGGGCGTCACCGGAACTGCGGACGCGGTGGCATCGCGATGGCGCGGTTGGCCGGGCGCGATGGCGCCGATAGGCTAGGCGCCCTGGAGTCGCTGGAGCTTGGCGCGGTCCCCGACGATGTCGATCTCGCGGATGCGCCCGTCGACCACCGAGAAGCCGACGACCGCCACGACCCGGCCGGGTGGTCCGACGATGACGCCAGGACCGCCATTGACGAGCGCGAGCCGGCCGAGCGGCGCGAACGTCCGCGCCCCGGATCGGAACACCTCGAGCACCTCGCGAGCGCCGACGACGGGCGGTCGGGCCAGCGGGCCATGACCCCCGCCATCCGTTCGCAGCACCACGCTGGGGTCGAGGAGCGAGAGCAGCGCATCGAAGTCACCGGCGCGAGCGGCCGCGACGAACGCATCGACGACGCGCTGCTGGACCGCGACGTCCGCGTCCGGTTCCGGGCGCGCGGCATGGATGCGCCGCCTGGCGCGGCTGGCCAGCTGACGCGTGGCGGCGGGCGACCGGTCGACGACCGTCGCGATCTCGTCGAACGGCAACGCGAAGACGTCGTGGAGGACGAATGCCAGCCGTTCGGCGGGGGTCAGCGTCTCGAGGACGACGAGCAGGGCCAGCCCCACCGAATCGGCCAGGACGACCGCATCCTCGGGCAAATCGTCGCCCGGGGCATCGACGATCGGTTCCGGCAGCCACGAACCCGCGTAGTCCTCGCGCCGCGAGCGGCGACTGCGGAGCATGTCGAGACAGATCCGGCTGATCACCGTCGTCAGCCACGGGCGCAGGTCGGCGCTGTCGGCGGGTGGCCGTCGATCGAGCCGCAGCCAGCATTCCTGGAGCGCGTCCTCTGCCTCCGTGACCGAGCCGAGCATCCGGTACGCGACCGCTCGCAGGTACGGCCGGTGGCGCTCGAACCCGTCGGCGAGGGTCGCGCGGGTCGGTGAGGGTCGAGCGTCGTCAGGCATCTGTGTGGGACACGCCGCTCAGCGAAGAAACGTGACGCCGGGCCGGGCCCGGTCACATCCGCGCCGCCGCGTCCGTGTCCCTGGTGCGATCGGCATTCGATCGATGGCGCCGACCCGGCGCTCGACCATCACCGGGAGACCTCGACACTCATGACCGACATCCACGCCTCCGCGATCTCGCGAGTCCCATCGATCGTCCCGATCCTCAACCCGCTCATCCGGCGACTGCTCGGCGCCGGCCTTCCGTTCGGACCGAACGTCCTGCTCACGGTTCGCGGCCGGCGAACCGGCGAACTGCGGACCTTCCCGGTCGCCATCCTCGAGCTCGACGGGCGGCGCTACGTCCAGTCGCCGTTCGGCGAGGTCAACTGGGTGCGCAACCTGCGCGTGGCCGGCGACGCCGTGGTGACCAGGGGCCGGGAACGCGAAGCGGTGACCGCGGTCGAAGTGCCACCGGATGCCGGCGGCCCCATCCTGCGCGACGCGCTGGCACCGTTCTTCCGGTCGCGGTTCCTGGCGCCGGTCGCCGGCTGGCTCTTCCACCTCCGAGCCGGCGCGTCGCTCGACGAGTTCGTCGCGGAGGCGCGCCGGCATCCGATGTTCGAGCTGCGGCCGTCTACTGGCCCGGCATCTCCATCGGACTGACGAGCTGGAAGTAGTTGTCATCGGGATCGGAGAACGTGGCGATCGACGCGCCGGGGGCTTCGCCCATGGTGTAGGGCTCGGCGACGACGGTCGCGCCCGCGGCCTTGAGCCGGTCGAAGTCGCCCTGCACGTCCGGGGACTCGATGTTCCAGATCAGGCGGCCCGGCTGCGCGTTGCGGCCCTTGACCTGGTCGTGCGGCCCGACCGTGAGCCCGCCATTGCCGATCAGCCAGCCGGTGTAGCCGCTCTCGTCCCAGCCGGGCTTGCCGAACAGCTTCGTGTAGTAGTCGGTCAGCCGCTGCGGGTCCTCGGACCCGATCAGGATGCTGTTGAGGTTCATATCGCCTCCTCCATGGCCCGGGACCGGGCCGACGCCTGCACTCACTTGCGACCGATGTAGACCTCGCGCAGGACGTTCGTCTCGGTCTCCATCTCTTCGAGGCAATTCTTGACGACGTCGCCGATGCTGACGATCCCGGCCAGCACGCCGTCGGCCATTACCGGAAGATGGCGCACGCGTCGCTTCGTCATCTCGGCCATCACCTGCTTGACGGTGTCGAGCGGCGCACAGGTGACGACGTCTCGCGTCATCAGCGCGGTGACCGGCACATCCAGGATCAGCGGTCCGCGCTCGGCGAGCCCGCGGACCACGTCGCGCTCCGAGATGATGCCCAGGACGGAGCGGCCGTCCTCGCTCACGACCATCGCGCCGATCCGCTCTCGGCGGAGTCCGTCCACGACGGTGCGGATGGTGGCGTCGGGCCTGATCGTGATCACCGCCGCGCCCTTCGCGCGCAGGATCCCATCGACGTTCATTGGCTCACCTCTTGCGCCGATCATGGTACGCGCTCGACCGACAGCGATCGATCGCCTATCCGTCTGCGGCCCACCGGATGGCGCGTCGTTCAGCGGCCCGTCCCGCCCACCTGTCGCGAGGCGGACACGTTCCTCAGCCACAGCTCGTGGCGGGCAGCGGCGCGTTCGGTGCGATCGGCCAACGGATCACACACTCTTCGTGCGGCAGGGGCCAGTCGACCGAACACGGACGCTTCGTCGATCACGCCCAGGGCGCAGCCTCCGAGCAAGGCCGCTCCGCGGCCGGACGCCGCGGAGACGTCGACGGCATCGAGCGGCATACCCAGGACGTCGGCGAGCAGCTGGCGCCACGCGGGGTGGGAGCTACCGCCGCCGGCGATGCGTAGGACGGACGGTGACTCGGGACGGCCCAGGGCATCCATGGCCGTACGGATGGCGAACGCCACCCCTTCCAGCGCAGCGTGCAGCATTGCGCTGCGGTCGTGGGCAAGCGCGAGCCCTACCCACGCGCCGCGCATGGTCGGGTCGAGCCAGGGAGTCCGCTCACCGGTCAGATGTGGCAGGAACAGGGGATCGGTGTCGCCACCGGGCAGCGCCGCGGTTGCGTACAGCTCCTCCCACGAAGCCCCCAGCACCGTGCGCACCCAGTCCAGTGCCATGCCGGCATTGGTCGTCGCAGCCATGAGGTACCAGCCGTGTCGCGCCGCCGTGCGGAACAGGGTCGTACCCGGGCCGCCCCGCACAGCCTGGTCGACTGCTGTGACGATCTGTCCGCCCGTGCCCAGCGTCAGCTGAACGCTCCCTTGCTCATGCAAGCCGGTGCCGAACATAGCCGCTGCGGTGTCGCCGGCACCCGCCGCAACCAGCAGGCCCGGAGCAAGACCGAGCTCATCCGCCGCTTCGGGCGTCAACCGGCCCGCCGGCTCACCCGCCCAGGACGCGAGCGGGGCGAACAGCGCCCGATCCAGGCCCAGGGCACCCATCACCTCGGTGTCCCAGCGCTCGCCGGGCACGTCGTAGAGCAGCGTCGCCGAGGCATCGCTGGGTTCGGTCAGGACATCCCCGGTCATGATCGCGCGCAGCCAGTCCTTGGGCTGCAGCGCCCAGCTGGCGCTCGAGAGCACGGACCCCTCGAACCGGCTCAGCCACACGAGGATCGGGCCCGCGAGGCCGGGAATGACCGGATTCGCCAAGCGAGCCACGGCCTCGTTGTCCAGGCTCTCGTACGCGCGCATGACGACGGACGCCCTGACATCGGCCCACAGGATCGCCGGCCTGACCGGCTCCAGCTTCGCGTCGGCGAGGACCACACCGTGCATCTGCCCCGACAGGCCGACGGCCGACGGAGCCGCCGCCCCACCGTTGCAGGCTTGTGCCACGGCCTGCCTGACCGCCAGCACGGTCTCGCGCCACCAGGCACGAGGATCGGACTCCGCCCAGCCGGTGTTCGGTGACTCCACGGCATAGGTTCGACTGACCTCTGAGAGGAGACGGCCGCTGGAATCGGTGACGACGGCCTTGACCGAGCTCGTTCCTAGATCCACCCCCAGGAGCGTCGGGGTTGTCACGCCCGTGGACTCGATGGGCACACGGTCGCCACCCGGCACCACGCGCCAACAGCGTTGCGCCTACGCGTGGATGACGACCTTGTGCCCGCGCCGGCTTGCGACCGTCTCCAATGCCGCCGCGTAGTCGCTCAGGTGGAACCGATGGGTGATGATGCCGTCGGTCTTCACCCGCCCGTTGCGCAGCGCGGCGATCGCCGCGGCGAAGCTCGTCACCTCGGCGAACGATCCCTTGATGGTGATCTCGCGACGAAAGACGTCGAACGGGTGGAAGCGCACGAGGTCCTCACCCTTCGTGACCCCGTAGATCAGCACCGTGCCCCCGTTGCGCGCCAGCGGCACGCAGACGCTGCCAACCTCGGGAGACCCGGTTGCCTCGACCACGATGTCGTATCCGTCACCGCCCGGCGAGGCGGCCCGAAGCGTCTCGCTGTTGACGTCCGGGCTGGCGCGGTCGATGAGGACGACCTGGTCGACACCGAGCTTGAGCGCCGCGTCGAGCTTGAATTGGCGCGGCGCGGCCACGGTGACCGATGTCGCCCCACCGGAAGCGATCAGCTGGGCGAGCAGCAGGCCGGTGGGGCCGGCACCGATGACGAGCGCGCTGGAACCCGGCCGGATCTCGAGCCGCTCGAGTCCGTGCATGGCGCACGCGGCAGGTTCGCTGAAGACGGCGACGTCGTGATCGAGTCCTTCGACCGAGAAGGTGAGGTTCTCGGGCGCCGTCGCGTACTCGGCGAAGAAGCCGGGGAAGTTGCTGCCCATGCCCTTGAGATTGGAGCACAGGATGAGCCGCCCCGAGAGGCAGTACTCGCAGTGCCCGCAGTAGACGTTGGGGTTGACCGTGACCTGCTCGCCGACGGCAAACCGTTCGACGCCCTCGCCCAGCGCGTCGATCGTGCCTACGAGCTCATGCCCTGGGATGAGCGGGAACCGCGCCTGGAACTCGCCTTCATGGATGTGCAGGTCGGTGCCGCACACGCCGACCTGATCGACCTTGATGCGAACCTCACCAGCGGCGGGCTCGGGGGTCGGGACGTCGCGGACCGCGAACTCGCGCGGCGCGTCGTAGACAACAGCCTTCAAGGGAACCTCCTGCGTGGATCGTGGCTCGCCGATCCGCGACGGCAGCCGGGCTGCCGTCGTTCGCCGAGTGCTGCGCGGATCGGACGCTAGCACGGTACGCACCGACACGTCAGCGGTGACGGACGACGCGATCCCTTCGATCGGCATGCCCGTCGCCCGAAGGCGGCAAATTTCCCTCGACAGGCAGCAAATTCACCGTTGACGCGCCCCTTGGTCGCGCCGAGACTGGACGCACTCATCGCCAGGGGAAGATCAGGAGGGACCGGTCATGATCTGTCGGCGCGTCGGCAGCATGTTTGCCGCTGGGCTTCTCGTCGTCGGAACCCTATTGACGACCGCCGCACCGGTGAGCGCCAAGAGCCACGTCGACGTACTCCTTAGCGGCCTCTTGTCACCGAAGGCGATATTCGCCGGGCCGAAGGACGTCTTCGTCGGTCAGGGATGGTTCGGGGCCCCAGGCCCGGTTCTCGACTTCCACCTCACCGGACGCGGCCACGGCACGGCGACCGCGATCACCGACCCGGTGCCTGTCGCCGACATCACCGGGACGCCCGACGGTGCCGGCTGGGCGATCGCCTACACCGGAGAGACCGACGTCTCCTTGGTGCGTCAGGCGTCCCAGGGCGCGCCGATCGAGGAGGTCCTCGATATCGACGCGTACCAGGCCTCCGATCCGGATCCGTTCGACAAGGACGAACCGCCCAACCCGACAGAGACCAACCCCAATGGCCTCGCGCCACTTCGCAACAACGACGTTCTGCTCGCCGATGCCGCCGGCAACGACCTGATCCGGGTCAGTCCGAACGGCGACGCGCACACCGTCGCCCGGTGGGCCCTGCAACAGGTGGGCACCGATCACCTCGGTGACCCGAGCCTTCCGCCGACGCTACCGGCCGAGGCGGTCCCAACGACGGTCGCCATCGGGCCCGATGGTTGGGCGTATGTCGGTCAGCTCACGGGCTTTCCGGCACGTCCTGGCTCGTCGTACATCTGGCGGGTCAACCCGAAGGCGCATGACGCGCTGTGCGTCGTCGGCGCGCCGAACGCGGATTGCGCGACCTGGAAGGGCGGCTTCACGTCGATCTTCGACATCGCGTTCAATCCCAACAACGGCACGCTGTACGTATACGAGGTCGCCAAGGACAGCTGGCTGGCCTTCGAGGCCGGCTTCGGGAATGGCGGCCACTTCCCGCCCGCGGTCCTGCTCGAGGTCAAAGGCAAGAAGATCCGCGAGCTCGCGGCAGGTCAGCTGTCGGAGCCGGGCGGTGTGGCTGTCGGCAAGGACGGCTCGATCTACGTCACCGACGGCGCCATCGGCGCTTTCTTCACCCACGGCCGACTGCTGAAGATCCGCGGCAGCTGAACCGAGATCACGAGAAGAGGCGGGTCCGTCCCGGGAGCCGCCTCTTCCCTTGTTTGGCAGGGCTCCCGGCTGACGCTCCGACGCCGGCCCGCACGCCGAGCGCGGTCGTCATGCTCGAGCCCTGCTGGCCTGATTGCACTTGACAGGCAAGTGGATGCTTGCCTATCATGGGTCGCCGTGGGAGATGTGTTCAAGGCATTGGCGGATCCCACTCGTCGGGCCATCCTCGATGAGCTGACGGAACGCAACGGCCAGACCCTGTTCGAGCTCTGTGTTCGGCTGACCTCGAAACACGGCCTCGGGTCCACGAGGCAGGCGATTTCACAGCACCTCGACGTGCTCGAAGACGCCGGCCTGATCCGTACACGCCGTGCCGGCCGGTACAAGTTCCACGACCTCGACACGTCGCCGCTGCGCGAGATCGCGACCCGCTGGCCGACTGCCGCTAGCGAAAGGAGTCTCCGATGAAGATCGTGGTCACCAGTGTCCTTGTCGATGACCAGGAGCGGGCGCTGCGCTTCTACACCGACGTGCTCGGGTTCGAGAAGAAGGAGGACGTCCCGCTGGGCGATGCTCGATGGCTCACCGTCGTCTCGCCACAGGACCGGGAGGGAACCGAGCTGTTGCTCGAGCCGGACCAGCATCCGGCCGCCAAGCCGTTCAAGGCGGCCCTGGTCGAGGACGGCATCCCGTACACGTCGTTCGGAGTCGACGACGTCCAGGCCGAGTTCGAACGCATGCGAGACCTTGGTGTCCAGTTCACCCAGGAGCCCCTCGACATGGGCCCGGTCACGACGGCCGTCTTCGACGACACCTGCGGCAACCTCATCCAGATCGCCCACCGCACCTGACGAAGACCCGGTGGCGCCATTCAGGGCGGACGTCCTCCGACATCGACTCATTTGGTCGCGTTGGGCGTGAGCACTCGCCAGGGCCGAAGGTCATGGTTGCCCCGTCTGGGATCGTCACGGATAATCGGATCCTTGGGTCCGCGCCTCGGCCCGTCGCAGAACGAGGAAGCCGGTTGATCGCTGTCGCGAGGACCGAGGCGCGCGGACGGGCCCGCCATTTTCGTTTCCTCGTCGCCGTCTTGGTGGGCCTGCTGCTCGTGACCGGCGCGCTCGCCGCGACCCTAGTCATGCAGCCCCAGCGGACCACCCCCGTGTACGACCCGCCGGTCCTCGCCGGCCAGCAGCTCTGGGGAGCGTGTGCCGGAGGGTTCTACGCTCGCAACGGGGATACGATCGTGCTCACCTCGACCGGCCACTGCACGAGCGAGGGCACCGTGGCCTACGACCCGGATGGCGTCACCGTGCGCGGCGTCTTCGGCCCGGCCGCCCGGGACGCCTCGTGCCCGTACCCGGGGCACAGGTGCGCCGCCTCGGACATCAATTACCTGGTGGTCGCCGCGGACCGCATCCCCTGGGGACACCTCAACGTCGTGGACCTGGGCACGGCTGGCTACCGGATCATCCCGTCGGGCACGCGACCGCTCGCATGCGCCGATATCGCGATCGGCGATCCGGTCGAGATCGACGGCCGCAACTTCTACCGGAGCGGAGCGGTGGCCGAGAAGGGCGAGAACCTCTACCCGGAAGACGGCGACTACTTCCCTTGCATGATCGCGGCGCGCATCCAGGTCGGAGTCGGCGACTCCGGCGGCGCCGTCCTCGTGCGGGGGACCCCGGCCGGGGTCACGAGCCGCAGCTTCGGCGGATGGCTCGGGTTCACGCCCCTCGCCGAGGGGCTGGCCGAGCTCGGGCTGGTTCTATGCACCACGCCAGACTGCGGCCTCGTACCGCCCGCGGCCGGACCGACAGGAAGCGGAACATGATCGAACCTCCGGCCGTGGCTTCAGGGCCGCAGACGAGCCCTCGTCGTCGGATCCCATCCGTCGGGCTCATCGTGGCCGGCGACGCGATGATCCTGACAGTCGCGGTCCAGATGCGGGAGCCGAAGGCCCGCCGGTTGACCGCCAACGCGACCACTGATGAAGTGATCCCGGGCGGCACGCAGCGTGTCTGGGCGGTGCCTGCCGTGCGCGGTAGTGGAGCCGACACTCGGATTTGAACGAGGACCTGCGGTTTAAGAAGTAGATCGGCCCGAGCGTTGTGGCACAAGCGTGGAATCGCGAGCGTAGCCCTCTCAGTGAGCAGGTCTTCGACGTGGTACTTGGTGCAGGACAAAGAGCCGCTCGTCGACGACACCATCGGTCATGACGGCGTCTTCCGTCCAGGCGGTTCGGGGCTCAGCGCGGACAAGGCAACGCTCATCTTA
>CAWHXM010000001.1:0-775312 GCA_963833285.1 uncultured Chloroflexia bacterium | reverse complement strand
AGGCAGGCAGTTGCTCCACGAGCATTGACGTGCGGGGGCTTCGCGCTTGCCCCGAAACCCCCGCTTGGCGAACCCGGTGATCGACGAAAACGGTCTCACAGGCCGCCGACTCCCCGAACGGCGCGTCGGTCTTCCAGGCGGTTCAGGATCGGCTCGGCCTTGAGCTGGAAGGCAGCCAGATCCAGAACGAGGCGCTCGTCATCGATCACCTCGGCCGCCGGGTAACGCCGGCGCTATCGGATCGCCGCCACATCGTCCCGAATATGGTGACCAGGGCCATCGGCGGCTCTGGCACCACCTTGAACGGACCATCTTCGGCTGGAGTGAGCTTCGAGTGGCCGTTCAACGGATCCGTCGCGCAGGGGCGATGCGGGACGAAATTGAGCGGGTCGCAGTGTCCATCCTCAATCCACTCGATCTCGGTCCCATCGTCGCCGATGCTGACCGGCCCGTCTCCACGGAGATCGGTGAGAACGATCTCCCACATCGTGTGCGGCGTTGCTTCGTTGGGCGAGGCATCGAATCCGTAGACACCGGCGATCGACACCGGCGTTCCGTTGAGCGTAGCCTCGACATGATTGTCCACGAACACCTTGAGTGCCCAGACGTCGACCGTCCCGTTGGCATGGCGCACGGTCTCGGTGAACTGGTTGTACTCGGTCATGTCGGTCTGCGTCGTGTTGGCGTACCAATCGTTCATGATCCAGAGCGTGTCAGCCGACGCATCGAAGTCGAAATAGATCTTCGAGTAGGCGCCGTCGAGCGGCGTGATGTCGAACCACCGGACGTCGACGTCGGCGCGCCGGCGCTCCAGCCGGTGAAGAGGCCGTCCACGGTGTGCGGGTGCGCGCTTGGCGAATTGAAGATCGCCGAGGCGCGTGCCGGTGCTGCGAGGGCGGTCACCGTGAGCCCGACCGCGAGAAACCATCCTGCGGTCGTGCACAGATGCCTCGTCATCACACCTCTGTTCGACTGATCGCGCCGCGTGGCCGATCGCCACCGCGCGTCACGCCACCGCGCGTGCCAGAAGCGCGCTGCCATGGCCCAGAGCACGACACCGTACGCTATCGCTGTTCGATTCATGATCTCCTCCAGCCGCCCACGTTACGCATGGGCCGTCAACACCAGTGCATCGGCGCGCGAAAACGTTTCGCACCCCAGGCGCCAGGTCCCACGAAATAGGCTGGCAGTCGCTCCTCAATCGTTCATGTGAGGGGGTGGTCTGTGGACCGCCCCGAAACGTTTCTTACGCGTTCGTCACTCCTGGTAGCTGGCCCGACTCAGGCCCGGCGACCAGCCACTCACCAGGAGCCGCCGTGCTCGAACTCGCACAATAGGGCAGGTCCACTGGCTATACTCGGCTCACCAATCTGATGGGATTCCTGCCGTTCTTCCAGTGGGGATTGATTCTCCAGGCACTGGCGGTCGTGCACTTCATCCGGCGCCGGCCGGACACGTTCTGGCTTTACGTCATCATCTTTCTCGGCGGGCTCGGTGCGTTCGTGTACATCCTCGTCGAGGTCGTGCCAGACCTCGGCCTCCTCAGGCACGTCCTCGATGCACAGGGACGCCGCAAGCGGATCCGTCAGCTTGAAGCGGTCGTGCTCGAGAACCCGTCGATCGGCAACTGGGAGGAGCTCGGCGATTCCTCTATCTCGACGAGGCGAAATACGCGCGTGCACGCGAGTGCTACGACAAGGCCATTTCACCGCGGACCATTCACGCCGACCCGATCTATCGCCGCGGTATCGCCGAGATTCACCTCGGAGACTTCCCGGCCGCCGTCGCCGATCTGGAAACCGTGACCGCGCGCGACGCGCGCTACGATTCTCACCGGGCGGTGGGGTTGCTGGCGCATGCGTACGCGGGTGCGGGCAATGCGGCAAAGGCCGACGCCCTGTTTCAACAGGCCATCGAGTCGTCGACCCTGTCCGAGACTTACATGAACTACGCGTCCTTTCTCGCCTCGCAGGGACGCCACAACGAAGCGCGAGAGTGGGCGCAGCGCGTGCTGGCCAGAAAGCCGGCGATGCCGCGGTATCTGCAGCGCCGCGAACGGCCGTGGTTCCGCAAGGCGAGCGCGTTGTTGAAGCGCGTCCCGAAGCTCGGCTGAGTCTCCACCGGATATCCCGTGCTAGGATCCGCTGCCGTTCGGCGCTTCGTCCACTCGCCCGCATCGCAGGAGATGCCGCGTGGTTCATCTCGACGCAGACCTGGCCGTCACGCTTCCTGAGGACCGCCCGGGAACGCTGGCGGCGGCGCTTCGATGTGTCGGTGACGCCGGCATCAACCTCGACGGCTATGCCGAAATCGGCGGCATCGTGCACGTGCTGTCGCCGAACCTTCAGGCGGCGCACGACTGCCTGCAGAAGGCAGGCTTCCGCATCGTGCAGGAGCAGCAGGTGCTGCTGGTCGCGGTGGCCGACGAACCGGGCGCGGCGGCGGGTGTCTTCCAGCGCCTCGCGACGGCGCACATCAACATCAAATACACCTATCTGGCCACGGGCAACCGGCTCGTGATCGCCACCGACGACACGCAGACAGCCTTCGACGTACTGACGCGCCGATAACCCGCGCCCTCCGCGTAGGCCTAGTCCAGGGGACTAGCAGGCTTCTTGCAGCGACCAGAACAGGGGGTGGCAAACAATGCGGCGAGCCTCGATCGTTCTCCTTGTCGTGTACGCCACGGCTGCCGTGGCGGCGGCCCCACAGTTCTTGAATGTGTGGAAGTCGCCAGCGGTCGCGCGGCTGAATTTCGCCGGCAAGAACGTGGCGGCGCTCGTCATCACCGACAGCCAGTCTCTGCAGATGTCCGGAGAGGAAGCGCTGGTCCGGGAACTCGCCGCGCGCGGCGTCAATGGCAAGGCCACCTATCGCTTCGTGCCGGGCCCGGAGCTGAAGAACGCAGAGAGCGCCAAAGGCTGGTTCCAGCGCGCTCAAATCGAGGGAGTGGTCGCTTTGCGACCGGTCAGCCGGCAGACTGAACGCGAGTACTCACCCGTCGTTTGGGGATCCAGTTACTACCAGTCGTTCTGGGGGTGCTACGGGTATGGATGGCACGATGCCACCGTGGTGAGGCGGTCGAAGGACACGACCATTGTCGTCGTCGAGACGCTCGTCTACGATCTCGCACGCGATCAGCTCGTGTGGGCTGCCACCAGCCAGACGAAGGATCCAGGGACGCTTCAGGAGTTCGTGAAGGACCTCGTCGACGCCGCGGTCCGCGAAATGACCAAGATGAAGCTCGTCGGCTGAGTCGGGATCCTCCAACATGCCGTGGGCTCCCTCGAAATCCGGGCACCAGCCACCTCATCCACAATGGCTGAATCACCTTCGTCCGGCATGACGCCAGAGCGCGGGCGCATCGAGCGCCCCGCAGCATCGATCGCCGGAGCCGGATGGACGCGCTGGCTTCCCGGGGTGAAGACGCTGCGTCAGTACGATCCCTCCTGGCTGCGGCACGACATCGTGGCCGGCCTCGTCATGACGACCATGCTCGTGCCCGTCGGCATCGCGTACGCGCAGGCATCGGGGGTGCCGGGCATCAATGGCCTCTACGCGACCATCGTGCCGCTGCTCGCGTACGCCGTGTTCGGTCCCAGCCGCATCATCGTTCTGGGTCCGGACTCGGCGCTTGCGGCCGTGATCCTCGCAGTCGTGCTGCCGCTTTCGGCGGGGGACCCGCAGCGCGCGGTTCCGGTGGCCGGAATGATGGCCATCGTGTCCGGTGTCGCGTTGGTTGCCACCGGCTTCGCTCGACTCGGCTTCATCACCGAGCTGCTCTCGAAGCCGATACGCTACGGCTACATGAACGGCATCGCGTTGACGGTGATGCTGAGCCAGATCCCGAAGCTCTTTGGCTTTTCCGTCTCCGCGGACGGACCGATCCGGCAGGCGTTCGGCATCGTCGAGAAGGTGATGGCTGGAAGCACGAACCTCGCGGCGCTCGCGGTGGGCGTCGGCACCCTCATTCTGATTCTGGCCCTGAAGCGCCGGCCGCGCGTCCCGGGCATCCTGATCGCCGTGACCGCCGCCACGGTTGTGGTCGCGGTATTCGATCTCGCAGCACGATCCGGAATATCCGTGCTCGGTCCCTTGCCGCAAGGGTTGCCGACGCCAAGACTGCCGATCATCCCCATCGACAGCCTCGTGCCGGCCCTGATGGGCGGCGTCGCGGTCGCCCTCGTGTCGTTCGCCGACACCAGCGTGCTCTCTCGAACCTATGCGGCGCGTCTGCGTGCTCCGGTCGATCCGAACCAGGAAATGGTGGGCCTCGGGGCTGCCAACCTCGCGGCAGGCTTCTTCCAGGGCTTTCCGATCAGCAGCAGCTCTTCGCGTACACCCGTGGCCGAGGCGGCGGGCGCCAGGACCCAGCTCACGGGGGTGGTCGGCGCGCTCGCTATCGCTTTGCTGCTGATGCTCGCGCCCAACCTGCTCCAGGATCTGCCGAACGCGGCGTTGGCGGCCGTCGTCATCGCGTCGGCAATCGGCCTGTTCGAAGTGTCCGACCTGCGCCGCATCTACCGCATCCAACGCTGGGAGTTCTGGCTTTCAATGGTCTGCTTCGCCGGTGTGGCCACGCTCGGCGCCATTCCGGGGATCGCGCTCGCGATCGTGATTGCCGTGATCGAGTTCCTCTGGGACGGTTGGCGACCCCATTCGGCGGTGCTCGGCCGCGTGGACCGCGTCAAGGGCTACCACGACATCACCCGGTACCCCGAGGCACGCCGGATCCCAGGCCTCGTGCTGTTTCGTTGGGATGCGCCGCTGTTCTTCGCAAACGCCGAGCTGTTCCAGGAACGTGTCCTGGATGCCGTCGCGAGCTCGCCGACGCCGGTCCGCTGGCTCGTCGTCGCGGCCGAGCCGGTCACCAGCGTGGATGTCACCGCCGCCGACGTCGTCTGCGAGCTCGACGACAAGCTGCACACCGCCGGGATCGAGTTGTGCTTCGCCGAGATGAAGGATCCGGTGAAGGACAAGCTCAAACGCTTCGAGCTGTTCGAGCGCTTCGGTAAGCGGATCTTCTTCGCAACCCTCGGTGAAGCCGTGACGGCCTATCTCGCCAGCCGTCCCGTCGAGTGGGTCGACTGGGAGGATCGCACGCCCTGACGATCGCGCCACGGCCGGCGGCGCTCTGCCGGTTGACTTTCGCTCGTCGAAAAGTTCATAGTCCCGGCCATGAAGACACTCCTAGGCCGATTGCTCGTCGTTTCGGGAATCCTCGTCGCGCTGCCCAACCTGGCTGCCGCGCAAAGCCTCGCAGGGACGGTGCGCGACACATCTGGTGCCGTGCTCCCCGGCGTCACGATCGAGGCGTCGAGTCCGGCGCTCATCACGAAAGTCCGCACGGGCGTCACCGACGACGCCGGTCAATACCGGATTCCCGATCTGCCACCCGGCACGTACAAGGTCACCTTCACGCTGCCCGGCTTTGCCACGGTGGTGCGCGAAGGCCTGGAGCTCTCGGGCGGCGGCGTCATGACGATTGGCGCCGAGATGCGAGTGGGCGGACTCGAAGAGTCGATCACGGTCACCGGCGAGTCGCCGGTCGTGGACGTGCAGACGGCGCGCCAGCAGATGACCATCGACGGCGACATCGTGCGCGCACTTCCGGCGTCGCGCAGCTACGGCAACTACATCGCGGCCATTCCGGCGATTCAGGCGACGGGCTTTGGCGGCGGCGCGGCCACCATCAACAACTTCTTCTCGGCGCGCGGCGGACGGAACACGGAAGGCCTGATCCAGCTCGATGGGATGAACGTGGGCGCGCCCGGCAACGGCGGCGGCGTGTCCGGCTACCTGTACGACATGTCGAACTCGTCGGAAGTGCAGGTGGCCATCTCGGGCGGCCTCGGCGAGGCCGACCGCGGCGGCCCGGCCTTCAACATCATCCCGAAG
This sequence comes from uncultured Chloroflexia bacterium, assembly GCA_963833285.1. Classification (GTDB taxonomy): domain Bacteria; phylum Chloroflexota; class Limnocylindria; order Limnocylindrales; family CSP1-4; genus SPCO01. The sequence continues at coordinate 769,414 of CAWHXM010000001.1, read as the reverse complement.
ACCGGTGGCAACACGTTCAGCGGCACCGGCTTCACGAGCTGGGCGGGCAAGTGGGGACAGTCGAGCAACATCGATGACCACCTGCGCTCGCTCGGATTCGGCGAGCAGCCGGCGCTCATCAAGAGCTACGACGCCAACCTCGCCGTGGGCGGACCGATTCTGCGGGACCGCGTGTGGTTCTTCGCGAACACGCGCGCCATCGGCACCTACCAGGAGCAGCAGAACCTGTATGCCAACCAGAATGCAGGAGATCCGAACGCCTGGACGTGGGTGAAAGCCACGAGCCCGAGCGTCCGCAACTCCACCTCCAAGACGCTCAACGCCGTGCGCCTCACCTGGCAGGCCACGCAGAAGAACAAGTTCGGGTTCTACATGGACTACACGAAGAACTGCAGCGGCGGCGCCTACAAGGAAGGCGGCGATCAGTGCCGCGCTCCAGGCGACGGCTGGGTGGCGTCGGGCCCCGGCGTGACGCCTGGCACGGCGACGGTCTCGCCCGAATCGGGCAGCATCTGGGACGCGCCGGCGAAGATCATGCAGGGCTCCTGGACGTCGCCCTTCTCGAATCGCCTGCTGCTCGAGACCGGCTATTCGGCGTTCTATACCGACAACGGCGATCCCCGCCCCTACGGCGTGTTGACGGACTTCATTCCCGTCACCGAGCAGTCCACCGGCGCCGGCGTGCCGTTCGCGAATTTCATCTATCGCGGTTTCAATCCGGCACCGTCGAGCAATCAGAAGCACGCCACTTGGCGAGGCGCGATGTCCTACGTCTCGGGCAGCCACAACATGAAGTGGGGCTACCAGGCCGGGTACATGAACGCAAAGAACACCACCTACGTGGGGCGGCAGATCAGCTACCGCTTCAACAACGGCGTGCCGAATCAGCTGTCGCAGCGGGTGGGAACCAACGAGACCAGCAACAGCCTCCAATACAACGCCGTGTACGTCCAGGACCAGTGGACCCGTGAGCGGCTGACGGTCCAGGCTGCGTTACGGTTCGAGACGGCCAGGAGTTGGGCGCCGGCGGGAGAGAACGGCATTCTGGGCGACAACCAGTTTGGCGGCGCGTTCCTGCTGCCGCGCACCGATGGCGTGAAGGGGTACAAGGACATCACGCCGCGGATGGGCGCGGCCTACGACGTCTTTGGCAACGGCAAGACGGCGCTCAAGCTGAATGTGGGCCAATACCTCCAGGGCGCGTGGACCGGGGATGCGTACACGATTAACAATGCCGGGTCGACGCTCGTGACCACGATCAATCGCTCGTGGCCAGATCAGAACGGGAATAAGGTGGCCGAATGCGACTTCATGAACCCCGCGGCCAACGGCGAGTGCGGTGCCTGGTCGGCCCTCAACTGGGGCTCGTTCAACCAGACCACCACCGTCAATCCGGCCGTCCTCGAGGGCTGGGGCACGCGCAATCGCGATTGGCAGGTCAGCGGCGGCGTGCAGCAGCAGATCGCGCCTCAGGTCGCCGTGGAGGTCACGTACAACCGCCGGATCTGGAGCAACTTCTTCGCGACGCACAACCGTGCGCTCACGGCAGCCGACTACGACGAAGTCACGCTCCTCGCGCCCAAGGATGACAGGCTTCCCAACGGCGGCGGGTATCCCGTCACGTTCCTGACGCGCAACACGCTCAAGGCCCTTGGCGCCACCGACTCGTACTACACGACCACCGACGACTTCGGCGGCGAGACGCACTACTGGCACGGCGTGGACATTTCGGTCAACGCGCGCATGCGGAACGGCCTGAGCCTTCAGGGCGGCACCAGCACCGGGCGGGGCGTTGCCGACACCTGCGACATGTACAGCTCGCGGTTCGGACGGCCGATGGCCCCCACGCTCGGATCGGCGGCGGTCCCCGTCATCGCCGTCGGCACCGTCGACGGTGTGAGGGCCTGCGACCGCGCGGAGCCCTTTTTGACCAGCGTTCGGGGCCTCGCCGCCTACACCGTGCCCAAGGTGGACGTCCTCGTCAGCGGCATCTTCCGCTCGCAAGCCAATGCGCAGCCCGGCGCCGACCCCGGCACGAACGGCGCGTCGCGGACGGCGACGTATCGCATGAACGCCGCGCAGTTCCTGGCCGCAACCGGACGGCCGCTGGCCACCGGGTTGGCCACCCAGGACGTGAACCTCGTGCTGCCGGGCGACGTGTACGGCGACCGCGTCAACAACGTGGACATGCGCATTGCCAAGGTGCTTCGGTTCGGGAAGTACAAGACCAACGTCGGCCTCGACGTGTACAACCTGACGAACAGCAACACGCCGACGACCTACGAGACGGTGTACGACCCGGCGACGAACGGGGCTCGATGGATGCAGCCCACCGCGGTGCTGCTGCCGCGGTTCATGCGGTTCAACGTGCAGGTCGACTTCTGAAGAGCGCCGCCATCGGCTTCGTCCTTGCGACGGCGGTTGCGCTGTCGGCGGCGGAGAAGGCCGCGATACCGCGAACGAGCGACGGCCATCCTGATCTGCAGGGCACCTGGAGCTACGCGACGCTGACGACGCTCGAGCGCCCTGCAGAATTCAAGGACAGGCCGGTTCTGACCGCCGCGGAAGCCGCGGCCTTCGAGCAGAGGACGCTGAAGATTCAGGATCGCGATCGCCGCGACGTGGACGGTTCAACGGGCCGCGGTTCGGACGGGCGCACCGACGTCGACCGCGTGTACAACCAGGCGTGGTGGGAATTCGGCTCGAAGATCGTCGGCACCCGGCGGACATCGCTGGTCATCGACCCGCCCGACGGCATGATTCCCGCGCTGACGCCGGACGGCGCACGCCGCGCCCTCGACAAGCGTGGCCTGTGGATGGCGAACGGCAACTACGAAGGCGGTGCGACCGGCACCGGTCTCGACTCGTACACCGATCGTCCGATGCAGGAGCGCTGCCTGGGCTGGACGGTGGCCGGGCCGCCGATGATCCCCGGCGCGTACAACAACAACGTCGGGATCTTCCAAACCTCCGACCAGGTCGTCATCCTCAACGAAATGGTGCACGACCACCGCATCATCCCGCTCGACGCGCGGCTGCGGGTCGGCGAGGCGATTCGTCTGTGGATGGGCAGCTCCCGCGCGCGCTGGGACGGCGACACGCTCGTCGTCTCGACCACGAACTTCCGGCCGATGGTGTTTCGCAGCGCGAGCGACAAATTCACGCTCACGGAGAAGTTCACGCTCGTGGACGGGGACACGCTGATGTACGAATTCACCGTCGACGATCCGATGACGTGGGTCAGGCCGTGGACGGTGCAGTTCCCGATGATCCGGAGCCACGAGCCGATATACGAGTACGCGTGCCACGAAGGGAACTACAGCCTGCGGAACATTCTGTCCGCTGCGCGGAAATCGGAGCGGTCGCGCGATTAGTCAGCGTGGCCGGACTCCGGAAGAACAACCAGACTGCGACACATCAACTTCAACACGTCAACGGCCACGGGGGGCAGCCCGCCAAGCTTCACGTCGCGCCCCGCCCCCAGGACCTCTGTGAGGATGGCCTTCGTAATGGCAACCCATCCGCCCGGCGTCTGATAGCTGAGAACGCACTTCCCCTCTCGCCGATCGCTCGAGAGGCTGCGTCTCGTCATGCGCATCAGCCTTGTGCGCAGCCACAAGCTGCATGTCCGACGAGCCGATATACCGGACGGGAAGATCCGGAATCGTGCGACGCCTTCGAATCGGCCGGTAGATCATTCCCGGAACGATGAACAGGCGCCCGGTCTGAGCGCCAGCGTTCGCCTCGCCATCGGACACGCGCCTGCTCAGCGCGCGCTCGATCCGGTCGAAAACGTCTTCGGCAAACTGTTGGGGGTAGTCGAACAGCTGTTCCACTTCCCGCGTGAGGTGCGGCAACTTCCGCCAGCCGCTCACCCAGGCGAGCTTGCCGGTGTTGGCGTCCCCACCGACGAAGACGTCTTCCAGGCTGAAGCGCGTCACGGCATCGGGCTGCAAGGTCTTGAGCGCCATGTGTTCGATGAGATCGGATGAAAACCCATACAGGACCCCGTAGGGAGAATACGCGCCGGCAACCGGCCGGAAGTGGGAACAATCGTCAGACAACGGCTTCGACACGCGACCGATCCGTGCTTCGTATTCCTGGAGCAGCTGCACGTGCCGCCGTCCCATGGGCGTATACGACAACCTGCCCATCGCGATCCGTCGTGATGAAGAGATGCTCGATCATGCTGTAAGCACCCAACAACTCGACGCGATTCAGAAACAACTCTGGATCCGGAGACACGCCCTGACAGATGGCGTCTGCCAGGTCGAGCCGCTTCTGGCCATCGTCGTTGCGCCAGGCGTGTTCATACGCCTCGAGCAGCGGCACGAGGTCCTGAATCAGCAGCGCGAAATCAAGGGCGTTGGAGCTGCGAGTGCTCAGAACCAGGCCATCCTCATCAAGAGACACGGCCTTCTTCATGGAGTAGTAGCGAATCTGCGAACGCAAGTGCCCGGCCGTCATTCGAACGCCGGCCTTGTGGATTTCAATCCGGTCCGCTTCCGGAAGCGTCTCTGCGATGTGTTCCGCGACTTCGAAATAGGCCGCCAGGTCATCGGTCGCGGGGCTCTGCGCCAGCTGGATCAGCCAACGCGCATCTCGCACGAGCACCGGCTGATCGGCCGGAGTGATGCTCCAGAGCTGGTCGAGCATGCCTTGCACGTGCGAGAGCCGATCGCCGGCGCTGCCGGTCCGGCATCCCACAGGCGCATGCTCAAGAGCTCGAGGCACCGGATCACATACAGGTTGAACAGCGTGTGCGCGTAACGGACGCGACCGTTGCGACCCGGCCAACGCGTCTGCCGCCACAAGTGAAAGCCGCGGATCATCATCTCCGCCGGATCGGCCAGGCCGTTGTGCAGTCCGGGAAGCTCACGAGGCCTGAATCCACTGGCCCAATGCGCTTCTTCCAGTTGACCTCTCAGGCGCGATTGGCTGTGGGTGACCCCGGTGAGTGTGAAGAAGCAATCCTCGAAGTCACCAGACAACAGGGAACCGTCTTGCAGGTATTCGATCGGCTTTCGTTGGGCGTTCAGCAGCCCTTGGATTCTCTCGACGATGTCGTCGCGATGGGCCAGGAAGAATCGAAGAAGTTCGATGTGTGCCTGAAACGACGGATGGGGAGTCACGTTACTTAAAGTTCCAGAATCCCGCGGCAAAGGCCTTCCCGCCACAGCGGCGTAATTGTATTGTCCGGTCGGACGAGTAGTGTTCGCTCGTCGCCGCCCCGGCGTTTATACCGGTGTCTGCGCTGATCGCACTGACCGGGCCAGCGCGAAAGGACAGTTACATGTCGCTTACGTCTTCGATACCGACAGGCCTGGCCGTCATCGCCATCAGCATAGCGACCGCCGCGGACATCGCTGCCGCGCAAGCCGTCCAGAGTCAGGCGACTCAGGCGCCGAAGTCCACGAACAGTCTCAAGCCAGTCACGAGCCGGCAAACGGTCAGGCGCCTCGACCCCGGGCCGCGGCGTCAAGTCCGGCGCCGAGAGTGACCATCACCGATGGCGCGCTCACGCTCACCGCCGATCGTCAGAGCCTGCAGGCGGTGCTCAGCGCGATCTCGGGCCGCACCAGGATCCCCATCGTCGTAGCCGACTCGCTGACCGACGCGCGGGTGTCCATCGCGTTGCGCGCCGTGCCGCTCGAGGACGGGCTGAAACGCCTGCTCTCGCCGTACGACGCCTTCTATCTGTTCACCGCCAACGAGGGCAAACCCGCCTCCATTCAGACCATCTGGGTCTTCGCGCGAGGCGAAGGGCACGAACTGGAGCCCGTGCCACCCACGGTGTGGGGCAGCACCAAGGACCTCGAGGCGCGGCTCGACGACGCCGACCCCGGAGTGCGCAGCGAAACGATCGAAGCGCTCATCGAGCGGCTCGGCGAACGCGGCCTCCCGATCGTGCAGCGCGGGCTGTCGGATCCCGACGAGGGCGTCCGGCTGGCCACGCTGCGGCCGTGGGCGACGCCGGCATCGAGATCCCCTCCACCGACCTGCACACCGTCGTCCTCACTGACCAATCGCAGGCCGTGCGAATGGCTGCGCTCGAGGAACTGGCGGGCCGGCCAGAGGCCGAGGCCATCGCGCGCACCCTCCGCGAGGACGTCGATCGCGTGATCCGCACTCGCGCCAGGCAAATCCTCGGCGAGCAAGAGAATTTGGGGCCGAAACAACAGCCTCAATGAAGCCCGCGCGAAGAACCGGCGGGCGGACTCCAACGAACACCCGTAACCCCCACAACGGCAACTCGTTTGACAAGGAGTGACACCCATGACCCTCAGCAAGCGTATCCTCTGCGGCCTGGCTCTCGCGGCGGTGGCATCTGTTCCGCTGTACGCCAAGGTCGTGCAAGACGCCACGCATCCCGGCAACTTCACCTTTACCGCCGCGGGAACGCTCATCCCGCTCAATGGCGGCGGCGCGACGTCTCTCTCCGTCAACGGCAAGGGGAAGCTCGTGATCAGCTACAGCGCCGAGTGCGAGACCACCGGCGCATGGCTGTCGATCGAGATCCTGGTCGACGGTGTGGCGTTGTCGCCCACGGCCGGCACGAGCGACGCGTTCTGCAGCGACCAGGACGTCCAGGAGAGCTTGGACAGCTGGACGACCGCGACCTACGTCGTTGCCACGCCCACCCTGCTGGCGGGTGTCCACACGGTTCAGATTAAGGGCACGGTCGTCGCGAACGGCGGCGCGAGCGACACGGGCTGGCTGGGCGACTCGTCGATCGTCATCGAGAAGTGACCGGACTGAGCTGGAGCCGGCATCGAACAGCTGACCGGCGAAGCAAGAGTGGACCGACGGGGGCACACAGTCCCTCGTCGGTCCTTCTTCCAGAGAAAGTCTTCGAACCTTAATCGACGCGACCGACGTCCCGCCAGATCTGCTGAAGCAGCTTGGGATCGACGACGCGGGTGTCTGCCTTCTCCGGCTCCTTTTCTGAATGCAGCACCAGCGTCACCGTTCCACACTCGGGTCCGAGTGCTGCCGGATCGAACACGTACAGGCCTTCGTAGATCGCGTCCGTCTCGGACACGCGCAGTTCGAGCTTGAACGGGTGGATTGGCTGCACCTCGGTGCGGCCGCAGAAGGCATGCAGCCGTTGGAAGCCTGACTTCAGGTGCTTGATCGCCGGCAAGGCCATCCCCTGGGTCTGTGCGGCGCCGCGCGCCACCTTCGCCCACAGGCTTTCCACCATCTTCGGCGTCACGCGGACGAACAGCACCGGCGGGATGTCCGCGGCGTATTCGGACCAGTTGCCCAAGTTCGGATCCGACTGAGACTGCGCGGCGTAGTTGAGCAGCGGCGTGATGAACCCGACCTCGAAATCGGCCGAGTCCATCTGATAGGGCTTCAGGCTGCCGGCGCGACGGCGGACGGCCTCCTTGAACTCGGCGACGGGAGCAGGCTTCACGGGCTCCACGGGAAGATGCGCCGCACTGGGAGCGGGAGCCTCCTTCGCTGCACCCGTCACTTTCTTGGCCGCCGCCGCAATCACGTCGCACGCACGTTCGATGCGAACGATGCGGGTCGCCCCGCGCCTGGGCTCATCGCGCCCGTCGGGCAGAGCCGTGATGCCCGCGAGGTCGCCCGAGGCGGTGAACACCGGGCCGCCCGTGCCGCCGGTGGCGAGCGTGAGGTCGGTCCCGATGTCCGGCGCGCCCAACACGCGGCTCACCGTTCCCACAGTCCAGCCCTTCTCCTGACGGAGCGGGGCGGCCAGTGCGTAGATCTCCTGCCCGCGGGCGATCGGGGCGGTGCCGCTGCGCGGACAGCCGAGAGGCACCGGCCTGATCGACGCCATGACCGCCGGGTCGATTCGGACCACGGCGATGTCGCGCTGACGGTCGGCTTCGATGACGGTCCCCGCCACCTTGACCGAGCGCGAGAGCTGCACTTCGACCGACGTCGCGTCGCCAACGACCTTCTGGTTCGTCGCGATCAGTCCGGCCGCGTCGACCAGGAATCCCGACGCGTGCGCGGTCGGAGTCCACAGCTCGACGACGCTGTCGAACCACGGCCGAAGCAAGAGCGACGTGTCGGTGGCGAGCGGCGCGGCGGCGTCCGTCGTTCCGGGCGCGATCGGCTCTCCCGCCGCGTTCGCGAGCGTCAGTTCGAGGGCCGAGTCGCGGCCCGCGACGACGTCCACGGTTTGCGTCCAGTGATACGCCTTGCCCTGAAACGCAACCGGCTGGTCCGATTCCACCGTGTAGTTGCCGGGACGCAGCCGTACATCGGCGGTGCCGTCGACGCTCGTGACGATCCGGCGCGGCTCCCTGGTCGGCGGATTGTCACTGATGAGCAACGCGTGGCGCGCAAGCGGGGTGACCTGCCCGGTGGCATCGGTCAGGACGGCGCGTATGTGCAGCACGACGAGCGTCTGACCCGAGATCGCGGCCGGGGCGATCGAGACCAGTATCGCGAAGACCAGCGCGCGGCCCATGCCTTTCATCCTACGCTAGTGGCCGTCCGCCGCGGCTGCTACTCTTTACCAGCTCGCCGACAGTCCATGGTGGACGGGTCGCACCGGAGGGTAACGATCACATGAAAGTTTTCACGCGTCTCTGTCTGCTGGGGGTCATCGTCGTGGCGGCCGCTTCCCCGGCGTTTGCCCAGGCCACCATCCATGGCGATCTCACCAAAGACTGGGCCGGGCAGAAAGCCCTGCTCGTGGGTCTGGCGAACGCGATGCCCGAGGACAAGTACGGGTTCAAGCCCACGCCGGCGCAGCGGACCTTCGGAGAGCACGTGCTGCACATCGCCCAGATCAACGTGATGCTGACCAAGGCCCTGGGCGGCAAGACGCCCGAGCCGGCGATCAACATGAAAGCGGCGTCGAAGGCCGAGATGGTGAAAGCAATGTCGGACGCGTTCGACTACGGCGCGAAGGTGATCGCGGAGTTCAACAACACGACCATCCAGGAGACGATACAGGCGCCCTTCATGGGGCCCTCGACGCGGGCCCGCATCATGTTTTTCCTGAACGGTCACACGCAGGACACCTATGGCCAGATGGTGGTGTACCTGCGCCTCAACGGCCTCACGCCGCCGGCCAGCGCGCCGCGGCCGTAGCGTCCCGGCCGTCACTCGCCGCCGGCGTTGTAACGAGACGGGCCCGGAGCATCCGGGCCCGGCTTGCCCCTCAGGGCGCGATGTCGACGCAGCCCCGACCGGACCGCGGGGTCGCGCCGGTCAGACAGCCGAGCAGCCGGGGGTTGCGATCGAGCAGGAACTGCACGCGGGCCGCGTACGCATCGTCGGGAAAGTCCGCGAACACGCCGTCGATGCCGGCGCGGTAATAGGCCAGGTATTCGTTGGACGGCGCTCCCTTGAACGTCGACGCCAGCCGGCGCGGCTCGCTGCGGAACGTCCACGTGTGCACCAGCAGCCCCTGCGTATGGGCGTCGGCGATGACGCTCGTCGGCCCGGTAATCGTCCGATCCCGATCGTCGATCACGCCGTCACCGTTGAGGTCGTCGGGGTTGCCGTCCGAGTTCGCGTCGGTCAGCACGCCGCGCAGCAGGTAGACCTTCCAGGGTCCGATGCCGTCGGCGTACTGCGCCACCTCCTGCAGCCCCCCGGGCGTGGTGAGATAGCCGAACAGATCGGCGCGGCCGGCCCGCGTCCAGTCGTACGGCCGGTCGAATGGCGCCGCGAACGTGACGTTGCCGGCGGCATCCACGCTGTCCCCGTCCACGAGCTGCACCAGCCGCACGTCGGTGATCGAGTTCAGGTACCTGAGGTTGGCCTGCTCGAACGACTGGATGAACACCGGCGCCCGCTCATTGTCCCAGCCCTCGGTGCGCAGCACGCGCACCAGCGCATCTTCGAGCGGAAGCCCGAGGTCGCGGTGATAGGTCGGATGCTTGGTCTCGGGATAGACGCCGATGGTCCGCCCCTTCTCGATCGACTTCGCCTTGGCGAGCGCGATGACCTGGCGGAAGGTGGGGATCTGGAACTCGCCGTCGAGGCCGGTGAAGCGCTCGGCAGGCATGGTCTGCACGGCCCGCAACGTCTTGATCTCGGCCAGCGTGAAGTCGCTCGCAAACCACCCCATCTCGTCGAAGCCGTCCACCTTCTTGGTGGTGAACCGGCCGGCGAACTCGGGATGACTCGACACGTCGGTGGTGGCGGTGAGGTTCGGCTCGTGGCGGGCGATGAGCTGCTTGTCCTTGGTCATCACCAGGTCGGGCTCGATGTAGTCGGCGCCGAGCTCGATCGCGAGCGCGTAGGACGCCAGCGTGTGCTCGGGCATGTAGCCCGGAGATCCGCGGTGACCGATGACCAGGGGACGCGGCTCGCGGGCCTCGTCGCTGTGGGCGCGCAGACCGATTGAAACCGCCGATACGGCCATCGCCGCCGCCAGAAACCGCCGTGAGAGTGTCATGCAAACAGGCTCCTTCTCATCGAGTGGGAACTGCACGATAGAGGGGCGCCGTGACACGGCGGTGTCCCCTCCGTCTCTCACGCGCGACGGCAAGGTCCGCAGCAGTCTGTCGTCACCTGGTCACGGCCCGTGGTCGTGCTGGAGACGTGGAGCGGGCCTGGCCGATTGGGCAGCCTCGCGTGCTGGGCGGCGCGGGGACGCCTCGTCCACAATCTCCAAGCCTTCGCACGCTGTGTCGATCGCGTAACACGCCCGCCGTCACGGCGCTCGGATTGCACACGGATCGTCGGCAGTGACGGATTTTCTCGCGGGTCTTCCCCTCGTTTCTGCCGGCGTTCTGGCCTTCGTGTTCGTCCTGATCCTGTTCCAGGAGGCCGTGAACGGATTTCACGACACGGCCAACGCGGTCGCGACGGTGATCTATTCCAACGCCATGAAGCCGGTGCCGGCGGTGGCGCTCGCCGCGTTCATGAATTTCCTCGGCGTCCTGATGGGCGGCACCGCCGTGGCGTTTGGACTGGTGTACATGCTGCCGGTCGAGATGATCGCGGGCATCAACACGATGGAGGAGATCGCGCTCCTTCTGGCGCTCATCGTGACGGCGCTTTCGTGGAACTTCGGCACGTGGTGGCTGGGTATCCCGAACTCCACGACGCACACCTATATCGGGTCGATCATCGGTGTCTCGATGGCCCATGCGTTCATCAGGGGCCAATCGGTGTTCGAACAGATCAACTGGCACCAGGGGCGAAGCATCCTCGTCACGCTGGCGGTGTCGCCGATCGTCGGGTTCGTCCTTGGTTACGTGCTGCTGAAACTGATTCCGCTCTTCGTGCAGGATCCCGCGATGTACCGCCCCGCGGTCCACCATAAGCGCCATCCGGACTGGGACTGGGAGAAGGACCCGTCGCTCGAACGGCGCCCCGATGACCCGCCGATGCCAGAAACACGCCCTCCGCGCGCCATTTGCGCCGGCCTCATTGCGGGCTCCGCCGGAATCGCCTTTCTCCACGGCTCGAATGACGGCCAGAAGAGCATTGGCCTGCTCATGCTCGTGCTCTTCGGACTCGCGCCCCTCAGCTACGGGCTGAACTCCAATCGACTGAACGAGGCCGATATCCAGAAGGGGGCGCGGGCGCTCGCGCAGGTCGAGATGATCGCGACGTCGTTTGCGAGCGATCCGCTGATCGGCCAGGGGGCGCAGCGGGTGCTCGACGAAACGCGGAACCTGCTCGGGCTCGTGGCCTCGCGCGAATGCGCCGCGCCCGCCAACCAGCAGAGCGCGGCCTGCGCGAAGATGCGCGTGCAACTCCTCGACCTCCACCAGACGATCAGCAGGACGCTCAAGCAGGGGCTGGACGCCGGCCGCTTCAGCCCGCAGCAGATCGAGCAGTTGACCAGCGCGCGCAGCGTGCTGGGCACGTTCATTCAGTACGTGCCCTTCTGGGTGATCCTGCTGTCGGCCCTGACGCTGGGGCTGGGTACGGCGTTCGGCTACGAGAAGATCGTCACGACGCTGGGCGAGAAGATGGGCAGCTCGCACATGAACCCGGCGCAGGGGACGGCGGCGCAGGCGAGTGCGATCGTCGGCCTCGGTCTGGCGAACTTCGGTGGAATGCCGGTGAGCACGACGCACGTGCTGTCGGCGGCGGTGCTCGGGACGGTGGCGGGAACCAGGGGCGAGAAGGTCAATCTCCACACCGCGACCCGGATCGCCCTGACGTGGTTCACGACGCTGCCGGGAACCGTGATCCTCTCCTTCGTCCTGGCCCTGATCTTTTACCTGGCGCTCGTCTGAACGCGACACGAGCCAGCGAGCCAGCTCGACCGCTCGAATGCCTCTCGTGTTGGTTCGGTAATTGTCCTCTCAGGCCTGACCACCGTTCGCTTAGCGGTAGCATGGGCGATCCCGCCCAATGGAGTCCGAGTTTGGCATCCATCCGCTGACGGCGACGATTCGCGACCGCGAGACGGAGCGTGCCTTCCTCGACGCACGGCGCGCGGACGACGCGCGCGCCACCACCCTGGCTCTACTCCTGGGCGGCCTGGCATATGCCATGGCCGGACTCACGGACGCCGCGATCTTCTCGGCCATGCCCGACACGCTGCTCCAGGTCCGCATCCTGCGAGCGCTCGGCGTGGCGTTGTGTCTGGGCAGCGGTCTGCTGGTGTGGCGGCTGCGGACAACGCTCGCCGTTCACGCACTGTCCGTGCTCGCGATGCTCGGGACGCTCGCAACCTACAGCGTGATTGCGTACCTGCGAGGAAACGCTGGCCGGCAGGTCCGACTTCCGGCTCGTCTTCTCCGTCTTCTCGCTGCTCGCGTTCATCTTCTTCCCTATCCGGGTCGTGTACTCCGCTGCGATGGCGCTGTGGATGATGGCCAACGTCTCCTTGCTGTTCGGCGCCATCGGGCGAATCGACGCCGTGGAACCCGAGCGCACGCTCGCGCTGATGGGAACGTTCGCGGTGGCCGGAGCGTCGTTTTCCATCGGCAACCATCGAAGCCGTCGCAAGGAGTTCGTCCTGCGGCGGCGGAGCGACCAGGCGTCGGCGGAAGTGTCTCGCGAGGTCGAGCAGCGGCGCGCCGTCGAGCGCGAGCTCGCCGCGTATCAGCAGAACCTCGAGCGGACGGTGGCCGAGCGAACCGAAGAACTGCACAAGAGCCAGCGCGACCTGGTTGCCTCTCAGCGCATGGAAGCCATTGGGCAGCTGGCCGGGGGGCTCGCGCACGACTTCAACAACCTGCTGGTGGTCGTCAGCGGCAATGCGGAGCTCGCTCTCCGCGTCGAGGGGCTGCCCGAGGAGGCCCGTGCGTTCCAGCACGAGATCCTCGACGCCGCGAAGCGCGCGTCATCGCTGTCGCGAGACCTGCTCACGTTCAGCCGGCGCCAGGTGATGGAGTTCCAATCGCTCGACCTGGGTGACGTCGTCGGCCATCTGACGGGGCTGTTGCGGACGGCGGTGGGGACCGGCGCCCGCGTCGAGGTGAGAGTCCGCGCTGACACGCCGCCAGTGCGTGGCGCGCGCGGCCCCCTCGAGCAGGTCGTCCTGAACCTCGTCCTCAACGCCCGCGACGCGACGGGCCCCGGCGGCGAGATCGTGGTCGAGACCGGCCGTGCCTTGGTCACCGAGGCCGAGGCCGGCCCCGAGGAGAAGGCCGGCGAGTGCGCCCTGCTCTCCGTCTCGGACACGGGCACCGGCATCGCTCCCGACGCGCTCGAGCGCATCTTCGAGCCGTTCTTCAGTACGAAACCGGAGGGCAAGGGGACTGGACTGGGCTTGAGCGTGGTCCATGGCGTGGTGCGCCAGCACGACGGCTTCGTCCGCGTCACCAGCCACATGGGACGGGGGACGCGTTTCGACGTCTACTTGCCCGCATCTTCGGGACCGGTGACTTCGGTGCCAGCACCGTCGCTGGACGCGGCGCGTGGGGGATCCGAAGGGATCCTGGTGGTCGACGACGAGGAGGCCGTCCTGCGGCTCGCGGTACGAACGCTCCAACGAGCGGGGTACCGCGTGTTCGCCGCCGCCGACCCGGACCAGGCGCTCGAGCTTTTCTGCCAGCATCGTTCCGAGATCGACCTGGTCCTGAGTGATCTCGTGATGCCCAGGGTAAGCGGGCGCGAACTCATGCAGGAAATCAGGAAGCTCGGTTCCACCGTCCCGTTCCTGTTTTCGAGCGGCTATTCCGACGGTGGCGTTCATCGCGGGTTCGTGCTCGACGAAGGCATCAGGCTATTGACCAAGCCCTACGAACTCGACGAGCTCAAACGCGGTGTCCGAGAAGCGCTGGACGTCTCATGAAGAGGCCGGCCACCGGCCTTTCCGACGGCTTGCCCTTCAGGGCGCGGCGCCCGTTACCGTTTCGGCGCGGCCAGCAGCCGGAACGTCCAGCGATCCAACCGGGTGTCGCCAGCCTTGACGCGACGGTTCAGGACGACCTCGCGCATCAACCCGGTGTCCCGGTCGAGCAGGTATCGGCCGTCGTCCGCAATCTCGACTCGCGCCACGATCGCCCCCTCCTCGGGAGTGACCGGGCGGCCGGTCTGCTGCTCGATCCTGTGGCGCATCATCTGCAACAGCGCCTCGGCGTCGTAGGTCGTCTCGGTCGTGATCACGGCACTGGTGCCGGTCGCCGATTCAGCCTGCACTCGAAATGTCGCCGGCAGGGGATCGCCGCCGAACGGATTCGGCCGTTCGAACTCGACCTCCACGGGCTCGCCGACCTTGAGCGCGGTGCCGCTCATTCCAAAGTACATCTCCACCTGGCGCGTGGCGGCCGCCAGGAGCGTCGCCGGCGACAGCGCCTGCGACGCGAGGCCCTCGAACTCTGGTCGCGCGTCGGCGGATAGCTGGCCCAGCAGCTCGCGAACAACCGTGTCCGCGCCGTCCCGCAGCCGCGTCGCCACTTCGTCGCGGTTGACCACCTCGGCAACCTTGCCCTCGGCCGTGAGCACGAGGCGAAGCCTCACGTCGCGCGTGATGCCGGACGCGGCGCGGAGCAGCTGATCCTGCCCGTCCTCGCGGCTCGACAGCGTGGTCACCCCGGGTGTCCAGTCGATGGTCGCGCCGTCCGGCGTGGCCGCGATCACCCGAACCACCACGGGCGTCGTGATCGTGTGACTTTGCTGCGCCTCGACTGAACGCTCGCGGACGTGCACCATCTCCAGGCGGAATTCGTCGCCCGCGCGAAGCCGTGGGGTGGCGTCGACGGACCGGCCGTTCGCAGTGCCCGCGATTGGCGCCGTCGTCGCCAGCAGGACCCAGGTGCAGCACAAGACTGGAAAGCCCATCTGGCCAGTGTCGCGGACGCGAAGGCCATGGGCAATTTGCGGAACCGCGCGCGACTGCCCTGCCGTGCACGCAAAAAAGCGGCATCACCGGGGGTCGTGGTGCCCGAAGTGATCCGGGAAGACGACGCCCGGGGCCACCCTCGGATCATATAATCTCGACACCTCGTTCAGATTGTGTCTGTCACCTCCACCCGCTGGCTCGTCCTCGTCCTCCTCGTCGTTTCTCTCGCCCTGCTCATCCCCGGCCTGTTCGCCCCGGTGCTCGCCATCCGTGGGGTGTTGACGCGCGACGGCATTGCGCAGGTGGCGCCGATGATGCTCCAACGAGGGCTCAACGACGACACGCTGAATGCCCTGAAGGCGATGATGAACCCGACCGTCGTCGGCCTGCTCGAGGCGACCGGCGGCGATCTTCGTCAGATGATCATCGACAAGGTGACGCCGTCGTTGACGGCGTCGCTGCGGCAGAACGTGGGGGACGTGGAGGTGTTTCAGCAGACGCGGAGCATCGTCAGCTCCGTCAGGCGTCTGTACGAGGTCGGCAGCCCGGTGCCGGCGACGTTGATCCTCCTGTTCAGCGTCGTCGTTCCATTCGTCAAGACGGCGCTCGTCGGCTGGGCGATGTTCGCGGCGGACGAAGCGCGACGGCGGCGAACGCTGGCGTTCGTCGAAGCGATCGCCAAGTGGTCGATGGCCGACGTCTTCGTGGTGGCGCTGTTCATCACGTATCTCGCCGCGATGGCGAGCCAGAGCGCTCCGGCCGCCGGTCCGCCGCTCGTGGCCTTCAAGGCGGAGTTCGGCGCCGGCTTCTACTGGTTCGCGGCCTACTGCGTGTTCTCGCTGGCGTCGCAGCAGCTGACCGCGCGCGTGCTCGCCGCGCGCGCCTGACGATTCACTTCGCGCGCGTCGCTTTCACCTCGGAGAGAGGCAGATACTTGCCGTCCGCCCCCGCGAGCTCCGCGAGCGCCGTGTAGCCGCCCGCGGCGATCTTCAGCGTCAACCGGATGTTGAACGACGGCTGCTCCGTGGTGAACGTCCACGTGTCGCCGCTGACCTGTCCGTAGGCCACGAGGGCGCTGCCCAGGCTGTCGACGGTATACACCGCGTACTGCTTCCGCGCCGGGACGTAGCTCAGCGTTCGCATCTGGCTGTACGTACCCGCCGAGCCCTTGGCGTCGCTGCGACAGACGACGTGCCGGTTGGCAAACCACTGACACTCTTCGGTGCCTGATGCCTTGTTCGCCGGCGACAACGGGGTCGCCTTCGTGTCGACCTCGATGCTCCACTTGCCGGCCATGACGTCGAGCTTCTTCTGGTCAGCGGTTGTCTGCGCGGCAGCGATGGACGGACTGCCGAGCAGGCCGGCGATCAACAGAACGGTGATGTGCCCCTTCATGGAAGCGGAGCCTAACATAGTGGCTCCACGGCTCAGTACCGACCAGTCGCCGGTGCGGTCCCAGACCTCCTTCATCCGCGACAGGAGGAAGACCTCGTAGTCCATCGACAGCCCGAACAGGACGCAGAACAGGATCACCGGCTGCGTCGTCTCGACGAAGCCGAGTGGCTGGAAGCCGAGGGGCCCCGACAGGTTGCCGTCCTGGAAGATCCAGACCAGCGCCCCGAAGCTCGCGACGATCGAAAGCGTGTTCATCACGAGCGCCTTGGCCGGCAGCACGACCGAGCGGAGCAGGACGAACAGCACGAGATACGTCGTGACGATGATGAACAGGGCGGTCCGCGGGAAGTCGGCCCGCACGCGGTCGACGACATCGGCGACGTCTGCGGCCCCGCCACCGACCAGCAGCGTCATCCCGGCTGGCGGCGCGATCGCGCTGCCCGGCCTGCGCAGGTCGGCGACGAGCGCCCGACCCTCGTCGCGGTTCGGGCCGAACGGCGTATACAGCGTGAACGCGGTCAGGTCGCCACGGGTCGTCGCCGCCAGAGCGGTCTGGATGTACCGGTCGCGCGGCCCGTTCGGGTCGCCGTAGAGGAGCGTGTACTGGGCGAGCGTCAGGCGCCGATCGACGTCGACCAGGCTTTCGACATGGGCGATCCGTGGGTCGCGGGCGAGCCGCCGCGAGTAGTCGTACAGGGCGGCCAGGTTGTCCGGGGTCGTCGCCGCGCCGGCGGTCCGGATGGCAAGCACGATCGGGGCGAACTCGCCCTCGCCGAACTCGGCCTGGAGGCGGTCGAAGGCCGCCCGGGATGGGACCTCGGGTGGCAGGATGGTGGCGTCGGGGGCGTTGAACCGGACGTGCAGGAACGGCGACCCGAGCACGATCAGGAACAGCAGGGTCGGGATCAGCACCGCCACTGGGTGGCGCATCACCCGGCGCGCGAGCCGCGACCAGGCGCCGTCGGTCGTCGCCGTCGGTGACACCCGGCGAACGGCGAAGCGGTCCACCCGCGAGCCGAGGATCGTCAGGATGGCCGGCAACAGCGTCAGCGCCGACGCCACGGCGAGCCCGACGACGATCGCCCCCGCGATCCCGACCGAGCGCAGGATCATGAACTCGAACAGGACCAGCCCGAGCAGCCCGAGCAGGACCGTCAATCCGCTGAAGAAGACCGCCCGACCGGCGGTCGCGACGGTCACCCGGACCGCATCGGGCACCCGTGCCGGGCCCTCCGGTCTGAGCGCGAGCTCCTCGCGGAACCGGCTGGTCAGCAGCAGCGAGTAGTCCACGCCGAGGCCGAGGCCGAGGAGCGTCGCGAGGTTGAGCACGAAGATGCTCATCGGCGCGATCGACGCGACGACGAAGACGCCCGCCAGCGCCACGACGACCGCGGCGCCACCGACCGCGAGCGGGACACCCGCCGCCACGACCGACCCGAAGACCACGATGAGCGCCAACGCGGCCAGCGGCAGCGAGATGAGCTCGCTGCGCCGCAGGTCCGCCTCCGAGACGGTCTGCACGTCGCCGTAGAAGGCCGGCCCGCCGGCCAGCGCGACCTCGAGTCCGGGTGCCGCCCGAAGGCGCTCGCGCAGGATCGGCAGCGCGTCCGGCGAGTCGTCCGGCGGCAGATCGAGGAACACGACGTCATAGGCGGTGTGCCGGTCGGCCGAGACCTGGCGCGGCGAGAGGCTGTGCGACACGACCCGGGCCACGTGCGGCGCGGTCGCGATGTCGCGGATCGCGTCGGCCGCGGCGGCCTCGAATGCCGGCGTGCCCGCCTGCAGCGTCGGGCTGCTGAAGACGATGACGAGGGCGGACGGCGGAGCCCCGAGCTCCGTCCCGAGGAGCGCCTTGGCCCTGGCCGATTCCAGGTCGTCGAGGATGAACCCACCGGCGCTGAGCTGGCCGGGAACCCGCGGCGCGAACGGGATGGCGACGAGTAGCAGTGCGACCCATGCACCGACCACCCACCAGGCACGGCGCACGACGAATCGCCCAAGTCGGTCGAAGGGGGTCACGGCACGCAAATGCTACCCGTGAAGGCCGTTCGCGGCCTCCGGGCCATCTGCTAGCATCGCCGCGTGCAGCTCTTCCTGGTCGCCTTCCAGCAGCCGATCCCGTTCGGGATCTCTGCTGGCGTGGTCATCCTGATGATCTGGATCCTGCTGCGATCGGCGATGACGGCTGAAGGTCCTTCGCGCTGGGCTCGCCGGATCACCAGCCCCAACGCGAAGTTCCTGTTCACGTTCCTGTTCATCGGCTGGGCGATCGTGTTCGGGGTCGGCCTGCAGCTCGTCCCGCACGAGGGAGCCAATTCGCCCTACGGTGGGATCGGCCTGATCGCCCTGTTCAGCGGCTTCTTCATCATGATGGGGCTGCTCTGGTCGGTCATCGGCGAGTAGGTCGCGAGGGCCTACCCTCATGACGGGTTCGCCGTCGGTGATCGTCGTCGGGGCCGGTGCGCTCGGCCTGTGCACCGCCTACCACCTCGTCCATCGGGGCGTCACCGACGTCACCGTGATCGAGCGCGACCACGTGGCCGGCGCCTCGTCGGGGCTGTCGGTCGGGATCATCGAGACGCAGTACCTGGACCCGCTCGCGATCGAGATCCGCGTCGAGAGCATGCGCTTCTTCACCGAGCTCGAGCGCTCCGGCGCGCTCGCCGTCACCCGCAACGGCTACCTCCGCCTCGGGCATCGCGGATCCGACATGGAGGCGTTCGCGCGGAGCGTCGAAGTGCAGCGGACCCTCGGGGTGACCGACTGTCGCGTCCTCGAGCGCGACGACCTGCGGCGCCTGATCCCGGACATGCAGTGCGACGACATCGCCGGCGGCCTGTTCGGTCCGAGCGACGGGTATGTCGATGGCCACCGCTACTGCAACGCGCTGGCGGCCGCGGTCATCGCCCGCGGCGGCCGGGTGCTGCAGCGTACGGAGCTCGTCGGCTGCGACCCGCTTCCCGGGGATCGGAACCGGCTTCGGACGAACCGCGGCGACTTCGAATGCGACGTCGTCGTCAATGCCGCGGGCGGCTGGGCCGGACGCGTCGGGGACCTGCTTGGTGCGCCGACGACGATCCTGCCGCAACGTCACCAGGCCCTGATCGCGCACCTGGCCGCGCCGCTCGCGTACGTCATGCCGTCGGTCATGGACTACGTACCTTGGTCGGGCGGCTTCGGCGCCTACTTCCGCGACGAAGGGCCCGGACGGCTTGTCGCCGGGTTACATACCGAAGAGGTCATCCACGACATCGTGGATCCCGATGACGTTGGTCGGGACACGGCGGCCGAGTACATCGAGCTCGTCGCGGAACGCCTCGCGCAACGCCTGCCTCGCCTCGCGGACATGCGCCTGGGTGACGTCTGGGCCGGCATCTACCCGATGCGGCCGGATGGCAGGCCGGTGGTCGGCCCGCATGTCGGCCGGGGATCGGTGGTCACGGTCGCGGGAGCGGGCGGCTCGGGGCTCCAGTCGTCGCCCGCGCTCGGGCGCATCGCCGCGGACTGGATCATCGACGGGCAGCCGGGGACGATCCCGCAGGCGGCTGCGCTCAGACCGCAACCCGAGGTCGAGGCTGCCAGCCTGCTGTAACGAGGTTCGGGGAGGGCCGGCGTCTCGGTCCTCCGCTCGGCCCCGCCTCCGCCCGGCGTGTCGCCCCAACGCCACGTCGATGCCTCCGGGACCACCGGGTGCTGGACCTGACCGATGGTCCTGCACTATCATCCGCTGACATGCAGACTGCATAGACTTTATGCGTCTGACGCGCGTCGGCGGCACGTCCCGACGCTCGGAATCGGAGGCCAGCCAGGTGGACGCCCAGGAGATCAAGACGGCGGTCGCCCATGAGGACGCCGCCCGGAGCGCGGCCGAGATGCCCTTCGTCAACCTGGCCGATCCGGCCCTGGCCGTCGGGCCGACGGGCGCACCTGCCGTCAGCCGCCGCGCTCCGATCTGGGAGGACGTTCCCGACGCCCAGTGGAACGACTGGCGCTGGCAGCTCAGTCACCGGGTGAACGACCTCGCCGAGATCGAGCAGGTCCTCGAGCTGACCGATGACGAGCGAGAGGGTCTTTCGGCGCCGGACAAGTTCCGGGTCGACATCACGCCGTACTTCATCAGCCTCATCGACCCGAAGGATCCCAGCGACCCGATCCGCCGCCAGGTCATCCCGAGCGGCCGCGAGGCGCAGGCGTTCACCGCGATGATGGAGGACTCGCTCGCCGAGGACCGCCATTCACCGGTGCCCGGCCTCGTCCATCGCTACCCGGATCGGGTCCTGATGCTCGTCACGACCCAGTGCGCGTCGTACTGCCGCTACTGCACGAGGTCGCGGATCGTCGGCGACCCGACCCAGAACTTCAATCGACGCGATCACGAGGCCCAGCTCGAGTACCTCCGCCGGACCCCGCAGGTCCGCGACGTCCTCATCTCGGGCGGCGACGGCCTGACCCTCGCCCCGAAGCTGTTCGAATCGATCCTCCGCGGCCTGCGCGAGATCCCCCACATCGAGATCATCAGGATCGGTTCGCGCGTGCCGGTCTTCCTGCCGCAGCGGATCGACGACGAGCTGTGCGAGGTGCTCGCGAAGTACCACCCGCTGTGGATCAACCTCCACTTCAACCACCCGAACGAGATCACCCCGGAGGTCTCGCGCGCGGTCGACAAGCTGACCAGGGCAGGCCTCCCGGTCGGCAACCAGTCGGTCCTGCTGGCCGGCGTCAACGACTGCGTCCACATCCAGCGCGCGCTCGTCCACAAGCTCGTCGCCAACCGGATCCGCCCCTACTACCTGTACCAGTGCGACCTCGTCGAGGGGTCCGGCCACTTCCGGACCCCGGTCGGCAAGGGCCTCGAGATCATGGAGGGCCTGCGCGGCCACACCTCGGGCTACGCGGTCCCGACGTTCGTCATCGACGCGCCCGGTGGTGGCGGCAAGATCCCGGTGATGCCGAACTACCTGATCTCGTACAGCGACCACAAGGTCGTGCTCCGCAACTACGAGGGCTACATCACGACCTACGAGGAGCCCGAGACCTACCAGAAGCACGACCAGCTCGCCTGCGCGTACTGCCTGCACGAGCGCCCCGAGCCCGGCCAGTCGGGCGTCCTCGGCCTGCTCGAGGGCGAGCGGATGTGGATCGAGCCGCGTGGCTTCCCGGAGGTCCACAGCCGTGGCAACACCAAGGCGCACCGCCTCCAGGATCCATCCAAATGGGTCCCGTACGGGGTCGGCGCCATCGAGGGCACGTCGTCAGCGGCACTCCCCGTTCTCGAGGCCGGAGACCCGGGCCGCAACAGCGCGAAGCAGGTCTACGGTCCCGGCGAGGAGCCACGCCCGCGTGACGGCGAGCCGACCGCCGCGGCCCACGGCGAGCTGCTCTAGGTAGGCGGACGCGGCGCCGACGATCCCGCCACCGATGACGAGGACGTCCGTCGACTCGACCACGAGCTCCTCCACGCGAGGGGCGATCCGAAACGCCACGGAGCAGTCCCGCCGGGACGTTTCAGCGCGGTGCCTCCGGTGGGCTGGTGTAACGTCCGTGGCCTGAGTCCGTCTCAGTGGTCACGTACCAGAGGATCGGTGACATGAGTGACGCGAGCGTCCACATCGCGGCATGGGAGGCAGCCGGCCTCCTCGACCACGTGACGGCCGACCGCCTGCGGGCGACGGAGGTCGATGCCATCGAGCATCCCGTGCCGGGCGACGCCGGTCCGGCCGGCCGGACGCGATCCGCCGCCGCGGCCATGTTCGGACCGCCCGTCACGATCGCCGAGGTCTTCGCCTACCTCGGCGGCGCATTCCTCGTCGCGGCCTGGAGCGCGTTCATGAGCCGGATCGCCGGCTCGAGCGCGGACAGCGAGATCACGATCGGGACGATGGCGCTGATCGCGGCCGCAGTCCTTGCCGGGCTGGGCGTCTGGCTGCGCAGACGCGGTGAGCGATCGTCCCGCGCCGCCGGCATCGCGTTCCTGCTCGCCACCTCCTACGTCGCGGCGGCAGCCGCATCGTTCGGATCCGCCGCCCACATCGAATGGCCCATGATCGGCGTCGTCTCGGCTGCCGCCGCGCTCGCCGTCGCGGCGATCCTGCGGGTCGTCCACCCGTCGGTCCTCACCCAGGTCGGCGTGCTGGCGTGGCTCACGGGACTCGCGGCGGCAGGCCTCGCCTGGATCCAGTTCGCTTTCTTCGAAACGTCCCCGGACAACGCGAGCGCATCCGCTCCGGACCCGATGATCCTGGTCGTCGGTTCGGCCGCGTGGTGGCTCGTGACCGCCGTGCTCATCGCGCTCATCGGCCTCGGCGAGGCGCGCGCGGGTGAACGCACGGACGACAGCGCGGGCCTTCGGCGAGCCGCCGTCAGCCGGTTCTGGGCGGGGCTCACCGCGGTCATCGGCCTCGCCATGGCCGTCAGCCGCTCGGCCCAGCTCCCCAGCGGCGAATACGGGCGGGTGCTCGAGCCATGGGTCGGCGTCGTGGCGCTGCTGATCCTGTCCGGCGTCCTCGTCGAGCGCGCGTTTCGCCGCGATGCGACCTCGTTCATCTACGCCGCCGCCCTCGGGCTCATCGTCGCCCTGACCGACCTGAACGTGAGCTACCTGTCCGCCAGTACCGAGGTGGCGTTGCTCATCGAGGGGCTCATCCTGCTCGCTGTCGGGTTCGTCGCCAACAACCTGCGACGGCGCGTCGGCCGGCCCGAGGGTGCGCCGCTGGTGGGAACTGGGGAGCTTCTCGGACCCGCTGGGCCGCTCGAGGGACCCGGTGCGGCACCGGCCGGCCCCGGACTGGGCGCAGTGCCGCCTCCCGACGTCACCGTGGACTTCGGAGCGTGACGAAGAAGAAGGGACAACCGATCGGGCAGACGATCGGCGGGATCATCGTCGGGTTCGACCAGCAGGTCTTCCGCACGACGCCGCCGGTCGATGAGCTGGTCGCGAAGGGAACGCCGCTGCGGGCGATCGCCGCGGCCGGTGGCGGGACCGTGACGGTCGGGATGCCCGGCGATCCCGCGGCGGACGGCGGCGAGGAGCGGACCGAGATGCGGCTCTCTGCGCCCGACGTCGAGGTCGTCATCGACCTGGTGGCCGGCGGCCGGATCGCGTCGTTCGTGGTCGCCGGGCATGAGCTGCTCCGAACGTCCGGTGCGGGTTCCGTCCAGTGGGGGTCGTTCCCGATGGCACCATGGGCCGGCCGGATCCGACGCGCCACGTTCGACTTCGACGGACGGACGTACGACCTGCCGGTCAACTTCCCCCCACATTCGATCCACGGGACCGTCCTCGATCGGCGCTGGCAGCTCGTCGGTGATGGCGCGATCGCGACGGATCTGGGGCCGGATTGGCCGTTCGGTGGGATCGCGATCCAGCGCTTCGAGCTGTCGGCGGACTCCCTGACCTGCCGGTTGGAAGTGCAGTCCGAGACTGTCATGCCGGCCTCGATCGGCTGGCATCCCTGGTTCATCCGCCGACTCGAGGGCCTCCCCGGCGAGCTTGAGCTCGAATTCGACGCAGGGGCGATGTACGTCCGGGACGACGACGGCATCGCCACGACGCGGCGCGTGCCACGACCGCCGGGGCCGTGGGACGACTGCTTCACGGACGTGCGCCGCCCACCACGGCTGCGCTGGCCCGGCTTCCTGGAGCTCTCGATCGAATCGGACTGTCCGGACTGGGTCGTCTACACCGTGCCGGAGGATGCGCTCTGCGTGGAGCCCCAGACGGCGCCGCCCGACGCCCTCAATGGGACGCCGGCGATCGTCGAGCCCGGCCGGCCGCTGGCCGCCGAGATGACCTGGCGCTGGCGGTCGCTCGCCGGCTGACGGATCAGGTGCCCGGTGTGGTGGTCGCCGTGACAAGCGAGAGGCCGCGCGCGAGCTGCGGGTCGGTCAGCGCGGCGACCTCCTTCGGGGTCATCTTGCTGACCGCATCGGGGACGACCGCCGCGACGGTGGTGGCGCGCTCGACGACGACATTCGGGACTATGCCCTCGTGCCAGATCCGACGACCGGTCGGCGTCAGCCACTCGACCGTGCCGACCCGCAGGGCGGACCCGTCTGACAGCGGGAACTCGCCCAGGACCGTCCCGGTGCCGTAGGTCTTGACCCCGACGATCTGCGCCCGGCCGGCGTCCTGGAGCGCCCCCGACACGATCTCCGCTGAGCTCGCGGTACCGCCGTCGACGAGCACGACCAGCGGCAGATCCGTGGCCAGGCCACCCGGCTGGACTTCGTGCTTGGTCTCGTTGCCGTCCGCCCCGCGCTCGATGAACACGATCCCGCTCTTGAGGAACTGGCTGGCGACCGCATCGGCCTCGTTGACGTACCCGCCGGGGTTGCCGCGCAGGTCGAGGATGAGCCGGTCGGTGCCGGCCGCGCGGGCCTCGGTGAGGGCCGCCTTGAGATCGTCCGCGGCGCCGGCAGAGAACTGCTCGAGGCGGATGAGGGCGGTCTTGGTGCCCGGCACGAGCGTCCACGAGACGGGTGTGGTCGCGACATCCGCACGGACCATGGAGACGTCCCGCGGCGTGCCGGTCGCGCCGGTCTTGACGGTGACCGCCACGCTCGTGCCCGCTTCACCGCGGACCCAGCCGACGATCTCGTTGATCTCATGACCGCTGGTCGTCTTGCCGTCGACCGCGACGATCTCGTCACCGGCGACGAGCCCGGCCTTCTGGGCGGGGCTGTCCTTGAACACGCCCACGATGAGCGGCAGACCGTCCGTGGCGACGTCGATGCGGACGCCGATGCCGACGTACTTGCCGGACAGGTCGTTCGAGCGGGCGGTGCGCTGCTCCGGTGTCATGAACGAGGTGTGGCCGGTGTCGCCGACCGCCTCGGTCATGCCGTTGATGGCGCCGTAGATGAGGGCCTTGTCGTCGAGCGTGTCGGCGCCGACGTACTTGGTGTGGAGCGTGTCCCACGCCTCGCGGATGAGGCCGAAGGTCGTTGAGCCGGGGGTGGGGGCCGGGGTCGTCCCGGCGCCGCCCAACAGGGACGACGCCAGACCTCCGACCCCGATCCCGACGCTGAACGTCAACACGAGCGCGAGCCCGATGGTCGCACGACGGATCTTCGAGCCGCGTCCACGGCCGGCCGCCGGTGACTCCGAGGCCAGGGAGGGGCCGGTCACGAGGGAGGTCGCGTCCGGTGGCTCGGGGTCGATGGTCGGTTCGGTCGGGATCGGTTCGGGGTCCATGGTGGGCATCCAGCTCGTTTCGGGTCGACGCTCTGACGGGCCGCACTGCGCAGGCCGTCCCCGGGCGCTTTGCCCGGTACCAGGCAGCATGACGCAGTTCCGTGGGAATGCGATATCGGGATGGTGAAGGTTCGTTCGCACGAGGCGGGGAGCCGGACGGCCGCGGTGCTGGACCGCCCGCGGCGCCTGCGGTAGACTCGGCAATCCCTAGTGAATCAGTCGGAGATCACCGACCCATGACCAAGGCATGACTGACGTCCCGACCGCGACCATCGGCCTTGGTCCCCTGCGCGCGGCCCCGGCCGGTCTGCCCGATCCGGCGATCGCACCGCCGGTCATCGCCGAGGCCGGTGATCCGTTCAGCACGCTGCGGGTCATCGACCTCCTGGCACGGCTCGAGCGTGGCACGCCGGTCCGGCTGGCCGACGTCGTCGATCGTCTCAACGCGACCTACCTCGACTGGCTGTTCAGCGTCCCGGTCGTCGCCGATGTCGCGCTCCAGCTCCAATCCAACTGGATGGCCGACTACCGCAACAGCTCGGGGATCGTCGTCGACGACGGTCCGCTCGGGGCGACGATCGCCATCGAGGACTCGACGCGCGTCGACCCCTGGATCGTCCGCCAGGCGCTCCGCGAGTCGGCCGTCTGTACCGAGCGGCTGGCCGAGTTCAGCCGTCGCGACCGAGTGACCTCGGGCGACTGAACCCCCCGCCGCGAACCCACGTCCAGGACTCGCAACGACCAGCAACTTTGGGAGGACCAGCGAGATGAGCCACCACGAGTACGCCACCGAGAACGCCCTCGTCGACAGCGACTGGGCGCTCGCGCACCTGACCGACCCCAGCGTTCGCTTCGTGGAGGTCGACGTCGACACCACGGCCTACGAGCAGAGCCACATCCCGGGCGCCGTCGGCTGGAACTGGACGAGCCAGCTGTCGGACGGCATCCGTCGCGACATCGCCGGCCGCGAGGACTTCAGCACGCTGCTGTCGCAGTCCGGGATCGGGCCGGACACGACGATCGTGCTGTACGGCGACAACAACAACTGGTTCGCGGCGTGGGCCTACTGGCAGCTCAAGCTGTACGGCCATGGCGACGTCCGGATCCTCAACGGCGGGCGCAAATACTGGCTCGACAACGGCCTCGCGCTCGACGTGGACGCCCCGGCGTACGCCTCGACCGGCTACCAGCTCCCGGAACCCGACTTCAGCCTGCGGGCGTTCCGCGACGACATCCTGCCGCGCCTCGGCGATCCCGGGCTCGCGCTCGTCGACGTCCGCTCGCCGGCCGAGTACAACGGCGAGATCATCGCGCCCCCGGGCATGAGCGAAACCGCGCAGCGGGCGGGGCACATCCCAGGCGCCGCATCGATCCCGTGGGCCCAGACTGTCCGCGAGGACGGCACGTTCAAGAGCGCCGAGGACCTCGCCACCCTCTACGAGGCGAAGGGCGTCACGCCCGACAAGGACATCATCGCCTACTGCCGGATCGGCGAGCGGTCCAGCCATTCGTGGTTCGTGCTGCACGAGCTGCTCGGCTACGGCCGGGTCCGCAACTACGACGGCAGCTGGACCGAGTACGGCAGCCTCATCGGCGTCCCGATCGAGAAGCCGGCGCCGGTCACGGCCGGCTGACGGCGAGCGGCCGGACTAAAGGCCAGGACGAGGCAGGATCGGTCGAATCCCAGATGGCATCGGTGCGACGAATCCGTACGGTCAAGGTCGACAACGACCGACGACCGAGGGAAGACCACCGATGCAGCCGACACCGATCCTGTTCCTGACATCCGAAGCCGCCTACCGGCAGGCCAAGATCGACGCGCTCGACCTTGACCGCCGTCGGCTGATCGCCGACGCCCGACGGATGACCCCGTCGAACAACGCGTCGATGACCCCGTGGCCGACGGCCGGGACGTCGTAGCCGAGGCTGCGCGGATCGTCTTCGTCGTCGATCGGCAGTCGATTGCCGGTCGCGAAGGCGACGAATGCGGATCCGGGCGCTCGCTGGACGCCGGCGCCGACCGCGCGGCCGCCCTTCCCCGTCCTGCGAGGTCCCAGCCGTATCATCGGCCGGTGATCCCGACACCCCGCTCCAGCGCGCCGCTTCGTCTTCGCCGGCTACCCGACCGGATCGCCGCCGCGCGTGCCATCGACGTGGCCGAGGCGTTCCGCGACCTGCCCGGCCTGGTCCTGCTCGAGAGCGCCCGACCCGGCCGCAACGCACGCTGGACGTACCTCACCGCCGACCCGGTCGCGGTCCTCGAGTCGCCCGCCGCGGGGCCGGACCCGTTCGCGGTCGCCCGGCGGCTCGTCGCCCGTCTCGACCGGACGCCGCTCGTCCCCGCCGACGTCCCGCCGTTCCTCGGTGGCCTCGTCGGCTTCCTCGGCTACGACCTTGGCGCCAGCTTCGAGCGGCTGCCGGCGAGCGCGCCGGTCGACCAGGACCTGCCACCCCTTCGACTCGCGCTCCACGACTGGGTCGTGGCCTGGGACCGTCGCACCGGCCACGCCTGGATCGGCGGGCGGGCGCTCGACGGCGACGGTCGCCGACTGGCACGCCGGCTCGACGACGTCCATGCCCGGTTGACCTCGCCTGCCCAGGCCAGCGGGCCGGCCGCCGTCGCCGGTCCGCTCATCTTCCACTCCGGACTCGACCGGGTGGCGTTCGAGACCCGGGTCGAGCGGATCCGCGAGCACATCGCCTGCGGCGACATCTACCAGGCCAACCTGACCCGGCGTCTCGAGACGCCCTACGACGGCGACCCGTGGGACCTGTACCGCCGCCTGCGGACCGGCGACCCGTCGCTCTTCTCGGCCTATCTCGACCTTGGCATCGGACCGCTGAGCGGGCGGCCGCGTGCGCTCCTGTCGGCCTCGCCGGAGCCGTTCCTTTCGGTCGACGGCGGCGGCGTCGTCACGACCGACCCGATCAAGGGCACCCGACCCCGCGGTCGTGACGCCGCCACCGACCGGGCTCTCGCCCGCGAGCTGCTGTCGAGCGCCAAGGATCGCGCCGAGAATGTGATGATCGTCGACGTCCTGCGCAACGATCTCGGTCGCGTGTGCCGTCCGGGCACCGTCCGCGTCCCGCGGCTCTGCCGCCTCGAGCGGACCGCCGCCGTGCAGCACCTCGTCTCGACCGTGCTCGGCGTCCTGGCCGAGGATCGCGACGCGTTCGACCTCCTCGCCGCGTCGTTCCCGGGTGGCTCGATCACGGGCGCGCCGAAGATCAGCGCGATGGAGATCCTCGAGGGTCTCGAACCGGTCCGCCGCGGGCCGTACACCGGCGCCATCGGCTGGATCGGGCCGGATGGTGCGATGCAGACCAGCATCGTCATCCGGACCTTCGTGGCGGACGGGCGGCGACTGACCCTGCACGTCGGTGGCGGGATCACCTGGAAGAGCGACCCGGCCGCCGAATGGGAGGAGACCGTGACCAAGGCGCGCGGCCCGCTCGGGGCGATCGGGGCGGTGGAGGTCGGGTGAGCGCCGCGACGCCGTCGCAGGTCGCGAGGTCGGCCGGCCATGTGTGGGTCGATGGCCGGCTGCAGTCCGCCGACGGCGCCCACCTGTCGGTGTTCGATCGCGGCTTCCAGCTGGGTGACGGCATCTTCGAGACGCTGCGGGTCCGCGGCTCGCACCCGACCGAGCTCGCCGAGCACATCGCCCGCCTGCGCCGGTCCGCGGCCGGTCTCGACATCCCGCTGCCGGCCGACATCGCGGAACGGCTGGCCGCCGGGATCGCCGCCCTGCTCGGCGCCGATGGGCTCGACGGCCCGGACGGCGACGCCTCGGTCCGGATCACGGTCTCGCGCGGTCCGTTCCGCGGCCGCGGCCTGTTGCCACCCGGCGAGGAGGTCCAGGCAACCATCGCGATCCAGGCCTGGCCGGTCGTCGCCCCACCCCTCGATCATCTCGAACGCGGCCTCCACCTCGTGGCGTCGGCCGTTCGGCGCGATCCGGCCAGCCCGCTGGCCATGCTCAAGACCACGTCCCGTGCCGACTACGTCTATGCCCGCCTGGAGGCTCGCCGGGCGGGTGCCGACGACGCGCTCTTCCTGACCATCGACGACCATCTGTCCGAGGGCACGACCGCCAACATCTTCCTCGTCCGGCGGACCTCCGCCGACGGGCGGCCCGAGTTGGCGACGCCATCGCTCGACTGCGCGATCCTGCCGGGCACCACCCGGTCCTGGCTGCTCGGGTGGGGCCCGCGCGTGGGGCTCCGGCCGTACGAGGGCCGCCTCACCCGCGCCGACCTGGCCGCCGCGGACGAGGCGTTCCTGTCGTCGAGCGTGGCCGGTGTCCTGCCCGTCACCCGGTTCGCCGGGGCGCCGATCGGCGACGGGCATCCGGGACCCTGGACGCGACGGGCGCGAGCGGATCGCGAGGCGATGATCCTCGCCGGGGACGATCCGGCGTGACCCGCGACGAGCTCATCGGCGGGACGCGGCAGCTCATCGACGAGGGCGACCGGCTGCGTGCCAACCCGTCGCTCGCATCGCTCCAGATGTGGCTCCAGCGGTCCGACGACCTGCTGGCGACGGCCTGGGGGAGCATGGATCGCTACCACCTCGCGTGGCTGATGGTCGGCAAGCCGAAGGGGATCGTCCGCGGGCGGCCGATGACGGCCGACGAGGAGGCCGCCTACGTCCGCGAAGTCGCCGAGCAGAAGACCGCCGCGCTGCGGATGAGCCTCGATGCCGTCGAGCGACAGTCGATGCCGTTCGTCGGCGAGTCGGGCGGGATCGGGCCGGGCCGCACGCCCGATCGAGCCCCGGATCGCGCCGGGCTGCCGACCGACCCGGGGCTGTCCGAACGCCTGGCCGAGGCGCGTCGCCAGGCCGAAGCCCACTTCGACCACGACGCCCCGCGAGCGCCGCGCCCCGACAAGATGCAGCGCTGACCCAGCGGTCCCATGGGCGAGCAGCCGACGCCGGCCGCGCTCACAGCTTCCGGCTGAAGACGACCCGGTCGTCGCCATCGGCGTCGTAGTCGGGGTAGGCGGGCGTGCCGTACAGGTTCTGCGTCCCCGGCCCATCCGACGGCGTGAACCCCATCGCCCGATGGAACCCCACCGACACCCGGTTGCCCGGCCAGGTGATCGCCGTCACCCGGCGTGCGCCCCTGGACCGGACGTCGTCGAAGAATCGCTCGTAGAGCGTTCGGCCAAGACCCGCCCCGCGGTGGTTGGGGCTGGTCGCGACCATGTGGACATACGCCTCGTCCGGGCGATCGGGGCTGACGAAGCCGACCAGGAAGCCGACCAGTCGACCGTCGGCGTCCTCGGCCACCCATGAGGTGCCGCTGAAATGCAGGAACCACAGCCGCGGGAAGATCTGGTGGAGCTTGCGCTCACCCCACCAGTCGTCGACCTGGCCGACGAGGACCCGGTGGTCGGCCTCGGTCGGGCGGCGGAGGCGGATGTCGTCGGTCATCGAGCCGACAGCCAGGCGACCAGCGCGGCGGCGAGGAACTGGAGCGGGACCAGCGGGCCGTACACCTCGGCCAGGTAGTCGAGCGGGGCGAGGACCCCGCCCTCGCTGCGTCCGTACTGCCACAGCCCGACTTGACCGAGCGCCACCGACCCGACGGCGATGACGAGTGCGACGGCCGTCCGGCGCCCCGGGCGCAGGCGCGCGCCCGCCCCGAAGCGGAGGCCGGCCCCGACCCCCCAGCCGGTCGCCGCAGCGATCACGATGAGCCCCGCGGTGAAGGTCAGGATCCCGCCGAGGAAGACGATCGCGATCGCACCGATCCCCCCGGCCACGAGCGCGATGGCCAGCCCGCGCGCCACGGAGGCGGCAGGGTCCGGGCCCTGGGCAGTGGTGGCGAGTGCCGTTTCCGGGGTGCGGTAGCGGTCGGACGGCGGATGCGCGAGGCGCCGTTCGCCCGGTGTCGGGCCGGACGCGCCAGGCGGGGCCGCGGAGGGCGGCGGCGAGGCTGGCCGTGAGTTCGGGTCGGTCACGCCGCCATCGTAGCCGTGGCCGGTGCGCGACGACCGTGGAGGGCACGAGCGGCATGGCGAGCGGTCATGGTCCACGCTAGACTCCAGCCATCGTGAGCCACCCCAGCCTTGGCCTGCCGCCGCTCGACCGGACCGCCGGGTTGCCGGACGCCGCCGCGCGCATCCGGACGAACCTGGCCCGCCTGTCGGCGCGCGCGCTCGGGGTGGCGATGGACGCCGACCCGACGATCGAGCGGCGCTACGACGAGACGGGTCTCCGGCAGCTCCTCAGGGACGCCGAGCTCCTGGCCGAGCGCGTTGCCCTGTCGATCGAGACAGCCGAGCCGGACCTGGCCCGCGAGTACGCCGAGATGACCGCGCCGGTGTATCGCCGCCGCCGCACCCCGATGGACGACGTCGTCGCCCTGTGCGAAGGCCTCCGCGCGGGCTTCCCGAGCGTCCTCGCGCCGAGCGAGCTCCCACCGGCCGGGGAGGCGCTGGACGCCGCGATCAAGGCCTATCGCTGGCATCGTCGCATCGCCGGCGATGCACGCCGCAAGAACGCCTTCCTCCAGTTCCTCTACAAGGGCGGCTGAGCGGATGACCATCAAGTGGGTCCAGCAGGACCCACTCGTCCTCAACGGCGAACCGTTCTGCTATGGATCGCGGCTGACCGTCCGCCAGCTCCTCGAGCTGCGGGCAAACGGCTACGACCTGACGAGGATCCTGACCGACCACCCGGAGCTGCGAGTCCTCGGGATCGCGGCCGCCTTCGTGTACGCGTCCGCGGATCGGGCGCGCTACGGGGACTTCTTCGAGGCGGACGGTTCGCTCGTCGGGCCCGGCTACAGCGAGGCGGAGGCGGCCGGCCTGCCGGCCCAGTACCGCGTCCCGGGCGTGGTCGTCAAGCCCGGTGCGCACGCCGCCTGACCCCGTCGCTGGTCAAATCCGACCCTGATGCTAGGATTAGGTGGACATGACCGACCAGACCGCCACGACGCCCGTGCCCGCCTTCGACGAGGCGCCTGCCTTCGACCCCGCGCGGCGCGCCACCGAGCTGGCGATCCTCGATGCCCTGCGGTCGGTGGTCGACCCCGAGATCGGGATGAACGTCGTCGAGCTGGCGCTCATCAAGCAGATCCTCCTCGGCCCCGACTCGACCGAGATCAAGATGATCCTGACGACGCCGTTCTGCCCGTACGCGGGCTCGATGATCGCGCAGGTCAAGGAACAGACCGAATTGGTCGTCGACCACGATGTGAAAGTGACCCTGCTGGCCGAGCGCTGGGACCCGCGCGACGCCGGCCTCATGTGGTGAGATCAGGATCCCAGGAGGGCATCGACCGATGAGCCAGAACCAGTTTCCCAACCCGTATCGCACGTCTTCGACGCCGGTCGCCCCGACGACGCCGGCGAACCCCTTCGCGCCGGGCGTGACGACCTCGCCGGCCGCCCTCGGGGTCAAGCCGGACGCCCGCCTCGCGACGGCGTTCCTGTCGCAGGCGTTCCTGTGGATGTTCGTCGGCCTGCTCATCACGGCCGGGATCGCCGCCGTCGTCCAGGCCAACCCGCGGCTGCTCGAGTTCGCCAAGGGCAGCTTCTTCTTCCTGTTCATCATCCAGATCGGCATCGTCATCGGCATCACCGCCGCGATCAACCGGATCAGCGCGATCGCCGCGCTCGGCCTGTTCTTCGTCTACGCGGCGTCGCTCGGCGTGACCATCGGGTTGATCGTCGCGAGCTACACCACGGGTTCGGTCGTGACCGCCTTCCTGAGCGCGTCGGCGATGTTCGGCGCGGCGGCGGTCTACGGCGCACGTGACGCAGCGGTCGCTGGCGGCCATGGGCGGCCTCCTGTTCATGGGCCTCATCGGACTCCTCGTCGCGATGGTGCTGAACATCTTCCTCGCGAGCAGCACGATCACCTGGGTGATCTCGATCGTCGGGGTCGTGCTGTTCACCGCGCTGACCGCCTACGACGTCCAGCGCATCCAGTCCGGCGGCCATCGCCGCGCAGACCGGGTCGATGGAGAAGGCGGCCGTCATCGGCGCCCTCCAGCTCTACCTCGACTTCATCAACCTGTTCCTGTTCATGCTCCGCCTCCTCGGCGGCCGCAGCTAGCGAATTCGACGGCCGGGCGGCCCGAGCGGTCGCCTATCCGCCCACGAGGGCCTCGACCGAGCCCGCGACCACGTCCGCGAGCGGTTCGAGGTCCGCTCTCGCCCCGACGCCGGTCAGGACCGCGACGACCAGGCCCGCACCCGCGGCCCGGCCCATTCGCAGGTCGGCCGGGGAGTCGCCGACGACCGCCGTCCGCGCCGGCGCGACACCGACGATCGCGCACAGGTGGATGACCATGTCCGGCGCCGGTTTGACGGCCACGCCGTCGTCGGCGCAGACCATCGCGTCGATGGCGGCCGCGACGCCGAGCGCCTCGAGCGTCCGGACCGACGGGCTCGCGGTCGTCGCTCGTCGCCACCGCCAGCCGGCGGCCGCTCGCGCGCAGCCGCCCGAACAGGGCCGGCAGATCCGCCAGAGGGTGTGCGAGGCCGACAGGATCGGGCGCGTGCCAGGCCGCATCGAGCGCCCGTTCCGCGGCGTCCGGGCCGGCGCCGGCCTCGAGCAGGACCTCGCGGGTCCGGTCGCGCAGGCGGGCCATCGGCGTCGCCGCGAGCCCGCCGCCGGGTCGGACCGTGCGCGAGACCGGGTCGTAGCCGAGCATCTCGTAGAGCGGAGCGTCGATCGGACGGCCGGTCGACGCCCGGAGCGAGCCCGCCAGCGTCTCGGCCCAGCCGCTCCACATCGGGCCGAAGTCGATGAGCGTGCCGTCCTTGTCGAAGATGACCAGGTCGATGCCGTCGAGCGGGACGGTCACACCTCGGCGCCGACCTCCACGGCCGCGGCCGCCGCGTCGCGCGCCGCGCCGAGCACGAAGCACGCCTCGGGCGGGAACGAGATCGTCGTTTCCTCGCCGACGGCAGGCAGCCGCAGGTGCGGTTCGTTGAACGTGTCGAGCGCGACGACCGACGGCGGCTCGCCGTCGTGGCCTTCGCTCAGCCGCACCCGGATGCGAACGATGGAACCGAGGAAGTTGATGTCCTCGACCGTCCCGTGGAGCCGGTTGGACCCTTCGCTGCCGGCGCCGAGCGAGATGCCCTCGGGCCGCAGGGCGAGCGTCACGCGGCCATCGCTCGAGCCATCCGTCTTGACCCTGCTCGCGCGGATCTCCTGACCGTCGACCGAGACGCGGCCGGTCGACGCGTCGATCACCCCGGCGTTGACGAGGTTGAGCGTGCCGACGAACGAGGCCACGAACGCGGTGGTCGGGAAGTTGTAGATCTCCGACGGGGTGCCGATCTGCTCGATCCGGCCCTCGCTCATGACCACGACGCGGTCGGACAGCGACAGGGCCTCTTCCTGGTCGTGGGTGACGTACACCGTCGTGATCCCGAGCTGGCGCTGGATGCTCCGGATCTCCTTGCGCAGGACGATCCGGATCTTGGCGTCGAGCGCCGACAACGGTTCGTCGAGGAGCAGGACCTGGGGCTCGATGGCAAGCGCACGGGCGAGCGCGACACGCTGCTGCTGGCCACCCGAGAGCTGCCACGGGTAGCGGTCGGCGCGGCCTTCGAGGTGCATGAGCTCGACCAGCTCGCCGACGCGCCGAGTCGATGTCCGCCTTCGGCCGCTTGCGGACCTTGAGCCCGAAGCCGATGTTGTCGGCGACCGACATGTTCGGGAAGAGCGCGTACGACTGGAAGACCATCCCGACGTTGCGCTGGTTCGGTGGCCTGTAGGTGATGTCCTTGTCGTCGACCGTGATCGTTCCGGCGGTCGGCTTCTCGAAGCCGGCGATCATCCGCAGCGTGGTCGTCTTGCCGCAGCCTGACGGGCCGAGGAAGGACACGAACTCGCCGCGGACGGCGTCGAGGTTGAAATCCTCGACGGCGGCGACGCCGCCCGGGAAGACCTTCTGGACGCCCGTCAGGGTGAGGAACGCCATCGTCGTCTACGACCTCCTAGCGGGCGCCACGGACGGCTACGCGGGTCTGCCCGCCACGGCCGATCCAGGCGATCATGATCATCGCCAGCCAGGTCAATCCGAAGCTGATGATCGTGACGGCGGCCGGTTCATAGGCCAGGCTATTACCGAGCAGCGACAGGTACGGGCCGAACGCCGGCCGGGCGAGGAACGACGCGATCGTGAACTCGCCGATGACGATCGCGAGGGTGAGGAACGCCCCGCTGAGCAGCGCCACCCGGACGTTCGGCAGGATGACCACGATGAGGATCCGGGTCCAGCCTGCGCCCAGGCTCTGGGCCGCCTCGGTCAGGCTTCGGATGTCGGTCGCCTGGAGACCCGTGTCGATCGCGCGGTACATGTACGGGAACGACAGGATCGTGTACGCGGCCACCAGCAGGACGCTGCTGCCGAAGTCCGTCCAGGTCAGCGTCACCGGTGGCTGGCTGAACGTCTGGAGCAGGCCGAAGACCAGGATGATCGGTGGGATGACGAACGGCAGGAGGGTGATGAACTCAACGACCGGGCGGATCCGCGGGACCTTGAGCCTGACCCAGTAGGCGGTCGGCAGCAGCAGTCCGATGCTCACGACGATCGTGATGATGCCGATCACGAACGAGTAGCCGAGGCTGCTCCAGAAATCGGGACTGTTCAGGACCGTGACGTAGTAGTCGAACGACGGTGGCGCGCCGACGGGACCCCACGGATGGCCGAGCGAGAACTCGAACGTCGCGAACAGCGGCACGAAGAAGTACAGGACCGCGATGATGAAGACGATCCACCAGGCGATCCGCGTCCTTCTCATCGCTGCCACCGCTCCGCCCGGCGCTGCAGCCAGATGTAGACGAGGATCGTCACGCCCATGACCGCGACCATCCCCATCGCCACGGCATAGCCGAGGTTGACGTTGTTGAGGACGTCGCCGCGTGATCTGTCGGCTGACGAGCAACGTCACGATGTTGAGCTCACCGGTCAGCTGGATAGGCCGTCGCCTGGGCGCCGAACGCGTTCCCGAACAGCAGGATCATCGTCCCGAGGATCGACGGCATCAGGATCGGCAGGGCGATGTGGCGCCAGTACTGGAAGGTGCTGGCGCCCATGTTCTCGGACGCCTCACGCCATTCCTTCCTCAGGCCCTCGATGGCCGGCGCCATGATCAGGACCATCAGCGGGAACTGGAAATAGAGGTAGGCGATCTCGAGCCCGAGCTTCGAGTAGATCGTGAAGTCGGTGTTGTCCAGATCGAGGCCGATCGACTTCAGGAAGATCGTCACGAGTCCCAGCCGGCCCAGGGTGAAGGTGAACGCGAGGGCGAGCGGGACGCCGGCGAAGTTCGAGGCGACGCCGGAGAACGTCATCAAGGCGGCGCCGAGCGCGCCCGGGCAGACCGCCGCGGATCACCGCGTAGGCCAGCAGGAAGCCGAAGATCCCGCCGATGACCGCGGTCACCAGGCTGATCTCGATGCTGGCCAGGAAGGCCTCGACGATCGTCGGGTCGGAGAGGTCGGCGTAGTTCTGGAGCGTCGTCTCGCCGGTCGGGGTCTGGAAGCTGCCGATGACGAGATAGAACGTCGGGATGATCAGGAACGCGATCGAGAAGGCGAAGAACGGGACGAGCCCGAGCCACGCCCAGGAGAAGCGACGGCCAGGGCGCGCCGTGGGCGCGTCCCTGGCCGGTCGCGAGGCAGAGCGGCTTGGGTCACCGCGCTACCACTCGCTATCGGTCGACGGGGTCGACGCTACTTGACCGTGACGCCGACGACGGTCGGCCAGCCCTCGGTGATCGCCCTTCGACGCCGCCGTGATCTGGAGCAGGGTCGGCAGCTGCGTGCCCTTGGACTCCGGGAGCTTGGCCAGCGCGGCCGGATCGAGCGTGCCCTTGGCGGCCATGTCGTCGTAGCGGATCGGGTTGCAGTAGCCGCTCAGCCAGATGTTCTGGCCCTCGTCGGAGTAGAGGTACTCCATCCAGAGCTTGGCGGCGTTCGGGATGCGGGGCGTACGTGCTGATCGCCTGGACGTACATGCCACCGAAGCGGCCGGACGTCGGGACGACGACCTCGATCGGGGGATTGCCCTTGAGCGTGTCCTTGTCGGCCAGGCCGTTGTAGGTCCAGCCGAGGCGGATCGGCGTGTTGCCGCTCGCGACGGTCGCCGTGCTGGCGATGACCGGCACGAAGTTGCCGGCGTCGTTGAGCTCCTTGAAGAAGTCGAGGCCTTCCTTGACGCTGTCGAGGTTGCCGTTGTTCCGCGACAGGCCGGCCGCCCAGACGGCGGACTGGGCCTGGTTCGAGGCGAGCGGATCGCCGAACAGCGCGACCTGACTTCTTGTACTCGGGCTTCAGCAGGTCGGCCCAGTCCTTCGGGACGTTGGTCGACGACCTTGGTGTTGACCTCGAACGACATGACGCCGAAGTAGTCGCCGTACCACATGCCGTCGGCCGACTTGGCCGAGTCCGGGATGGTGTCCCAGGTCGAGACCTTGTACGGCTGGTAGAGGCCCTGGTCGACGCCCTGCGGGCCGAAGGCCAGGCCGACGTCGACGACGTCCGGCGCGGCGGGTCCGGGGTTGTCCTTGTTGGCGTCGATCGCGGCCAGCTCGTCCTTCGAGCCGCCACCCGGGTTGAGCCCGTTGATCTTGATCCCGTACTTCTTGCGTGAAGCCGTCGATGGCGGCCCCGTAGTTGCACCAGTCGCGCGGCAGCGCGATCGTGGTCAGGTTGCCCTCGGCCTTGGCGGCGGCGATCAGGGCGGTCAGGTCGACCGCCGCCGTGGAGGCGGCCGCCGACGGGGCCGACGACGCCGCCGTCGAGGCGGCAGCCGAAGCTGCGACTGATGCCGCGACCGAAGCGGCGGCCGACGGGGCGGTCGAGGCGCCCGACGATGAACAGGCCGCGAACGGTCAGCGCGGCGACTGCGGCGAGACCCGCAGACGCGGGTCACCGGGCGATGACTAGACAACATCCGATCCTCCAGTGCGATGCCCGGACCTCCGTCCGGATCGTTGATCGGAGACGCCGAGGACCTCCTCTTCCCCGGGATGGCTCCCGCATCCATCCGCCCGACAGTGTGGACGACGAGCCCGACCGATCGCGCGGTCTCCGTGCGCATTGGACGCCCGCGTCGGGACGGGCGTCAAGAGGGTCGCGATGAATTGTTAACGTCACGTCACCGGAGCGGCATCTCGCGAAACGGGATCGACCGTATCGCGCATCGTGATCGCCACCTATACTCGCTGACCATCAGGCGCCCGTGCCCCCGCGGGCGCTCGATCGGAGGACGGTCGATGACCGCGTGACCCTGGCGACCCCGGCGAGCCGCGAACGCTCCAGGACCCGCTGGCCGAGTCCCTGCGCGTCGTCGATCTCGCCGACGGACCGCGGCCTGCTCGTCCGGCTGATGGGCGGGATGGCCATCCGCGCCCACGCCCCGGACTGGCCGGCACGGACGCGGCGCGTCGAGGTGGACCTCGACTTCGCGACGCGGTCAAGGACCGGGGCGCCTTCTACGAGCTCCTCGCGAGCGAGGGCTACACGCCGGACAAGCGCCACAACGCCCTGTTCGGCGGCAAGCAGGCCTACTTCGTGGACGTGCCGCGCAACCGCCCGGTCGACGTCCTGGTCGACAGCCTCGAGATGTGCCACCGCTTCGAGTTCGGCGACCGTCTCGCGATGTCGAGCCCGACCCTGCCGCTGGCCGAGCTGCTGCTGTCCAAGCTCCAGGTCGTCAAGATCAATCGCAAGGACGTCCTCGATGCGCTCGTCCTGCTCGCCGAGCACCCGCTCGGCCCGGACGACGGGGCGCCCGACTCGCGCCACGGCCTGGGCTCGATCAACGTGCCGCGCATCCTGTCGTTCACCTCGAACGACTGGGGCTGGTGGCGGACGGTGACCGGCAACCTCGACACGCTCGACCAGTACCTCGCCGTCGAGCTGACGCCGGACGACCTCGACCTCAACAACGGACGCGACGTCCTGTTCGAGCCGGCCGGCCAGATCGCCGCCCTGCGAAGCGCGATCAACGACGCACCCAAGTCGACCCGCTGGAAGCTGCGCGCGCAGGGTCGGCGAGCGGGCGACCTGGTACCAGGAACCCGAGGAGATGGGGCACAACTGATGCGGATCTTCTTCGCCACCGACATCCACGGCTCCGAGGTCTGCTGGCGCAAGTTCCTCAACGCCGGCAAGTTCCACAAGGCCGACGTCCTGATCATGGGCGGCGACATGACCGGCAAGGCCATGGTGCCGATCGTCGCCAACGGCTCGAACTGGGAGCTCGAGCTCCAGGGGCAGCGCCACGTGCTGACCACCGAGGACGAGCTGCGGGCGATGGAGAAGCGGATCAGCGACCGCGGCTACTACCCGGTCCGCCTGACTCGCGAGGAGGTGGACGCCTGGGCCGGCCGACGCCGTCGCTCGTGGACGCCCGCTTCAAGGCCGAGATGCTCGGCAACGTCGAGCGCTGGATGGCGCTCGGGGACGAGCGGCTGGCCGGCACCGGGATCCGCTGCATCGTCTCGCCGGCCAACGACGACATCTTCGAGATCGACCCGATCATCGAGCGCGCCGAGCACCTCGAGCTCGGCGAGGGGAACACGATCGCGCTCGACGGCTTCACGCTCGTCTCGACCGGCTACGCCAACCCGACGCCGTGGAACACCTTCCGCGAGCTGCCCGGAGCCGGAGCTCCGCGAGCGGATCGACGGGCTCGTCGCGCAGGTCCCCGATCCGCACCGCGCGATCTTCAACTTCCACGCGCCGCCGTACGGCTCGAACCTCGACAACGCTCCCAAGCTCGACGCCGACATGAACTACGTGTCGGGCGGTCAGGCGCTCATCCCGGTCGGGTCGCGGGCGGTCCGCGAGTCGATCCTCGCCTACGGCCCGCCGCTGTCGCTCCACGGCCACATCCACGAGGGCAAGGGCGCGGTCAAGCTCGGCCCCACGCTGGCGGTCAACCCGGGCAGCTCGTACGAGGACGGCGTGCTCCAGGCGGCCATCGTCGACCTCGACGCGAAGAAGGGAACGGTGAAGCGCTATCTGCTGATCAACGGCTGACCGAGGCGAACGGTTCGAGGTGAGGAGGAGGGATCCATGGCTTCTGGCACGACTGCGGCTCCATCGCTGTTCCTCAGGAACGCGACGGGGCTGGTCAAGGGCTGGTCCGGGTTCGACGCGTTCACGTACTCGTTCATGTCGGTCAACCTGGTCACGCTGGGCATGTTCTACAGCCTGGCGGTCTTCGCCTACGTCCCCGGCGCGAACCCGATCCTGTCGATCATCCTGGCCGCGTCGCGGTGACGTTCCTGGCGGTCGCGTACGCCGGCCTCATCGCGGC
This sequence comes from uncultured Chloroflexia bacterium, assembly GCA_963833285.1. Taxonomy (GTDB): domain Bacteria; phylum Chloroflexota; class Limnocylindria; order Limnocylindrales; family CSP1-4; genus SPCO01. The sequence goes on along the minus strand of CAWHXM010000001.1, from coordinate 728,334 downwards.
GATGCCGCGGGCCGGCGGCGACTACATCTGGCAGAGCCGGGTCCTCGACGGCATCCCCGGCGTCCTGACCGGCGCGATCGTCGGCGCGGTGGCCGGCTATCCTCGTCGGCCGGCGCCGTCGGGCTCGATCACGACGCTGGCGCTACGTCGCCGGCGCCGTCGGGCTCGTCGTCGGCGGCGCGATCGGCTACCTGAACGGCGGCATCGGCTTCGTCCTGGCGGCCACCGGCTGGTGGTTCATCCTCGCGATGTGGGCGCCGATCTACGGCGCGATCCTCAACATCGAGTTCTTCCAGCCGCTGGCGGCGCTGGTCAAGTCCGCCGACGGCCTGTCGTTCTTCGCGTCGGAGAACGGCATCCTGTTCGTGTCGATCGTGACCATCGTCCTGACCTCGGCGCTGGTCGCCCTCGGCATGGCGGGCTACGCCCGGATCCAGAAGTGGTGCCTGTACCTCGGCCTGATCGGCTTCGCGCATCATGGTCGTGCTGATGCTCATCTCGAGCCAGGCCGACTTCAAGGTCGCCTTCGACCGGGCGAACCAGAACCTGTTCGGCATCTCCGGCGCCTACGACAAGACGCTGGCCGACGCCGCGGTCAACGACGCCTGGGTGACGACGCTCGCGCCGACGGACATGGGCGCGAACCTGTCGCGACACGCTGCTGCGACGCTGCGCCATGATCCCGTTCATGCTGTTCTGGATCCTCTACCCGAACTGGGGCTCGACGCTGTACGGCGAGGTCCGCGGCTCGGGTGACTTCCGCAAGGTCCTGCGCGGCATGCTCGGCGGCATCTGGGTCACCGCGGTCCTGGCCGTCGCGTTCGTCCTCCTCGCCGCGAAGACGTTCGGCTGGGACTTCTTCACCGCGACGAACGCGAACTTCATCAACTACTTCTACGGCTACACGACGACCGCTCCGACGGTCCCGATCTGGAGCTACCCGCCGCTGCTCGTGTCGTACCTGATCGACAACTCGATCTTCCAGATCGGCGATGGTCGTGCTGTTCGGCGTGTGGTTCCTGGGCTGGTCGGGGACGCTGTTCCTGTCGTCGACCCGGATGATCTTCGCCGCGGCGTTCGACCGGGTCCTGCCCGACCACGCGGCCCAGGTGTCCGAGCGGCGCGCCGTGCCGATCATCGCCCTGCTCTACATCATGGTCCCGGCCGATCGTCGTCAGCGTCATGTACGCCTACTCGGCGGACTTCCGCGGCGCTGACCCTCGACGCGACGCTGGTCATCGCGGTCACGTTCCTCGGCAGCACGATCGCGGCGACGATCCTGCCGTGGTACAAGCCGCAGCATCTTCGACAACTCGCCGGTCGCCCACCTCAAGATCGTCATCAGCGGCGCCGGGCTTGATCACCTCGATCATCCTCGCCTGGACGATCTTCCTGTGGCTGAAGGACCCGCTCTACGGGATCGGTGTCGGCAACACGACTCGATCATGTTCCTCGGCGTCGTGTACGGCGCCGCGGCGCTCGCTCTACATCGTCGCCCGATTCGTCCGACGTCGCCAGGGCGTCGACCTCGACGCCATCCACTCGGAGATCCCGGCCGAGTAGCCGCGGATCATCGCAGCACACGTCGACGGCGCCTCGGGTCCCCCCGGGGCGCCGTCCGATTCAGCCGCCGAACCAGCCGGTCGGGCCGGGGCGCGTGTTCTGCCAGATGTGCTTGGCCTCGCGGTATTCGTCGAGACCGGTCGGACCCAGCTCGCGGCCGATCCCCGACTGCTTGAAGCCGCCCCACTCGGCCTGCGGCAGGTACGTGTTGTAGTCGTTGATCCAGACCGTCCCGTGGCGCAGCCGGGCGGCGACCCGCTGGGCGCGCCCGGCGTCGGACGTCCAGACCGCGCCCGCCAGCCCGTAGGTCGTGTCGTTGGCCAGGGCGACCGCCTCGTCCTCGGTCGTGAACCGCTCGACGGTCAGCACCGGGCCGAAGACCTCCTCGCGCACGATCCGCATCCCCGGCGTGACGTCGGCGAACACGGTCGGGCGGTAGAAGAAGCCGGCCTGGAGCTCCGGCTCGTCCGGACGCCGGCCGCCGGCGACCAGCCGCGCGCCCTCGGCGATGGCGCCCGCGACGAACGCCTCGACCTTGGCGCGGTGCTGGTCGGAGATCAGCGCACCCGCCTCCGTCGCCTCGTCGAGCCCGTGCCCGAGACGGATCCGCTCGGCACGCCGGCCGATCTCGTCGACGAACCGGTCGTGGATCGTGTCCTGCACGATCGCCCGGCAGCCGGCCGAGCAGACCTGGCCCGAGTGCGTGAACGCGGCCGTCAGGGCGTTGTCGACCGCGGTCTCGAAGTCGGCGTCGTCGAACACGATGTTGGGACTCTTGCCGCCCATCTCGAGCGCGACCTTCTTGAAGTTGGCCGCGGCCCCGGCAATGAGCGCGCGCGCCGCCTCGTGGCCGCCGGTCAACGAGACGAGATCGACGTCCGGGCTGTCCGCGAGCGCCTGTCCGACGCGCGGCCCCGGTCCGAGGACGAGGTTGACGACGCCGGCCGGGACGCCCGCTTCCTCGAGCAGGTGCGTCAGGTGGATGGCCGTCAGCGGCGTGACCTGGGCCGGTTTCATCACGGCGGTGCAGCCGGCGGCGAGCGCCGGCGCGATCTTCCAGCTCAGCTGGAGCAGCGGGTAGTTCCACGGTCCGATGAGCCCGCAGACCCCGACCGGCTCGTAGACGATGCGGCTCAGTGCATCGGGGTTGCCCGGGTCGACGAGCCGGCCGGCGTCCTTGTCGGCGAGGTCGGCGTAGTAGCGGAAGACGCGCGCGACGTCGGCCATGTCCCAGCGGCTCTCGCGCATCGCCTTGCCGGTGTTGAGCGTCTCGAGGCGTGCCATCGCCTCGAGGTCCCGCTCGATGAGGCCGGCCACGCGATCGAGGAGGGCGGCGCGCTCGCCGGCCGGGCGGTGTGGCCAGTCGGTGGCGTCGAAGGCGTGCCGGGCGGCCGCGATCGCGGCCTGGACCTGGCCGTCGGTCGCGACGTCGACCTCGCCGATGAGGGTCGCGTCGGACGGGTTCACGACGGGGCTGCAGAGACCATCGGCAGAGGCGATCCAGGCGCCGTCGATGTAGAGATCGGGCACGGCCCGAGGATGGGCCGGGCGTCGCCGCGTCGTCAAGGACCGGTCGCATTCCTCGCGCCACGAGGCGCGCCTCGAAGAACGCGCCGCCTGTCCGACCCGCGGCGATCCGCAGTGGCTCGAAGATCAGGACAGCGGCTCGAGCGGCTCCCGCCAGCCGAACGTGGGTGCCGCACCGATCGGACCGGCTGCCCACCGTGCCGCGTTGGCGATGACCTGCCGAACGAGCGGCTGGTGATAGGTCGGATAGGTCTCGTGTCCCGGACGGAAGTAGAAGATCCGGCCGCGGCCGCGCTGGTAGCAGCAGCCGCTGCGGAATACCTCCCCACCCTGGAACCAGCTGACGAGGACGAGCCGATCCGGTGCCGGGACGTCGAAATGCTCGCCGTACATCTCCTCGCGTTCGATGTCGAACCACTCGCCGAGCCCGGCCGCGATCGGATGCCCGGGATCGACGATCCAGACCCGCTCGCGCTCGTCGGCCTCGCGCCACTTGAGGGCGCATGTCGTCCCCATCAGCCGGCGGAAGATCTTCGAAACATGGCCGGAGTGGAGGACGATCAGGCCCATCCCGTCGAGGACGCGGGCATGGACGCGCTCGACCACGGCGTCGTCGACCTCGTCGTGGGCCAGGTGACCCCACCAGGTCAGCACGTCCGTCTCGGCGAGGACCGCGTCGGTCAGGCCGTGCTCCGGTTCGTCGAGCGTCGCCGTGCGAACGTCGAGGCCCGCGGTCGCGCAGGCCGTCGGCGATGGCGTCGTGGATGCCGTCGGGATAGATCGACCGGACGGTCTCGTCGGAGCGCTCGTGGCGGTATTCGTTCCAGACCGTGACCCGCGGGGTCATGCCGCGATCCCCGGCCGGACGACCGAGCCGCCGCGCGCGGACGATTCGCGGATCGCGTCCCACAGCCGTGCCATGCGCAGGCCGACCTCGGGCGGGCTCGGGTTGGGCTCGCGACCGCCGCGGACCGCGATGAACTGCTCCCACACGTTCCGCGACGCGACCGACCGGACGGGCGACAGGCGCTTGGAGCCGTAGCGCTGGACGTCGAGGCGCTCTCCCCAGACGCCGGTCCGCAGCGTGGCGCGCTCGCAGAAGACCCGGATCTCCGAGCCGAGCGACGGGATGGCCCGACCGCAACCGTTCATCGTCACGAGCGCCCCCGATGCCAGTCGTGCCATGACCACTCCGCGAAGATCGACCGGGCGCCCGTCGTCATCGAGCCATGCCGCGACCTCGACGACGTCCTCGCCGGCGAGGTCGGTGACCGTATTGAGCATGTGGGCTCCCGTGTCGAACAGGAAGCCGCCGCCCGAGATCGCCGGGTCCTGGCGCCAGGTCCCCGACGATTGCGTCTGCCAATCCTGCCAGACCACCGCATCCACGTTGAGGATGGCGCCGGCCTGGCCGCTCGCGATGAGCCGGGCGGCGGTGCGGACCTGCGGCGAGAGACTGCCCGGAAAGGCGACCACGAGCAGGCGGGCGGTACGGTCCCGCGTCGCGATGAGCGAGGTCGCCTCGTCGGCGTTCATGACCATGGGCTTCTCCAGCAGGACGTCGAGGCCGGCCTCGAGACAGGCCGTCGCCTGCTCGAAATGGAGCGCGTGCGGAGTCACGATGAAGGCGGCATCGAGGCGATCCGCGATCGTCGCGATGAACCGGCGCCAATCGGGCTCGTTGATCGGGGCGGCAACGCCGTGGTCGTCGAACAGGGCGACCGTCGACGCCAGCGCGGCAGGCGACGGTTCACAGACGGCGACGATGTCCGCGAGGTCGTGCCGGAGCATCTCCCGCATGTGGCCGCGGGCCATCAGGCCGCTGCCGATGAACCCGACGCGGATCCGCTCCGGATCGCTCATGCGCGCGGCTCCCTCCCGACGCCGGCCTCGATGACGGGGGCCGCCCGTTGGGGTGAGTATCGACAAATCGTCGGTCCCCGGGAGGGCGGCTGGGGCGCGCTCGGTCGCTCGTGCGAGCGCCGGTTGCGGTGGAACGGCAGCCGGCACGGGCACCTGGGGAAGCGCCCGGGCCGGCAGCCGTGGGAGGGACCCTAGACGGCCGCCTTGACGACCCAGCCCGGCTCGGGATCGCCGAACTTCGAGAGGAGGTAGTCGCGCGACGCCTCGACGGCCTGGCGTGGAGCGTCGAGCGAGGCCTTCAGCCGGAAGTCCTCCTTCAATGTCTCGCCCGCCACCAGGACCGTCTTGACGTTCGAGGTGTCGGCGGCGCACACCACGGCGCCGACCGGATCGATGATCGGCGCCACGTTGACCGCCGACCCGTCGATGACCACGATATCGGCCTGCTTGCCGGGCGTCAGCGATCCGGTTCGATCCGCGATCCCGGCGACCTCGGCGCCGCCGATCGTGGCCCACGACAGGACCTGTCGCGCGGTAATGAGGCCGGGCGATGCCTCGAGGCCATCAAGCCCAGCGTCCCAGGCCTCCTGGTGTTTGCGGCCACGCTCCGAGCCGAAGATCGAGCGCATCTGGGTGAACTGGTCGGACGGTGCGGTGGTTGCCACGTCGGACGACAGCCCGATCGGCATGTCATACGCGAGCGCGGTCACCGCGGGTGCCCAGCCGTGGCCCATCTGGACCTCGATCTGCGGGGCGAACGAGACGTTACCGCCGGAATCGCGGGCGAGCGCCCACTCCTCGTCGGTGAAGTGCGAGGCGTGGACGTAGGTCGTGTTCGGGTACAGCAGGTCCATGTCGCGAAGCATGGTCACCTGCATCTTCGTGTAGCCGAAGCGGTCCATCGCCACATGGACGGTGATGTTGAGCCCGAGCTCCTTGGCCAGCTCCCAGTCGTGACGGACGACATCGGGCTTGCAGAAGTTGGGACCGCGGGTGGCCAGGGCCATCGTGACCCGGCCGCTGTCGGAGTTGAAGTACTGCTTCCGGATCCGCCGCGCGTCTGGTCCGTCCGAGGTCAGGATGCTGCCCGAGTAGTCCGGACCGAACCACCAGTCCTGGAGTGAGGTGTTCCCGAACCCGTAGGCGAACACGGACCGGATCTTCGACTCCTGCAGGCCGCGGATGGCCGCGTCGGCGTGCGCCGGCGTGTTCATGATGTGCGACCAATCGACGAGGGTCGTGATGCCTGCGTTGATGCATTCGAGCGAGCCCCACAGGTTGCCGGCGTACACGTCGTCGGGCCGGTAGTGGGGCGCGAACTTGTCGAGGATCGACCCGAAGTACGTGATCAGGGCGAAGTCCGGCGCGCAGGTTCGGATCGAGGTCTCCCACGTGTGCCGGTGGGTGTCGATGAAGCCGGGGATGACGATGTCGCCGGTCGCCTCGATCACGCGGGCCCCATCCGCGGCGAGCCCGTGTCCGACTGCGGCGATGCGGTCACCCTCGATGAGCACGTCGGCGCCGGGCATCTCGCCGAGCGCCGGGTCCTGGGTGAGGACGATCCCACCCTTGATGAGCATGCGGTCGGTCATCGATCGTTCCCTCGTCTACGGTTCAGTCGGATCGGCTGGTTCCCTGACATCCGTCTGCTGCTTGGCTCCCTCCTCATGGCCGATCGGTCATCGCCGGCCCTCCTCACGCAGGTGACTCGCGACCATCGAGAAGTCGGTGTCGCCGCCCTGGGTCCGCTCCGCGGCGCGGATCGTCTCGAGATTGATCGCGGCCTGGGGCATCGTCGTGCCCGAGGCGTCGGCGAGCTGCCGGATCAGGCGCAGGTCCTTGTCCGCGAGCGCAAGCGAGAACGCGACGGGCGTCGTGTCCGGGTCGACGAAGGCGGCGCGCTTGTAGCCGACCATCGGAGCGCCGGCCGCGCTGGCGGCGAGCACGTCGTAGGCCACCGCCCGGTCGATCCCGTTCCGCTCCGCAAGGACGAGCCCCTCGGCGACCGCTTCGTTGAGCCCGAAGATGAGCGTGTTGACCGCGAGCTTCATCGCCGCGCCGGTCCCGAGCTCGCCGAGATGGAACACGCGGCGTGACAGGCGCTCGAGGACGGGCCGCGCACGTTCGAGGTCCGCCGCTTCCCCGCCGACCATGATCGTCAGCTCGCCGGACAGCGTGGAGCCGACGCTGCCGGAGACCGGGGCGTCGAGGATGCCGGCGCCCCTCGCCCTGACCGCCGGCGCCACCGAGCGGATCGTGTCGGGCAGGACCGTGCTCATGTCGACGGCCACGGCCCCGCTGCGGATCCCCGACGCGACGCCGTCGGCGCCCAGGAAGAGCTCGCGGACCGCGGCATCGTCGGCGACCATGGAGATCACGACATCGGCGCCGGACGCGGCCTCGGCCGGCGTGGCTGCGACCGTGGCTCCGATGCGGCTCGCGAGCGCGGCCGCCCGATCCGCGCCCCGGTTGTAGACGACGACCGCGGCCCCTTCCGCCGCGAGGCGTTCGGCCATCGCCGAGCCCATCCGTCCGGTACCCAGGACCGCGACCCGCACGTCAGCCATCTCGCCACGTCCTCACGCCGCATCGGCGAGTCGGCGTCTGATCGTCTCGACGATCCGCTCGACGGAGGGGATCGCGAGGTCCTCGAGGGCGGCCGCCGACGGCAGCGGGATGTGCGGGGTCGTGATCCGCACGATCGGCGCGTCGAGGCTGTAGAAGCCCTCATCGGCCACGATCGACGCGATCTCCGCGCCCCAGCCGCACAGCCGGGGGTTCTCCTCGACCGTGAACAGCCGGCTAGTCTTCTTGACCGAAGCGAGAATTGCCGCAACGTCGAGCGGGACGAGCGAGCGAAGGTCGATGACCTCCGCGTCGATGCCATGGTCTGCCGCGAGTCGGTCGGCGGCCTCGACCGCCATGGGCACCATCGCGGCCAGCGCCACGATGGTCGCGTCCGAGCCCGCCCGTCGGACCATCGCCGTCCCGAGCGTGTCGAGGACCTCGCCGTCCGGGACGTCCCCCTTGACCGCGAACAGCGCCTTGTGCTCGCAGAAGACGACCGGGTCCGGGTCGCGCACCGCGGCCGCCATCAGCCCGACGACGTCGGCCGGCGTGGACGGCGCGACGACCTTGAGCCCGGGGATGGCCATCGCCCAGTTCTCGACGCTCTGGCTGTGCTGGGCGCCGAACCGGAGACCGGCCCCATTCGCGGTCCGCAGCACGAGCGGCAGCGAGACCTGGCCGTCGGTCATGTAGCGGGTCTTGGCGATCTGGTTGACGACCATGTCCCAGGTGACCGCGAAGAAGTCGGAGAACATCAGCTCGGCGATCGGTCGCAGCCCGGTCATCGCCGCGCCCATCGCCGCGCCGACGATCGCCTGCTCGCTGATCGGGGTGTCGCGCACGCGCGTCGGTCCGAACTCGTCGAACAGCCCTTCGGTCAGCTTGAAGACACCGCCGGCCGCCCCGACATCTTCGCCGATGAGGACGACGCTCTGATCCCGACGCATCTCCTGGGCGATGCCTCTGGCGATGGCCGCGCGATAGGTCAGCTCGGACACGGGTCAGGCACCTCCGTCAGTTGCGCCATGACGAGCCCCCGTCCGTCCAGACCTGGGTCTCGAGCACGTCCGCCGTCGGTTCGGGCGCCGCGCGCGCCTCGGCCTCGGCGGCGGCCACGGCGTCGCCGGTCTCGGCCTCGATGGCATCGAGCTCGGCTGCTGGGATACCTGCCGCCTGCAGTCGGTTCCGATAGCTCGGGATCGGGTCGCGCGCCTTCCAGGTCGCGACCTCGTCATCGGGGCGGTATGTGCCGGGGTCCGCCCGCGAGTGGCCGCCGTGGCGGTAGGTGACGGCCTCGATCAGCGAGGGCCCGTCGCCGTCCCGGGCATGAGCGATGGCCGCCCGCGCTACCTCGTGGACTGCATCCACGTCGTTGCCGTCGACGATGATCGATTCGAGGCCGTAGGCCGACGCCCGGTCGGCGGCCGGGTGCTCGACGGCCGTCACGTCGCGGATCCGCGTGTATTCCATGTACTGGTTGTTCTCGCACACGTAGACGACCGGCGCCTTCCACACCGCGGCCATGTTGAGCGCCTCGTGGAATGCCCCGATGTTGGTCGTCCCGTCGCCGAAGAAGCAGACCGCGACCTGGCCCGACCCGCGGTACTGGGCCGACCACGCCGCACCGAGGGCGATCGGCAGGTGCGCCCCGACGATCGCGTACGAGCCCATCGCCCCGTGCTCGACGCTGGTGAGGTGCATCGAGCCGCCCTTGCCGCCGAGCAGGCCGGTCCCGCGCCCGAACAGCTCGGCGAAGATCGGCGCCATGGGGACGCCGCGGGCGAGCGTGTGATTGTGTCCGCGGTACGTGCAGAACGTGTAGTCGTCGGCGCGCATCGCCGCCGAGACGCCAGCCGCGACGGCCTCCTGGCCGACACCGAGGTGGGTCGTCCCGCGGACGAGGCCCTCGAAGAAGAGCTCCTGCGCGCGGACCTCGAAGAAGCGGCATTCGACCATCGTCCGGTACATCCGGAGCCGGGTGTCGCGGTCGATCTGTGGCGTGGTCGTCGCCATCGCCTGCGCTCCTAGTACGGGTTGGCGACGAACAGCTCGTCGGACGGGAAGCGGGTGATGACGCGGGGGCCGTCGGCGGTCACGACGACCTCTTCCTCGATCCGGGCGGCCGACACGCCGTCCCTCGCCGGGCAGTAGGTCTCGAGCGCGATGACCATCCCCTCCTTGAGCTCGACCGGGTGCTCGAGCGAATTGAGCCGGCTGATGATCGGTCGCTCGTGCAGGAACAAGCCCACGCTGTGGCCGAACTGGAGGCCGAAGCATTCCATCTCGTTGTCGAAGCCGAAGTCCTGGGCCTTCGGCCAGACCCTGGCGACCTGGTCGGTCGTTACCCCCGGTCGCATGAGCTCGATGGACTTGTCGATCCACTCACGCGCCCGCTTGTAGGCGTCGCGCTGTGCGTCGCTCGCCCTGCCGACCACGAAGGTCCGGTAGTAGCAGGTCTTGTAGCCGATGAACGTCTGGATGATGTCGAAGAACGCCTGGTCGCCGGGGCGGATGATCCGGTCGGAGAACACGTGCGGGTGGGGGCTGCAACGCTCGCCCGACACGGCGTTGATGTTGTCGACGTGCTCCGACCCGAGGTCGAACAGGAACCTGGTGACGTTCGCGACGAGCTCGCTCTCGCGGATCCCGGGCTTGAGCTGCTCCGAGATGAGCTGGTAGGCGCCGTCGACCATCGCGCAGGCCGTGTTGAGCAGAAGGATCTCGTCGATCGACTTGACCTCCCGGGCGTCGAGCATGACCTGCTGGCCGTCGCGGACCGTGATGCCCTCGTCGGTCAGGGCGGCGAGCATCGGCGGCTCCACGATGTCGACGCCGATCGGCAGGTCCGCGGCACCCTCCGCCTTGAGGATCGCCGCGATCTCGCGGGCCGCGACGCGGAACAGGCCCGCATCCGGGGCCACGGCGCCGCGCAGCCCGATCATCCCGGCATGGACGTTCTCGGGACGCATCCACGGGCAGTTGAGGCGATGGTGCCTGGCGGCCGATCCGAAGTCCCAGATGTGGGGATCGCCGCCGCGCGTCAGAAGGGCGTAGCGGGTCATCTTGTCGCGGGCCCACTCGCCGATGTGGGTGCTCGTGACGTAGCGGATGTTGTTGAAGTCGAACAGCAGGACGGCGCCGACGTCCGAAGCCGCCAGGGCGGCCCGGGCCCGCGCCAGCCGGTAGGTCCGCAGGCGCTCCACGTTCCAGCGCTCCTCCCAGTCGACATTCATCGAACCGGGCGAGGCGAACGAGGTGGTCATCGGGCATACCCCTGTGCTTGGGTCGTCGGTGCGAACCGGGGACGGGCAAGGCGTCGTTCACTGATGCTACACATCCCCGTGTGCTGGCGCAAGTCCGCGGCTTCACGTGCGCTGTGACTGCACGATTTCACCAGCGCGACCGTCAACATGCGGGCTCCGCGGGGCAGACGTCCAATGTGGCTTGACATCGGATCGTGGACTTTGCACGCTTCCGGCAGGCGCAACGGGACCCGCTACGCGAGCGTCGAGATGCACTACGTCGGCCAGGTCGACTGGTCGTTCACCGACCAGCCAGCCCCCGCCTCTCCCACGTCGATGGGCCTCAGCCGACTCCGGATCGTCGGTCCGGATCAGGGCGCCGTGCATACCGAGGCCGCGGTCGGCGCGCTGGCCGCGGGCGGGTGGCTCGGCCGGCACATCCATTCGTTCGAGGAGGCCCTGTATGTCCTGGCCGGCGAGCTGACCATCGACATCGACGGACACGTCCATCGCCTCCTGGCGGGCGACTACGCGCACATGGCGGTCGGGACCTGGCACGCGCTCGCGAACGCCACGAACGAACCGGTCCGCTGGTTCTCGGTCAACACGCCGGTTCGGCTGGATCCTGCCGTGGGGCGGCGCGACACGTTCTTCCGCGATGGCCCACTGGACGTCCACGCCTTGGCGGCACGGGCCATCCGCCCGCCATTTGGCGATCCGTCGCTCCGGTCGGTCGGTCACTACGACGGCACGCCGCCGCAGGCCGAGGCCCTGCGCGTCGCCGACCCGGCCCACGGTCGCGCGCCGGCCGGGATGGACGTGGCGATCCTTGCCTACAGCGGGATCTCGGTGAAGATGCTGGTCGACCGGACGATGGGCGCCGACCTGCTGACGATGTTCACGGTCGACTACGAGCCGAACGGCGCGGCGCAGATCCACGACCACCCGTTCGAGGAGGTCTACTACTTCCTCGACGGCGAGATCGAGGGCGTCCTCGACGGCGAGCCGGTCACGCTGCGAGCGGGCGACGTCGCCTTCGCCGGCGTCGGCTCGACTCATGGCTTCTTCAACACCGGCGGGGGTCGGGTGCGCTGGATCGAGACCCAGGCGCCCCAGCCGCCCGCGCGGCACGCCTATCGATGGGTGGATGCCTGGAAGCGGTTCGAGGAGCCCTGACATGTCGACCGACGGATGCATCGTGGTGGTCGGGGGCACGGCCGGCATCGGCAAGGAGCTGGCCCGCCACTATGCCGGCACCGGGCGCGAGACGGTGCTCACGGGGCGCGCTGCTTCCAGGGCCGAATCGGTCGCTACGGAGATCGGCGGTACGGCGCGAGGGATCGCCCTCGACCTGGCCAAGCCCAAGACGATCCGGCACTCCCTGTCGTCGGTCGGTCCGGTCCACTATCTGGCGATCGTCGCAATCCAGCGCGACGACAACACGATCCGCGACTTCGACATCGACCGGGCGATGGAGCTCGTCACCCTCAAGCTCGTCGGGTTCGCGGAGGTCGTCCACGTCCTGCTCGACCGACTGTCACCCGATAGCTCGATCGTCCTGTTCGGCGGCCAGGCGAAGGACCGACCGTATCCCGGCTCGACGACGGTCTCGACCGTGAACGGCGGGATCTCCGGGCTGACCAAGACGCTCGCCTGGGAGCTGGCGCCGATCCGGGTCAATGCCATCCATCCGGGGATCACCGGCGACAGCCCTTACTGGCACGGGAAACCGCCGGCGATCCTGGAAGGCCACCTGTCGAAGACCGTCACCAAGAAGCTGGCGACGATGGACGAGATCGTCGACGCGACGAGGTTCCTGCTCGAGAACCCGTCCGTCGAGGGGATCGACCTCGTGGTCGACAACGGAAGGTTGATGTTCTGAGCATGGCCTCGTGAGCCGCTTGTCACCGTCACCCGAGCCCGGTGTTCGACCCGACTATCCACAGATGGGCGAGCGGCTTCGAGCCGCCAGGACCGCCCGCGGGCTGAGCCTCCGCGAGCTGGCCGGCCGGCTGGGCGTGTCGCCCAGCCTCATCTCCCAGATCGAGACGGGCCGCTCGAACCCGTCGGTCAGCACGCTCTACGCGATCGCGGCCGAGCTCGATGTCTCACTCGACGAGCTGCTCTTCAACGATCGTCGTCCGGCCGAGGCGGTGCCGGCCGTGGCCCGTCCGGACGCCCCGGCCGGCGGCGCGTCGACCGCCGCGCACCCGGTCCAGCGAGCCGCCACGCGTCACCGAATCCGGCTTGCTTCGGGCGTGCTCTGGGAGCGGCTGACGACGCTGTCGGAGCCCGGCATCGAGTTCCTGCGGGTGACCTACGAGGTCGGTGGCGCGTCCAGCCCGCCCGATGCCTTCCAACGCCACGCCGGACACGAATGGGGCTACGTCCTGCGCGGCCGGCTCGAGGTCCGGATCGGGTTCGACGAGTACATCCTCGAGCCCGGCGACGCGATCTCGATCAACTCGTCGATCCCGCACCGGCTCGCCACGATCGGCGACGAGCCGGCGGAGGCGATCTGGTTCGTCCTCGGCCGGGCCCAGTTCGACACGCAGACGCTCCTCGACGAGCACCGGTCCGGCCGGGGCTGACCGAGCTTGGCCGGGTTCGCCCCATCGTCCTGAACGTGGACGGTCCCGAGCCCTGGTCGAGCGCTTCACCTCGTCCGAAAACCGTCGGACGGTCGTCCTGCGCACAACCCCCGCCGGGCACGAGCTGGTCCTCGCCATCGATCAACGGCAGCGGGAGTCCGCGAAGGTCTTCCCCGACCGTGCCCTCAGTCGCCGGGGTGCAGGTGGCGGTCGAGGAAGGCGAGCGCCGCCTGGCCGACGCGGGGCCAGATCAAGTCGCCATGGCCGGCGTCGGGGAGCTCCACGTACTCCACGTCGATCCCGGCGGCACGGAGGGCGGACACCAGCCGGAGCGACTGGTCGATCGGCACCACGTCGTCGGGGGCGCCGTGGACGATGAGGAAGGGTGAGGTTCGTTCGTCGATCCAGGAGAGCGGCGACACGTCGCGGTAGCGCTCGGGCACCTCGTCGCTGGTCCCGCCCAGGAGGGCGACAACCTCGTGCAGGGCGGGCGGGTGCGTGTAGGCCGCGAGGTCCACGTCGCCGGCCAGGTCGACGACGCACTTCACCCGGCTGGGATAGGCGGCAAGCGCCGCGCTGCCGTCGCGGGTATCGCGCATACCAAGCAGCGCCGCCAACTGGCCGCCCGCCGACCACCCATAGGCGCCGACGCGCCCCGGATCGACGCCGTACCGGCCGGCGTTGGCGCGCACCCAACGCACGGCGAGCTGGACGTCGTCGATCTGGGCCGGCCAACGGTGGCGCGCGGCCGCGGCTTCGACGAGTCGGTAATCGACGGCACAGGCGACGTAACCGGCCCGTGCGAGCTGCCGCGCCGGGGCGGCCATGTCCGCGCGGGAACCGGTCCACATCCCGCCGCCGTGGACGAGGACCACGGCCGGCCGGGGAGCGCCGCGGACCGGCGGCCGGTAGACATCGAGGAGCAACTGCTCGTCGTCTACGCTGCCGTAGACGACGCCGCGGTCCTCGTCAACGCGTGAGCGGGCCGAAGGGGGCATCAGTCTCCTCCTGCCGATGCGATCGAGCGGATGCGTGCGACCTCAGCCGGCCTGACGCAGGCTCTCGGTGATCCGCGCCGCCGACGCGACGACCATCTCGGCGAGCGGCCGCTCATCGCCGGCCGCCGGAAAGCGGTACGACGGTCCGTGGAGGTGGACGGCGGCGACGACCTCACCGGACGCATCGGCGACCGGGGCTGCGACCGACGAGATGCCCTCGTCGAACTCTTCGAGCGCCCACGTGTAGCCGTCGCGTCGGATCGCGCGCATCCGCTCGAGCAGCGCGTCCGCGGTCACGAGCGTCCGTGACGTGAACGCCTCCATCGGCCGGCCAAGATAGCGCTGGACGAGGGTCGGCGCGGCGTGTGCGAGGAGGACCTGCCCCGACGACACCGCATGGAGCGGGATCCGCGACCCCGTCCAGTCGCGGACGGAGACGGGGTTGGGGCTTCCGATCTGATCGACGTAATGGGTCATGTCGCCGTCGCGCACCGCGAGGCCGGCCGCCTCGCCGGCCGATCCGGCCAGCTCCACGAGCGACGGTCGTGCGAACCCGGCGAGCGTCCGTGCCGGCCGGATCCGCGCCGCGAGCGTCACCAGGCGCGGACCGAGGCGGTATCGCGTATCGCCTGGGACCTGCTCCACGACGCCCTCGCGGGCGAGTGACGCGAGCAGCCGGGCGGCCGTCGACTTGGGCAGATCCGCGCGATCCGCGACCTCGGTGACCCCGATCGGCCCATCCGCGAGCGCACCGAGGACGGCAAAGGCTCGCTCGATGGACTGGACTCTGGACATCGCGCCCCTTCTCGGCTAGATTCGCTACCGCACGAGTTCCATGATACGGCACAGTTCCACATCGTGGAACCCTCGACATCGCAGGAGACCGGGATGACCCAGGACGAGTACGCGGAGATCGATCTCGCCGCGCTGTCCGACGATGAGCTCACGGAGCAGATGCACAACGACCTCTACGACGGCATGGCCGCCGAGATCGTGGAGGGTACGAACATCCTCCTCGGCCGAGGCTGGTCGGCCACCAGGGTCCTCGACGATGCCCTCGTCGCGGGGATGAAGATCGTCGGGATCGACTTCCGCGACGGCATCCTGTTCGTCCCCGAGGTCCTCCTGGCCGCGAATGCGATGAAGGCCGGGATGGCGATCCTCCGCCCGCTCCTGGCCGAGACCGGCGCGGAGCCGGTCGGCAAGGTCGTCATCGGCACGGTCAAGGGCGACATCCACGACATCGGCAAGAACCTCGTCGGGATGATGCTCGAGGGCGCCGGCTTCGAGGTGTTCGACCTCGGCATCAACACCGACGCGGAGAAGTTCATCGCCGCGCTCGAGCTCCACAGGCCGGACATCCTGGGCATGTCCGCGCTGCTGACGACGACCATGCCGTACATGAAGGTCGTCATCCAGACGCTCAAGGACCGCGGCATGCGCGACGACTACATCGTGCTCGTCGGCGGTGCCCCGCTCAACGAGGAGTTCGGCGCGGCGGTCGGTGCCGACGCCTACTGCCGCGACGCCGGGGTGGCCGCCGAGACAGCGCGCCGACTCATCGACGAGCGCCGCGCCAGTGCGGCCTGAGGCGATCCCCACCCGGCTCGTCATCGTCGGTTGCGGAGCCCTGGCGCGTGAGCTGCTGGCGTTGACCGCAGGGATCCCCGGCGTCCGCGTCGAGGGCGTCGACGCCCGCCTCCACATGCGCCCCGAGAAGATCGCCGGCGCGGTCGCCGACAAGGTCGAGAAGGTCCGCGTCCGCTACGGCCGCGACGTCCGGATCTTCGTCGGCTACGCCGACTGCGGCACGGGCGGGACCCTCGACACCTATCTCGAGGGCGAGGGGATCGAGCGCATCGAAGGCGCTCACTGCTTCGAGTTCTACGCCGGCGCCGCGGCGTTCCGGGCCGCCCAGGACGAGGAGGTCGGCACGTTCTACCTGACCGACTTCCTGGCCCGCCAGTTCGAAACGATCATCCTGGCCGGCCTCGGCCTCGATCGGCATCCCGAGCTCCTGCCGCTGTACTTCGGCAACTACCGCCGGCTCGTGTACCTGGCCCAGACCGACGATCCGGAGCTCGACCGGCGCGCCGAGGCCGCCGCCGAGCGGCTCGGCCTCGCCTACGAGCGCCGGTCGACCGGCTATGGCGAGCTCGCACCGTCCATCCAGCACGCCGTCGCAGGAGCCGCCTGAATGCCAACGCTGTCGATCATCTGGTGGCGTGACATCCCCGCCCAGGTCGTCGCCAAGGACGCCCGCCGCTCGAGCAAGGTCGTCCTCCACCCGCGCTTCCAGGTCGCCATCGACAAGGCGGCCAACCGCGCCGGGAGGCGCGAATACAACGCGTACATCGCCGAGTGGCACAAGACCCAGCGACCGTGCGGCGACGACCTCGAGGCCGAGGTCAGGACCGAATCGGAGCGGCTCGAGGCCGAGTACACGAAGCACCATCTCGCGGAGCTGATCCAGTCCGGCGGCGTCGCCGACGGCCCCGCCCTGCCACCCGCCACGACATCGGAGATCTCCGCGACATGACCGACACCATCGTCAGCTCAGCGTCCCGCGACGTCGTCATCGGCTTCGACCGACCGTTCGTGATCATCGGCGAGCGGATCAACCCGACCGGACGGAAGCTCCTGGCCGAGGAGATGAAGGCCGGCGACTTCAGCCGGGTCGAGCGCGACGTGCTCGCCCAGGTCGAGGCCGGCGCCCATATGCTCGATATCAACGCCGGGATCCCGCTCGCCGACGAGCCGGCGATCCTGGCCAGGACGATCCAGCTCGTCCAGGGCCTGACCGACCTGCCGCTGTCGATCGATTCCTCGATCGTCGAGGCGCTCGAGGCCGGGCTCGCCGTCTACCAGGGCAAGCCGCTGCTCAACTCGGTCACCGGCGAGGAGGAGCGGCTCGAGCGCGTCCTGCCCCTCGTTCGCAAGTACGGCGCCGCGGTCGTGGCGATCAGCAACGACGACACCGGGATCAGCATGGATCCCGACGTCCGGTTCGCGGTCGCCAAGCGCATCGTCGAACGTGCCGCCGACCACGGCATCCCGCGCTCGGACATCGTCGTCGATCCACTGGTCATGCCGATCGGTGCCCTGGCTCAGGCGGGCCAGCAGGTCTTCGCGCTCGTCCGTCGCCTGCGCGAGGAACTCAAGGTCAACACGACCTGTGGCGCCTCCAACGTCAGCTTCGGCCTGCCGAACCGCGAAGGGATCAACGCCGCGTTCCTGCCGATGGCCATCGCGGCCGGGATGACCTCGGCCATCACGAATCCGCTCCTGCCCGAGGTCAAGGCCTGCGTCATGGCCGCCGACGTCCTGATGGGCCATGACCCCGACTGTGCGCGCTGGATCACCGCCCATCGCGTGCCGGTCCCCGAGGGCGAGATCAGCCGCCGCAGGGTCAATCGCCGCGCCATCGCGGTCGGCTAGCGGCGCCGTCCCCGTGTCGGACGACGCGCTCGTCATCTTCACGCCGTCGGGCCGGCGCGGGCGGTTCCCGACCGGAACGACCGTCCTCGACGCGGCGCGCTCGCTCGGGGTCGACATCGATTCGGTGTGCGGCGGGCGGGGCATCTGCGGCCGCTGCCAGGTGACGCAGGGCCTGGGCGAGTTCCCCAAGCACGGGATCACGTCCGAGCCCGGCCACCTGTCCGCCTTCGCGGAGCTCGAGACGACCTATCGTGCCGAGAAGGGCCTGGCCGCCGACCGCCGCCTGTCGTGCACCGCCACGGTCTGCGGCGACGTCCTGATCGACGTCCCGCCGGAGAGCCAGGTCCACCGCCAGGTCGTGCGCAAGGGCCTCGACGTGCGGACGTTCACGGTCGATCCGGTCGTGCGCCTCCACTACGTCGAGGTCACGCCACCCGAGCTCGCCTCGCCGACCGGCGACCTCGTGCGGCTGTTCGAGGCGCTCGAGCGCGAATGGGCGCTGACCGGGCTCGAAGCGGACCTCGACGTCATCCGCGCACTCCAGCCGGCGCTCGCCGCCGGGTCGTACGGCGTGACGGTCGCGGTCCACGAGGGCCGGCAGGTCATCGCCGTCTGGCCGGGGCTCCACGAGACGGCCTACGGCGTCGCCATCGACGTGGGGTCGACGACGATCGCCGGCCACCTCGCCAACCTCGCCGACGGCGCGGTCCTCGCCAGCAACGGCGTCATGAACCCGCAGATCCGCTTCGGCGAGGACCTCATGAGCCGCGTCTCGTACGCGATGATGCATCCCGAGGGGGCCGGCGAGATGACCACGGCCGTGCGCAAGGCGCTCGACGGGCTGATCGCCACGCTCGCCATGCGGGCCGGCATCAAGCGCGCCGAGATCCTCGAGCTCGCGATCGTCGGCAACCCGATCATGCACCACCTCCTGCTCGGCATCGACCCGACGCCGCTCGGGGCCGCGCCGTTCGCGCTGGCGACCGACCGCGCCGTGCGGACGACCGCGGCCGCTCTTGGCCTGCGCGCGCACCCTGGGGCTCGCGTCTACGTGCTGCCGTGCATCGCCGGCCACGTCGGGGCCGACACGGCCGGGGTCATCCTCGCGGAAGAGCCGCACGAGGCCGACCGGATGACGCTCGTCGTCGACGTCGGCACCAACGCGGAGATCGTGCTCGGCGACAAGCGGCGGCTGCTCGCCGCCTCGAGCCCGACCGGCCCCGCGTTCGAGGGCGCCCAGATCTCGGGTGGCCAGCGCGCCGCGCCGGGGGCCATCGAGCGTGTCCGCGTCGACCGCGACACGCTCGAGCCACGGTTCCGCGTCATCGGCGTCGACGCCTGGTCGGACGAGTCGGCCTTCGCGACGGCCGTCGCCGATACGGGGATCACCGGGATCTGCGGCTCGGGGATCATCGAGGTCGTGGCCGAGCTGTTCCTGGCGGGCGTCGTGACCGAGGACGGGGTGATCGACGGCTCGCTCGCGGCGCGGACGGCGCGCGTCGTGCCGGACGGCCGGACGTTCAGCTACGTCCTCCACGAGGGCGGGGAGGAGACGGTCGCCGGCCCGCGCATCGCGATCACCCAGAACGACGTGCGCGCGATCCAGCTCGCCAAGGCCGCGTTGTATGCGGGCGTCCGGCTGCTGATGGACAGGCTCGGGATCGATGCGCTCGACGAGGTCCGCCTGGCCGGTGCGTTCGGCAGCCAGATCGACCCGATCCACGCGATGATCCTGGGCCTCGTGCCGGACTGCGACCCGGCCCACGTCCGGTCGGCCGGCAACGCGGCGGGGACCGGTGCGCTCATCGCGCTGCTGTCGGGCGCCGCGCGCAGCGAGATCGAGGGCGTCGTCCGGCGCGTCGAGAAGATCGAGACGGCGGTCGAGCCGCGCTTCCAGGAGCACTTCGTCGAGGCGATGGCGTTCCCCCACAAGACGGCCGCGTTCCCGAACCTGGCGCGCGTGGTGGACCTGCCCGAGCGGCGTGCCGGGGCAGGCGGCGCCGGCCCGCCGGCGCGGAACGAGCGGCGACGCCGGCGGTCGGTGGCGGTCGGCGGCAGGGAGGACGGCTGATGGACGACACCGCAACGACGCCGGAGCGGCGGACGGGCCGCCCGCCAGGCGATCCGACTCGCCGCGCACGCCGAGCACATCCCGTTCCTCACCCGCAAGCTCGCGCCGTTCGAGGTCCTCGGCGAGGAGGGCCTGTCGCTCATCGAGGAGCAACGCCGACACGATCCTCGAGGAGGTCGGCCTCGAGTTCCGCGGCGACGCGGAGGCGCTCCGGCTGCTGCACGACGCCGGTGCCGACGTCGACGGCGTGCGTGTCCGGTTCCCGCGCGGGATGTGCCGCCGGATCGTCCAGGCGAGCGCGCCGCGGCAGTTCACCCAGTACGCCCGGAACCCTGAACGGAACGTCGAGATCGGCGGGCTGCACACGGTCTTCGCGCCGAATTACGGCTCGCCGTTCGTGCGCGACCTCGACCGCGGCCGGCGCTACGGGACGATCGAGGACTTCCGCAACCTCGTCAAGCTGACCTACGCCTCGCCGTACCTCCACCACTCGGGCGGCACCGTCTGCGAGCCGGTCGACATCCCGGTCAACAAGCGCCACCTCGACATGGTCTATTCGCCATATCCGCTACAGCGACAAGCCGTTCATGGGCTCGGTCACCGCACCGGAGCGGGCGCGCGACACGGTCGAGATGGCGCGGATCACCTTCGGCGTGGAATACCTCGAGGACCACCCGGTCATCCTCAGCCTGATCAACGCGAACTCCCCGCTGGTCTGGGATTCGGTCGATGCTCGGTGCCGCGCGCGCCTATGCCGAGGCCAACCAGGCGACGCTCCTGACGCCGTTCATCCTCGCCGGCGCGATGGCGCCCGTGACCGCGGCCGGCGTGTGCGCCCAGACCCTCGCCGAGGCGCTCGGCGGGATGACCTTCGTCCAGCTCGTGCGGCCCGGGCGCGCCGGTCGTCCTCGGCTCCTTCGCCAGCTCGATGTCGATGCAGTCGGGCGCCCCGACGTTCGGGACCCCCGAGCCCGCGCTCGTGCTGTACGTGATGGCCGCCCTCGCCCGCCGGCTCGGCGTCCCGTTCCGCTCCGGCGGCTCGCTGTGCGGCTCGAAGATCGCCGACGCGCAGGCCGCCTACGAATCGGCCGCGACGCTCCAGCCGACCGTGCTCGCCGGCGTCAACTTCGTGCTCCATGCGGCGGGCTGGCTTGAGGGCGGGCTGACCGTCGGCTACGAGAAGTTCATCCTCGACGCGGATCAGTGCGGGATGATGGGCGTCTTCGTCAGCGGCGTCGACATGTCGGAGAACGGGCAGGCGCTCGACGCGATCCGCTCGAACGAGCCGGGCACCCACTTCCTCGGCTCCGCCCACACGCTGGCCAACTTCGAGACCGCGTTCTACCGCTCCGACGTCACCGACAACAACAGCTTCGAACAGTGGCAGGAGGACGGGTCGCTCGACGCGACCCAGCGCGCCAACGCCATCTGGAAGCGGATGCTCAACGAATACGAGGCGCCGCCGCTCGACCTTGCCATCCACGAGGCCCTGCGGGACTTCATCGCCCGCCGGAAGGCATCGATGCCGGACTCGGAGGTGTAGCCCGGGATGCTGTTCCGGCGTCGTTCCTCGCTCACGCCGGCCCAGGCCGCCGCACTGGCCAGCGTCCTCGATGCCCCGACCTTCGAGCTCGTGCCGCTGAAGAACGCGCTCGACCAGGCGGGCTTCCTGCCCCCCGGCGCGACCGTCTCGGTGACGGCGTCACCGGCGAAGGGGATCGAGGCCACCGTCGCCCTGTGCGAGCAACTCCAGGCCGGCGGTTTCCAGGCGGTCCCGCACCTCTCGGCGCGGATGATCCGGGACCGCGCCCACCTTTCGGATCTCATCGCCTGGCTCGAGGGCGCCGGCGTCGATCGGGCCTTGGTCGTCGGTGGCGATGCCAAGGAACCGGGCGCCTACCCCGACGGCCTCGCGCTCCTGCGGGCGATGGCCGACATCGGCCATCCGCTCGCCGAGATCGGGATCCCCGCCTATCCGCAGGGCCATGCGTTCATCGCGGATGGGCCGCTGCTCGACGCACTCCGGGCCAAGGCGGCGTTCGCCAGCTACATGACGACCCAGCTGTGCTTCGATCCGGGTGCGATCGCGACCTGGCTCGCCGCCCGGCGAGCCGAGGGCCTGACGCTTCCCGTGCACCTCGGCCTCCCGGGCGTTGCCGAGCCCCAACGGCTCCTCGCCATCAGCGCGCGGATCGGTGTCGCCGACACGCACCGGTTCCTGGTCAAGAACACCCGGTTCATCGCCCGGCTGATCCGGTCGGGCGGGTTCTACCGGCCCGACGGGTTGCTCGAGGGGCTCGCGCCGCACGTCGCCGACGCGCCGAACGGGATCGTCAACGTCCACCTCTACACGTTCAACGCCGTCGACGTCACGGAGCGATGGCGCACGGCATACCTCGATCGGCTGCGCGGGAAGGCCGCGGCCTGACTGGGCGGTTGCTCATCGAGGCCGCGTGCGGCAGTATTGCCCGACAACCGAAGAGCTTCTTATCAAGAGTGGCGGAGGGACCGGCCCGTTGAAGCCACGACAACCTATCGACTACGAGTCGGCAAGGTGCCAAGTCCGGGCAGGTCATCCTGCGAGATAAGGGACTCCTCCCGAGACCCTTCCGCGCAGGAAGGGTCTTTCCGTTTCAGTCCGGTCCCGTCGCCCCATCCTCGCTCGATGGGGGACTGATGACACAGATTTCGCCCGAAGGCCTGCCGCGGCAGCGGTTCAGGGATCGCCTCGCCGGCCGCCCGATCCTGGTCGACGGAGGGATGGGCACGCTCCTGTTCAGCCGGGGCGTGCCCCAGCGCGCGTGCCTCGAGGAGCTCGTGGCGAGTCACCCGGAGATGGTCGGGGCCGCCCACCGTGAGTATCTCGAGGCAGGCGCCCAGCTGATCGAGACCCTGTCGCTCGGAGCCAATCGACAGCGCCTCGCCGCCTGGGGCCTCGAGGGTCGCGTCGGCCAGCTCAACCGGCGTGCGGCGCAGCTCGCCCGCGAGGCGCGCGAGGTGAGCGGCCGCGACGCGCTCGTCGGCGGTTCCGTCGGACCGCTCGGCTCACCGACGCGGAGTCTGACGGACATCGACGAGCCCGCGGCCCGGGCGACCTTCCGCGAGCAGATCGAGGGCCTGCTCGAGGGTGGGGCCGACGTCATCGTCCTCGAGACATTCTCGGATCTCGAGCAGCTCGTCCTCGCCGTCGACGAGGCCCGGACCCTGTCGGATCTGCCCATCATCGCGTCCCTCACGTTCGGCGAGGAACTCATCCTGGCCGACGGCAGCAGCCCTCGGGCGGCAGCCGACCTGCTGACCGGCATCGGCGCTGACGTCATCGGGATCAACTGCGGTGCGGGGCCGGCGGCCTGTCTCGACGCGCTCGAGGCCATGGGCTGGCCGAACGAGGGCGAGCCCGCGCGGTCGATCATGCCGAACGCCGGCCTGTCGCAGCGGCTTGACGGGCGCTTCGTGTACGCGGCCAGCGCGGACTACTTCGGGACGGTCACGCCGCGCCTCATCGCCGCCGGCGCCCGGATCGTCGGGGGATGCTGCGGGACCACGCCAGACCACATCGTCGCGATGCGCGCTGCCCTCGATGCGCTCGATGCGGCCGGCTCGCAGCACGCTCTGGCGCGCGCGGCCGCGCCCACGAGCGACGCCCCGACGGTGTCATCCGGAGGCCGGCCGTGGACGACGGTGGTCGAGCGAGCAGGAAGGCCGGGCGCCGCCGGCGAGGCGCCCCCGCCGACCCGCCTGGCCGAGCTCCTGGCCGCCGGACGCTTCGTCGTGTCCGTCGAGATCGACCCGCCGCGAAGCATCCGGATCGAGCGCACGATCGAGGCGGCCCGACTCCTGCGCGACGCCGGGGTCGACCTCGTCAACGTCTCCGATTCTGCGATGGCCCGCGTCCGGATGAGCGCACTGGCGGTGGCGTTCGGGATCCAGCATGATCTCGACCTCGAGTGCCTTGTCCATTGCACGACCCGGGACCGGAACCTCATGGCCCTGGAGTCGGAGCTGCTCGGTGCTCACGCGCTCGGCGTGCGCAACATCATCGCCCTCACCGGCGATCCACCCCGGATCGGTGACTATCCGACTGGGACAGGCGTCTGGGACGTCGACTCGATCGGCCTGATCGAGATCCTCACCCGGCTCAACCAGGCGGAGGATCAGTCGGGCTCGTCGATCGGCCAGCGGGCCGGCTTCACGATCGCCTGCGCGCTCGACTCCACGGCGGCCGATCCGGCGACCGAGTGGGACCGCCTCGAGCGCAAGCTCGAGGCCGGTGCGCACCTGGTGATGACCCAGCCGCTCTACTCCGTCGGCCAGGTCGAGGCGATGCTCGCCGAGGCGCGCCGGAGGTTCGGGCCATCCGGTCTGCCCGTCCCGCTCCTCCTCGGCGTGCTCCCGCTGGTGTCCGCGCGCCACGCCGAGTTCCTGCACAACGAGGTGCCCGGGATCACGATCCCGGATGAGGCGCGGGCGGCCATGCGGGAGGCCGGCGAGCGCGGTTCGGAGGTCGGGATCGAGATGGCCGATCGCCTCCTCGCGGCCACGGAGAGCGAGGTTGCCGGGACGTATGTCATGCCGAGCTTCGGGCGCTACGAGCAGTGTGCCGAGCTCGTCCGCCGGATCCGGGCGCGTCACCCGGCGGAGCCGATCGCCGCTGGATCGGTGAGCGCGGCGGCACGCTCGGGGCGCGGGGCGTCATGACGTCATCCGTCGTCGCTCCGCGCGCGGCCGACGCTCCCGGACGGGCACCCTTCGATCGGATCTCGCGCAGGGCCGCCCTGCACGGCATCCTTCGCGAGCGGATCCTCGTCCTCGACGGGGCGATGGGCACGATGCTCCAGGTCCACGCGTTCTCCGAGGCCGATTTCCGCGGGGAGCGCTTCCGCGACCACCCGGTCGACCTTCGCGGCAACAGCGACCTGCTGTGCCTGACCCAGCCGGCTGCCGTCGGCGCCGTCCACGTCGGCTATCTCGAGGCCGGGGCGGATGTCATCAGCACGAACTCGTTCACCGCCACGCGGATCTCCCAGGCGGACTATGGCTTCGATCCGGCAACGGTGCGCGAGCTCAACGTCGCCGCCGCCCGTCTCGCCCGGGAGGCGGCCGACGCCGCCGAATGGGCGCAGCCGGAGCGTCCGCGCTTCGTGGCCGGGTCGCTCGGCCCGACCAACCGGACCGCGTCGATGAGCTCAGACGTCGGCGACCCGGCGGCCCGGAGCGTGACCTGGGACGAGCTCGAGCTCGCCTACCGGGAGTCGGCCGCGGGGCTGATCGAGGGCGGCGCCGACATCCTCCTCATCGAGACGATCTTCGACACGCTCAACGCCAAGGCGGCGATCGCCGCCGTCCACTCCCTCTTCGACGAGATCGGCGAGCGGCTGCCGCTGATCATCTCGGGGACGATCGTCGACGCCTCGGGCCGAACGTTGTCCGGCCAGACCGTCGAGGCGTTCTGGCACAGCATCCGCCACGCCGATCCGTTGATCGTGGGACTCAATTGTGCCCTTGGGCCCAGGCAGCTGCGAGAGCACCTCGACGTCCTGTCGCGGGTCGCCGACCGCGCGGTCTCGGCCTACCCGAACGCCGGCCTGCCCAACGAGCTGGGCGGCTACGACGAGACCCCGGAGCAGATGGCCGAGGCACTCCATGAATGGGCCGAGCACGGCCTGCTCAACGTCGCCGGCAGCTGCTGCGGGTCGACGCCCGCGCATGTCGCCGCCATCGCCCAGGCGGTCGCCGGTCTGGCGCCGCGCGAGATCCCCGAACCGACGGGACTCACCCGGCTGTCCGGGCTGGAACCGCTGACCATCCCGCCACCCGGCAATGCGTTCGTCAACGTCGGCGAACGGACGAACGTCACCGGCTCGCGCAAGTTCGCGCGGCTCGTCGCCGAGGGCCGCGAAGACGAGGCCGTGGACGTCGCGCGCGAACAGGTCGGGAACGGCGCGCAGATGATCGACGTCAACATGGACGAGGCGATGCTCGACGGTGTCGCCGCGATGACCCGGTTCCTCCGGCGCATCGCCGCGGAACCGGACATCGCCGCCGTGCCGGTGATGGTCGACAGCTCCAAGTTCTCGGTCATCGAGGCCGGTCTGCGCCAGCTGCAGGGCAAGGGCGTCGTCAACTCGATCTCGCTCAAGGAGGGCGAGGCCGAATTCCTCCGTCAGGCGCGATCATGCCGGCGGTACGGCGCCGCGGTCGTCGTGATGGCCTTCGACGAGCAGGGACAGGCCGAGTCGGTCGAGCGGCGTGTCGCAGTCCTCCGGCGGGCGTATGACTTGCTGACGGGCGTCGTCGGCTTCGCCCCGGAGGACATCATCCTCGACGCCAACATCTTCGCCATCGCGACGGGGATGGAGGAGCACAACGCCTATGCCGTCTCGTTCATCGAGGCCGTCCGGCGGTTGAAGGTGGAGTTCCCCGGAACGCGAACGTCGGGCGGCGTGTCCAACGTGTCATTCGCGTTCCGCGGGAATGACCGTGTCCGCGAGGCGATCCATTCCGTCTTCCTCTATCACGCGATCCAGGCCGGCCTCGACATGGCGATCGTCAACGCCGGGGTCCTGCCGATCTATGACGACATCGAGCCCGAGCTGCGCGAGCGCGTCGAGGACGTCGTCCTCGACCGGCGGGCGGACGCGACGGAGCGCCTGCTCGACCTCGCGGCGCGCTACGCCGGCGAGAGCGGGATGGAGCGGGCGGCCGAGGACCTCGCGTGGCGCGAACGACCGGTCGACGAGCGCCTGACGCACGCGCTGGTGGCGGGGATCGATGCGTACATCGTCGACGACACCGAGGAGGCACGACTCGTGGCGGCTCGACCGCTCGACGTCATCGAAGGCCCACTCATGGCGGGCATGAACGTCGTCGGCGACCTGTTCGGAGCCGGCAAGATGTTCCTGCCGCAGGTCGTCAAGAGCGCCCGGGTGATGAAGAAGGCCGTCGCGGTCCTGGTGCCCTATCTCGAGGCCGAGCGCGCCGGGACCGGGCGTCGATCAGGAACGATCGTCACCGCGACCGTCAAGGGCGACGTCCACGACATCGGCAAGAACATCGTCGGGGTCGTGCTCGGCTGCAACGACTACGAGGTGGTCGACCTCGGGGTGATGGTCCCGGCCGCGCGGATCCTCGAGAAGGCGATCGAGATCGACGCGGACCTCATCGGCTTGTCTGGCCTCATCACGCCCTCGCTCGACGAGATGACCCACGTCGCGTCCGAGATGGAGCGACAGGGCTTCACCATCCCACTCCTCATCGGCGGGGCGACCACGTCGCGGACGCACACCGCGGTCAAGATCGCGCCGGCCTACTCGGGTCCGGTCGTCCACGTGCTCGATGCGTCGCGGGCGGTCGGCGTGGCCGGCTCACTCGTCCAGCCCGACCGGCGGGACGCATTCGTCGCGAGCATCCGCGACGAGTACGAGACGGTCCGGCGCGACCGGGCCGGCCAGCGAGCCAAGGAGCGCCGCCTGACCATCGCCGAGGCGCGCGCCAACCACGTGCCGATCGACTGGTCCACGACCGTGCCGCCACGGCCCTCGTTCCTCGGGCCGCGAACGTTCGCCGGACATCCGCTGGCCGATCTGGTCCCCTACGTCGACTGGACGCCGTTCTTCGCGACGTGGGAGCTGCGCGGCGCGTTCCCGGCGATCCTCGACGATCCGCGCCTCGGGAGCGCGGCACGGGACCTGCATCGCGATGCGCTCGAGCTGCTGGACCGGATCGTCCGCGACGGGCGGCTGACGGCGGACGCCGTCGTCGGGTTCTGGCCGGCCAACACGGTCGACGGCGACGACATCGCCGTCTGGCGCGACGCGTCGCGGCACGAGGCGCTCGCGACCTTCCGGACCCTTCGCCAGCAGATGGCCAAGCCCGATGGCCGGCCGAACGTCGCGCTGGCCGACTTCGTCGCGCCGATCGAGACCGGCGTGGACGACTTCATCGGCGCGTTCGCGGTCACGACCGGCCACGGCCTCGAGGAGATCGTCGCCGGGTTCGAGGCGGCCCACGACGACTACTCGGCGATCCTGGCCAAGGCCCTGGCCGATCGGCTGGCCGAGGCGTTCGCCGAACGACTCCACGAATGGGTCCGTCGCGAGCTGTGGGGCTACGCATCCGGCGAGGCTCTGTCGAACACCGATCTCATCGCCGAGCGCTACCAGGGCATCCGGCCCGCTCCGGGTTACCCGGCCTGCCCGGATCACACCGAGAAGGGGACCCTCTTCGAGCTGCTCGAGGCGGAGTCGCGGGCCGGCATCCGGCTGACCGAGTCCTTTGCGATGTGGCCGGGCGCTTCGGTATCCGGCTACTACCTGTGGAACCCCGCCAGCCACTACTTCGGGGTGGGCAGGATCGGTCGCGACCAACTGGCCGACTATGCTGCCAGGAAGGGCATCTCCCTCGATGAGGCAGAGCGCTGGCTCGCGCCAAACCTGGCCGACGAGGAGTAGGGACGACGTGGACCGGGCGGCCGCGTTGGACGCCTTCGCGGGTTTTCCGGGCCGCCTCGTGGAGGCTGCCAACGCCGCCGCCGACCACCCCGCCAGGCCGAGGGAGTGGACGCCGGCCGAGGTCGTCCGCCACCTGATCGCAGTCGAGGCCGAGGTCTGGCAGTCGCGCCTCGCCAGCCTCGCGACCGAGGACCACCCCCACTGGCCCTGGACCGAACCAGGCCTTGCGCCCGGGTTCGACGGGTTGCCGCTCGACGAGATCCTTGTGTCGTTCGCTGCCGCCCGCGCCGCGACGGCCGCGACGATCCGGGCGCTCGACGAGGTCGGCTGGGCGCGCTCCGGGACCCATGAAACCTACGGGGTCCTCGACGTCGAGGGGCTGCTTCGCATCGCGATCGACCACGATCGCGATCACCTGGCCGGCCTCGGTCAACAGGTCGCCGGCTGACCTCGCCCGGGCCGATAGTCCTGGTACTCCCTGTGCGTCGACGCACCGGTTCCTTCGTGCGACGTGGTCCGGCATTGCGATGTCCATTGCGGTGCGGTGGGGATTTGTGCAGTCGAAAAGGCAGCCGATAGTACTAGCAATCCCCTGATTTCCCGCGCATCATTGGTCTCTTCCGGGGAGTTCAGGTCGATTTGCCTCCCCGGGTCGTGGTCATCACCATCTCGGAGGTCGCATCGATGACTCGGGGCATCCATCGCCAAGTTCCATCAGGTCGGTCCATCGCGCAGCCAAGACGCGCATGGAAGCGTGCCCTCTCCGCGGGGGTCACGCTTGCGCTCGTCCTTTCCATGACCCTGGCGGGGTCGGCCAGCGCCAACTCCGGGTCGATCACATCCTCACAGAGCTGCAGCGAGGGCGCGGTCCACGTCTTCCTGAACAACAACGTTTCCTCCGACCGCAAGGTCACGGTCACGTCCACCATCCCGGACTTCACCACCACGAATATCACGAACAAGTCCTACAACACGACCGGCAACGCAGGACCGGTCGAAATCTGGTCGGCCTCGGGGCCGCAGCCCTTCGCGGGCGTCGTGACGCTGACCATCAAATACTCCAATGGTGCGGTGGAGAACGCGTACTCCAAGACCATGACGGCGCAGGACCCTTGCCCGGCACCGGGCTTCACGGTCGACAAGGGCGTGAGCCTGAGCGCGAACGGCCCATTCGTCGCCGAGCTGACGACGACCACGGGCACGACCGTCCACTACCGCATCACGATCACCAACACCGGTAACGTCGCGCTGACGGGCGTGACCCTCAGCGACAACACCTTCGGCCTCGTCGCCAAGGGCTGCACGGTCCCGACCAGCCTGGCCGTCGCGGCCCACTACGACTGCGACTACACGTCCACCGCGGTCACCGGCACCACGACCAACATCGCGACCGGCGACACCGACCAGACCGGACCGGACACCGGCACCGCCAAGGTCGTCGCCGCTCCGCCGCCGGCACCGGGCTTCACGGTCGACAAGGGCGTGAGCCTGAGCGCGAACGGCCCATTCGTCGCCGAGCTGACGACGACCACGGGCACGACCGTCCACTACCGCATCACGATCACCAACACCGGTAACGTCGCGCTGACGGGCGTGACCCTCAGCGACAACACCTTCGGCCTCGTCGCCAAGGGCTGCACGGTCCCGACCAGCCTGGCCGTCGCGGCCCACTACGACTGCGACTACACGTCCACCGCGGTCACCGGCACCACGACCAACATCGCGACCGGCGACACCGACCAGACCGGACCGGACACCGGCACCGCCAAGGTCGTCGCCGCTCCGCCGCCGGCACCCGACCTGCACGTCACCAAGCTCGTCGCAACCGGCGACGGCGACTTCGATCCGACCAGCGTCGCCGCGCCAGGCGACATCGTCCACTACGAGATCACGATCGCGAACGACGGGGACGCCGCGGCCTCGGACGTGGCCGTCTCCGATGACCTCACGAACGTGCTCGCCCATGCCACCTACAACAACGATTGCAGCCACGGCTGCAGTCAGGCCGGCAACGTCCTGAACTGGATGATCGCCTCGATCGGCGCCGAGGACGCTGTCGTGCTGACCTTCTCGGTCACGCTCGATGCGACGTTCCCCCAGGGCACGACCCACCTGCCGAACGTCGTGGTCGTCACCGGTCCTGGCTCGAACTGCCCGCGTGCCGAGGGTGATGCGGATTGCGACACCGACACGACGGTAAGTGCCTCCGTGCTCACGATCGACAAGTCGAACAATGCGCCTCTCAAGACGCTCAAGCTGCCGAATGGCCCCGCCGCGAACCTCCCGACAGCCGACCAAGGCTCGACCGTCGTCTACACCCTGGCCTACACCTTCGGCGGCGACCCGGTCAGCCACGGGGTCATCACCGACGTCCTGCCGGCAGGCCTCCAGTACGTGGTCGACTCGGCCAGCAGCAACGACGAGTTCAGCTTCGATGGCTACAACGCGGCCACCCGGACGCTGTCCTGGGCAGCTGGCGAGGGCGTGTCGAAGTCGGGCTCGGTCACCTATAGCGCGCTCGTCCTCACCGGAGCGAACGAGCTGAGTCAACCGCTGACCAATGTCGCCACGATCGACTCGGATCAGACCGAGCCCGACAGTGACACCTCGGCTGTCTACGTCCCGGCCGACCCCCACGCAGAGACCAATGTCCCGACTCCTCCCCCGACGGACGCCGCCGCGCGGGCCGAGCCGAGCGACCCAGGCATGAGCCTGCCGCTCGTCCTCGCGATCCTCGGCGTGCTCGTCCTCAGCATCGGCATCGTGACCCCGGTCCCGGCTCCAATTCGGCGCCGAAACCGCCGCTGAGCGAGACCCTCTTCCGGCCGTCCGACTCTCCAGGGGTCGGACGGCCGGTTTCGTTTGCTCGTCGGTTATCGTGCTCACCGTCGTCGCATGCAGCACGGAGGGATCGATGGGGTTCACGGGCCTGACGGTGGCCGTCCCTGGCGGCGAGATCTTCGCCACGCGGCGGGGCGAGGGCGAGGGCCCGCCGACCCTCCTCCTGCACGGCGGCCCCGGGATCGGCGCGGAGCAGCTGGTCAGCCTCGTGGAGGAGCTCGACGGCCTGATCGACGGGGTCCTGCCACAGCAGCGCGGGCTCGAGCCGAGCACGCTCGTCGGGCCGCGCGACGTCGAGACCCACGTCGCCGATGCGATCGCCGTCCTCGATCATCTGGGCTGGGATCGAGCCTGGTTGATCGGACACTCGTGGGGTGCGCATCTCGGGATGCACATCGCGGTCGCGCACCCGGAGCGGGCCGCCGGCCTCATCGCCCTCGATGCGCTCGGAGCGACGCCGCCGGACGGTGGCAGCGGGGCGCTCGTCGAGAACCTCGTCGCGCGACTCACCGGCGACGAACGCGCCGCGCTCGACGCCCTGCTGGCACGGCAGGCCGACGGCGACGACGACCCCACGCTCATGGCCCAGGTCTTCATGACGCTCTGGCCGTCCTATTCCTACATCCACGGCAACGTCCTGCCGCCGCAGACGCTGCGGCTCGAACTACCGCTCGACGACGGACCGGACACGATGACGTCCGTGCGAGCGCATTTCGCGGCCGGAACGCTCGAGCGCGGACTGCCGGACCTCGACCTCCCGGCACTCTTCCTCCACGGAGCCGGCGACCCGTTGCCGTCGAGCGCGTCGGTGGAGACCGCGGCCCTCATCCGCGGCGCGCGGGTCCAGCTCATCGAGGAGGCCGCGCACTTCCCGTGGCTGGAGCGACCGGGCATCGTCCGCGCCGCCGTGGAGGCCATGTTGCGCGACGTGGGCTGACCGGGGCGTCGCCGGTAGGCCCTCCTGCTGACCACGGGCGGCCGGACAGGATGACCCGCCTGCGAGGCCCGCGGCGTCCGCCTGTTCGTCCTGCCACCCCGCTCGACCAAACTCCACGGCGCGGTCGAGCGGGCCGACCGGACCCACACCGAGGAGTTCTATGAGGTCACCCCGGCCGAGCCCGAGCTCGAAGCGTTCCAGGTCGAGCCCCCGTGCCTGGGAGATCGTCCACAACACGATCCGCCCCCACCAGGCCTTCGGCTACCTGACTCCCACCGAATACCTGGCCTCCGCCCGCGTCGATGTGCTACGCACGTACTGGACGAGTACACGCGACGAGTAGGTAATGCATCAGTTTGACGGGTCCCTGACGTAGCGCAGAGCCTCGGCCAGGTTGGTCTCGATGGGCCGGGTCGAATCGAGAACCAGGTGCTGTTCTGCCCAGGGGGTCCACTCGGCACGTTGTGTCTCGACATCGTCCCACGTTGGCTCCCCGCCGGCGAGGTCCCGGTCCCGAGCAGAAAGTCGGGCGCGATGGGTGTGCTCGTGAGGCAGCGTGCAGACGATCACCTTCATCGTTGACCCTGCACGCGCCGCCAGCCCGCGCCACAGATTACGGCCCAATTCGACATAGTTGGCCGCATCGATGACGCAATCAAGACCAAG
The DNA here is from genome assembly GCA_963833285.1 of uncultured Chloroflexia bacterium. Lineage (GTDB taxonomy): Bacteria > Chloroflexota > Limnocylindria > Limnocylindrales > CSP1-4 > SPCO01. The sequence goes on along the minus strand of CAWHXM010000001.1, from coordinate 695,579 downwards.
CCTCAGGATCGTGTCGGCGACGGTCTCGGCGACCAGGTATGCCGCGTATCCCGTCTCGAAGCCACGGGGTAGGCCAGCTCGGATGACAGCGGACTCAATCGGGTCCACCGATAGCACCGGTATCGCGAGCGCCTTGGCAAGACCCTCAGCTATCGCACTCTTGCCTGTTCCGGGCAGACCCGAGAGAACGATGAGCACGCTGACCTCTCTCAGTCCAGCAGGGCCGCGATCTCCTCACACGTCCAAATGTGGTCGGTGATGCCCGCGGCCATCGCAGGGGTCCGAGGATAGGGGTTGCGCAGGCTCTTGTGGGGTCGAGCGAAGTTCATGTACATGAAGTGCAGCGCAATCGACGCAGCGTGATTCTCGACCTTCTTTGAGAACCCGTTGGTCAGTCGCGTGAAGCGGCGCATCCCCATCCGCATCGTGAGGTTCTGCCGCTCGACGTAGCTCGTGCTGATCTGGTCCGGGTCGGGATTGCCGCTGATGACCTTGACCGTTTCGGACAGGACGACTGGAGGGCCGAACCGTCGCGGCTCGTTCGGGTCGCTGCCGTATTCCTTGACTAGCATCGCGTAGTCAACGTCCTTGCCGAACGCGACTTCCATCGCCTGTAGGTATGGCGTGTGACCGTCCGTCGTGATCTGGACTCGGTTGCGGAGCCGAGGCGCGAGGTCGGTAATGAAGTCAACCGCGTCAACCGCGTTGCGCCGCCCCACAAGCCAGGTCGCAACGAGCTTGGTGTCGGGGTCGAGCGCGACCCATGTCCACACGTCGCCGTAGCCCCAGTCGCCCTCGTGAGCTTCGGGGACATTCCGATCCTTGGAGTAGCAGAACGCCCAAATCTCATCACACTCGATCCGGGTCGAGTCGAGGTCCACCAGCGTCGCGTCCTGGTAGGCCGCGCAGACCGGGCCGAGTTCCCGCAGGAGCTTCATGACCGTGTTCAGGGCAAAGCCAGTGATACTAATGCACTACCGACGAGTACACGCGATTGACGCCCCCGCGGCCCGGTCCTACACTCAATCCCGACGAAATCACTCGGATATCGAGGATGCTCCCCTGACCGCCACGACCACGGCCGCCACGCCGGCGACGCCCACACCCGCCGCCCACCGCCCGGCCTATCACGGCAGCGGTGCGATCGCCTTCAGCACGAAGGGCGAATACGGCGTCCGGCTCATGGTCCAGCTCGGCCGACACGCCGGAAAGGGCCCTGCCAGTCTGACCGAGATCGCCGCCGAGGAGGATCTCCCGCGGGCGTACCTCGAGCAGCTCGTCGTCAACCTTCGCGAGGCCGGACTCGTGACCAGCACGCGCGGCGCGCACGGTGGCTACGAGCTGGCGCGAGCTCCGGAAACGATCTCGATGGCGGAGGTCCTCCGCGCGCTCGAGGGCCCCATCGCGCCGATGATGTGCGCGACCGACGATCCCGAGCACGCGATCGTGTGCGACCGCTCGTCGCGCTGCACGGTCAACGTCCTGTGGGTCCGCGTCCGCGACGCGGTGGCCGGGGCCCTCGACTCGATGACCCTCGCGGACCTCGTCCCGCCGCGGATCCCCAGCCCCGTCCAGCCGACACCCGTCCAGGGAGCCTGACCGACCCGTGACCACCGACAGCGACCAGCAGCTCATCATCCGCGGCCTGCGCGTCACGCCGGTCGCCGCCCCCGACCACGAGATCCTGCAGGGGATCGACCTGACCGTCGGGAAGGGCGAGGTCCACGCGATCATGGGACCGAACGGATCGGGCAAGACGACCCTCGCCTATGCGCTGATGGGCCACCCGGCGTACGTCGTCAAGGGCGGCGAGATCCTGTGGAAGGGCCGCGACATCCTCAAGCTCTCGCCGGACAAGCGGGCGCGGCTGGGGATGTTCCTCGCCTTCCAGTACCCGACCGCGATCCCCGGCCTGAGCGTCGCCAGCTTCATCCGCTCCGCGCTCAATGCGAAGCTGCAGGGCATCGACAAGGACCCCGACGTGGATCCGACCGATCCGATGCGCGGTGGGATCTCCATGCGCGACTTCCGCAACAGGATGCGCGAGAAGATGGCGCTCCTGCGGATGGACGAGGGCTTCGCCAGTCGGTACGTCAACGACGGCTTCTCGGGCGGCGAGAAGAAGCGCCTCGAGATGCTCCAGATGGCGGTCCTCGAACCGGAGATGGCGATCCTCGACGAGACCGACTCGGGGCTCGACATCGACGCGCTGCGGATCGTCGCAGAGGGCGTCAACGCGATGCTCGACCCGGAGCTCGGCGTCCTGCTCATCACCCACTATCAGCGGCTCCTGAACTACATCACGCCCGACTACGTCCACGTCCTCGCCCAGGGCCGGATCATCACCTCGGGTGGCAAGGACCTCGCACTTCGGCTCGAGGACGAGGGCTACGGCCCGGTGATGCGCGAGGCCGGCTACGAGACCGATCTTCCGGACGAGGCGCTGCTCGTCCCGCGAGCGCCGGCGGGCGAGGAGCTCGAACCGGTGGAGGCGGCCCGCTAGGCGGGCACTCGGTCGATGACGATCACGTCCGAGCCAGTCAACGCCATCGATCCGGCCGCGTTGCGCCGCGACTTTCCGATCCTCGGCCAGGAGATCCACGGTCATCGCCTGGTCTACCTCGACTCGGCGTCGTCGAGCCAGAAGCCGAACGTCGTGATCGACGCCGTCGCCGACTACTACCGCGAGTACAACGCCAACGTCCATCGCGGCATCTACACGATCGGCGAGAGGGCGACCGCCGCCTACGAGGCCGCGCGTGTCCGCGTCGCCCGGTTCATCAATGCCCCCGACAGCCACGAGCTGATCTTCACTCGCAACGCGACCGAGGCGATCAACCTCGTCGCCTACGCCTGGGGGCGGTCCAACATCGACCGCGGCGACGTCATCGTCCTGACCGAGATGGAGCACCACGCGAACCTCGTGCCGTGGCAGATCCTCGTCCAGGAGCGCGACGGCGACCTCGAGTTCATCCCGATCACCGACGACGGCATCCTCCGCCTCGACGTGTTCGAGGTGCTCCTCCGCCTCAAGCCGAAGCTGGTCGCGTTCACCCACGTGTCGAACACGCTGGGCACGATCAACCCGGTCGCCGAGATGGTCGAGATGGCCCACGCGGCAGGTGCCCTCGTCCTGATCGACGGCGCCCAGGCGGTGCCGCACGTGCCGGTCGACGTGCAGGCCCTCGGAGCCGACTTCTACGCGTTCAGCGGTCACAAGATGCTGGGGCCGATGGGCTCGGGCGCGTTGTGGGCGCGGCGCGAGCTGCTCGAGGCGATGCCGCCGTTCCTGTCCGGCGGCGAGATGATCCGCGAGGTCCACCTCCGGCGGAGCGACTTCAACGACATCCCCTGGAAGTTCGAGGCCGGCACTCCGGCCGTCGGTGACGCGATCGGGCTCGGTGTGGCCGCGGACTATCTCACCGCGCTCGGGATGGACGCGGTCCGCGAGCACGAACGCGGTCTCGTCGCCTACGCGCTCGAGGTCCTGCCGCGCCAGGTCCCCGACATCGCCCTCTACGGTCCGATGGATCCAGCGGTCCGCGGCGGCGTGATCCCGTTCAACCTGCCGGGCATCCATCCGCACGACGTCGCCCAGGTCCTCGACCGGTTCGGCATCGCGGTCCGCGCCGGCCACCACTGCACGATGCCGCTCCACGAGCGGCTCGATCTCGCGGCGACGGCGCGCGCCTCGTTCAGCGTCTACTCGGCGCGCGACGACATCGATGCGCTGGCGGCCGGTCTCGTCGAGGTCGAACGCGTCTTCAACGGCTGAGGCCGTCGGAACTTGTCAGGCCGGGGCGAGCGACTTCCAGATGTCGATGGCCCACTGCCAGTCGGCGGGATCGTCGAACTCGATGCGGATCGCCGCGCCGGAGCCGACGACCGCCGAGTAGCCCTCGAGGATCCCGATCTCGACGCCGGAGCTGGCGTCGCTCGACAATGTGGCGCGGCCGATCACGCCGCCGGCGCGATGGTCGATCGCGTCGGGGCCCATCTCGCCGGCGAACTGCTCGATGAACGCGTGCGCCGCCATGGCACCGGATGCCGTGCCCGTCTGCACCGCCGCGAGCGTGATCGCCCGGCCGGTGCCACCGCCCCACCATTCCTCGGCGGTGCGCTTCTCGGCGAACGACCCCGGGATCGTGAGCGCCCAACCCTCGTGGCTGATCGTGACCGGCGCCCGCCGGTAGCCGATCTCGGGGCCGGCATGGCGTTCGCGCATCGCGCGAGCGACGACCTGGCGGGCCATCGGATCGGCGATGTTGCGCAAGCCCACGACCTCGGCCCATGCCCGCCACGGGTAGGGCAACGACGGATCGAGCGGATAGGCCCTCGACAGCAGGCGGTGGACCTCGTCGAGGACCAACCCTTCGGGCTTGAGGGCCGGCGGCCGCCAGCGGACGTCGAACCACATGAGGCAGAGCGCCCGGTTGAGCAGGGACTGCCCGTCGGTCGCGTCGGCCCACCACGGAGTGATGTCGATGGCGACGCGCGTGTCGGTCACGGCCCGCTCGAGCCAGGCGTCGTCGCGTGGCCCGAGCGCCGTCGCGATCGCACCCTCGAACGTGAACCGGACGCCATCGGGCGTCCCGACGTGGATCGGACCGCCGCCGGCCGCGCGGGCCGCGCGCGTGTCGACGAGCAGGCGACCGAGCCAGCCGAGGTACGCTCGCTCGGTGGCGGCCCGGTCGCCGAACGTCGCGACCGCGTCGGCGTCGGGCTCGTCGGGGCGGTCCGGGTGGACGCGGCCCCACGAGATCGATTGATCGTCCTCCATCCGCTCGAGGACCCGGCCGATCAGGCGGTGGTAGCCGGGACCGACGGCCACGGTGTCGGCCTCGGCCGTGACGCGGCCGGCATCGGTGGCCGTCAGGACGAGGTCGCGGGCGGCCGGATGGAGCGAGACGTCCAGCCGGGCCTCCTCCTCGGCGGGCGTCGAACGCCGCGTCGAGCGCACGAGATCGGGGTAGCCGACGGTCAGCCACGCCTCGACATCGGCGAGCAGGCGGTCGGCCGTCGGGACGCGCGGGATCAGGCCACGCCTCGAGGCCTGGCCGACGACGCGGGCAACGAACGGGTGCACGACCATCGGTACCACTGGAGCCATCGACGATACGTGCCCCGCCGCGTCACGGCGACCGGGCGCTTCGTACCAGCGGCGCGGTCGGCAGGAGTACCCTCCTGCCATATCCGACCTCTCTGGTCGGGATTAGACGAACGCGCTACACTCGGATGAGCATGGACGATCTCTACCGCGACTACATCCTCGAGCACTACCGGCGGCCCCACAACTTCGGGGTCATCGAGGACGCCGATGCGTCCTACGAAGGCGCCAACCCGTTGTGTGGCGACCGGATCACGCTGATGCTCGGCGTCACGGACGGCGTCGTCGATCGGGTGGCGTTCACGGGCCGCGGGTGCGCCATCAGCCAGGCGAGCGCCTCGCTCCTGACCGACGAGATCAAGGGCAAGCCGCTCAGCGACGTGGCCGCGATCCGCGCCGACGACCTCCTCGACCTGCTCGGGATCGAGATCAGCCCGGCCCGCCTGAAGTGCGCCATGCTCAGCCACGACAGCCTTCAGCACGTGCTCACCGATCTCGGTGCCGCGGCGCCGGCCCAGAGCAACCCATGATCGGACGCCAGACCCGCGGCGCGACCCCGATCGAGCGCCGCTGCAGGTGTCTGCCGCCGGCCTGACGCCGGCTCGCCCTCGGGCGCGGCACATGTCCGCGGAAAACCCCACCGCCCTGGCCCCTTCAAGGCGCCAGCCCGTCGAACACCGGAGCCCCACATCCCATGCCGAAGTCCTACGCCGACCTCCTCCGCGAGGCCCGCGCGCAGATCAGAGAAGTCACCCCCGAGGAGGTCGACGCCCTTCCCGTCGGCGCTGCGACGATCGTCGACGTCCGCGAGGCGTCCGAGTGGGAGCAGGGCCACCTGCCCGGCGCCCGCCACGTCTCGAAGTCCTACATCGAGCAGCAGATCGAGGGCGCGGCGCCCGACCGCGACGCCCCGGTCATCCTCTATTGTGCGGGCGGGGTCCGTTCGCTCTTCGCCGCGCAGACCCTCGCCGAGATGGGTTACACGGACGTCGCCTCGATGTCCGGCGGGTTCCAGGCCTGGAAGGGCGCCGGGCTCGACTTCGACACGCCGGTGGTCCTGACCGCGGAGCAGAAGCAGCGCTACAGCCGTCACCTGCTGATCCCCGAGGTCGGCGTCGAAGGGCAGGCCCGGCTGCTCGGCTCGAAGGCGCTGCTGATCGGGGCCGGCGGGCTCGGGTCGCCTGCCTCGCTGTACCTCGCCGCGGCCGGCGTCGGCACGATCGGCATCGTCGACTTCGACATCGTCGACGTCAGCAACCTCCAGCGCCAGATCCTGCATACGACCGACCGGGTGGGCGAGCGCAAGGTCGAATCGGCGCGGGTGGCGATCAACGCGCTGAACCCGGAGATCAAGGTCGTCGCCCACGAGGAGATGCTCGTCGCCGCCAACGTCGAGCGGATCATCGCCGGCTACGACGTCATCCTCGACGGGACCGACACGTTCGAAACCCGCTACATCCTCAACGACGCGGCGGTCGCCGCCGGGATCCCCGTCGTGCACGCCAGCGTCTTCCGGTTCGAGGGTCAGCTGACCACGTTCGTCCCGTTCGAGGGGCCGTGCTATCGCTGCCTGTACCCGACGCCGCCTCCGCCCGAGCTCGCCCCGGGCTGCTCCGTCGCCGGCGTGCTCGGCGTCGTGCCCGGGATCCTCGGCATGCTCCAGGCCAACGAGGCGCTCAAGGTCCTGCTCGGGATCGGCACCACGCTGGCCGGCCGCCTGCTCCTGTTCGATGCCCTCGAGACTGAGTTCACCGAGCTCAAGCTCCGGCGCGACCCGAACTGCCCGGTCTGCTCGGACGCGGCCGTCGCCGCGCGTGCCGCCGGCGTCCCGTTGCAGGTCGACGGGGTCAACGTGGAGGCGCCGTTCCTGCTGACCGGTTCGTTCGGCGGCCAGGCATGAGCACCGTCTTCATCCCGGCTGTCCTGCGCGCCAACGTCGGCGGGGTCAAGTCGCTCGAGCTCGACGGCGGTTCGATCCGGGAGGTCGTCGGGGCGCTGGTCGACCGGCACCCCTCGCTCGGGACGCAGCTGCTGACCGACGACGGCGACCTCAATCGCTTCGTGAACGTCTACGTCAACGGCCAGGACGTCCGCTACCTCGCGGGGTTGGACACGCCCGTCGCTCCGGCCGACGAGGTCCGCCTCCTCCCGGCGATGGCCGGGGGCTGAGGCGGATGGGGCACGTCCACGACGAGCTGCCCCGTCACGGCGGCCGCTTCGAGAACATCCTCGACGCGATCGGGTACACGCCACTGGTCGAGATCCCCCGGATGTCGCCGAACCCCGCGGTTCGCATCTTCGCCAAGCTCGAGATGTTCAACCCAACGGGCTCGGTCAAGGACCGCACCGCGAAGTACCTGATCGACGATCTCGAGGCGCGCGGCCTCCTCCACGACGACTCGATCATCCTCGAGCCGACCTCGGGCAACACCGGGATCGCGCTGGCGATGATCGGCCGGCGGAAAGGCTACCGCGTCGCGCTCGTGATGCCCGACAACGTGACCAACGAGCGGCGCCAGATGGCGGCACTGTTCGGGGCGGAGGTCATCGACTCGCCGGGCGCGCTCGGGTCCAATGGGGCGATCGCGCTGGCCAAGCACCTCGTCAGCAAGGACGATCGATTCGTGATGCCGTACCAGTACGGCAATCCGGCGAACCCGCAGGCCCACTACGAGACGACCGGTCCGGAGATCCTCGCCGACTGCCCCGAGATCGACGTGTTCGTGGCGGGCCTCGGCACGAGCGGCACGCTGATGGGCGTCTCGCGCTACCTGCGCGAACACAAGCCGGGGATCCGGATCGTGGCGGCCGAGCCACTCCCCGGCGAGCTGGTCCAGGGCCTCCGTTCGCTCGATGACGGGTTCATCCCGGAGATCCTCGACCCGTCGCTCATCGACACCAAATACCTCGTGTCGAACCGCGACGCCATCGCCGCCCTGCGCGAGCTCGTGTTCCGCGAGGGCATCTTCGCCGGGCCATCGTGCGGCGCGGTCCTCGTCGCGGCGGCGCGGGTCGCCACCGAGATGACCGCGGGCACGATCGTCGCGCTGCTCCCCGACGGGGGCTGGAAGTACCTGTCGGCGGGCACGTTCGCGACCAACCTCGACGAGATGGAGGAGGCGCTCGAAGGCGGCGTCAACTGGTGGTGACCTCGTCATGACCCAGGGCCTCGACCGTGCGGTCGACCCACGGAGGGTCGTCGCTGAGGGCTACGACGCGATCGCCGAGCGCTACTACGCCTGGAGCGACGCTCGACCATCGGCGACGCGGCGGCGCTGGCTCGCCAAGGCGCTCGAGCGCATCCCGCCAGGCGCCGATGTCCTCGACCTCGGCTGCGGAGCGGGCGTTCCCATGACCCGGGCCCTCGTCGCCGGGCGGCAGGTGACTGGAGTCGACATCTCGGCTCGACAGATCGAGCTCGCCCGTGCCGCCGTGCCGGAAGCGACGTTCGTCCATGCCGACATGACCGCACTCGACTTCCACCCAGCGAGTTTCGACGCGGTCGTCGCCTTTTACTCGCTCACCCACGTGCCACGGGCCGACCTGCCCGAGCTCCTGGCCGCCGTGCGCCGATGGTTGAGGCCCGGCGGCGTCCTCATCGCATCGATGGGCGCCCAGGATGCGCCGGATGCCGTGGAGCCGGACTGGCTTGGCACGCCGATGTTCTTCAGCCATCACGGCGCGAAGAAGAACCGCGCCCTCGTCCGGCGTAGCGGCTTCGAGCTCGAGGAGGCAGTCGTCGAGGAGGAGCCAGAAGATCGGCATGCCGCCCTGTTCCTGTGGGTCGTCGCGCGACGACCGGAGGACCTGGATGGCTGACGGTCGAAGCCGGCATCCGGGCCCGACCGAGGCGTCGCTGCCGGCGTCGATCCGCGAGGCCATCGTCGCCCTGGCCCGCGCTGAATACCCGAACGAGGCGTGCGGGCTCATCGTCGGCGACGCGCCGGCCGCGGACGATGGCCGCGCGCTGCGATTCGAGGCCACCCGGAACAGGGCGGCGTCCCCGTTTCGTTACGAGATCGATCCCGAGGACCTGCTTCGCCTCACGATCGAGACCGATGACGCCGATGAGGTCTTCTGGGGCATCGTCCACTCGCACACCCACACGCCGGCCGTCCCGTCGCCGACCGATGTCGGGCTTGCCTTCTATCCCGAGGCGCTGTACGTCCTCGTGTCGCTGGCGGAGACGGCGGCGGACCCGTCGACCGGTGAGCCGGGCATCCGGGCCTGGCGGATCCTCGATGGCGAGGTCGCGGAGGTCGACCTGCGATGAGGCTCGGGGCGCGGGTCTTGGTCGTGAGCCCGCGCCTGGCCGGCGTTGCAGCACTGGCCCTCGGCGCGCTCGCGATCGCGGCGGCGACGACGGTCGGCTCGACGGCCGGGATGCTCGACGCGATCGTCCATCCGCCGCCGCTCGTCCGCGCGGCGCTCGTCGGTGGCAGCGCCGGGCTCGCCGTCGTCCTCCTGTCGCGCGGCCTGGAGCGACTCGCGACCGGCAGCACGGACGTCCCCGGGCTCGTCCGTGGCGTGCGGCTGCTGTTCCTCGCGCTCGCGGCCGGCACCGCGGGCGTGGGCTGGGTCGTCGGCGATCCGCTCCCGATCGTGGTGGCCCTGGTGATCGCCGGCATCGACGTCGTCGAGACGTCGTTCCTGCTCATCGTGGTCGCCGGTGCGGGGCCGCACCGCGAGGAGTGAGGGCAGCGGATCCAGACGCTCCGCTAATCGCAGGTCGGCCCGGCCGTCGGCACCTTCAGGTCGAGCAGGTAGCTGTCGACCGCGCCGAGCACGCACGGGCTCGCCTGGTAGCCGGTGTGGCCGTCGCCCTTGCGCGTGACGAGGACCCCGGAGTCCAGCTCCTTGGCCAGCGCGACGGCCCATGGATACGGCGTGGCGGGGTCGCCGGTCGACCCGACGACGACGATCGGTGGCGCACCCGTCGCGCTGACCCGCTTCGGGGTGCGCTCGGCCGGGACGGGCCAGAACGCGCACGGCAGGTCGTTGTAGGCGATCAGCTGGGCGAAGTGGGGCGCCGAGGCCTTGAACTGGGTCGCCCATGCCGTGTACGACACCACATCGGTCGGCGCCGGGAAGTCGAGGCAGGTGTTGGCGGTGTAGGCGTCCTGCTGGTTCGAGTACGCGCCGTTGGGCTTGCGGCCGCGGTACGGATCGGCGATGAGCAGCATGATCGACCCGTCGCCGCGCTTCGCGAGCTCGAGCGACGTGGCCAGCGTCGGCCATGATGCCTTGTCGTAGAGGGCCGCCAGCACCGCGTACCAGGCGATCCCCGGCCCGATCCGGCGGGCATCGCGGAGCCGCGTCGCCGGGAGCGACCGGGCGTCGATCGAGGCCATCAGCGCGTCGAATGCCTGGACGCTCCTGCCGCCCTCGTGGAACGCGCACGACGTCGTCGCGGCGCAGTCGTCGAGGAAGCGCTTCAGCTCGCTCTCGAACCCCTTGGCCTGCCCGGCGCGCAGGCCTTCCAGGTCCAGCGACGGGTCGATCGCGCCATCGAGCACCATCGCCCGGACGTGGTCGGGGAACATGTCCGCGTAGATCGACCCGATGAGCGTCCCGTACGAGAACCCGAGATACGTCAGGCGGTCGTCGCCGACCGCCGCCCGCAGGGCATCGAGGTCGCGCGCGACGGCGTCGGTCGAGAGATACGGCAAGGTCGTGTCGTTCCGCTTCGTGCACTCGCCGGCATAGTCGCGGGCCGAATTCGACGAGGGCCTTGAGCTCGGCGGCGTCATCCGGCGACGGATCGAGCGCGGCCTGCGGGTCCAGGTTGTCGATGCAGCGGATCGCCGTGCTGGAGTTCACCCCGCGCGGATCGAAGCCGACGATGTCGAAGCGCTTGCGCAGCGCCGCCGGGAAGAGGCTGGTGGCCCCGTCCCGGACGAACTCCACGCCCGACGCTCCCGGTCCGCCCGGATTGACGAAGAGCGACCCGATCCGGGTCGCCTTGTCGGTCGCCGGCAGGCGGACCATCGCGACGTTGAGGGTGCCCCTCCCGGGGGCGGCGTAGTCGCGCGGGACGCGGACCTGGGCGCACAGGAAGCCGTTCCCGCAGTCGCTCCACCGGGCGAGGCCCACGGCGGCTGCCGGCGCGCCTGACGGTCCCACCGAGGCAGCCGCCGAGGCGCTGGGGACCGCCGTCGGGAGGACGTCCACCGAGGCGGGGGGTGGCGACGGAGACACGACGGCCGGCGAGCAGCCGGCCACGAGGACGACCGCCACGAAGGCAGCGACGTGGGCCTTCGCGTGGCCGCGCCAAGTCATCAGACCGCGAGCATAGCCGACCGCACGAGCGACACATCCACGTGAAGGTCATGCGCCCGGATGGGACCGCCACCGGTCGGTGGCCCGGCCCGGACCGCATGTCAGCCGAAGGCGCTGACGACCTCCCGTTCCTGCTGCCGGCGCTCGAGGCGAACCCCGTCGAGCCTCGCTCCCTCGCGAACCACCAGGACCGAGCACGGGGCATGCAGCAGCACGTTCCTCGCCACACTGCCGAGGACGAGCCGGCGCAACCCGGTCTGTCCGCGTGTTCCGACGACGATGATCCCGGCCTCGTGCTCGCGGGCGCTGGCGACGATCTGGTGCGCGGCGTCGCCGTCGCGCATCTCGGCCGTCACCTCGAATCCGGCATCGCGAAGCCGCTTTGCCGCCGCTTCGCATTCGGTCCGGCGGGAGGCACGCTCGGCCTCGATCGACGCCTCATAGGCCGTCATCGTGTCCGAGTAGAGCATCGGTGCGACCGCCGCGACGTACGGGAAGCCATCCTCGGACACCGTCACGACCGTGACCGCCAACCCGCTGAAGAGCGGCCACTGCAGAACCACGCATTCGGCCGTCCGGGCGTAACACGAGCCGTCGTCGGCGAGCACGACCGGCCCGAGCTGATCGTCGCGGGCGACGAGGACCGGGCACGGCGCGTGGTCGACCACTTCGGCAGACACGGACCCGAGGAGCATCGACTCCCAGCGGCCCATGCCCCGGTGCCCGACCACGATCAGGTCGGCGTCCATCTCGCGCGCCTGGTCGACGATGACCGACCCGGCGCGGCCGCGGATGAGGACCGATTCGATGACGAGGTCGCAGCGTGTGCAGCTGATCTCGCGCGCGGCGGTGTCGAGGGCATCGCGATGGAGGCGAAGGACCTGGTCCTCGATCTCGTCGTCGTCTCCGGTCGCCGCCAGCGACCAGGGAACGCCGAGGAGCTCGGGACGGGTCGGGGCGACGCTGACGATGCGGACCTGACCGCCTTCTCGCCACGGCAACGACGCGACGAGATCACGTGCTCGGTCGGCGGATCGGGAACCATCGACGGCGAGCAGGATGCGCATCATGGGACCTCCTTCGGGGCCGAGCCTGCGCTCGCCGGAGGTCCTTGACACGGGTCGAATGGCACGAATCGGGGGGGCCGCGCCGTCCCCAACCCTTAGCCTCGGAGGGCCGCCAGCAGCTCCGCCGTGTCGAGGACCGCCGCGTCGAGGCCGAGGCGCGCCGCGATCCGGGCGGCCGGCGGCAGCGTCAGCCCGGTGGAGGCGAGGAGGTGCCCGTTGTCGGGCGCGAAGACCTGTCGTGGGGAACCGTCGGCGACGATCTCGCCGGCGCGCATGACCACGATCCTGGTGAACTGCCGGGCGGCGAACTCCATGTCATGCGTGATGGTCACCACCGAACGACCCGCGCCGCGGAAGGCCTCGATGATCGCGCCCACGCGTTCCACCCCGTCGGCGTCCTGGCCCGTGGTCGGCTCGTCGAGCACCAGGACGGCCGGTTCCATGGCCAGGATGCCCGCGAGCGCCACGAGCTTGCGCCGGGACAGGTCGAGATCGTACGGGTTGGTCGTTCGTTCGCCGAGCAGGCCGACCGCCGCCAGGCTGCCGGTCACGAGTGTGGCGACCTCACCGGCCGCGATCCCGAGATTTCGCGGCCCGAAGGCGACCTCCTTCTCGACCGAGCGCTCGAACAGCTGGTCGTCCGGGTTCTGGAAGACCAACCCGACGGTCCGGGCGAGCTCCGCGACGGCTCGGCCGTCGGTCGGCTCGCCATCGAGCAGGACGCGCCCGGCGTCCGGTCGCAGCAACCCGTTGAGATGCTTGACGAGCGTGGTCTTGCCCGACCCGTTCTGGCCGAGGATGGCGACGGCCTCGCCAGGTTCGAACGTCAGCGACACGTCTCGGACGGCATCGACGCCGCCCGGATAGCGATGGACGAGGCGGTCGACGGCGACTCGAACGGGCGATCGTTCACGTCCGGGCGTCCAGACCGGGTCGGCGCGCGGCGCGGCGCCTGCATCCGGGTCCGGCCGGAGCATGGTTGTCGTCGGTCCGGGCGTGCGATCGCTTCGGGGCCGATCGCCCTCCACCCATGTCCTGAGCCCGCGTGCCACGGCCTCCTCGTCGAAGGCGGTGGCGAGGTCGAGCGACGCATCCCTGGCGAGCCGGACGAGCGTCGGCAGGCGCAGGCCGGCGGCATCCGCGGCCAGCGCGAGGGCCGTCCCGGGGATGCCGAGCGCGACTGTTCGCCCCTCCTCGAGGACCAGGCAGCGGTCCATCCGGCCGAGGACGCCCGGATCGTGCTCGGCGCACAGGACCGCGGTCCCGCCATGCGCCAGCTCCCCGAGCAGGTCGGCCACCGCCGCCGTCCCGGCCGGATCGAGCTGGGCGGTCGGTTCGTCGAGCACGAGGACGGCCGTGCCCATGGCGACGATGCTCGCGATCGCCACCCGCTGTTGCTCGCCGCCCGACAGCGCAAACGGCTCGCGATCGGCCAGGTGGGCGATGCCCAGGCGGGCCAGGGTGGCGTCGATCCGCGGATCCATCTCGGCCCGCGGCATGCCGAGGTTCTCGAGCCCGAAGGCGAGCTCCTCGCGAACGGTCTGCTTCGAGGCCGACAGCTGGTTGGCCGGCGTCGCGAACACGATCCCGACCCGCCCGAGCAACGCGTCCGCGGCGGCCCCGGCAGTCCCGACGCCCTCGATCTCGACCCGACCATCGAGCCTCGCCCGAACGACCCTGGGGATGAACCCGGCGGCTGCCAGCGCCAGCGTCGACTTGCCGGCGCCGGTCCGGCCGGTGACACCCACCTGTTGGCCGGCGGGCAGCTCGAGCGACAGGTCGTCGAGGCTCGGGGCCTTCTTCCCCGGATAGCGGACCGACAGGCCGTCGATCCGGAGTGGGTTCGCGGTCGGCGCCGGCAACGCACTCATCGCGGGAACCCGGTGACGGCCGCGACGACCACGGCCAGACAGCCGGCGATGATCGCGAGACGAAGCCAGCGGTCGATGGGTGGGTCGGCGACGACCCGGTAGGCGGTGCGTCCTGGGCGGGCTCCGAACCCCCGCGCTTCGAGCGCGAACGTGCGCTCGCGGACGTCCACGAGCGATCCGAGCACGACCGGTCCGATCAGCGGGATGAGCGCCCGGATCCGCCGCCCGAACGAGCCCGTGATCGCCAGGCCTCGCGCCTGCTGCGCCTCGAGGATCGCGCCGGCGCGCGCCTGCATGCGCGGCACCATCTGGACGGCCGACAGGATGACGAACGAGATCCGATGGCTGGCACCGCGGACGATCAGCGCCTCGAGCAGGTCATCGGCAAGCGTCGTGAACAGGAAGGCCACGGCGGCCAGGAAGACGACGAGGATCCGCCCACCGGAGATGAGCCCGAAGGCCAGGCCCTCGCGAGTCAGCGAGAACGGTCCGATGGTCAGCAGCGCGTCCGTCGCACCGGGGTAGAAGAAGCCATTGACGATGAGGATGGACAGCAGGAGCAACGCCGGGATGCGCATCGCCCGCGCCATCGGACCGAGTAACCCAGCGGACCAGCCCGCGACGACGATCGCGACGACCATCGCCGGCAGCACGACCGGCGGCAGGAGGAACGCCGACAGGAGGACCAGGGCGAGCGCCAGGAGCTTGGTCAGCGGGTTCCGGCGATGCAGCCAGCTCGAACCCGCGACGAAATAGCCGGTGGTCGCGGACATCCCTCGCTCGTCAGATCGCCGAGGTCACTCGACGACCGTGGCCTCGCCGCGGCTGTACATCGTGCGGACGGTCACGGGCAGCGCGCCAAGGATCAGGAAGACGACGGTGTAGCTGATCGTCTTGTCGAGGGGATCGCTGGTGAGGCCCTGCGCCAGCGCCGACTGGAGGACGTTGAGCCCGAGCGTCCGGAAGAGCGCGACGAGGACGTCCGTCCCGCCACCGGTGACGCCGCCGAACACGCCCGCGGCGATCGGCGCGGAGATCATCGCGGCGACGAGACCGGTCGTCGCGCCGCCGATCCACACGGGAAACAGCCGCGCATGCTCGCCCTGCCGCGCCCAGCGGTAGACGATGAAACCAACGACCAAAGCAACGAGGATCCCGACGATCAGGCCGACTGGATCCTGCAGCGCGAGACCTGCTCAGGGAAGTCGTCCCAATGATCCGAAGAGACTCGGGAGAACCGTCGTCATGGAGGCCATCGACCGTCGAGAAATAGCCACTCGGACTGAACAACAGACGGAACAGGGCCAACACGATGACGAATCCGGAGATAGCCGTTGCACCGACGAGGTACGTTCGGATCCGAGGGTCATCCGCTTTCAGGTCAAAGACCGTCCGCCGCGTGACCCAAGCGACCGCGACGCCCAGAAGGATGATCACCAGGCCGATCACGACGAACCGGTTCTGCGAGTTTGGATCGTTGGCGTCGGTCGCGAGGCCGATGGTGGCCTGGACGATCTGGAGCGCGACGAACGCGGCAGCGAACCCGGCCGCGAGCGACAGGAACCCGCCGGCGCGCGCATCGTCGGACCGGAACTGGAAGACGCCCCGGCTGGCCCAGAAGCCGGCCATCAGGCCGATGACGCCGGCGACCGGGGCGAAGAACGCAGCCGTCGGGCTCGCCCCGCCGGGGATCGGCAGGATCGACCAGATGAGGTTGGACAGGATGCCGGTCAGGGCGCCGGCCCAGGGTCCGGCGAGCGCGCCGACCAGGACCGTCCCGATCGAATCGAGGTAGATCGGCAGGCGTAGCGCGTAGATGATCGAGCCGACCGCGATGTTGATGGCGATGGCGACCACCATCAGGCTCAGGACGGAGGTCGTGAAGTCGCGCGACCGGCGGCCGATGATCGCGAGCAGGACGGCGCCCACGATGAGCGCGACCAGATAGGCAACCTGGATGGGCGCGACGCACGGGGTCGTCTGACCCTCCGCGCAGATCTGGAGCCAATCCAGGTTCACCTTGCCCTCCTCGTCCCTCGTCGCGGTCGGGGCCGCCCGCCCTCGTCGCCTAGCGTGCCACGTCCGAGTGGTCCGCCGCCAGCCGTCCGATGCGTTCGACGAGGCGATCCATGAAGACCGCGACGTTCGCGGTCATGGCCACGTCGAGGTTCGCCGGCTTGCCGGTGAGCCGCCGCCGGTCCGCGACAGTCATCCCGGCCGTCAGCTCGCCACGCGTCTCGACGTCGACATAGAGCGCCTCGGTCGTCACGAGATCGCGGTCGAGCGCCGCCGCGACCGTCAGCGGGTCGTGGATGAACGCCCCGTAGAACCCGTCGTAGGTCGCGTGGAACTCCATGTAGAAGCGCAGCGCGTCGGCGACGTAGCGGACGATCGGGTTGCCGGCCACGGACCGGGTGGCGTGCATCGGGTCCTCGCCGCGCGCCAGGGCGATCGAATCGTCGGGCGTGCTGCCGGCCCGCCGGGCGAGCCGGACGACGTCGTCGGGCAGGATCCGTGCCTGTTCCGTCACGTCGAGGCCGAGCGCGAGCGGGCGCGGGATGGACGGATCGGCCTCGCGCGCCTCGGCCCACGCCCAGAGCACGATCCGCGCGGCGTCCGGATCGCAGTGGATGTTCCATTCGGTCGTCGGCGTCGTGTTGCCCGGCACGCCGAACGCGCCGCCCATCAGCGTGTAGCCGCGCAGCAGGCGCGGGAGCAGGGGCTCGCGCAGGACCGCGATGGCGAGATTCGTCAGCGGTCCGAGGGTGACGAGGGTGATCTCGCCGGGCCGCCGTCGCGCTTCGTCGACGATGAGGTCGACCGCATGGCGGGACGACAGCAGCCGGGTCGGCGCGGGCAGCTCGGCGTAGCCCAGCCCGCGCGGGCCGTGGGTCTCCGGCGTCGTCTCGAGCGCCCGGACGAGGGGCGTCTCGCGGCCCAGCGCGACCTCGATGTCGGGCCGGCCGGCCAGCTCGAGGATCGCCATCGTGTTGACGGCGACCTGCCGCGCGTCGGTGTTTCCCGCGACGCAGGTGGCGGCCAGCACGTCGGCGTCGGGCGATGCCGCCGCATAGAGCAGCGCGAGGCTGTCGTCGATGCCGGTGTCGACATCGAGGATGAGCGTCGTCCGTCCAGCCACGACCCGATGCTAGCCGAGCGCGCGGAGCGCCCGCCCGACGACCTCGTCGGGGGCGATGTCGTCGACATCGATGACATGCGCGCCGATCGCGCCGAGGTGCGGCTCGCGGCGGGCGGCCTGCTCGGCCAGGAACAATTCCCGCGAATCGCCGTAGGCCGGCCGGTGGTCGTCCGCCGAGCCGAACCGTCCCGCGAGCACGTCGGGCCGCGCGTGCAGCCAGATCACGGCGACGTCGGGCGAGGCCAGCGCGGCCCGGGCCGCCGGATCGTCGATGACGCTGGCGGCGGCACTGATCACGCTTGGCCCCGCCGCCGCGAGCGCGTCGAGGAGCTGGGCCGATTCCCGGGCATGCAGCGCCTCGGTGCCGTCACGGTCGCGCAACTCGCGGACGGTCGAGCCGGTGGCCGCCTCGATGTCGGCGTCCGAGTCACGCCAGGACCAGCCGAGCCGTTGCGCCAGCTCGCGCCCAACGGTGGTCTTGCCCGCGCCCATGAGCCCGGTGACCACGACGTGCTCGACAGCGTCCATCAGCACAGGGTAGCCGCCTACACTCGGGCCATGGCAAGCCAATCGCCGATCGTGCCGCCCGCCGTCATCGGCATCCTGGGCGGTGGACAGCTCGGCCGGATGCTCGGGCAGGCGGCGCGCGCGATGGGGTATCGGGTCGCGGTCCTCGACCCGGATCCCGACTGTCCGGCCGCGTCCGTCGCGGACTGCCTGGTCATCGGGTCGTACGACGACATCGGCGCGGCGCTGCGGCTCGCCGAGGCGACCGACGTCGTGACCTACGAGCTCGAGCACATCGCGGCCGGGGTCGTCGAGGCGATCGAGGCGGTCGAGCCGGCCGTTCCGGTCCGGCCCGGTCGGGCTCCGCTCCTGGTGACCCAGGACCGTCTCGTCGAACGTCGGTTCGTGGAGGGCGCCGGTGCCGGGGTCGCACCCTGGCGCGAGGTCCGGTCCGCGTCCGACGCGCGGGCTGCCGCCGACGCGCTCGGCCTGCCGCTGCGCCTGAAGCTGCCGATCGGTGGGTACGACGGCCGCGGCCAGATCCGGGTCGTGACCGCGGCCGACCTCGACGACTCTTGGGCGCGGCTCGGCCGGCCGCCGGGCACGCCGCTCCTGGCAGAACGCGAGCTCGACTTCGAGGCTGAGCTGTCGGTCGTCGTGGCCCGCGCCGTCGATGGCGACGAGGCGGTGTTCCCGATCGCCCGGAACGTGCACCACGAGGGGATCCTCATCGAGTCAGTCGCCCCGGCCCCGATCGCAGCGGACGTCGCCGACTGTGCGGCGGCGGTCGGTCGCTCGCTGGCCGCCGCGATGGACCTGTGCGGCACGCTGACCGCCGAGCTGTTCCTGATGCGCGACGGCTCGCTGGTCGTCAACGAGCTCGCGCCACGCGTCCACAACTCGGGCCACTGGACCATCGAGGGCGCCGCGACCTCCCAGTTCGAGCAGCACGTCCGGGCGATCTGCGGCCTGGGTCTCGGCTCGACGGCCGCGCTCACCCCGACCGCGGTCGTCAACATCCTCGGCCGGGGCCCCAAGCGCGAGGCCAGGCTGCTCGGCGTGCCGGACGCGCTCACCGACCCGGCGGTCCATCTCCACCTGTACGACAAGCGTCGCGTCTTCGAACGCCGCAAGATGGGGCACCTCACGGCGATCGGGGCGGACGTCGACGAGGCACTCGCCAAGGCTCGTGGCGTATCGGCGCGACTCGCCTGGGCGGACGACTCGACGAAGGAGGACGAGGCATGAGCGACGCGACCGCGGCTCCCGTCGTCGGGATCGTCGGCGGAAGCCGCTCGGACTTCCCGATCCTCGAGGCGGCCGTGGCGGTCCTGGGCGAGCTCGGTGTGCCTTCCGAGCTCAAGGTCGTGTCGGCGCATCGCACGCCGGATCGGCTGTTCCGCTACGCCGAGGAGGCGGCGGGTCGCGGGATCAGGGTCATCGTGGCCGGCGCCGGCGGCGCCGCCCATCTCCCCGGGATGCTCGCCGCGAAGACGGCGCTGCCGGTCATCGGCGTGCCGATCCCGACCGAGCACCTCGGTGGCCTGGACTCGCTCCTGTCGATCGTCCAGATGCCGCGCGGCGTGCCGGTCGCGACCGTGGCGATCGGCAATGCGACCAATGCCGGGCTGCTCGCCGCCGCGATCCTCGCGCTGTCGGACAAAGGGCTCGCCGAGCGACTCGCGGCCTGGCGAGCCAGCCAGACCCAGTTCGTCCTCGATGACCCGTCGAACGCGGGGCTGCCCTGATCGGGTCGATCAGCGTGGCTTGACCCAGGGCGTTGCGACGCCGCGGATCCCGACATCGATCGCCCACAACGTCGAGGTGGCGGTGATGAACAGCCGCTGTCCGTCCTCGCCGCCGAACGTGCAATTGGCCGCCTCCTCCGGAAGGAGGATCCGCCCGAGCTCGGTCCCGGCTGCGTCCAGGACCTGGATGCCGTCGCCCGCCGAGGTCCAGACGTTTCCGTCGACGTCGATCCGCAGGCCGTCCGGCACGCCCGGTTCGATGACCGCGAAGATGCGCGGCGAAGTCAGCCGGCGTCGGTCGATGACATCGAAGGCGAGGATGTGGTGGTTGCCGCCCGGGATCCGCGCGATGGACGTGTCCGACACATAGAGGACCGTTTCGTCAGGCGAGAATGCCAGGCCGTTCGGGTGGACGAGGTCGTCGCTCATGATCGCCAGCTCGCCGGTCGACCGGTCGAGCCGGAAGACGAAGCAGCCAGCCAGCTCCGAGTCGGCCTTGTAGCCCTCGCCATCGTCGAGGATGCCGTACGGCGGATCGGTGAACCAGATCGCGCCATCGGACGCGACGACGATGTCGTTCGGCGAATTGAGCCGCGCGCCGCGGTAGCGGTCGACGACGGTCGTGCGTGACCCGTCGCGCTCATGGCGCGAGACGCGCCGAGGACCGTGCTCGCAGGCGAGGACGGAGCCGTCGTGGTCGAGCGTGTGGCCGTTGGCGAAATCGGACGGCCGGTAGAGCTCGGTGGACCCGTCCGCGGCGGACCAGCGGCGAACGACGTTGCCGCGGACGTCGCTCCAGAGCAGCGAATCCTCGCTCGGGACGTACACCGGGCCCTCGGCCCAGATCGCGCCACCGGCGAGGTGCACGATCGTGGCGCCGGCCGGGACCAGCACCTCGAATCGAGGGTCGCGCACCACCCGTTCGACGGGTACGCCTTCCATGCGCCCGATGCTAACCGGTCCGCGGCGGCCCGTCCGGCCGCCCACGACCCGACGGTGCTACGCGCTGAGCTCGACCGGGCTGACCGACATGGAACGGGTCTCGCCGCCGCGCTCCACGCTGAGCCGCAAGGGCCGGCCGATGACGTCCCCGACGAGGTGGCGCTGGAGGTCGCCGACACCCTCGATCGGGTCGCCATCGAGCTCCACCACGATGTCACCGACGCGCAGGCCGGCGCTCGCCGCCGGACCCGGCTCGAGCAGCTGGACGATCTCGAGGCCGCGTGGCCGGCCGATCCGCGCCGCGATCGCCTCGCCGAGCGGTCGCGTGCCCCCGACGATCCCGAGGAACGCCCGCCGGACGCGCCCGTCGACGATCAGCGCGTCGAGGATCCGCTTCGTCGCGGCGTCGATCGGGACGGCCAGCCCGAGGCCGATGCCGGCGACCGCGGTGTTGATCCCGATGACCCGACCCCGCGAATCGGCCAGCGCCCCGCCGGAGTTCCCGGGATTCAGCGCGGCATCCGTCTGGATGACGTTCTCGACGAGCCGGCTCGACCGACCGTCGCGCGTGGCCAGCGAACGCCCGAGCGCGCTGACGACCCCGGCGGTGACCGTCCCCGCGAACCCGAGTGGGTTGCCGATCGCGACCACGAGCTGGCCGACCCGCAGGCGAGCCGCGTCGCCGAGCGGCGCCGGGCGCGGGCTGCCGCCGATGGTGCGCACGACCGCGAGGTCGGAGAGCGGGTCGCGCCCGACGACGCTGAACTCGAGCTCGGCGCCATCCACGAACGTGGCGACACCTCGTTCCGTGCCGGCGACCACGTGCGCCGAGGTCACGAGGTAGCCGACCGGCTCGATCGCGACGGCCGAACCGACGCCAGCGCCCGACCAGCCGCCGACCTGGCGCGTCACCCGCAGGCTTGCCACCGACGGGATGAGCCGCTCGGCCGCGGTCGAGACGGCGACCGAGTAGGCGTCGAGCGCCGCGTCGTCCGAGTCGTCGGGCGGCTCGTGGACGGCTCGCGCCAGCGTGGCGATCATGGCGTCACGCCTCGCCCGTCGCCGTGGTCCCGCCCCCGACCTGGACCGTCCGCTCCTCGGTCCCGCGCACGAGCTTGACCTCGAACGGGAACTCGACGGCGCCGAGCGCGGCATGCAGCTCGTCGGCGTCGGTCACCGGCCGGCCGCCGGCCTCGACGATGAGGTCGCCGGCCTCGATCCCGGCCGCGGCCGCCGGGCTGCCGTCCTCCACGCCGCGGACGAGCACCCCGTCACGCTCCGGGAGGCCGACCGACCGGCGCATGTGGCGCGCGACGTGCGACGGCGCGACGGCGACACCGAGTCGCTGGCGCTTGGGCGATTCGCCGCGACCGAGGGCGTCGATCCGGTCGCGCAGCGCGGCGTCAGCCGGCAGCGCGAGATAGAACCCCTCGCCGATCCGGTTGGTGTTGATCCCGACGAGACGGCCGTCCGCGTCGAGCAGGGCTCCGCCGGAGGAGCCGGGAGCCAGCGGCGCGGTGTGCTCGACGCTGCCCTCGATCCGGCGCCCGCCTGGACCGCGGAACGCGCGCGCGACTGCCGACACGAGACCGAAGGTCACGCGCGTCCCACCGCCGTGGCTGGCGCCGGCCCCGAACACCGCGGTCCCGACCGCGAGAGCCGAACCGTCGCCCCAGTCGACCGCGGCGGCGCCGCCCGTGTCGACGTCGACGACCGTGAGGTCGCCGTCGCCGTCATAGCCGGCGACCGATCCCCGGATGCGACGGCCGTCCGCAAAGGTGACGGTCACCTCGTCGCCGCGCAGGTTATGGGCGTTGGTGAGGACCTTGCCCGGTGCGATGACGATGCCGGATCCGCGCGTGCCGCGGCCGATGCCGACGATGGATGGTCCGACGCGCTCCGCGACGGTGGTGACGGCCGACTGGAGTTCTTCGATGGCGCTCATGGGGTTCGGTGCTCCGATGGTACAGGCTGCGATAGACTTGTGACTTGCAATCTACTACTGACGCCCTGTCGTGACAAGCCCCAAGTCGCCACCTACCATCGAAGCCATGGTCGAACCTGCCGACGGTCGCGCGCCGACCCCCCTCGAAGCCGCCCTCGACCGGGTGGGCGATCGATGGAGCCTGCTCCTCATCGAGGCGTTGCTGACCGGCCCCCGTCGGTTCAACGAGCTGGCCGAGGCTGTGTCCGGGATCGCTCCGAACATCCTCACCGACCGCCTGCGGCGGCTGGAGCGTGAGCGGATCGTGGTCGCCACGCCGTATCAGCAGCGTCCACCCCGGATGTCGTATGCCATCACGACCGAGGGGCGGGACCTCGCGTCAGCCCTCCGATTGCTGGCGGACTGGGGCGCGCGAGGGGCCGCCGAGGTGGATCCCATGCGCCACGTTGCGTGCGGGACGCCGCTGGAGGTGCGCTGGTATTGCCCGACCTGCGGGACGACCATCGACCACGATGACGCGCCCGAGTCGAGGACCATCTAGCGACGGGTGCTCGACGCGGGACGGATACACTCGGGGGCATGGACGACGAGCGCTGGGAACCCGGCATGCCGGTCCTCGACCGCCAGGCGGTCAGGAGCGGGCCCCCCGTGGCGACGCTCCCACCGAGCCTCCAGGGGCTCCCGTCACGCTCCGTGCCGGAAGTCGCACCGACGCCCCTCCGGCATCACTACGTCCTCCTCAGCGTCCCGGTCCTCATCGCCGGCACGATCGCCATCACCGCGCTGGAGCTGGGCGTCTCGCCGGTCAGCCCGCTGGTCAAGCTGTGTGTACTGGTCGGCGCACCCCTTCTCGTGCTGACGACCTCGGATGCGGTCGTCCGGATCTGGCGATCGGCCTGGGCATGGATGCCGGTCGATCGCGGCAAGGGCCTGTTCCGGCTCGCCTGGGTGGCGGTGAGCCTGATCGGGCTCGGTCTGCTGGTCGGCGTCGCACTGATCGTCTTGCTGAGCTGGTGACCCGACGACCGATATGACCGACGACGCCTTCCCCCGCGGCCCCGACGGCCGTTCGTCCGACCTCCCATCGGGGCGAGGCGTTCCGGCCTGGCTGGCGGCCTCGCTCAACTTCTGTGCCCGGTGTGGTGCGCCGCTGGCCTTCGGCCTCGTGCCCGGGGAGGATCGCGAGCGGCTGGCATGCAGCGCCTGCGGCCACGTGGCCTACGTGAACCCGCGCCTCGTGGTCACGACGCTGCCCATCACCGAGGTCGGCGAGATCGTGCTCATCCGCCGCGGCATCGAGCCCGGCCTGGGGACCTGGGCCCAGCCCGGCGGCTTCCTCGAGGTCGACGAGACCGTCAACCAGGCGGCCATCCGCGAGACCTGGGAGGAGACCGGCCTGCTGGTCGAGCCGGGCCAGATCGTCGGGCTCTACACTCGGCTCGAGGCGTCGGTCGTGACGATCGCCTTCGAGGCGCGCATCGTCGGCGGGACCGCGACACCGACGCCCGAGGCGACCGAGGTCGTCGCCTTCGCCCCCGAGGACATCCCGTGGGCCGGCATCGCGTTCAAGACCACGATGTGGGCCCTCCACGACTGGCTGGCCCGGCGTCGCCCGGACCTCGAGCCACCCCCGATCAGCTCAGGTCGATGAAGACGTTCTTCGTCTCGGAGTAGAGCTCGAGCGCCGACATCCCGAGCTCGCGTCCGATCCCGGACATCTTGTAGCCGCCGAACGGCGCCTCGGTGTGGACGGAGCTGTTCGAGTTGACGCTGATGACGCCGGCCTGCAGGGCCTTCGCGGCGCGGAGCGCCTTGCCGATGTCGCGGCTCCAGATCGAGCCCGACAGCCCGTACGGCGTCGCGTTGGCGAGCCGCAGCGCCTCCTCCTCCGTGTCGAACGGGATGATCGACACGACCGGTCCGAAGATCTCCTCGCGCGCGATCCGCATGTCGTTGGAAACGTCGTCGAACACGGTGGGCATCAGGTAGGCGCCATCGGCCAGCGCCGGGTCCGCCGGCGCGTCGCCACCGACGACGAGCGTCGCGCCCTCCGCGAGCCCGATCTCGATGTAGTCGCGGACGCGGTCTCGTTGCTTGAAGCTGACGAGCGTGCCGACCTCGGTGGCATCGTCGGCCGGGTCGCCGACCTTGACCGCGCGGGTCGCATCCGCGAACAGCTCGACGACCCGCTCGTGTGCCGAGCGTTCGACGAGGATCCGGCTCCGGGCGCAGCAATCCTGGCCGCAGTTGTCGAACACCGAGTACGGCGACTCGCGGGCGAACTTCTCGAGGTCGGCGTCGGCGAACACGATGTTCGGGCTCTTGCCACCGAGCTCGAGCGAGACCTTCTTCACGTTCCCGGAGGCCAGCCGCATGATCTCCTGGCCGGTCGTGGTCTCGCCCGTGAACGCGACCTTGCCGATCCCGGGGTGCCCCGCGATCGCCGCCCCGGCCGAGCCGCCCGGTCCGGTCACGACATTGAGGACGCCGGCTGGGATCCCCGCCTCGAGCGCCAGCTCGCCGAGCCGGAGCGCCGTCAACGGGGAGTAGCTGGCGGGCTTGAGGATCGCGGTGTTGCCGGCGGCCAGGGCCGGCGCGACCTTCCACGACGCCATCAGCAGCGGGAAGTTCCAGGGCACGATCAGCCCGACCACGCCGATCGGCTCGCGCAGCGTCAGGTCGAGCCCGGGCTTCGAGACCGGGATCGTCTGGCCGAAGATCTTGTTGGCGGCGCCGGCGTAGTAGTCGAACACGAGGCTGACGCCGGTGATCTCGCCGCGGGCCCCGGTGATCGGCTTGCCGACGTTGCGGCTCTCGAGCTGGGCGAGCTCCTCGGTGTGCTCCTTGATGAGGGCCGCGAACTTGGCCAGCGAGCGGCCGCGTTTCCCGGCGGCCCAGGTCGCCCAGCCCTTCCGGTCGTCGAACGCCCGCCGGGCCGCCTCGACC
The DNA here is from genome assembly GCA_963833285.1 of uncultured Chloroflexia bacterium. Classification (GTDB taxonomy): domain Bacteria; phylum Chloroflexota; class Limnocylindria; order Limnocylindrales; family CSP1-4; genus SPCO01. The sequence continues at coordinate 670,028 of CAWHXM010000001.1, read as the reverse complement.
GCGCGGTCGACGTCGGCCGGGCCGCCGAGGGGGGCCGTCGCGATGACCCCGCCGGTCGCCGGGTTCACCACGTCGAACGTTTGCCCGTCGGCCGCATCCACGGGTTCGCCGCCGATGATCATCTGGGTCGTTACCGGCGTGGCGGAGGCGGCGGTCGGGGCGGTCATGCTGGTGCCTCTCGGGTTCGAGCGGAGGGCGGATATGGGCCACCGATGATACGCCCGCGTCACATTCGATCGGTCCGCCCGGCCCTCCGGCTCCCTCGCCGGCGCTGCTAGCATCGCCTCCGTGACGATCAGCTGGCTGCACGCCTTCCGCGGTTCGCACGTCCGGCTGTGGCTCGCGGCCGTGGTGGTCACCGTGGCCGTCGGGACCGCCGGTTACATGGCGCTCGGCTGGTCGCTCGGCGATGCGATGTACATGACCGGCATCACGCTCACGACCGTCGGGTACAAGGAAGTCCGCGAGCTCGACGGGCTCGGCCGAGCGTGGACCGTGCTCCTCGCGGTGGCCGGTGTCGGCATCATCTTCGGATCGGTCGGGATCGTCGCCGAGGCGGTGCTGTCCGAGGCGGCCAGTGGACGACGGGAGGCGAGACGGATGGCCGAGGCGGTGGCGAACCTGCGGGGGCATCTCATCCTGTGCGGCTACGGACGGGTCGGCTCGACGGTCGCCCGAGAGCTCGCCCACACCGGCGAGCGGTTCGTCGTGGTCGATGTCAACCCCGCATCGCTCGAGACGGCGAAGACCGACGGCCACCTCGTCGTGATCGGCGACGCGACCAGCGATGCGACGCTCCGCCAGGCCGGCATCGAGCGGGCGCGCGGCCTGATCACGACCATCGACTCCGACGCCAACAACGTGTATGTGACGCTCTCCGCGCGGGCCCTGAACCCGGGCCTGTTCATCGTCGCCCGCGCGAACCAGGAGGGCTCCGAGGACAAGCTCGCGCAGGCCGGCGCGGATCGCGTCGTGTCACCGTACACACGCGCCGGACGCCAGATCGCCGAGCTCGCGGTCCGCCCGCGCGTCGCAGACTTCATCGACTTCGCCCTGTCGCACGGCGAGCTCGCGTTCTCGATCGAGGAGGTCGAGGTCGCGGCCGGCGGCCCACTCGAGGGACGGACGATCGCCGAGCTGCGGCGGGGCGGGATCTTCTCGCTCGCGGTCGTCCGCGGCGAGCGCGACTACGACCCGAACCCCGCCGACGATCGGGTCCTCGTCGCGGGCGAGAATCTCATCGTCTCGGGCTCGGCGGAGACCCTCCGGGAGTTGCGCGCTCGTGCCTGACCGTCAGGCCGGGGCCGGGTTCGCCGGCACCGGCTCCGCCGGCACGACCATCGGGACGGCCGCCGGTGCCGGCCTCGACACCAGGGTCGGTCCCTCGGCCGCCACGATGGCCGCGCCGATGATGCCGGCGTCATTGCGCAACAGGGCCGGGATCACCGGGCAGCGCACCGTCAGCCGCGGCACGAACTTGTCGGCGCTCTTGCTCACGCCACCACCGAGGATCATGAGGTTCGGCCACATCAGCTGGTAGATGCGGTCGAGGTGCTCGTCGAGGTCGGACGCCCAGGCCTTCCACGACAGGCCGCGCTTGATGCGGGCCGCCGCCGCGGAGCGTTTCTCGGCCGCACGGCCGCGGATCTCCATCTGGCCGAACTCGGTGTTCGGCACGAGCTTGCCGTCGACGAACACGCCCGATCCGACACCGGTGCCGAGGGTCAGGAAGATGACCACGCCCGGCTGGTCGCGACCGACCCCGAAGCGCATCTCGGCGATCCCCGCGGCGTCGGCGTCGTTGATGATCGAGACGGGTCGCCCGATGACCCGGGCGAGACGCTCGACGACCGGGAAGTCGATCCAGGCAGGGTCGATGTTGGCGGCCGACTTGAGGACGCCGTCGATGGTGACGCCGGGCAGGCCGATCCCGACCGGCGTCGCGTCACCGAGCCCGCTCGACCTGGCCAGGCGCTTGATGAGCCTGGCGACGGACGCGAGCACCGCGTCCGGGGTCGACGGGAGCGGCGTGGCGACCCGGATCCGTTCGGAACGGAACCGCCCGGACTCCACGTCGACGACCGCCGCCTTGATCCCGCTCCCGCCGACGTCGATGCCGATCGCGATCCGGCCGCTGGCCATGTCCGGCGTCTCCTCCGTCATCTATGCCTCCGGCCCGCGCTCAGAAGTAGTTGACGGTGATGCCGCCGTCGACGACGAGCGAGGCGCCGTTCGTCCAGCGCGACTCGTCCGACGCGAGATAGACCGCCATGTGGACGATCTCCTCCGGCTTCCCGAAGCGCCCGGTCGGGTTGCGCGCCAGCCGGACCTGCTTGGCCGCCTCATCCTTGACCAGCCAGTCCATCAGCAGCGGCGTTTCCACCGGACCGGGGCAGATGGCGTTGGTCCGGATCCCGTGCGGGCCGAACTGGACGGCCAAGCTGCGGGTGAGCGACAGGACCGCCCCCTTGGAGGCCGTGTAGGCGTCCTGCGGGACGCTGCAGCCGAGGATCGCGACGAAGCTCGCGATGTTGATGATCGAGCCGCCGCCGCCGCCGATCATGGCCGGGATCGCGTACTTGCAGCCGAGGTAGACGCCTCGAACGTTGACCGCCATGACCGCATCCCAGGTGTCGACATCGGTGTCCGTGACCGAGTGGTCGGCCTCCGGCATGACACCGGCGTTGTTGTACAAGCAGTCCACCCGGCCGTAGGTCGCCAGCGCGTGATCGACCATCGCCTTCGCGTCCGCCTCTTTCGAGACGTCGGCCCGCACGAACGTCGCCTCGCCGCCGGTCTTGCGGACCAGGTCGACGGTCTCCGCACCGGCGGCCTCGCCGAACTCGGCGACGACGACCCGCGCCCCCTGCTGCGCGAACATCCGGGCGGCCACCCGGCCCATGCCACCACCCCCACCGGTGATGATCGTGACCTTGTCCTCGAGTCGCATGCCCCTCCCTCGTCCGATGCGTGTGCACCAGAGTAGCGCGCTCGATGCGCGGTCACGACCTCGGTGTGAGCATCCCCTCGATGATGGCGGCCGCCTGATCGAGGCGCCGGCGCTCCTTCGGCGTCAGCGCCGCCAACATCGCCCCGAGCGTGGCCACCCGCCGGTCCCGGCCGGCCAGCAGCGTGGCACGCCCCGCGGCACTCGCCTGGAGCCGGACGACCCGTCGGTCGCCGGGATCCTCGAGCCGTTCGACCAGGCCGTCGGCTACCATGGCCGCGACGAGGCGGGTCATGGTCGGTGGGGTGACGCCTTCGGCCGCCGCCAGGGCTCCGATCGTTCGCGGACCGCCGAACACCAGGACGGACAGGGCGGACAGTCGCGGGGCCGAGACACCTGTGGCACGATCCTCCTGTGCCAGGCGTCGCAGGAGGTGGAGCGAGGCCGAATGGACCCGTGCCGCCAGCTCGTCGTCGGGGATTGCCATCCGCGCCATCGGCGGTATATTAGTTGCAGCACCTAAGCTTCGTCCAGAGGGAGCCTGTGCCATGGCCAGCCCGGTCGAGGACCTGATCGAAGCGATCAACGACGATGATGCCGCGCGGGTCGTCGAGCTCGTCGCGGCGGATCCCGCCCTCGCGTCCGCACGCGACCGCAATGGGGTGTCGGCGATCATGCTGTCGCGCTACCGCTTCGACCGGGCGACGACCGACGCGCTGCTGGCGGCCGACCCGGAGCTCGACGTCTTCGAGGCGACCGCGCTCGGGTACATCGACCGGCTGCGCGAGCGGCTGCTCGAGGACCATTGGCGCGCGACCGCATACTCGACCGACGGCTTCACCGCCCTCCATTTCGCGGCGTTCTTCGGCAAGGTCGAGGCGGCCAGGACGCTGCTCGATGCCGGAGCCGTGGTCAACGCCTATTCGGTCAACGAGCTCCAGGTCCAGCCGCTGCATAGCGCCGCATCCGGACGCCATCACGAGGTCTGCCGACTGCTGATCGCCGCCGGCGCCGACGTCAATGCCACGCAGCGGCACGAGTTCACGCCATTGCACGCCGCGGCGCAGCACGGCGACGCGGAGCTCGTCGAACTATTCCTCTCGGCCGGGGCGAGTCCGACGGCCCGCACCGAGGGCGGCCAGACGCCGGCCGATGTCGCGGAGGCGGCCGGCCACGTCGACGTCGGGAGGCGTCTGCGCGAGGTCGCGTCCGACCGACCGGCTGGGTAGGTCGGACGGGGCTTCGGGCGATCAGCCGCGCTCGAGGTAGCGCTCGCGGTCCCACGGGTGGACGACGGAGTCGTAGGTGTCCTGCTCCACCCTGGCCGCGTTGAGGTAGTGGTCGACGACGTCCTGGCCGAGGATCTCGACGGCCGCCTCTGAACGCTCCAGCTCACGGATGGCCTCGTACAGGGCGCGCGGCATGCGCTCGACGCCCTTGGCCAGGTAGCCGTTGCCCTTGAACTCCGGGTCGAGCGGGAGCTCGTGCTCGATCCCGTACAGGCCGGCGCCCATCATCGCCGCATACGTCAGGTAGGCATTCATGTCGCCCCCGGGGAAGCGGTCCTCGACGTGCAACGCGGGGCCGCGTCCGACGAGCCGGAATCCGGTCGTGCGGTTGTCGCGGCCCCAGACGACGTTGACCGGCGCCCACGACAGCGACGCGAAGCGCTTGTACGAATTGATGAACGGGGCGATGAACACGGCGAGCTCTCGCGACAGCGCCATCATCCCGGCGACGAAGTGCTGGCCGAGGACCGACAGGCCGTATGGACCGGCCGCCGCCGCGTCCGGCTCGAACATGAGCGGGACGTCCGTCGCGCCGTCCCACAGGCTCATGTGCAGGTGGCCCGACGAGCCCGTCCAGTGATGATCGGGCTTGGCCATGAACGTGATGCCCCAGCCGTTCAGATAGGCGATCTCCTTGGCGCCGTGCTTGAACATGACGCTCCGGTCGGCCGACTCGAGCACGTGGGCGTAGCGGATGTTGACCTCGTGCTGGCCCGTTGGCTGCCTCGCCTTTGCTGAACTCGATGGGGACATTGGCCTCCGTCATCTGGTTGCGCAGCAGCCGGTGGAGCGGCTCGGCCTTGGTCGCCTGGAGGAGGTGGTAGTCCTCGTTGTAGTGACCGAACGCTCGCGGGATGGGCCAGCCACGGTCGGCCAGCTCCTCCCAGCTGTCGCGCAGGACGTAGAACTCGAACTCGGAGCCAGCCTTCAGCGCGTAGCCGGCCGCGGCGGCCCGCTCGACCTGCCGCTTGAGGATGGTCCGCGGCGCGATCGGGATCTCGAGGCCGGTCTCCTCGTCGACCGCGTCGGCGAGGACCAGCGCGGTCCCCGGGAGCCATGGCAGGACACGGAGCTGGTCCCACACCGGCTCGGCGATCCAGTCGCCGTAGCCGGTCTCCCAGTTCATGAGCTTGAACCCTTCGGGCGTGTTCATCTCCATGTCCGTGCCGAGCAGGTAGGTGCAGAAATGGGCGCCGTGGGCCACGACGCCGTCGAGGAATGCCTGGCCCTGGACGCGCTTGCCCATGAGCCGGCCCTGCATATCCGTGATCGCCACGACCAGCGTGTCGATCCGGCCGTCGCGGACCATCTCTTCCAGCTCTGCCAGCCGCGGGTGCCTGGCCGGGGAGCCGTGGTCGGAGTCGCTCATGGTCGCGCTGGCCTCCCTGTGTGACGGGTCATTTCGCGGTCATGCCACCGTCGGCCACGATCACCGCGCCGGTGACGAACGAGGCTTCGTCGGAGGCCAGGAAGAGGGCGACGTGGGCGATCTCCCGGGGCTCGCCCGGCCGGCCGATGGGCTGGAACGAGTCGATCGTGGCATACACCTCAGCGAGCCCGCCGAGCATCTCGGCGTGCGCGTAGTTGATCGGGGTGTCGACCCAGCCCGGTGCCAGCGCATTGCAGCGGATGCCCTGCCTGGCGTAATCGAGCGCGATGCCCTTCGACAGCATCACGATGGCGCCCTTCGACGTCGCGTAGATGGCGAGGAACGGTTCGGCGACAAGACCGTTCACCGACGTCGTGTTGATGAGCGAGCCACCGCCGCCGGCGAGCATGTGCGGGATGGCGTAACGGCAGCCGTAGATGCAGCCCTTGACGTTGACGTCGAGGGTCCGCTCGATGACCTCGTCGGTCGCCTCGTGGAACACGCCAGGCAGGTTGACGCCGGCGTTGTTGAACACGACGTGGAGCCCGCCCCAGCGCTCGACGGTCGCATCCGTGTAGGCCTTCACCTGCGCCGCCACCGACACGTCGGCGTGGACCGCGACCGCCACGTCGCCGATCTCACGCGCCGTCTTCTCTACGGCCTCGCGGTCGATGTCGACGGCCGTGACGCGGGCGCCTTCCTCGGCGAACCGGATCGCGCTAGCCCGACCGATCCCCGATCCGGCACCCGTCACGATGCAGATCTTGCCCGCGAGCCGGTCGCCCACCGCATCCTCCTCGCCCATGCTGCGAGATCCGCGCCGGATATCGCTCCGAACGTGGGATTCCACGGCTGGCGCGGAGTATCCTCCGCGCATCCCTTGCGTCCGCGCGTTCAGGCGACCCACATCGTAGCGTTGTGCAGGAGGGATCCGACGGATGGATGCGCCATCGACCGGTTCGCGAGACCGCGACCAACTCCACCAGTTGGGGTACGCGCAGGAACTCCGCCGCGGGATGCGGACGTTCTCGAACTTCGCGGTCTCGTTCACGATCATCTCGATCCTGTCGGGCTGTCTCACCCTGTTCGGCTTCGCCATGAACGTCGGCGGGCCGGCGGTCATGACGCTCGGCTGGCTGTTCGTCGGGTTCTTTGTGACTCTCGTGGCCCTGGGTATGGCTGAAGTCGCCTCGAGCTACCCGACGGCCGGTGGCCTGTACTACTGGTCGGCCAAACTCGCGCCCGAGTCCGGGCGGAACGCGGCCACCTGGAGCTGGTTCGTCGGCTGGTTCAACCTCGTCGGGCAGGTCGCCGTGACCGCCGGCATCGACTTCGGGCTCGCCCTGTTCACGACCGCGTTCCTGAATTTGGCGTTCGGAGTCACGGTGACGCCGACGGTCACGATCGCGGTCTACGGCGTGATGCTCATCCTCCACGCCCTGCTCAATACGTTCGGCATCCGCCTCGTGGCGTTGCTCAACGACGTCTCGGTGTGGTGGCATGTCGTCGGCGTCAGTGTGATCGTCATCGTGTGCGTCTTCCTCAACCAGCACACCAGGACGGACCTCGGCACGGTCTTCTCGAAGACGGTCAACAACACCGGCTACGACACGGCGCAGCCTGCCGGCGCTGATGTTCCTCGGGATCCCGCTCTACGTCGCGCTCATCGGTCTGCTCAACGCCCAGTACACGCTGACCGGCTACGATGCGTCCGCCCACATGTCCGAGGAGACGCACGAAGCGGACACGTCCTCGCCGAGAGGAATCGTGTGGTCCGTCGTCATCTCGGTCATCTTCGGGTTCATCCTGCTGGTCGCGATGAACGTCGGGATCACGCCGGAGCAGGTGTTCACGGGGACCGACGGGACGATGGTCGACGGCTACACCCACGCGCTCCAGACGGCGACCGGCGTCCCGCCGGTCCAGATCTGGATCGACGCCGTCGGCCAGTCGCTGGGGATGGCCGTCCTGCTCATCGTCATCGGCGCGCAGTTCTTCTGCGGGATGTCGTCGGTGACCGCCAACTCGCGGATGATCTACGCCTTCTCGCGTGACGGCGCGGTCCCATTGAGCTCCCTCTGGCACCGCATCAACAAGCGGACCCGGACCCCGACGAACTCGATCTGGCTGGCCGCCGCCGGCGCATTCATCCTCGGGCTGCCGTACCTCTACAGCCCGGTGGCCTATTTCGCCATCACCTCGATCGCCGTCATCGGGCTGTACGTCGCCTATATCGCCCCCGTGTTCCTCAGGCTTCGTGCGGGCGACAAGTTCCAGGCGGGACCGTGGAGCCTCGGACGGTGGAGCCGGCCGATCGGGATCGTCGCGACGATCTGGGTGGCCTTCATCTTCATCCTGTTCATGCTTCCACAGGCCTTCCCGGTCACCATCCAGAGCTTCAACTACACGCCGGTCGTCTTCCTGGTCGTCCTTGGCGGCGCGACGATCTGGTATCTCGTGTCGGCGAAGAACTGGTTCAAGGGCCCGAAGGTCCAGGGATCGGCCGAGGAGCTGCTCGCGATCGAGCGCGAGCTCGAGGTGATCTGACCCGCGATCGATCGAACGCTAGCGTGGGCCTTCAGGGCCGACGCTCAGTACAACATCGTCGTCCCGGTCGGGAAGGCGAAGATGAAGGCGGACGCGGGCATCGGTACGTCTGGCGAGAGCTCGACGACTTCGGCCTGACGGGTGACACTGCCGCCGATCGACTCCACGAGGCGCAGGATGACGCCGGTGTCGCGGTCGACCCCGAGCGAGATGTGGAAGTCGGGCCGGTCGCCGGCGAGCTCGGTCGTGCGCGGATGGTCGCACTCGAGCAGGATCGCCTCGCGACCCGCTACGACGTCGGTGCCCGTCACCGTGCAGCGGCCCGTCGCGAGCACGTTCTGGCAGTAGCCGGCCGGGTGGATGAAGGTGTCCGGCAGCGTCTCCATGGGCAGCGCCGTGACCGGTTCGTAGACCTTCGACGGGCCTGGGAAGTCCGGGTCGTCCAGACCGCGCGGGCGGTTCCGGACGGGACGCTGGGTCCCAAGCCCGTGGACGCTCGCATACGTCCGGACGATCTCCCCGTCGGAGATCCACAGCTCGTACTCGGACAACGCCGACGAGCCGGCGTGGGTGGTCGTCACCTTCGCGTCGCCGGGATGGCGCAGGACGGTGTCCATGATCGTGACGTCCTCGCCACGGGCCGTGCTGGCGCGCTCCTCCAGACGCAGTCGGAGGGTCGCAAAGCGGAGCTCCGCGTCGCGCATGAAATCGAACAGCTCGGCAACGGTCGGCGGGCCCGCGCCGAGCGTGGCGACCTCCGGCAACCGCAGGCCGTCGGATCGGACGGGCAGGGCGGCGGCGCGATCCCACAGGCGGGTCTCGGTCATCGCGCGGATTGTAGCCGCCGGGTCGCAGCGTCGCGCGTCTCGCGCGGGGCTTGGCAGCTCCTCGGGAATGGTATATATCGTCAGACGATATAGCGCCGTCTGATATAGCGCGGTCGCGCGGGCAACGGCGGCAGCGGCGCCCGGATCGCCTGTGCGGTCGTCGTCGCCGACTGACGAACGGCGTATCGTGATGCCCCGGAGGTGGCTGTAGCTTGAACGACGGTTTCACCGAGCTCGGACGGTTCGCGGAGCCGTCGCTGTACATCCTCCTGTCGCTGGCCGACGGGCCGAAGCACGGCTACGCGATCATGGCCGACGTCGAGGAGATCTCGGGTGTCCCGCTCGGCCCGGGGACCCTCTACGGCGCGCTCGCACGGCTCGAACAGCGCGGGCTGATCGAGCCGCTGACGCCGGTGGAGCGACGGCGTCCGTACCGGCTCACGGGACTCGGCGCCACCACGCTCAAGGCACAGCTCGACGGGCTGGCCGGGTTCGCCCGGACCGGGCTGGCGAGGATCCGGGAGGCATCGAGATGACGCGTCTCATCGGCCTGTACCCGCGAACCTGGCGAAGCCGCTACGAGGAGGAGTTCCTGGCGCTGCTGTCGGATCGCCCACCCAACGTGCTCGACCGCCTGGACATCGTCCGCGGCGCCATCGACGCCCGCCTCCATCCGCCGGCCGAGGGCACGCCGGCACCCATCGAGCCGCCGGTCGCCCGAGGTCCGTGGCCCGTGCGAGCCGGATGGCTGGCGCTCACCGGTGGTGTCCTGTGGATCGCGGCGATGGTGGTGGCGGTCAACGGGCCGATCGTCGTCGAAGACTGGGGGTCGTACCGCGACGGCGCTGCCGCGCTGCCGCTGTTCTTCTTTGCGGTCGTCGTGCTCGGGGTCGGGATGGTCGCGCTCGTGCTGGAACTGCCGGCGCCGGCACACGCTGCGCGGTCGGTGGCCTTCGTCGGTTCGATGACGGGCCTCGTGTGGGGGCTCGCTCCCTGGCTCGCATGGTGCGGCCTGATCGCGTTTGGCGGCCTGCTGGTCGTCGGTGCGGCCGCCTGGCGAGCCGGGGGCTGGTCGTCGCTCGAAGTCGGGATCCTGTTCGCCGGAGTCGTCCCCGGATGGGGTCTCATTCTCGCGGGCGGGTCCGGCGTCTGGGTACCACCCACGCCCAACCCCGACCTCCAGTTCCTTGCCCTTGGCATGCTCGTAGCGGCCTGGCTCGTCGTCGGTTCCTCGCTCGTGCGCGCGCCGCGCCGCACCGTCGCGTCCCATCCGCCGGGCGCCTGACCGAGCCTATGTGGCTGGTGTTCGGTGCCGCGTGGACGGGGATCGGGATCGTCATCGCGCTCGAACGCGAGGACCGGTTGCGCCCGTCCTGGGGTGCGCCATGAGGCGACAGTCCCGGGGTTCCGCGGGTCAGCCGCCCCCGGGGCCGGAGCCGAGGCCCGGCTCGGTCATCGCCGCCGGGTCGAGCAGGCGATCCAGCTCGGTCGGGTCCATCCCGCGCTCGAGGGCGAGTTCGCGGATCGTGCGGCCGGAGCGATGCGCCTCCTTGGCCAGCCTGGCGGCCTCGTCGTAGCCGACGACCGGCGCGAGCGCCGTCGCGAGCATGAGACCCTGCTCGACGAGTCGCGGGCCCCGCTCCGTGGCGGTCAGCCCTTCGATGCAGCGAGCGCTGAAGTTGGCGGCCGCCGCGGCGAGCAACGTGATCGATTCGAGCATGGCGGCGGTCGTCACCGGCAGCATGACATTCAGCTCCAGGAAGCTGCCGGTCTGCCCGAACGCGATCGTCGCGTCGTTGCCGACGACGCGGGCCACGACCATGGTCAGGCTCTCCACGATGACCGGGTTCACCTTGCCGGGCATGATGCTCGACCCGGGCTGGGTCTCCGGCAGCGCGAGTTCGGCGATCCCGGCGCGCGGGCCCATCCCCATCAACCGGACGTCCGAGGCGATCTTCCACAGGCTCAACGCGATCGTCCGGATGGCGCCGTGGGCGGCGATCGCGGCGTCGAGCGTCGCCTGGGCATGGAAATGGTTGGCGCTCTCGCGGATGGTCAGGCCGGTCAGCGCGGACAACCTGGCGCAGGCCCGGAACGCGTACTCGGGATGGGCGTTGATCCCGGTCCCGACCGCCGTCCCGCCGAGCGGCACCGCGAGCAGCTCCGCCTGCGCGCCGCGTGCCCGCCGGAGTGATTCCTCGACCTGGCCGGCGTAGCCGCGGAACTCCTGGCCGAGCCGGATCGGGGTCGCGTCCTGGAGGTGCGTCCGGCCGGTCTTGACGATCGGCCAGAGCTCCTGCTCCTTGGCCACGAGCGCGGTGTGGAGGCGCTCGAGGGCGGGGAGCAGCTCCTCCTCGATGGCGACCGCGGCCGACAGCTGGAGGGCGGTCGGGATCGTGTCGTTCGAGCTCTGGCAGCGATTGACGTCGTCGTTGGGATGGACGACCCGGCCACCGAGACGGGCGCTCGCGAGGTGGGCAACGACCTCGTTCATGTTCGTGTTTGTCGACGTGCCCGAGCCGGTCTGGTAGATGTCGATCGGGAACTGGTCGGCGTGACCGCCGTCGGCGACCTCGGCGGCTGCCGCCGCGATGGCGGCCGCGACATCCGGGTCGAGCAGGCCAAGCTCCCCGTTCGTCTCCGCGGCAGCCTGCTTGACGAGGGCCAGGGCGCGCAGGAAGCGGGCGGGCAGGCCCTCGCCCGAGATCGGGAAGTTGAGGACCGCCCGCTGCGTCGAGGCGCCGTAGAGCGCGTCGGCCGGAACCTCCACCTCGCCCATCGAATCGCGCTCCGTCCGGGTCGTCGCTGGCAGTGTCTCGGGCATGGGCTGATTGTAGGCGCCGGGCGGTTCGTCGCTAGACTCCGTGAGTGACCTCCAGCGCTTCGATCACCTCCGACAAGTTCCGCCGCGTGATGGGCCATTTCGTGACCGGCGTCACGGTGGTCAGTGCGCTCGACGGCGAGCGGCCGTTCGGGATCACGGTCAACGCGCTGAGCTCGGTGTCGCTCGACCCGCCGCTGGTCATGGTCGCGCTCGATCGTCGCCGGTTCCTGACGCCCATCGTTCGCGCGGCTGGCCGGTATGCCGTCAACATCCTGTCCGAGGAGCAGCAGGCCCTGTCCGACTGCTTCGCGGGTGCGCCGGTCGAGCCCGGTCGCGAGGCGTTCTGCGGAGCCGCGTGGCATCCGGGCCCGACCGGCCTGCCGCTCATCGACGGCGCGATCGCCGCGCTCGAATGCACGGTCGTCGAAACGTTCTCGGCCGGTGACCACGACCTCTTCATCGGCCTGGTCGACGATCTGGCAAACCAGGCCGAGCACCCCATGCCGCTGCTCTACTACCGGCGTCGGTACCTGCGCATCGAACGCGCCGCGATGTCCGAGGTGGAGGGCAAGCCGGAGCGCTAGCATCGGTTGATGCCGACGATCCACGCCAACGGCCTCGACGTCGGCTACGACGTCGCCGGCGCCGGGCCGCCGCTGATCCTGCTCCACGGGGCGACGACCTCGGGCGGCGCGACATTCGAGGCCCAGATCCCCTCCCTCGCGACGGCGTTCAGGCTCTATCTGCCCGATGCGCGCGGTCACGGCCGGACGCGCTGGGACGCGGCGAACGGGTTCCGGGCTGAATGGCTCGTCGACGACCTCGCTGCGTTCGTCGATGCCCTCGACCTCACGACGTTCCACCTCATGGGCTATTCGATGGGGGCGCTGACGGCGCTCCGGTTCGCGACGCGGGCGCCCGAGCGACTGCGGACCCTCGTGGTCGTCGGGATCGCGACCGATCGCGAGCCGAGGGCGAGCGTGACCCGCCGGTTGATGGACCCGGAACGCATCGCCACGAGCGACCCGGCGTGGGCAGCGGACCTGGCTGCCACGCTCGATCCGGTCCAGGGCCGCGGCGCCTGGCAGCGCCTGCTTCGGGCGATCGTCGAGGACGTCGCGACCCAGCCCCTGCTGAGTGCCGGGGAGCTGCGCCGGATCACGGCACCGACGCTGGTCGTCTGCGGCGATCGGGATCCGCTGGTCCCGGTGCGACAGGCGCTGGATCTCTCACGCGTCGTTCGCGACGGGCGATTGCTGGTCGTGCCGGCCAACGGTCACGATGTCCTGTGGCGGAGTCCCGGACTCGCCAACGAGGCGCTGCACGAGTTCTATCGTTCGACCGAGTCGGTCGCCCGCCGACGCGCCGAAGCCATCTCGGAGGTGCCCGGATGATCACGATGCTCGCGCTCTACCGACGACCGGAAGGTGGGGTCGAGACGCAGGAGACGTTCGAGCGGCGCTATGCAGAGGAGCACCTGCCGCTCATCGCGGCCACCCCCGGGCTGCGCGCCGTCCGCGTCCGACGGGTGACGCAGGCGCTGCTCGGCGATCGCGAGCTCTTCCTCGTCACGGAGATGGACTTCGACGACCGCCCCGCACTGGACCTGGCCCTCGCGTCCGACGAGATGCGCGCCGCCAGTCGCAACCTTCGCGAGATCGCGCCCGGCCTGGCCACGCTCGTGGTGCTGGAGGCGGTGCCCGAATTGGACGCCGCGGGTTCCCCGGCCGTGGATACTGTCGGGACGACAACCGAGGAGCGCCCGTGACCGATACCGCGTCGTCGAGCGACACGCCGATCGCGAAGCCCGTCAAGCGGGCAAGGTTCGTCCACGTCGTGTTTCCGGCGCCTGCGCCGGCCGCGGCCGCTCCCCAGCCGACGCTGGCCGGGGTGGCGCTCGTGACGCTCGACCGGCCCGAGGCGCTCAACGCGTTGAGCTTCGACCTCCTCGACGACCTGGTCGCGGCGCTCGAGGCGCTCGATGCCGACCCATCGTGTCGGGCGATCGTCATCACCGGGACCGGGGAGCGCGCCTTCGCCGCGGGGGCGGATATCCGCGAGCTCGCGCCCCAGACGTTCGCGTCGCTGACCGCCGGCGGCCGGTTCGGCACGTGGGACCGGTTGGCCGCTGTCGGGTTGCCGCTCATCGCTGCGGTCCGGGGCCTCGCCCTCGGCGGCGGCTGCGAGCTGGCGATGGCCTGCGACATGATCGTCGCCGCGGAGGATGCCGGCTTTGGTCAACCGGAGATCCTGCTCGGGGTCATGCCGGGGGCCGGCGGGACCCAGCGACTGACTCGCGCGATCGGGAAGGCTCGGGCGATGGAGCTCATCCTGACCGGCCGGACGATGACCGCGCGCGAAGCGGAGGCAGCCGGGTTGGTGACGAGCGTCGTCCCGGCCAGGGCCACGGTCGACGCGGCGCTCGAGCTCGCGGGGCGGATTGCGGCGATGCCGCCGCTGGCCGTCCGGGCCGCCAAGGCCGCGGTCCTGGCCGCCAGCGAGCTGAGCCTGAACGATGGCCTGGCGCGTGAGCGTGAGGCCTTCTTCCGGTTGTTCGACACCGCGGACCAGGCCGAAGGGATGGCCGCCTTCACCCAGAAACGCCCGCCCGTCTGGTCGGGACGCTGACGAGCGCGCAAGGAGGGACGGCGATGGAGCAGGACACCAAGGGCGGCAACGACGTGGGTCGCGATCTGGAGCGCGAGTTCGGCGACGAGCCGGCCCCGCTGATCCGCGACAGCGCGCCTGACTACCTGGCGCCGATCGACGCCTCCGCGCCGGTCAGCGGTCACTTGCCCGCGCCCGAACCGACCTCGTCGCCCGCCGACGCCCCCGAGCAGGACTGGACCCGCGCCCGTGACCTGCTGTACCCCGCGTTCCGACCGATCGGCACCCAGGGCCTCCCGCTCGAATCGATCGATCGCGAGACGCTCGCGGCGCGCGCCGCCCAGAGCCACGCTCAGCCGCTCCTCGACGTCGGCCCGGCCGAACTACCGGTCGTCTACACCATCGACGCGGGTGCCTACGACATCGTGGTCAATGGCGACCACCTGCTGTCGTGGGGCGTCGAGCCGGCCGAGATCCAGGACGCGGCGATGCGCAACCTCGCCGCCTGGTCGGCCAGCGCGCCGTGGACCGACGAGGTGTCGGGTGAACGGCGGCTGATCAGCTCGGACACCGGGAACGGCTGGGACGCGGTCCGCATCCTGCTGCCGGAGGTGACCGCCCATCTCACCGCGGAGCTCGGGTCGGCCGGTCGGATCCTGGTCGGGCTCCCGGAGCGGCATCTCATGACCGCCGGCTCGCTGCGACCCGGCGACGACGACTTCGCCACGCTCTTCGCCGAGTTCATCGTCGAGCAATCGGGTGGCGCGGACGAGCCCATCGACCGACGCGTCTTCGAGCTCGTCGACGGCCGGCTCGTCGAATTCGCGGGGATCCAGCCAAGCGCCTGATGGCCACCGAGCGGACTGCCGCCGCCTACACGTCGCTCCGTTACGAGGTCGCCGACGCGATCGCGACGATCACCCTCGACCGGCCCGACGCGCTCAACGCACTGACGGTGCCGCTCAAGGAGGAGCTCCTGGCGGCCCTCCGCGCCGTCGCCCGCGACCGGTCGGTCCGGGCGGTCGTGCTGACCGGCGCGGGCCGTGCGTTCTGTGCCGGCCAGGACCTCAGGGAACGGCTTCAACCGGATGTGGCGCCGCTCGCGGTCGAGCTGCGCGAACGGTACAACCCGATCATCGCGGCGATGCGCGGGCTCGACCAGCCGATCGTCGGGGCGATCAATGGGGTAGCGGCCGGGGCCGGGGCATCGCTCGCGTTCGCCTGCGACATCCGGTTGGCCGCCGAGAGCGCGAGCTTCCTCCTCGCGTTCGGCCGGATCGGGTTGGTGCCCGACAGCGGATCGACCTGGTTCCTGCCGCGTCTCGTCGGGCCGGCCAAGGCGGCCGAGCTCGCCCTCACCGGCGCGGCGCTGTCGGCCGGGGAGGCGGAGCGGCTCGGCCTGGTCGCGCGGGTCGTGCCGCTCGACGCGCTCCGCGACGAAGCGCGGTCGATCGCCGCGGGCCTGGCCGGTCTCGCGCCGATCGCCCTGGCACAGACGAAACGGGCGCTCGAGCGGAGCTGGTCGATCGGTCTCGAGGCGGCGCTCGAGGACGAGGCGTATCGACAGGGGATCGCCGGCGCCACGGCCGATCATGCCGAGGGTCTCGCCGCGTTCCTGGAGAAACGGCCGCCTCGGTTCCGCGGAGAGTAGCCGGCTGGGCGGCTCGGACCTCGCCGGGTGCCACCGAACCATCGTCGACGATATCGCCGGATCCGCTTGACCCCGGAGGTGGATCGCCCGTACGCTGCCGCCCTAACGAGCGTTAGTTAGGAGACCCGGTTCCCGATGGTCGAGACCAGTCGTCGGCGCGAGATCGAGGACGCCGCCAGTTCGCTGTTCCACGAACGCGGCTACTCGGGCACGAGCGTGCGCGACATCGCCCGCGCGGTGGACATGCAGGGTGCCAGCCTCTATGCGCACGTCGCATCGAAGCAGGAGGTCCTGTGGTCGATCGTCGAGCGGACCGCGGCGCGGTTCGAGGCCGCCGCGGACACCGTCGAGGCGGCCGATCCGGGCGCGGTCGTGTTCGGGCCGGGCGTGCATTTGATCTCGCTCGTGCGGGCCCATGTCGGTGTCGTGACCGACGACATCGAGCGGGCCAGCGTCTTCGTCCACGAATGGCGCGCGCTCGACCCCGGCCGCCGCGACGCCATCGCCCGTCGTCGCGACGCCTATGAGAGCCGGTTCCGCGCCGCGATCGTGAGCGGCGTCCAGGCGGGCGCCTTCGCCCCGGTCGATCCGCCGTTGACGGCCGCCTATGTCCTGACCGCGCTCAATGGCCTCGTCACCTGGTATCGGCCCGACGGACGGCTCCCGGCACGGACCATCGCAGACGCCTTCGCCGACCTCTCGCTGCGGGCCGTCCAGGGGCACGGAGGCTACGAATGACCGACCCGCTCGCCCTGGAACCCATCCTGGGCCCGCTCGAACGCGGTCGTCCGGGGTTCAACGACGACCTGCCGCACGACGAGCGGACATCGCTGTTCGAGGCCCACGTCGCCGCCGGCCTCAAGGTCGAGGCGACCGACTGGATGCCCGACGAGTACCGGACCGCGGTCCTGCGCTTCGTCGAGATGCACGCCAACAGCGAGCTGATGGGCGTCCTCCCCGAGCGCGAGTGGCTGATGCGCGCCCCGACCCTGCGGCGCAAGCTGGCGCTGACGGCCAAGGTCCAGGACGAGGTCGGCCACGCCCAGCTGCTGTACCGCGTCGCCGAGGACCTCGGCAAGAATCGCGAGGCGATGTTCGACGACCTGCTTGCCGGGCGCACCAAGTTCCACAACGTCTTCCACTACCCGACGACCGGCTGGGCGGATGTCGGGATGATCGCCTGGCTCGTCGACGCGGCCGCGATCGTCGCCCAGCAGGCGCTCCGCGACTCGAGCTATGCCCCGTACGCACGCACGATGCGCAAGATCTGCTGGGAAGAGTCGGTCCACATCATGCACGGGCGCGACGTCGTGGTGACGATGGTGACCGGCACGCCGGCCCAGCGCGCCGCCATCCAGGACGCGCTCGATCGATGGTGGGGCCCGCTCATGCAGATGCACGGCCCGCGCTCGCCGCGCGACAAGGATCGCGACCTCCACTGGCGGATCAAGGCCAAGACGTCCGAGGAACTCCGCCAGGAGTTCCTGACCATCTACGTGCCGCGCATCCGCGAGCTCGGGCTGGTCGTCCCCGACCCCGAGCTCCGCTTGGACGAGGCGACCGGGCAGTGGCACTACGCGGAGCCCGACTGGGACGAGCTCCGGACGGTCGTGACGAACCACGGCCCGATGTCACAGTCACGCCTCGAGTTCAGACGGGTCGCCCGCGAGGAGACGCGCTGGGTGCGCGAGGCCATCCTCGGGGTGGCGGCAGCCGCATGAGCCGCGATCCGGGCCCGGCGCCGTCCGGCGCGTCCGCCGCCGCCGACACCACCTCGGTCGCGTCCGAGGCCGCCGCCCCGGTCATCGAGCCGTGGGAGGTCTTCCGCCGCGAGAAGGACGGCGACCCGATGCGCCACGGCGGGAGCGTCATGGCCCCCGACGCCGTGTTGGCGATGCATTACGCTCGGGAGCTGTACGGCCGGCGTCAGGAGAGCGTCCGGCTGTGGATCGTCCGGCGTGCGGACATCGTCGATCTCGATGACCCGGACCTGCTCCAGCCGCCGCTCGACCGCTCGTTCAAGAAGCCCGGCGGCTACGTCATGCGCGACAAGCTCGCCGCCGCCCGGGAGGCGGCCGGCCAGGCCAAGCCGAAGGCACGATCGAAGTGACCGCGGACGCGGTCGCGGCGCCCCCGTCCGCGGCCCTCTCGGAGCTGCTCCGCTCGATGGCCGACGACGAGTTCGTCATCGGTTTCTCCGATAGCGAGTGGACGGGGATCGCCCCGCTGCTCGAGGAGGACGTCGCGATGAGCTCGCTCGCCCAGGACGAACTCGGCCACGCGGCGGCGTTGTACGCGCTCCTCGGGACGCTCACCGGCCTGGACGCCGATGCCCTCGCCTACGACCGCGAGCCGGCCGACTATCGCCATTGCCGGCTGCTCGACCACGGCCGTGGTGACTGGGCGATGACGATCGCCCGACGCTTCCTCTACGACAGCGCCGACGGCGTCCGGCTCGAGGCGTTGGCCGGCGGGTGGTGGGCCCCGCTCGCCGAGCTCGTCGGGAAGCTGATCCGCGAGGAGCGCTACCACCGGCTGCACGCGGAGGCCTGGCTGGACCGCCTGGCGCGGGCGCACGGCGAGCCCCGCGAGCGGTTGCTCGCGGCGCTGGCCACCCTCGCTCCCGACGCGGCGACCGTGTTCACGCCACTCCCCGGCGAGCCGGCGCTCGTCGAGGCGGGGATCCTCGGCGCCCCGATGCGCGAGCTCGAAGCGCGCTGGCGGTCGGCGATCGCGCCGACGTTCGCGACGCTCGACCTACCGATGCCGCCAGCGGCCCGGGACCCGGGACGCGGGCGGCTCGACCATGGCGACGCGTTCCGCTGGCTGTGGGGCGAGTTCACCTCCGTCCGCCGCGCGGACCCGGGTGCGACCTGGTGAGCGAGGCGGGGACCCAGATCGGGATCGCGCGGGCGCGGGCGGGCTCGATCACCGGAACGCCCGGACGGCTCACCGAGGCCGCTGTGCGCCTCGCGCTCAGCGAGGTCATGGACCCGGAGCTCCCGATGCTGTCGGTCGTCGACCTCGGCATCGTCCATCGTGTCGAGGTCGCCTACGATGGCCCCATCCGGGTCGAGATCCTGCCGACGTTCGTCGGCTGCCCGGCGCTCGAGCTCATCAAGTCGGCCATCGCGCAGCGGCTCGCCGCGTTCGGGCGCGCGGTCGAGGTCACCGCGACCTTCGAGGTTCCCTGGACGTCGGAGCGGATCTCGGCCGAGGGACGACGTGCCCTGGCCGCGGCCGGCATCGCGCCGCCGACGGGCGTCCCGGGCGGCCTCGCGGGCACGCTCATCGACCTCGAATCGCGGGTCGCCTGTCCGCTCTGCGGCTCCCGCCGCACCGTCCTCGAGAACGTCTTCGGGCCGACCCAGTGCCGGACCATCCGCTACTGCGCCGACTGCCGTCAACCGTTCGAAGCCATCAAGCCGGTCTGATCGTGGCCGCCCAGCGGGCCGAACCGGTCGAGCTGATCGGCGTCGTCGGGACCGGGACGATGGGCGCAGGGATCGCCCAGCTCGCGCTGGAGGCGGGCCACGAGGTCTTCATCCACGACGTCGACCCCGCCGCGATCGAGCGCGGTCGCGGTCGCATCCGGGCCGGTCTCGAGCGTCGCGCGGGGCGGCTCGACCTCGATCCCGAGTCCGCCGAGGACTGGGTCGACGGCCGCCTCGCCCGATTGCGGGCGGCGCCGACGCTCGAGGTGCTGACGGACGCCGACCCCGGGCTCGTCATCGAGGCGGTCCTCGAGGACCTCGCCGCCAAGCGCGCGATCCTGCGGACCCTGGACGCGGCGACCTGGTCGGAGGCCATCCTCGCCACGAACACGAGCGCTCTGTCGGTCGAGGCCATCGCCCGCGCGACGACCCAGCCAGGGCGGGTCCTCGGCCTGCATTTCTTCAACCCCGCCCAGGTCATGCCCCTCGTCGAGGTCGTCGTCGCCCCGTCGACAGACCCGGCCGTCGCCGAGCGCGCGACGCGCCTGATGGTCGCCTGGGGGAAGGTGACCGTTCGCTGCGCCGACACGCCGGGCTTCATCGTCAATCGCGTCAACCGTCCGTTCACGCTCGAAGCGCTCGCGATGCTCGCATCGGGTGCCGGCAGCGTGACCTCGATCGACGAGGCGGTCCGCGCGGCGGGCTATCCGATGGGACCCTTCGAGCTCATGGACCTGGTCGGGATCGACATCAACCTGGCCGCGGCGATGGGCATCTTCGAGCGGGCACGGTCGGCCCGCGACCCGCTCGCCGAGCGGTTCCGACCCTCGCCGATCCAGGAGGAGCTGGTTGCCGCCGGACGGCTCGGCCGGAAGACCGGCGAGGGCTTCTATGCGTACGAGCCGGACGGCCGGGCGAGCGCCCCTGCCGGCCGGTTCCTGTCGTCGCCGGCGCCACCGCCCGCGCCGGGCGGCGATCCCCTGGTCGCCGAACGGATCGGCCTCGCCATCGTCAACGAGGCGTACCGGGCGCTCGGCGAGGGAGTCGCGACGATCGCCGACATCGACCTCGCCCTGCGCCTGGGCGCCGGACATCCGGCCGGCCCGTTCGAGCGTGCCGACGACCTGGGGGGACCGGCGAGCGTGCTTGCCGGCCTCCGGCGACACGCGAACGACGGCCCCCGGTTCGTACCCGCGCCCGCGCTGATCCCGGCGACGTGACCGGCCGTCGCGCACTGTCGCCGACGGGGGTCGCTCGGGCCGACGTGGTGCTTGCGATCGAGGGGCTGCCGTGAGGGCGAGGCGCCCCCACGTACAATCGATGCCATGACCCGGGATGCCCATCGACCCACCCGTGAGGCGTGGATCGTCGAGGCCGTGCGCACGCCGATCGGCCGCTACGGCGGTGCCCTGGCCGCCGTCCGTCCCGACGACCTCGCCGCGGCCGTGCTCCGGGCGGTCGTCGATCGCGCCGGTCTCGACCCGGCCCTCGTCGAGGACGTCATCCTCGGCTGCGCCAACCAGGCCGGCGAGGACAACCGGAACGTCGCGCGGATGGCGCTGCTGCTGGCCGGCTTCCCGGTGGAGGTCGGCGGGCTGACCGTCAACCGGCTGTGCGGATCCGGGCTCCAGGCGATCAACTCGGCCGCCCACGCCATCGCCGTCGGGGACGGGGACGTGTTCATCGGTGGTGGGGTCGAATCGATGACGCGCGCGCCGTACGTCCAGCTCAAGGCGGAATCGCCGTTCGATCGCGGCCCGCGCGAGATGGCCGATACGACTCTCGGCTGGCGGTTCGTCAACCCGCGTCTCGCCGAGCGCCATTACCCGTATTCGATGGGCGAGACCGCCGAGAACGTCGCCGAGCGGTGGGGGGTGTCGCGCGAGCGGCAGGACGCGTTCGCGCTCGAGAGCCAGCAGCGTGCCGTGGCCGCCATCGAGGCCGGCCGGTTCGCGGAGCAGCTCGTACCGATCTCGGTCCCACAGCGCAAGGGCGAGCCGCTGGTCATCGATCGGGACGAGCATCCGCGCGCCGACACGAGCCTCGACGCGCTCGGGCGCCTGCGTCCGGCGTTCAGGCCCCAGGGCGGCTCGGTCACCGCCGGCAACAGCTCCGGCATCAACGACGGGGCCTCCGCGGTCCTGGTCGTCGAGGCGGAGCGTGCCAGTGAGCTGGGGCTCCGGCCGCTGGCCCGCGTCGTTGCAACGGCCATCGCGGGGGTCGACCCGGCGATCATGGGCGTCGGGCCTGTCCCGGCCACGCGCAAGGTCCTCGAGCGCGCCGGGATCGGCGTCGGCGACCTCGATCTCGTCGAGCTCAACGAGGCGTTCGCGTCGCAGTCGCTCGTGTGCGTCGACGAGCTCGGGCTCGATCCGGCCAAGGTCAACGTGAACGGTGGCGCGATCGCCCTGGGCCACCCGCTGGGGATGAGTGGTGGCCGGCTCATCACGATGCTCACCCACGAGCTGCGCCGGACCGGCGGACGGTATGGGCTGGCGACGATGTGCATCGGCGTGGGCCAGGGCATCGCCACGATCGTCGAGCGGATCGAGGGGTAGGGCCACACCTCGGCTCGTGCCGAGTTCCATGTGCTGCCGACCCCTACCGGTGCCGCCCATCCTCGCGATGCCGCCACCGACCGTCTTGCCCGTACGCGTGCCACGCGCACCCAAGCACGGTCGCTGACCCCAGACGTGCCTCCGGCGACCGAATGGGAACGCTTTGGGCCCAGAGCCCTCTCCGGAAGCCCGTTCGCGACCGACCGTGC
The DNA here is from genome assembly GCA_963833285.1 of uncultured Chloroflexia bacterium. GTDB lineage: Bacteria > Chloroflexota > Limnocylindria > Limnocylindrales > CSP1-4 > SPCO01. The sequence goes on along the minus strand of CAWHXM010000001.1, from coordinate 647,766 downwards.
GATCTTGCGTGCGTCCCGGGCACGTCTGGGCACGCGAACGGTGGATCAGGAGGCTGCGACGACCGCCGATCAGCGGTGGATGGCGTCCACGGTGATCCGCCTGGCATGGATCCGGCAGATCACGCGGGTCGCACGCTCCTGCTGGGCCACCGGATAGACCCCACCGTAGAAATGCTCATGGCATGTATACCGTCGCGTCAAGCCGTCGAGATGCTCGATGGCGCCGTCCGTCGACAGCTCGGCGTCGCCGCGGATCTGCAGGAACCGACCGGAGTCGTCGGGGTCCACGATGAGCAGGCTCACGTGCGGGTCCAGGGCGATGTTGCGGCCCTTCTGCCGTTCGAGCGTCGTGTTGATCCGGGCGCACGAACCGTCGTGATCCACCCAGACGAGGCTCGACTGCGGCTGGCCGTTCGGCTGCCTCGTCGTGAACACGCCGCAGATCGGCCGCTCGAGGAGATCGCGGTGCGACGCCGGAATGGCGATCGACGACGGCAGGCCGACGCTCACCGCCGTCGCCGTCGCCGTCGCCGTCGCCGTCGGTCGCGGGACCAGTCGCGCGCCACGACGTGGATCGGCTGGATCCGGCACAGCGTCGGGATCTCGGTCGCCGCGAACTCGGCCGGGATCACGTCGCCGAAGTAGCGCACACGCCGCCCGGCGTACTTGGAGGCGAGCCGGTCGAGATGGTCCAGGGCGCCATCCTCGGTCATCGACACGACCCGCCCCCGCACCTCGAGATAGCGCAGCGGTCGCTGAGGGTCGTAACAGAGCAGGGCCACGTCCCGGTTCCGACGCATGTTCCGCGCCTTGGCGAAGTCGCGCATCGTGTTGACCCGGATGAGAGGACCCTCGGCATCGCACCAGACGACCGACGTCTGGGGGTAGCCGTCGACGGACACCGTCGACAACGCCGCGACCGGCGGGCATTCGACGAGGTCACCGTAGGCCGCCGGGACCGCCACCGGCTCATCCGCCACGCTGTCGACTCGCATCTCGCTCCGCGACCGACACCTTGAGGCTCGGTCGTTCCTCAGGTTCGCGCCGCGCTCAAGGCTCCCGCAAGGGCCATCGGTCACGCTCGTGCCGCATGCAGCGAGCGGCCCGGCGGCGCCCGTCGCACGGGCTTCGCTCGGCGACCTGGGGTAGGACCATCAGCGCACGGGAGTGTGACGAGCGGAGCGTGGATGCCCCCCCCAAAGTCCTCACATGCTTGCAGGACATTTGGATCCGCCTGCCCGGCGTAACGCGCCGCGGCCCAATCAGAAGCGAGAGCCAGACCCGGTGCCAACGACAGCATCCCGTTCCATGCGCCGCCTGCGCGTGCTGGCCGTCGTCCAGGCCGCCCTGATCCTCGCCTCCCTGGGCATGCCGATCGGAGCGCTGGCCAATGTCGGCACGGTGACCGTCAACAGCGCAAGCCAGTCCCCGAGCCCGGTGATCCAGGGCAGCTCCGCGACGTTCACGCTCACGGCCGTGAACATGGACGTCTCCACCACCCGAACCTTCAACGCCACGGCTGTCTCCGGCGTGACCGGCCTGTCGCTATCCTCGAGCACCTGCGCCACGATCGGGCCCGGCGCGACCGGCAGCATCACCGTGACGCTCGCAACGACGGCGGCCACGCCCACCGGCAGCCCGACGTTCACGCTGACGGTGGCCGACCATAACAGCCCGGCCTGCACGGGCGGCCCGCAATCCACGAACGCGGGTACGGGCACCATTGTCGTCTCTGCCAAGGGCAACCAGACGATCACCTTCGGCGCGCTCGCCAACAAGCGGCCCGACGAGCTCCCGCTGACCGTGTCGGCGACGGCCTCCTCGGGCCTCGCCGTGACCTTCACCTCGGCCACGCCCGCGGTCTGCACGGTGGCCGGCACGAGCGTCAGCTACGTGGCCAACGGGCTGTGCACGATCCGGGCGAACCAGGCCGGCAACGCCAACTGGAATGCCGCGCCGCAGGTGACCCAGAGCTTCACCATCGCCAAGGGCAACCAGACGATCACCTTCGGCGCGCTCGCCAACAAGCGGCCCGACGAGCTCCCGCTGACCGTGTCGGCGACGGCCTCCTCGGGCCTCGCCGTGACCTTCACCTCGGCCACGCCCGCGGTCTGCACGGTGGCCGGCACGAGCGTCAGCTACGTGGCCAACGGGCTGTGCACGATCCGGGCGAACCAGGCCGGCAACGCCAACTGGAATGCCGCGCCGCAGGTGACCCAGAGCTTCACCATCGCCAAGGGCAACCAGACGATCACCTTCGGCGCGCTCGCCAACAAGCGGCCCGACGAGCTCCCGCTGACCGTGTCGGCGACGGCCTCCTCGGGCCTCGCCGTGACCTTCACCTCGGCCACGCCCGCGGTCTGCACGGTGGCCGGCACGAGCGTCAGCTACGTGGCCAACGGGCTGTGCACGATCCGGGCGAACCAGGCCGGCAACGCCAACTGGAATGCCGCGCCGCAGGTGACCCAGAGCTTCACCATCGCCAAGGGCAACCAGACGATCACCTTCGGCGCGCTCGCCAACAAGCGGCCCGACGAGCTCCCGCTGACCGTGTCGGCGACGGCCTCCTCGGGCCTCGCCGTGACCTTCACCTCGGCCACGCCCGCGGTCTGCACGGTGGCCGGCACGAGCGTCAGCTACGTGGCCAACGGGCTGTGCACGATCCGGGCGAACCAGGCCGGCAACGCCAACTGGAATGCCGCGCCGCAGGTGACCCAGAGCTTCACCATCGCCAAGGGCAACCAGACGATCACCTTCGGCGCGCTCGCCAACAAGCGGCCCGACGAGCTCCCGCTGACCGTCGTCGGCGACGGCCTCCTCGGGCCTCGCCGTGACCTTCACCTCGGCCACGCCCGCGGTCTGCACGGTGGCCGGCACGAGCGTCAGCTACGTGGCCAACGGGCTGTGCACGATCCGGGCGAACCAGGCCGGCAACGCCAACTGGAATGCCGCGCCGCAGGTGACCCAGAGCTTCACCATCGCCCAGGGCCGACCAGCTGATCACCTTCGGCGCGCTCGCCAACAAGACCTACGGTGACCCGGACTTCAGCGTCGGCGCCACGGCCAGCTCGGGCCTCGCGGTGACCTTCACCTCGGCCACGCCCGCGGTCTGCAGCGTGACCGGCACGACGGTCCACCTCGTCTCCGCCGGCGGCTGCACCATCCGGGCGAACCAGGCCGGCGACGCCAACTGGAACCCGGCGCCGCAGATCGCCCAGGGCTTTGCCGTCAGCACCGCGGTCCTGACCGTCACGCCCGACGCGCAGAGCCGGACCTACGGCCAGACCGCCCCCCTCTACACCTTCAGCGTCACCGGCTTCGCGCCCGGCGAGAACGCCGCCAACGCGGCCGGCTATGTGGCCCCGTCGTGCACCAGCGCCTACACCGTCAGCACCCCGGTCGCGAGCTCGCCGCTCACGATCAGCTGCTCGGGCGGGAGCGCCACCGACTACACCTTCGACACCAGCGCCACGGCGCAGCTGACGATCGCCCGGGCCGACCAGCTGATCACCTTCGGCGCGCTCGCCAACAAGACCTACGGTGACCCGGACTTCAGCGTCGGCGCCACGGCCAGCTCGGGCCTCGCGGTGACCTTCACCTCGGCCACGCCCGCGGTCTGCAGCGTGACCGGCACGACGGTCCACCTCGTCGCCGCCGGCGGCTGCACCATCCGGGCGAACCAGGCCGGCGACGCCAACTGGAACCCGGCGCCGCAGATCGCCCAGGGCTTTGCCGTCAGCACCGCGGTCCTGACCGTCACGCCCGACGCGCAGAGCCGGACCTACGGCCAGACCGCCCCCCTCTACACCTTCAGCGTCACCGGCTTCGCGCCCGGCGAGAACGCCGCCAACGCGGCCGGCTATGTGGCCCCGTCGTGCACCAGCGCCTACACCGTCAGCACCCCGGTCGCGAGCTCGCCGCTCACGATCAGCTGCTCGGGCGGGAGCGCCACCGACTACACCTTCGACACCAGCGCCACGGCGCAGCTGACGATCGCCCGGGCCGACCAGCTGATCACCTTCGGCGCGCTCGCCAACAAGACCTACGGTGACCCGGACTTCAGCGTCGGCGCCACGGCCAGCTCGGGCCTCGCGGTGACCTTCACCTCGGCCACGCCCGCGGTCTGCAGCGTGACCGGCACGACGGTCCACCTCGTCGCCGCCGGCGGCTGCACCATCCGGGCGAACCAGGCCGGCGACGCCAACTGGAACCCGGCGCCGCAGATCGCCCAGGGCTTTGCCGTCAGCACCGCGGTCCTGACCGTCACGCCCGACGCGCAGAGCCGGACCTACGGCCAGACCGCCCCCCTCTACACCTTCAGCGTCACCGGCTTCGCGCCCGGCGAGAACGCCGCCAACGCGGCCGGCTATGTGGCCCCGTCGTGCACCAGCGCCTACACCGTCAGCACCCCGGTCGCGAGCTCGCCGCTCACGATCAGCTGCTCGGGCGGGAGCGCCACCGACTACACCTTCGACACCAGCGCCACGGCGCAGCTGACGATCGCCCGGGCCGACCAGCTGATCACCTTCGGCGCGCTCGCCAACAAGACCTACGGTGACCCGGACTTCAGCGTCGGCGCCACGGCCAGCTCGGGCCTCGCGGTGACCTTCACCTCGGCCACGCCCGCGGTCTGCAGCGTGACCGGCACGACGGTCCACCTCGTCGCCGCCGGCGGCTGCACCATCCGGGCGAACCAGGCCGGCGACGCCAACTGGAACCCGGCGCCGCAGATCGCCCAGGGCTTTGCCGTCAGCACCGCGGTCCTGACCGTCACGCCCGACGCGCAGAGCCGGACCTACGGCCAGACCGCCCCCCTCTACACCTTCAGCGTCACCGGCTTCGCGCCCGGCGAGAACGCCGCCAACGCGGCCGGCTATGTGGCCCCGTCGTGCACCAGCGCCTACACCGTCAGCACCCCGGTCGCGAGCTCGCCGCTCACGATCAGCTGCTCGGGCGGGAGCGCCACCGACTACACCTTCGACACCAGCGCCACGGCGCAGCTGACGATCGCCCGGGCCGACCAGCTGATCACCTTCGGCGCGCTCGCCAACAAGACCTACGGTGACCCGGACTTCAGCGTCGGCGCCACGGCCAGCTCGGGCCTCGCGGTGACCTTCACCTCGGCCACGCCCGCGGTCTGCAGCGTGACCGGCACGACGGTCCACCTCGTCGCCGCCGGCGGCTGCACCATCCGGGCGAACCAGGCCGGCGACGCCAACTGGAACCCGGCGCCGCAGATCGCCCAGGGCTTTGCCGTCAGCACCGCGGTCCTGACCGTCACGCCCGACGCGCAGAGCCGGACCTACGGCCAGACCGCCCCCCTCTACACCTTCAGCGTCACCGGCTTCGCGCCCGGCGAGAACGCCGCCAACGCGGCCGGCTATGTGGCCCCGTCGTGCACCAGCGCCTACACCGTCAGCACCCCGGTCGCGAGCTCGCCGCTCACGATCAGCTGCTCGGGCGGGAGCGCCACCGACTACACCTTCGACACCAGCGCCACGGCGCAGCTGACGATCGCCCGGGCCGACGCGACCATCGCCGTCAGCGGCTGGACCGGTCCCTACGACGGCACCGCCCACGGGGCCAGCGGCACCGCAACGGGCGTCCACGACGAGGCCCTCGCAGGCCTCGATCCCGGGTCGAGCTTCACCAACGTCCCGGGCGGCACCGCCTCCTGGACGTTCACCGACGTGACCGGCAACTACAACGACACCTCCGGCTCGGTCGCGATCGTGATCACAGGCGTCGCGCAGGCGATCACGTTCCCGCCGCTCCCGGACGTCACGGTGGGCGCTCCCGGCTTCGAGCTGGCCGCGACGACGACGTCAGGCCTCCCGATCACCTACACCTCGCTCACCCCAGCCGTGTGCACGGTCAGCGGCACGACGGTCACGATCGTGAGCACCGGGACGTGCACGATCCAGGCCTCCCAGGTCGGGGATGCGAACTACGCGGCGGCCGAGCCGGTGACGCAGAGCTTCGCCGTCCTGGCGGCCGCCGGGTCCGCCCCCGACACAGACACGATCACGCCGTCCACGGGGGCAGACGGATCGGCGCCGATCCCCTTCCCGCTGCTCGTCGGGCTGCTGACCGTGGGCGCACTCGCCGCCCTCCTGGTGCTCGCATTCCAGCAGCGTCGCGTGCGTCGACGCTGAACGTGCTCGTGAACCCTCCCGACCGGGTACGAGAGTTTCGGCGCGGGTGCTTGTCGAAACCCACGGGCCTGCGTACGATACGTGTGCACGGGCAACCCCCGAGCCACCGACCGCGACCCATCCCGCCGGAGGACCAAGCCCGATGATCGATCAGCAGCCCCAGGTGGTCTCCCTGACCGACGCCGCGGTCGGCAAGCTCCTCGAGCTGACCAAGGAAGAGACGAACCCGGACATCGGTCTGCGGGTGTACGTCTATTCCGGTGGTTGTTCCGGTTTCCGCTACGGGATGATGCTCGAGGACGCCCCGACGCCCGAGGACCAGATCCTCGAGGCGAGCGGCATCAAGGTCTACGTCGACGGGCAGAGCATCGGCCTCCTCCAGGGCTCGCAGATCGACTATGTCGACACGCTCATGGGCGCCGGCTTCACGGTCAACAACCCGAACGCCGTGGCCGCCTGCGGGTGTGGCTCGAGCTTCCGGACCGCAGACGACGAGGGCGCGCCGAGGGGTTGCTCGCACTGATCGGTCGCTCGGTGCGGCCAGCCACCTGACGGCCCCTCCGCTCGCCCTGAAGCCGCCGGTCGAACCGGCGGCTTCGCCATGACCGGCCCGCCGAGCGTACGACCTTTGGGCGTCGTTCGACGGTACCGCGGAGCCATGGGCGCCGTCGGTCGGCGTACGCGAACCTCGGACGGGATCACGTCCGTCCAATCGGAACCCGCCAGCGCCGATGCCCATGACCCGCCCGACCGATCTCCGCGTCACGCTCTGGATGGCGTACCTCGCCCAGGGTGCGCTGTTCCTCGTCGTCCACGCGGCACTCGAGACCGGGGCCCTGGCTCAGAGCCTCCTCAACCACGTCATCGGTGGCTCCCCCATCGGCGTCGCGCCCCTGGAGCCCGGACCCGGCTAGACTCGGTATCGACGGCCCGCTGGCCGCCCACTCCCTGGCGTATCGCAAAGGGATGGCAGATGGAGATCCCGCTCTTCCCGCTGCACACGGTCCTCTGTCCGGGCATCGTCCTGCCCCTCCACATCTTCGAGGATCGGTATCGCGCCCTGACGCGTCATTGCCTCGACACGGGCGCCCCGTTCGGGGTGGTGCTCATCCGCGAGGGTCGCGAGGTTGGCTCGGGCCAGGTGCTCGCGCTGGCCGGGGTCGGGGCACTCGTCGAGATCCGTGAAGCCGGGCGCTACCCGGACGGTCGGTACGACCTGCTTGCCGCGGCGACCGGGCGCTTCGCCATCGATGCCGTGGATCCGGGTCGCGAGCCGTACCTCGTGGCGCACGTCACGCCGCTCGAGGACGAGGTGGGTGATGAGGTGCGAGCCGAACGGCTCGCGGCGTCGGCCATCCGTCGCTTCGTCCGCTACCTGGAGCTGATGCGGGCGCGCGACGGTGAGACGAGCGAGGTCCTCGACATCCGCGTCGAGGTCGACAGCGTGGCGGCCGAGGATGCCGGTCCCGACGATCTCGTCATCGAGGACGACCCCGCCGGCGAAGAGGCCGTCGAGGAGGCGGCCGTGCCGGGCCCCGTCGCCGAGGACGTCGGACCGCCCTCCGAGACCGAGCGACGTCGCGACCTCGTCATCCCCGACGATCCGACCGTGCTGTCGTACCTGCTGTCGGGCATCGTCCAGATCGAGCTGCCCCGCCGACAGGCGCTCCTCGAGGCGGCCACCACGACCGAACGGCTCGAGGCGCTCGTTCGCCTGCTCGAACGCGAGGTGCTGCTGCTCACGAGCCGGCTCCGTCTGTTCGCGCCGGATCCGCGACTCATGCGCGGCGCGCGGCGCAGCTGACAAGGCGGGTCATGACCGTCGATCTCGTGGTCGGGCTGGCGCTCGTCGCGCTGCCCATCGCGTTCAACCTCGTGTTCGCCGACCTGGCGCGGACGTTCGACTACCCGGACATCCTGCGTCGCGAGCCGAGCGAGATCCTCGGTCGGTTCCGGGCCGGCGGGACCGCGCTCGTCGTGCGCTGGTGGGCGTTCGTCATGGTGGCGCTCGCCTTCGTCCCCATCGGCGCAGCGTCGCCAGTCGTCATCGCCCCGGGCACCACCGCGGCCGGCGTCGCCGCCGCCCTGGCCATCGCGGCGGGGCTCGTCCAGGCCATCGGCCTGGTTCGCTGGCCGTTCCTGGTCCCGGAGCTCGCCCGCCGCCATGGCGATGCCGCGTCGACTCCCGCCGAGCGGGCGACGATCGAGCTCGTCTTCGTGTCCGTCCACCGGCTGCTCGGCGTCGGGATCGGCGAGCATCTCGGGTACCTGCTCACCGGCCTGTGGACGATCGCTCTGTCGGTCGCCATCCTCGCCGCGCCGGGTCAGCTCGTGCCGGGTCCGCTCGCGCTGCCCGGGCTCGTCGTCGGCCTCGCCCTGATCGCGGGCTCGCTCGAGTTCGTCGGTCCGAACGAGCCGCACGGGTGGTCCGTGGCCGAGAAGCTCGTGCCGATCGCCTACCTCGCCTGGTCGGTCTGGCTGATCGTGGTCGGGATCGCACTGATCGTCTAGGGCGAGCTCAGACCCCGTCCGCCGCGGCGCAGTCGTAGAGCGTGCCGCCGCTCCCGGAACCGACGTTCACGGCCGTACAGCTGCCGGCAACCCAGTCGGCGATCTCGCCGGAGCCGCCGAACCCGCCCGCGCCCGGACCGCGGCCGCCGACCAGGACGAAGCGCAGCTGACCTGACGCGATCGACGCCTGGAGGCTTGCCAGGGTGGGCGCGTCGTCCGAGCCGCTGAACCCGCCCATCGACATGACCGGCATCCCGGTCGCGAGCTGGATCGGCGCAGCGCTGCCCGAGCCGGAGACGGCCACCAGCCACGCCGCGTCGCCGCGGTTCGCGACGAGGTAGTCGATGATCGCCTGGTCCGTGGCGCCGCCCGGGCCGAACCCGCCCGGTCCAGCGGCGAAGCCGCCAGCGTTGGTCGCCGGAGCGGCAAGGGCTCCGGAGCCGCCCGGCGCGCCGGCGAACGCGCCGCCCGTGCCGTCGGGTCGCCCGGCACCACCGGCGCCACCACCCGAGCCGGGGACGGCAGGGCCGGCCGATGGATCGCCACCCGCGAGGGCGGTCCCGACCGTTTCCGCGGCGAACGCAGCCGGGCCGGCGAGCATCGCGACAAGGGCAAGCGCGACGGCCACCTGTGCGGGACGTCGCAGGTTCGGCCTCGCCGGGAGTGCGAGGAAGACCGCGCTGAGCGCGCCGACGGCGAGGATCGCCGTTCCCAGGCCGGGCGCGAAGTCCGGCGTCCGGCCGAGCAGCAGCCACGCCCAGGCCGCGGACGCGAGCACGGTGCCGCCGAGCACCAGCCCGCCGACCCACGATCGTTCCCGGAGTCGCCACAGTTCGACGACCCCGGCTCCGACCAGCGCGGCGACTGCCGGCGCGAGGGCGACCGCGTAATAGGTGTGGACGATGCCCGACATGAAGCTGAAGACGAGCGCATGGACCGCGAACCAGGTCCCCCACAGAAGGTAGCCGGCGACCGCCCGATCCGTCCGGCTCGGCGTGCCGCCGGGCCCACAGTCCGGTGACCAGCGCCACGAGCGCGAAGGGGATGAGCCAGCTGATCTGTCCGGCGAACTCGACGTTGAACAGGCGCAGCGGTCCGGCCTCGCCGCTGAAGTTGGCGCCGCCTCCACCGCCCGGCCCGGGGCCGCTGCCGCCGAAGATCCGGCCGAGGCCGTCGTAGCCGAAGATGAGCTCGACGACCGAGTTCGTGGTGCTGCCGCCGATGAACGGCCGCGCCGTCGCCGGGATCGCCTCGACGATCGCGACCCACCACCCGCTTGCCACGATGACGGTCACCAGCGCGATGGCCAGCCCGGCGACCCGGTGTCGCAGTCCGCCGACCGCACTGATCGCGTAGGTCAGGGCGAAGGCCGGCAGGACGAGGTACGCCTGGAGGTACTTGGTCAGGAAGCCGAACCCGACGAGCGCCGCCGCGACGACGAGCCAGCGCCAACGGTCGTCCTCGACCGCGCGCAGCAGGGCGGCGGCTGCGCCCACGAGCAGCAGGGTCAGGAGCGCGTCCGGATTGTCGTAGCGGAAGATCAGGGCCGACACCGGCGTCAGGGTCATCACCAGCCCCGCGATCGTCGCCGCGACCGGGCCGAACGACCGACGAACGGCCCAGTACAGGACCGCGACGGTGCCGATGCCCGCCAGCGCCTGGGGGAGGAGGATGCTCCACGAGCTCAGGCCGAACAGGCGGACCGACAGGCCCATCAGCATCGTGGTCAGCGGCGGCTTGTCGAGGGTGATGAAGTTCGAGGCGTCGAGCGAGCCGAAGAACCAGGCGCTCCAGCTCTGGCTGGCCGCCTGCGCCGCCATCGAGTAGTAGCTGTTCGCCCAGCCGCTGATGGTCAGGTCCCAGAGGTAGATGACGGCCGCCAGGGCGGTCATCGCCAGGAACGCCGGGCGGATCCAGGCGGCCTGGTCCGCGGAGCCGAGCACGAGCGCGCTGAGCCGGCTCCGCCCTCCGCGGGCGATCGCCGCCTCGGGCGTGGCTGGAAGGTCGATGGCGGACGGCTGGGCGATCGTCGACATGCCCGAATCGTCGGCCCGGGCCATGAGAGACCGCTGAGAACCGCCGGGCGGCGAGGGGGTCGGGGGTCAGGACATCTGGACCCCGATGAACCGACCGACCGCGAACGTCACGGCCGCGGCGATGCCGCCGAGCGCGACCTGACGCAACGCGCTGAACAGCGCCGAGCGACGCGTCAGCCGGCTGATCCCGACGCCCAGCAGGGCGAGGGCAAGGAGGCTGAGCACGAGGCTGGCCGTGAACGCCAATGAGCCCGAGGACAGCAGGTACGGCAGGAGCGGGATGAACGCCCCCGCAGTGAAGGCCGCAAAGGACCCGAGCGCGGCGGCGAGGGGCGATCCGATGCTCCGTTCGTCGAGGCCCACTTCCTCGAAGATCAGCTGCCGGCTGGCGTGCTCCGGGTCGGCGAAGACGGCGTCGACGAAGGCGGACGCCTGGTCGGCCGTGAACCCCCGATCGAGGTAGATCCGGAGCAGGATCCCGCGCTCCTGCTCCGGCACCTCTCGCAGCTGCTTGCCCTGGAAGGCGACCTGGTAGTCGAGCAGCTCGCGCTGGCTGCGCACCGAGATGTACTCGCCGACGCCCATGCTGAACGCGCCGGCGATGAGTCCCGCGACGCCGGCGAGCACGATCACCGACGGGTCCGGATCGGCGCCCGCCACGCCCATCACCAGGGCGAGGTTGGAGACGAGGCCGTCGTTGGCGCCGAAGACGATCGGCCGCAGGATCGCATTGAGCGATGTCTCGTGGGCCGAGGTCGGGTCTGGCAGGGCGCGCTCGCGGATCGCGCCGGGTAGCTTGAGGATCATGTGCCCGAATTGTCCGGGGCGGCGGGATCCCACGCCAGTGCCATTAGGTCGGGTCCGATGGGCCCTGGTCGGCCCTCGATACCGGCGCAGCGCGGGCTCAGTCGGCCGCGACCGGTGGCAGCGTGTACACCCGGCCCACCCTGTGGTCGAGGTCCTCCAGCTCGGTCGAGGTGCGGACCTCGTACGCAGCGAGCTCCACGAGGGCCTCGACCGGCAGGTAGCGGCGACCGGGATCGCCGACGAGGACGTCGATGCCCCGGGCGTGCGCCGCCCGCAGCCACGGGAGGACGCGTTCGGCGAGACGGCTCTCGTACCAGGTGTCACCGGCGAGGATGACGTCGGTGTCCGGTGGATCTTCGTCGAGCACATCGCGATGGACGACCGCGATCCTGCGGCCGTTCGCCCGCCCGTTCCGCTCGATCGCGGCGGCCGCGAACCGGTCGATGTCGGCTGCGGTCGCGGCCGACGCACCCGCGCGCAGCGCGGCGATCGCACACAGCCCCGAACCCGAGGCGAGGTCGAAGACGCGCCGGTCACCGACGGTCTCCGGGTGTTCGCGCAGGTAGCGCGCGATCGCCAGGCCGCCTCCCCACGCGAACGCCCAGTACGGCAGGGCCGCGTCGGGATCGCCGGTCTCGAGCTGGATGGCGTGCCACAGCGGCAGCACCTCGTCCGCCAGGTGGAGGCGGATCGGCTCGAGCCCGACCACGGGCCGCAGCCGCGTCTGGCGCAGGACGAACGCGCGCGCCGACGAAGTCATCGGGCGGACTCTACGCGATGCCCCGGACGAGACTGGCCCGCGGGTCGCGCGCAGGCAGGAGCCCCTCAGCCGTCGCTGAAGCGCTCTTCCTTCCAGGGGTCGGCGTCGTTGTTGTAGCCGTAGCGCTCCCAGAAGCCGAGCTGGTCATGGTCGAGGAACTCGAGGCCGCGGACCCACTTGCTGCTCTTCCAGAAATACCGCTTCGGGATCAGCAGGCGGAGCGGATAGCCGTGCTCGAGCTCGAGCGGCGCCCCGTCGAACGTGTCGGCGAGGAGGACGTCATCGTCATCGACGACGGCCAGCGGCACGTTCGCCGTGTAGCCCTGCTCGGCGTGCGACACGACGTGCGTCGCCGTCGGGCGGACGTCGGCCACCTCGAGGATCGTCTGGATGGGCACGCCCTCCCAGGTCGTGTCGAGCTTCGACCAGCGCGTCACGCAGTGGATGTCCGTGTGGACGGTCTTGCGCGGCAGCGCCTTGAACTGCTCCCAGGTCAACGTGAACGGCGAATCGACCTCGCCCCACACCCGGAAGTCCCAGGTCGTGAGGTCGGTGTGCGGCACCGAGCCGTAGTGCAGGACCGGGAACTTTTCCGTCTTGTACTGACCCGGCGGGATGCGTTCGGCGACGGCCGGATCCTTCACGTTGCTGCCGAAGAGTCGTTCGAACATCGGGAACCTCGTGTGTGGCGCGTGTATCCTCCCACACGGGCGGCCTCGACCGGTACCTGCGACCCATGGGAAGGCGCCCGGGCTGGGGTACGCTTCGCGGGTGGAGTCGCCCCCCAGCCCCGTCGCGATGACCAGCGAGGGCCCCAACCCGGTCTTGCCGCGGGTGATCATCGTCATGCCCGCGTACAACGCCGCCCGGACGCTGGAGCGGACGTACGCCGATATCCCGCATGACCTCGTCCACCGGATCATCCTCGTCGACGACGTCTCGCGCGACGAGACGGTCGACATCGCCCGCCAGCTCGGGCTCGACGTGATCATCCACAGCCAGAACCGCGGCTACGGCGGCAACCAGAAGACGTGCTACGACGCCGCACTGGCGGCCCGGGCCGATATCGTCGTGATGCTCCACCCGGACTACCAGTACGACGCGACGTGCATCCCGGCACTCATCGCGCCGATCGCCGACGGGACGTGCGACCTGATGCTCGGCAGCCGGTTCCTGGGCGATCCCCTGGCGGGCGGGATGCCGCGCTGGAAGTTCATCAGCAACCGCTTCCTGACCGGCGTGGAGAACCTCGCCTTCGGCCTCCATCTGTCGGAGTACCACACCGGCCTGCGAGCCTACAGCCGGCACCTCCTCGAGACGGTCCCGTACCAGCTCAACAGCGACGACTTCGTGTTCGACCAGGAGCTCATCGCCCAGGTCGTCGCGGCCGGCCTCGCACCGCGGATCGGCGAGGTCGCGGTCCCGACGCGCTACTTCGAGGAGGCCTCCTCGGTCGGCTTCAGGCGCAGCGTCGTCTACGGCCTCTCGACGCTGCGGGTCGTCCTCCGCTACATGCTCCATCGCCTTCGACTCCGGCGCTCGCCGAAGCTGGCTGCCCGCCGCCGCTCCGACTGATCGCGGAGATGCGGATCAGCCGGAACGCCCTCCTTCGTGGCACGCTCGGGATCGCGATCAGCGTCGCCGCGGTCTGGATCCTCGTCGGCTCGGTCGACATCAGCGCCGCGCTACAGGTGCTCGCGACGGCCTCGCCGGCATGGATCGCCGTCATGTTCGTCACGACGACCGTCGACATCGGCGCGCGGGGTGCCCGATGGCGCGCCCTGCTGGCACCGATCGCGCCGCTCGCTTATCGGCGGGTGCTGGGGTACACGTACATCGGCTACCTCGCCAACAACGTCCTGCCGGCGCGTCTCGGCGAGCTGTATCGGAGCCACGCGCTCGGCGAGGGCGAGGGCGTGAGCCGGCCGACGGTCCTCGGCACGGTCGTCGTGGAGCGGGTGGTGGACACGGTCATGGTCGTGGCGATCGCGGCAGTGGCGGTCCTCGTCCTGAGCGTCCGCGGGGTCATGACCAGCGCCGTCCTGCTCGGGCTCGCCTTCGTCTCGCTGCTGATCATCGCCCTCGGCCTCGGGATCGCGGCGCATCGCCTGCCCGGCGCCGACCGCGTCGCGGCGATCATCGCCCGACGTCCACGGCTGCTCGAGCTGGCCCGCCGCCTGCGGGACGGTCTCGCGGTGGCCGGCCAGCCGCGGGTCATCGCCGCCGCCCTCGTGTTCAGCGCGCTCGCCTGGGCCGCCTCGACCGGCACCTTCCTGGCCGCCGGCCAGGCGGTCGGCGTCGAGCTCACCGTCGCGCAGGCGGCGCTGCTCACGAGCGGCGTCGCGCTGGTCAGCATCGTGCCGTCCGGGCCGGGCTATGTCGGCACCTTCGAGCTGACCGTGGTCGCCATCGCCGACGGCTTCGGGATCCCGAAGGATTCGGCCTTCGCCCTCGGGCTCCTCGTCCACCTCATGATCCTGCTGACGACCAGCGTCGGTGGCGTCATCGCGATGCTCGCGTTCCGCCGGCGCCGCGAGGCGGCCGATGCGGCCGATGCGGCCGCGGCCGATGGGGCCGACGCCGCCAAGACCGGCGCCGCAAAGACCATCGCCACGACCGAGACGCCGCCGCGGAGCGTCGAAGGCGGTGAGCCCGCGCCATGAGCGACGCGTTCCCGCACGTGTTCGAGCCGCTTCGACTGCGGCATCGGACGCTGCGGAGCCGGATCACGTTCGGTGCGCACACCGCGAACATGGCGGTGGACGGCCTCCCCGGCGAGCGCCACATCGGGTACTACCGCGAACGGGCGCTCGGCGGCGCCGGGATGATCGTGGTGGAGCCCGTGCCGGTCCACAGGACGGGCGTCCTGACTCGCGGCAACTTCCGCCATGACGACGACGCGATCGTCCCTGCGTTCCGTCGCGTGACCGACGCCTGCCGGGACGCGAACCCCGATGTCGTGATGATCCACCAGCTGTACCACGTGGGCCAGCACGGCGATGCCGACAACTCGTTCGCGCCCAACTGGTCGCCGTCCGGGTTGCCCTCGTACCACGACGCAGACGGCAGCCATGCGATGACGGTGCCCGAGATCGAGGAGCTCCTCGACGGGTTCGTCGCTGCGGCCGGACGCGCCCGGGCAAGCGGCTTCGATGGGGTGGAGGTGTTCGCCGCCTACCACGCGGTCGTCGACCAGTTCTGGGCGCCGTGGTCGAACCGACGAAGCGACGAGTGGGGCGGCTCGTTCGAGCACCGGATGCGCTTCTCGGCGAATCTGCTCGGACGCATCCGCGAGCGCTGCGGTGACGACTTCATCATCGGGCTGGCGGTCAGCGTGGATCCCGGCGCGGAGGCCACACCGGGGATCGACGAGCTCGCGGAGATCGTCGCCTGGCACGACGAGCGCCGGCTCATGGATTACGTCACCTGCGGCACTGGCTCCTACTTCGCGTTCGAGGCGATCATCCCGCCCTCGCTCTACGAGCAGCGGCTCGGCGAGCCGTACGCGGCGGCCCTCAAGGGCGTCGCCCGCCACGCGCTCGTCCAGGCCGAGAGCCACATCCGGACGCCTGCCGCGGCGGAGGCGGTGCTGGCGGCCGGTCACGCCGACATGGTCAGCATCGTCCGCGGCCAGATCGCCGACCCGCACCTGGTCGCCAAGGCGCGGGCGGGTCGCGCCGACGAGGTCCGGCCGTGCATCTCGTGTAACCAGCTGTGCTGGGGTCGCCGTTCGCGGGACTACTGGATCTCGTGCCTGGTCAACCCGTCCGCCGGCCGGGAGTACGCGTGGGGCGGCGACCGCTTCTCAGCGAGCCCGGCCCCACGGTCCGTGCTCGTCGTAGGGGGCGGGCCGGCCGGGCTGGAGGCGGCGCGGGTCGCCGCCGAACGCGGTCATCGCGTGACGCTCGTCGAGCAGGGTCCGCGTCTCGGCGGTCAGTTCCGCCTCGCCGGGCTCCAGCCGTCGCGGGGCCAGATCCTGGATCTGCTCGACTGGTACCAGCGGAGCCTGACGAACCTCGGCGTGGCCATCCGCCTCGGGGAGGAAGCGACGGCCGTCGCCGTCACGACCGCCGGTGCCGACGAGGTCATCGTGGCGACCGGCTCCCGCCCGCCGGGCACGGGCTTCCAGCGCGCGTTGCCGATGGTCGACCGGCTCCCCGGTGTGGACGGCGCCGACGTGTTCTCGGTCCACGAGGTCCTCGACGGGAGGGCCGTCCTCGGTCGACGGGTGCTCGTCCTCGACGATCTCGACGACTGGCGCGGGCTCGGGACCGCCCTCCACCTCGCCGAGCTCGACCACGAGGTGACGCTCCTGACCGCCAGCCCCGTCGTCGCCAGGGGCCTGTTCCATAGCGCCGTCGACGGACCGCTGCGCAAGCGCTACGCGACGGCCGGAGGTCGGTCGATGACATCGGTCTGCGTCCTCGGCTGGAGAGACGGGGTCGCCCTGGTCTCATCGACGCTGACCGGCGAGCTCACGAAGGTGGATGCAGACAGCCTCATCATCGCGGAGACTCCGGTCGCCGTGGTGGGCCTCTCGGACGAGTTGCGCGCCCGGGGCCGGCCGTTCCACGAGATCGGCGATTGCGTGGCCCCACGGCGAGCCAGCCTCGCATTCCTCGAGGGTCGTGAGCTCGCGCTTCGCCTCTAAATCGCGGCGCCGTACCATGGACGGCACGAGCTCGACCGATGGCGGGCCCTCGCAGCCGAGGAGATCCTCTGATGACGGCCCAGGACCTCGAACATCCGGCGGTGCGACGCGGCCGCGCCGCCCGACAGACCGAGCGCCTGGCGCGCTCGATGGAATCGCTGCCCTATCTCACCCGCAGGCTTGCGCCGGTCGAGGTCATCTCCGCTGAAGGCCTCGAGCTCATCGAGTACAACGCCGACACGCTGCTCGAGCAGGTCGGGATCGAGATCGGCAACTTCCCCGAGGCGGTCGAGATCTTCCGTGGCGCCGGCGCCGACATCGACGGGACGCGCGTCCGCTTCGAGCGCGGTATGTGCCGCCGGATCATCCAGGCGACCGCGCCACGGGTCTTCACCCAGCGTGCCCGCAACCCGAAGCGCGACGTCGTCATCGGCGACCCGTACATGGTCCTCGTGCCGTCGTACGGCTCGCCGTTCATCCACAACCTCGACGACGGGCGGCGCTACGCGACCATCGAGGACTTCCGCAACTTCGTGAAGCTGACCTATATGAACCACACGCTCCACCACGGCGGCGGGACGTTGTGCGAGCCGGTCGACCTGCCGGTCAACAAGCGCCACCTCGAGATGGTCTACAGCCATATCCGCTACACGGACAAGGCGTTCATGGGCTCGGTCACCCACCCGAGCCGGGCCCAGGACTCCGTGGACATGGTCAAGATCCTGTTCGGGGCGGAGACCCTCGAGCGCGACCACGTGATCATGGGCCTGGCCAACGCCAACTCCCCGATGTCGTGGGATTTCAACATGCTCGGCTCGGCCAAGGTCTACGCCGAGAACAACCAGATCATGCTCATCACGCCGTTCATCCTCGGCGGCGCGATGGCGCCGGTCACGGTCGCCGCATCCGCCACCCAGACGCTGGCCGAGGCGCTGGCGGGGATGGCCTTCTGCCAGATCGTGCGGCCCGGTGCACCGGTGATCTTCGGCTCGTTCGCGTCTTCGATGTCGATGCAGTCGGGCGCGCCGACATTCGGCACGCCCGAGCCTCAGCTCGTGCTGTTCGTGTTGGCCGCGATCGCCCGGCGGCTGGGCGTCCCGTTCCGCAGCGGTGGCAACTTCACTGCGTCCAAGGTGCCCGATTACCAGGCGGCCTACGAGAGCGCGATCAGCTTCATGGCCACGATGCAGGCCGGCGTGAACTTCAACCTGCACACCGCGGGCTGGCTCGAGGGCGGGCTGGCGATCGGCTACGAGAAGTTCGTCCTCGACGCCGACCAGGCATCGATGGCCGCGGCGTTCATCAACGGGGTCGACCTGTCCGAGAACGGGCTCGCGCTCCAGGCGATGCTCGACGGCGGCCCGGGCAAGCATTTCCTGGGCTCGCCGCACACGCTGGCCAACTTCGAGAACGCGTTCTGGCGATCCGAGATCTCGAACAACGACAGCTTCGAGCAGTGGGAGGCGGAGGGTTCGCGCGACGCGGCCGTACGCGCCAACGCGCGCTGGAAGCGGACGCTCGCCGAGTACGAGGAGCCGCCCCTCGACGAGGGGATCCACGAGGCCATCGTGGACTGGATGGACCGGCGCAAGGCGAGCTTCCCCGACTCGGACGTGTAGCGCCCCGACCCGTGACTTCCGGCGACCCGCTCCTCCAGCCGTTCCAGCTCAAGCACCTCACGCTCCGCAACCGGATCATGAGCCCGGCCCACGAGCCGGCCTATGCCGAGGACGGCAAGCCGAAGCTGCGCTACCAGCTCTACCAGGAGGAGAAGGCGAAGGGCGGCATCGCTCTCTCGATGTTCGGTGGGTCGACCAATGTCGCGCCGGACTCTCCCCGATCTTCGGTCAGCTGTACGCCGGTGACGACGACATCATCCCGTGGTTCCAGCAACTGGCCGACCGGATGCACGCCAACGGCACGGCCACCATGGTCCAGCTCACCCATCTCGGCCGACGGACGGTCTGGGACGACGGGGACTGGCTGCCGACGATCTCGGCATCGTCGGTCCGCGAGCACGCGCACCGGAGCTTTCCCAAGGAGATGGAGGAGGCCGACATCCGGCGCGTCGTGGCGGCCTTCGCCGAGTCCGCGCGTCGCTGCCGAGAGGGTGGCCTCGACGGGCTCGAGCTGGAGGCCTACGGCCACCTCATCGACCAGTTCTGGTCGCCGCTGGTCAATCGCCGGGGCGATCGCTACGGCGGCTCGCTGGCGAACCGGATGCGCTTCTCGATCGAGGTCCTCGAAGCCATCCGCGCGGCTGTCGGTGACGACTTCATCGTCGGCATCCGGATGACCGGTGGCGAGGATGTCGAGGGCGGTCTCACCGAGCAGGACGGCCTGGCCATCGCCATGACGCTGGCCCGGACCGGGATGATCGACTTCATCAACATCGTCAAGGGCTCGATCGCGACCGACGAGCGGATCTCGCATGTGATCCCCGGCATGGGCACGCCGCTCGGGCCGGCGCTCGAGTTTGCGGGTCGATTCCGGGAGCGGGTCAACCTGCCGATCTTCCACGCCCAGCGGATCCCCGATGTAGCGACCGCCCGCTTCGCCATCAGCGAAGGGCTCGTCGACATGGTCGGGATGATGCGGGCACACATGGCCGACCCGCACATCGTCCGCAAGCTGGAGGCGGGCCAGTCGGACCGGATTCGAACCTGCGTCGGTGCGTCGTACTGCATCAACCGGCTGTACCGCGGTCTCGACGCCCTGTGCATCCAGAACCCGGCCACCGGCCGCGAGGAGACCATCCCGCACCTGACCCCACCGACGACGGGCCCGCGCCGACGGATCGTCGTGGTCGGAGCCGGCCCGGCCGGGCTGGAAGCGGCCCGCGTCGCTGCCGAACGCGGTCACGAGGTCGTCCTGCTCGAGGCCGCGTCCGAGCCCGGTGGTCAGGTCAGGCTGGCAGCCCGCGCCACCCCGCGGCGGAACGACCTGATCGGGATCACCGACTGGCTGGCGTCCGAGTGCCGGCACGCTGGGGTCGACCTGCGCTGCGACACCGTGGCCGAGGCGCCGGACGTCGTGGCGCTCGGGCCCGACGTCGTCGTCGTCGCCACCGGCGGGCGGCCACGACTCCCGGAGCTCGACGCGGGCGCGGACCTGGTCGTCAGCTCCTGGGACGTCATCGGCGGCTCGGTAACGCCGGTCCGCGGCGAGGTGCTGGTGTACGACGACCACGGGGCCGAGGACGCACTGTCATGCGCCGAGCGGATGGCCGCCGCCGGGTCGTCGGTCGAGGTCGTGTCGCCCGACCGCCACGTCGGCTTCGAGGTGACCGGCACGGCCTACCCGGCCTATCTGCGGTCGTTCTACGAGCTCGGCGTGCGGCTGACGCCGGACCACCGGCTGGCCGCCGTTCGCCGAACCGCCGACGGTCGGTTCGAGGCCGACCTCGCCAACGACTACACCGGATCCACCGACCGGCGGGTCGTCGACCAGGTCGTCGTCGAGCACGGCTCGACACCCAATGACGAGCTGTACCTCTCGCTGCGCGACGGGTCGACCAACCGCGGCGAGCTCGACCTCGACGCCTACCTCGCCGGGCGCCGCCAGGAGCGCCTGGTCAACGAGGCTGGGCGCTACCAGCTGTTCCGGATCGGCGACGCGGTCGCGAGCCGGAACATCCATGCCGCGCTCTTCGAGGCGCGACGGCTGGCACTGGCGCTGTAGGCTCGGGCGTTGATGATCAGGATCGGAGTGTGCCAGTGGTCGCTCGATGGGCGCGGGCCGGACATGCTGGCGCGGGCCGCAGAACTGGGTTTCAACGCCGTCCACCTGGACGGTGACGACTTCCTGTCCGGGGACTCGTCGCTCGATGGTGCTGCAGTGGCGGCATATGCACAGGCCGCCGCGAGCAGCGGCGTGACGATCACGGCGGTGGCGCCGGGCCGCTTGAACCAGCTGGGACTGACGAGCCCGGCCGGATCGGAGCAGGCGCGGTCCTGCGAATGGAGCATCGCGCTCGCCATCCACGCTGCCGCCCGACTGGGTGCGCCGTTGATCTACCTCCCGAGCTTCGCCAACGGCGAGATTCGCGACGAATCGGGTCTGCGACGGACGGCCGAGGCGATGCAGGCGGCCTGCGATCTGGCCGCCCAGGACGGCCTGCTGGTGGCCACCGAGAACACGCTTGGTGCGGCCGACAACCGGCGGCTCCTGCGATTGGTGGATCGGCCCAACGCCAGGGTGCTGCTCGATACCCAGAACCCCTCGCTATGGAGCCACGACGTGGCGACGTATGTCGACGAGCTCTGGCCGCACCTCGCCGACCAGGTTCACATGAAGGACGGCCGCGACGGGCAGATGGGCAACGCCGCCCTGGGCGATGGGCAGGCGGGCCTCGCCGCGACCATCGGCGTGCTGAGGGCTCACGGGTTCGAAGGCAGTGTGATCTCGGAGAACGACTATTCGCGTGAGGCGGCTGGCCGAGCGGCGCGCGACGTGGCCTTCCTGACCCGCTCGTTCCCGACCAGTCCCTGATGCAGGCGCGACACGACATGGAACGATTGCGCATCGGGTTCGTCGGAGCAGGCTCGTTCTCGACCTGGGCCATCTACCCGGCCCTCCACCTCGCCCCGTTCGACCTGCGGGCCGTCTGCGACCACGACGCGGCACGAGCGGAGGACGCGGCGCGCAAGTTTGGCGCGCCGCGCTGGTACACCGATCACCTCGAGATGTGGGCGAAGGAAGACCTGGAAGCGGTGATCCTGTGGATGAGGCCGCGCGAACGCCAGGCGCTCGCCGTGGCGGCGCTCGAGGCCGGCTATCACGTGCTCGTACCCAAGCCCCCGGCGCCGAGCCTGGAGGACTGCCTCGCGTTGGCCGAGGCGTCGACCCGTGCCGGCAGGAGCCTGATGGTGCATTTTCATCGCCGGTTCAGCCTCGGCGTGAGCAAGGCGCTCGAGATCATGGCACGGCCGTCATTCGGACGGGTGACGCAGGTGTCATGCTCGTTCTGCTGCGGGCCGTACGACGACGTCCGCGGCGCTGGCTACGACGGGCCGGTGCACGCGTTCCTGCTGGACTTCGCCGTGCACCACATCGACCTGCTGCGCGCACTCGGTGGCGAGGTGGAGCACGCCGCCGCGTTCCACGACGAACGAGATGGTGGGGGGTCCTTCGCGGTCGCGGTTCGATTCGCCGACGGCGCGGTCGGGACCCTGCAGTTATCGAGTCAGCGGACGTGGTGGCGCAACTACGACCGGATCGAGATCACCGGCCAGGGCGAGTACGTCGTCCTGGATGGGATCTGGGGATTCCGCCACTACGCGCGCGACGAAAACACCTTCTCGGAGAACTACAGCGACGAGCGCAGCACCGAGCTCGGCGGTGACGGGGCGGCGCTGACCGAATTCGTGGCGGCCATCCGCGAGGGCCGCGAGCCTGTCACCAGCATCCACGATGCGGTGAAGACCATGCGCATCTACCAGGCACTGTGGGACGCCTTCGAGGTGGGACGGAGCGGGATGCTGGAGATCGACCCTGGGCCCCGGTCCTGAGGTCCGGCGTCCCGGACGCGCCGGTGTCGGGGACACTATCTCCACGGCCCGGACGCGAGCGGGTGTACCCGGTTTACCGACGGGCGAACGTCTCGATCAGCATCTCCACGAATCTCGGAGCGTCCGCATCGAATGCCACGAACGCATTGGCCTCCTGACCGGAGATGGCGCGCGTATCGAACACCGTCCGGCCGATGGTCAGCTCGCCGTCGGTCTCGACGTCGACATGGACCCGCCGGCCGCTGATCACGGTCGGATCGACGAGATAGGCGACGCACAGCGCGTCGTGGACCGGTGCGCTGTGGATGACGTCCATCGGCTGGAGATCATCGTAGGCCACGATCCGTCGTTCGATGAAGGTGGCTGCGGCATCGCCGGCTGGCGTGCCGAGCTCACGCATCCGCCGGCAATCGTCGAGCGAGACCAGCGCGCGGTGTGTCGCGTCGAGCGGCACGATGACCAGGTCTTGCAGGCCCGCCCCGAACACGATGCGAGCCGCCTCCGGGTCGACCCAGATGTTGAATTCCGCCGCCGGCGTCGTGTTCCCGATGTCATGCGCGCCGCCCATCACGATCGTCCGTGGGATCCGCTCGACGATCCGTGGCTCCAGCTTGATCGCCATCGCGATGTTCGTCAGCGGCCCGACGGGCAGGAGCGCGATCGGTTCGGTGGCGGCGAGGTAGGTTTCGACGAGGAACTCCACTGCGCGCTTTGCCTGCTTGATCGATCGCGGCCTGGGGATCGGTAGCTCGAGCCCATGCATGCTGCCCTTCCGGTGCAGGTCGGCGCGGGGGATCGGAAAGTCGTCCCTGACGATCGGCGTCGCCATGCCCTCGTAAACGGGGATGCCCACACCCAGCAGATCGAACACGCGCAGGCTGTTGTCGGTGCAGTAGGTGACGGGGTTGTTGCCGTTGACGGTGGTCGCCGCGACGAGCTCGAGATCCGGGTGGAGGGCCGCGAGCATCAGCGCGACGGCGTCGTCCGTTCCGGTGTCGACGTCAAGGATCAGCTTGGTTGGCACGCCCGTCTCCGCCGTCAGTCGTGGGTTGCGCCTGGTTCGTGGCTTCGGCCGCCTGCTCGAGCGCCGGAGCCACCGACGTCAGGGTGACACCCTCGGCAGCTTCCTCGCGCGCCTTGCGCTGCAGCCGGCGCAATTCCTCGAGCGGGATGTGGCAGCTCATCAGGTGGCCTGGCTCGACCTCGACGAGCGGCGGCTCGATCACATCGCAGAGTCCCGGGATCATCCGATGGCAACGCGTGTTGAAGACGCAGCCGGATGGCGGGTTGACCGGACTCGGGATCTCGCCCTCGAGCACGATCCGTGCTCGGTCCTCGTTGTCGACGTTCGGGACGGCCGACAGCAGCGCCTCCGTGTACGGGTGGTTGGGGCCGCCGAACACCGCCTCCGATCGGCCGACCTCCATGATCCGGCCAAGGTAGAGGACGGCGATCCTGTCCGCCAGGTAGCGGACGACGCCGAGGTCGTGCGAGATGAGGAGGTAGCTCGTCTGGCTCTTGAGCTGGAGCTCGGAGAGCAGGTTGAGGATCGCGGCCTGGACCGAGACGTCGAGCGCGCTGGTCGGCTCGTCGGCGACGACGATCTCCGGATCCCCCGCGAACGCGCGCGCGATCGCGACCCGCTGCTTGAGTCCGCCCGACAGTTGCCGTGGCTTGAGGTCGAGGTGGCGTTGGGTGAGCCGCAGGTCGGCGGCCAGCTTGTCGACACGGTCGTTGACGGCGCTGCCCTTGAGGCCGGTCAGCTTGCTGACGGACCTGGCCAGGATCCGCCGCGCCGTCCAGCCGCGGTTGAGCGCCGAGTCGGGGTTCTGGAAGACCATCTGGATCGAGCGCTTGTCCGCGGTCGGCCGGCCGGCGGCGGTGGCTGCCAGCGCGTGGTCGTCGAGCTCCAGGGTGCTGCCGGCATCGGGGCTCTCGATGCCGAGGATCGTCTTGGCGAGGGTGGATTTGCCCGAGCCGGATTCGCCGACGAGGCCGAGCGTCTCCCCGTCGAAGAGCTCGAGGCCGACCTTGACCAGCGCCGGCACGTCGTGGCCGCTCTGGTGGAAGGTCTTCGACACGTTCGCCAGCGAGAGCGTCAGGTTCCCATGGACCGATTCCTGGCCGGCGACAGCAGGCGGCTCGACGATCTCGCCGAGTCGATCGCGGTGGTGGCAGCGGGTCCAGCGGCCGCCACCGAGCTCGACCACCGGCGGGACGACCGTCCGGCACAGCTCGGTCGCCAGCGGGCAGCGATCGACGAACACACAGGTCGGCAGGTCCGTCCCGATCTGCGGCAGATTGCCGGGGATCGTCGAGAGCGGCCGCTGCGACTTGCGCACGCCATGGCGCGGGAGCGAGCGCAGGAGGCCGAGCGTGTACGGATGTTCGGGATGCTCGAAGACGGCTGCGGCGTCGCCTTCCTCGACGATCTTGCCGGCGTACATCACGCCCACCCGATCGCACAGTGTCCGGATGACGCCGAGGTTGTGGGCGATGAGCAGGACCGCGGCGTTCGTCTCCGCCTGCAGGCTTCGAACGAGGTCGAGGACGCTGGCCTCGACCGTCGCGTCGAGTCCGGTCGTCGGTTCGTCGAGGACGAGCAGCCTCGGGTCCGAGGCCAGCGCGATTGCGATGACGACGCGCTGCTGCATGCCGCCGGAGAGCTGGTGCGGGTAGCGCTGGGCGACCTGCTCGGGGTCCGCGATCTGGACCCGCTTGAGGGCATTGAGCGCATTCTCCCTGGCCTGCTTGTCGCTCTGCCCGAGGACGGTGAACGCCTCCTCGACCTGGGGGCCGACCTTCGTCGTCGGATTGAGTGCGGCTCCCGGGTCCTGGTAGACCATCGAGGCGTGGTGGATGCGGAATTGGCGGACCTGGTCGTCGGACATCGTCGTGATGTCCTCGCCTCCGACGAGGATCCGGCCGCCAGTGATCACCGCGTTGCGCGGCAGGTAGCGCACCGCGGCGTAGGCGGTCGTCGACTTGCCGCAGCCGGATTCGCCGACGAGGCCGTATGACTCCCCGGGTCGCACCTCGAACGTGACCCCGCGCAGGACTGGTCGCTGGATCCCGCGCACGACGTACGCCAACGACAGGTCCTCGACCCGCAGGGCGGCGACCGGCGCGGCGGCGGGCGGCGGGGGAGCGGCCGTCTCGGTCGTCAATCGCTCAACACCGACTGCAGGGAATCCGCGATCAGATTGACCGCGATGACGGTACTCGCGATCGCCAGGGCGGGGAACAGCGTCGGCCACCAGACGCCCGAGATCATCGTCGTGTACTCCTGGCTCACCGTCAGTCCCCAGTCCGGCGAAGGCGGTTGCAGGCCGACACCAAGGAACGACAGCGTGGCGACGGTGAAGATCGCGTAGCCGAACCGGACGGTCATCTCGACCACCGTGGGTCCGAGGACATTCGGAAAGATCTCGCGCGTCAGGATGAAGGGACCGGTCTCGCCTCGGAGCTTGGCCGCCGTCACGTAGTCGAGCTCGCGCTCCGACAGAACGGCCGACCGCACGGTCCGCGCGACGATCGGTGTGAACAGGATGCCCACGACGCCGACGACGACGATCGGCGAGGTTCCGAGGACCACCAGCGTCAGCAGGGCGACGAGGATGACCGGGAGGGCGAGGAACGCTTCGACGAGGCGGCTGAGCACATCGTCGACCCGGCCCCGGTAGTAGCCCATGACGAGTCCGAGCAGCGTCCCGGCGACGACACCGAGCATGGCCGCCAGCGGCGCGACGATCAGGACGTCGCGCGATCCGACCATCACCCGCGACAGGACGTCTCGCCCGAGCCGGTCCGTCCCCATCCAGTGCTCGGGGCTGGGCGGCAGTTGCTGGACGGTGAAGTAGTTGAACGGGTCGTACGGGGTGATCCGTTCGCCCAGGACCGCCGTGATGACCCAGCCGATGACAACGATGTTCCCGATGATGAAGGCCGGGCGCCGGATCAGGACTCGCAGGGTCTCGCGGCGTGCCTGCGCCCGCTCCGAGACCGGCGGGGCGGCCATCGGTGCGACGGGCGTCGGGGTGACGACGACGTCCATCAGCGTTCCGCGTCGAGCCGGATGCGGGGGTTCATCCAGGCGATGGTCATGTCGGCGACCAGCGTCGCGGCCATGTACACGATGCCGATCAGGATCACGCCTGCCGTGAGCATCGGGATGTCCTTCTGCTGGGCCGCGAAGAGCATCGTCCGGCCCATCCCGTCGTAATTGAAGATCCGTTCGACGGCGATGATCCCCCCGAACAGGTACCCGATCTGGACCGCGATGACGGCGACCGTCGGGATCAGGGCATTCCGCAGGACGTGTCGGCGCATCGTCTGGTTCGGGGTCAGCCCCTTCATCATCGCCGTGCGCGTGTAGTCCGACTGGAGGACCTCGATGGTCCCGGCCCGGGTCATGCGCGCGATGTACCCGAAGTAGACGATGGCCATCGCGGTGGCGGGCATGAGCAGGTAGCGGATCTGTGTCGGGATGTCGGCGTCGGGTGGTGGCGTCGCCAGGACCGGCAGCAGCTGGAGCTGGACACCGACCACCACGACGAGCGCGGTCGCCGTCACGAATTCGGGGATCGAGGACATCGTGACGCCAAGCAACACGATGCCGCGATCGACGGGTCTGTCCCTGCGTCGCGCAGCGTAGACGCCGGCCGTGATGGCGAGCGGGATGGTGATGAACAGGGCGAGGCCGGCCAGCTTGGCCGATCGGACCATCGCGTCGAGGAGTTGCGGCAGGACGGGTTGGTCCGACACGAAAGACTTGCCGAAGTTGAGCGTGACGAGGCCGACCAACGAGTCGACATAGCGAACGAGGATCGGGCGGTTGGTGCCCAACCGCTCGTTGAGCGCGTCGACACTCTCCTGGGGCGCGAACGGCCCGAGGATCGTCCGGCCGACGTCGTTCGGCAGCACGTTCGCGATGATGAACACCAGCGTGGCGAGCAGCCACAAGGTGAGGAGCGAGAGGAGCAGCCTGCGCGAGATGAAACGTGCCATCGGCTCCTCGCGCCGTATTCAGGCGGCGGATCGTTACGTCGGGACGATGGCTCGCACCGCCGTCCTGACGCGATGTGGCGTCAGACGCGTGAGGTCGTTGCGAATGACATCTGCCCCAGCGCACTCGAGAAGACGCCGGTGAACTTGTTCGAGTTGCCCGCGAGGTAGTTGTAGAAGTACGGCAAGCCGACCGGCACGTCTTCGTTGAGGATCGTCTCGATCGTCTTGCAGGCGGCCTTCTGCGCGTCGACGCCGACCGCCGCCTGGAACGAGGTGAACGCCGCGTCGAAGGCCGAAGACTTGTACTGCGACGAATTCCAGATGCCCTTCGACTTGAGCGCCGCGTTCAGATAGACGTCAGGCGTGGCCCGATGGCCGTAGTCGACGATGCCGAGCTCCGCGGCGCCGGAGCACGGCGGGTCCGCCGGCGCCTTCGGGCACCACTGCGCACCGTAGAACGTGTTGAGGCTCTCTGTGGCCACGTTCAGCGTGATGCCGGCCGGAGCGGCCTGGCTCTTGAGCAGCGCACACAGGTCCGGGATCTCCTGGAGCTGGCCCGCATGGAGGGTGGCGGTGAGGTTCGGGACGCCGGCGGCCGCAAGGAGCGACTTCGCCTTGGCGATGTCCTGGGTGCGTTGCGCCACCGACGAGTCGTAGTAGGGGTAGCCCTCCCAGATGACATGGTCGTTGCCGAGCTGCGCCCGACCCTTGAACAGCTGCTGGATGAGGGCCGGCCGGTCGAAGGTATAGGCGAGGGCCTGGCGGACCTCCTTCTTCGCGAACTGCCCGGTGTCGCAGCGCATCCAGATCTGGCGATGGAGGGCTGCCGGCTGGGCGATGAGCGTGAAGTTCGGATCGTTGAGCAACGATCCGCCCGTGAGCACGTCGAACTGGACGATCGCGTCGACCTGACCGCCCTGGTAGGCGGTGATCATCGGGCCCGTGGCGTCGAAGAAGATCCACTCCGTGCCGTCGAGCGGCGTCTTGCCGCCCCACCAGTCCGGATTGCGTTCGAACGTCGCGTTGCTCGCCTGGTTATAGGACTTCAGCTTCCAGGCGCCCGTGCCGGTCGGGCGGTCGTTGAACTTCGTCCCGGCCACGTAATCGGCCGGCGTGATCAGCGTCTGGGCGTTGTACACGGAGACGAGATACGGGAAGTTGCCGTTCGCCCCGGAGAGCGTGAACGTGACCGTGTTCGGATCGGTCGCGACCGCGCCGCCTGCCGGGAGGACGCCCTTGAGCCCGGAGTTGCCGGCCTTGACGAGGCGTTCCATCGTGGCGACGACGTCGGCCGATGTGAACGCCGACCCGTTGTGCATCCACTTGGCGTTCTGGCGGAGCTTGAATGTCCAGACCGTGCCGTCCTTGTTCGGCGTCCATTCCAAGGCGAGACCGGGCGAAAGACCACTCGGTTGGGAGGTGTTCTGCGCGCACAGGAACTCGAACGACTGGGCGGTGATCCCGTACCCGCCGAGGTCCTCCATCGCCACCGGGTCGACCGAGACGGGACGCTGGACGGCGCACTTGATGATGCCCCCGGTCTTGGCGCCGCTCGCCGCCGCAGGCGACGATGAGGTGGAGCTGCACGCGGCGAGGACCATGCCGATCGCGCCCATCGACAGCCCCACCACGGTCGCGCGCTGGATGAACTCACGACGGCTCAGTCGCCCTGCGGCGAAGGCCTCGACCACGTCGAGCTGCAAGGGCACCGCTGACCGGCGAACCTTGTCCAACTGGGGATAATCCATCGCTCTAACATCCTCCGGCGAAGCACCTGGTGGCGACGTGCACAGGCAGGCATCGTTCGCGATTCGCACCGCCGTCCGACCCCGGTTTCCTCCAGCCGGACTGCGCTGTGTCGGAACGGTACCGGCGGCCCATCCCACTGTCAACGAACCGCCGCGACTGCGCAATACTCCGGGCGTGCGCATCACGGCCATCCGCCTCGACCATCTCGTCGTGCCCCTCGACCCGCCGTTCGCGGCCGCCTGGGACCCGCGACCGCGTCGCTCGTTCGCCGCGACCATCGTCCGGGTGGAGACCGACGAGGGCCTGGTCGGGACGGGATCCGGCGACACGATGGACGGCTTCGAGGCGTTCGAGCACCTGTTCGTCGGCGAGGACCCGCTGGCGGTCGCGCGGCATGTCCGCGTCCTCGAGACGATCGACTTCCACGCCGGCCGGTACTGGCCGCTCGAGGTCGCCTTGTGGGACATCGTCGGGCAGGTCGCCGGCCTTCCGGTCGCGACGCTCCTCGGCGGCGCGGCCGACGGCCTGCCGGTCTACGCCTCATGCGGGATGCTGCTGCCGCCGGCCGAGCGTGCCGAAGCCGCGCTGCGCCTGCGCGAGGAGGGATTCCGCTCCCTCAAGATCCGGGTCGACCCGCGCCGGCTCGAGGACGGCCTGGCCGCGGTCGCGGCCACACGCCATGCTGTCGGCGATTCGATGGAGATCATCGTCGACGTCAACCAGGGCTGGCGGATGGCCGGCGACACATCCGCCTTCGCTCGATCCGGTCGGCGCCCGGGATGTGGCGGCGCGGCTGGCGGCGCTCGGCGTCCTGTGGCTGGAGGAACCGCTCGCCGGCACCGACCTGGCGGGTCTTGCCGGCCTGCGCGCGTCGGCGCCCGGGGTCCGCATCGCCGGTGGCGAGATGACCCGAACATTCACCGAGCTCCTGGCCGCGCTCGACGCCGACGCGTTCGACGTGTACCAGCCCGACGCGGTCCTCGCCGCCGGGATGTCCAGGACGCGCACGATCGGCGAGCTCGCGCTCGCCCGGAACCGCTGGTTCACGCCGCATACGTGGACGAACGGGATCGGCCTGCTGGCCAACCTGCACGTGGCGGCGGGGGTCGGTGGGGGGCCGTACCTCGAGTTCCCGTACGACCCGCCCGGCTGGACGCCCGAACGCCGCGACTTCATGCTCGCCGAGCCGATCCGCCCCGGCACCGACGGCGTCCTGCGCGTCCCGGCCGCTCCCGGCATCGGCATCGTCATCGACGAGGCGGCCGTGCGCCGATACGCGTCGTGAGTTCCGGCGCAGCGCCGACCGCCACCGACTGGGTCGCCCGTGCCGCGGCCGTCGCGCCGCGGACCGAGCTGTTCATCGACGGCCGCTTCGTGCCGGCCGCCTCCGGGCGGACGTTCGACGACATCGCCGGTCGCGACGGGTCGCGGATCGCGGCGGTCGCCGAAGGCGACGCCGAGGACGTCGACCGCGCGGTGGCGGCCGCCCGCCGGGCATTCGACGACCGGCGCTGGGCAGATCAGCCGCCGGCCGCGCGCAAGCGCGTCCTGCTTCGGCTGGCGGAGCTCATCCGCGAGCACCTCGACGAGCTGGCGCTGCTCGAGTCGCTCGACGTCGGCAAGCCGATCCGCGACGCGCTCCGGGTGGACGTCCCGAGCGCCGCCACGACCTTCCAGTGGTACGCGGAGACGATCGACAAGGTCTATGGCGAGATCGGCCCGACCGGACCCGATGCCCTGTCGCTCGTCAGCCGCGAGCCGATCGGCGTGGTCGCCGCGATCGTGCCCTGGAACTACCCCCTGATCATCACCGCCTGGAAGCTCGGGGCGGCGCTCGCGACGGGCAATTCGGTCGTGCTCAAGCCCGCGAGCCAGTCGCCGCTGACGGCTCTTCGGCTGGCCGAGCTGGCCGCCGAGGCCGGGCTGCCGGACGGCATCCTCAACGTCGTCAGCGGACCCGGCGGGGTCATCGGCGACGCCCTGGCGCGCCACCCGGCGGTCGACAAGATCGCGTTCACCGGCTCCACCGAGGTGGGCCGCTCGCTCCTCCGGGCGATCGGCGAGACCGATGTGAAGGCGATCTCGCTCGAGCTCGGCGGCAAGAGCCCGCAGGTGGTCCTGGCCGATGTCGGCGACGTGGCCGGCGCGGCCACCACGATCGGCTGGGGGATCTTCTACAACAGCGGCCAGACCTGCAATGCAGGCTCGCGGCTCGTCGTCCATCGCTCGGTCCGCGACGAGCTGGTCGAGCGGATCGCCGAGCTCGGGCGGGCGCTGGCGCCCGGGGAGCCGCTCGACCCGCGGACCAGACTCGGGTCCATGGTCGACGAGCGCCAGCTCGCGAAGGTGCTCGGCTACGTCGAGCTCGGACAGGCGGAAGGGGCCCGGCTCGTCGCCGGTGGCGAGCGCGTCCGGGTGGACAGCGGCGGCGCGTACATCGGACCGACGATCCTCGATGGCGTCGCCAACTCGATGCGGGTCGGGCGCGAGGAGATCTTCGGGCCGGTCCTGACCGTCACGACATTCGACGACGAGGACGAGGCGATCGCCATCGCCAACGATTCGCCGTACGGCCTGGCTGCCGGGCTGTGGACTCGCGACGTCAACCGTGCGCACCGGCTCGCCCGGAGGATCAGGGCCGGGATCGTCTGGGTGAACACCTTCGATTCGGCCGACATCACGGTGCCGTTCGGTGGCTACAAGCAGTCGGGCTTCGGGCGTGACAAGGGCCTCCACGCGCTCGACGGCTACACACAGCTCAAGACGACCTGGTTCGATCTGACGGGCGGATAGCCGGAGGTCGAAACGCGGTGCCGCGGCACGTCCGGAGCGCTACACTCGTCGTTCGCAGCGACAACGTTCTCCGCGGATCCGCGCAACGCAAGGTGGTAGAGATGACTGAGGCGAGGGGGACGGCGTCGAACGCCGCCACGGAAGGGCCGGTCGACGCCGAACCGACGCAGGCCGAGATCGACGAGTGGGCCGCCCGCGAGCGAGCGCGACGCGAGGCATGGGTAAAGGGACCGACCGCCGAGGAGCGCGAGGAATACGCCCAGCGCGTCCGCCAGCGTCGCCTCGCAGAGGCGTTCGACGAAGGAGAGGCAAAGATCACGGAGAGCGTCCGGCTCGGGATGCGCGCCGGTCGAGAGACCCAGCTGGCGGCCGAGGGCGCCATGGCACTGCTCTACCGGTTCTCGCGCCGGACGTTCCACGAGCTGGTCCGAGCCGGCCGCGAATGGGAAGAAGAGACGACCCTGCCGACCCGGCGCCGTCGCGTCAAGCTGGATGACGAGGGTTCCTGAGCGAGCCGGCTCAGCGCCCGGGCCTCGACCAGCGCTCGCCCGCCGATACCGGTTCGGGCGACGCGCAGCCGCCGCTGACCCGGGCCGACCCACGTGAGAACGCTGTTCAGGCACCCGGCGCGGGTCTGGCGCGTCCTCTCGATCTTCTTCGTCTTCTTCATCGCACCCGCCCTCCACTTGCCGGGTTCGGATCGCCGACCGGGCCCCGTCCGGATGCGCCTCGCCTTCGAACGCCTGGGTGGCGCCTGGATCAAGTTGGGCCAGATGCTCGCGTTGCGGCTCGACCTGCTGCCGGCGGCCTATTGCGATGAGCTGTTCAAGCTCCTGAACCAGGTCGCGCCGTTCTCGTACGCCGAGGTCCGCGAGATCGTCCGGCAGGAGCTTGGTGCCGAGCCAGAGGTCGTCTTCCGCTCGTTCAGCCCGGAGTCGTTCGCGGCGGCGTCGATCGGCCAGGTTCACCGCGCGGTCCTCCACAGCGGCGAAGTCGTGGCCGTCAAGGTCCAGCGACCGGGCATCCGCCAGACGCTCGAGGCCGACATCGACCTGATGTACGGGATGACCTGGCTGCTCGACTGGACGCACCTCTTCGGGGCGACCCGAAGCCGCGAAGTCATCGACGAGTTCGCACGCTGGACCGCAGACGAGCTCGATTACCTGGTCGAGGCTCGCCAGGCCGTCCTGCTCTGGGAGCACGCGCGCGGCGACAAGCTCGAGCGGATCGCGCGCGTCCATCGTGACTACACGACCTCGCGCGTCCTGACGACCGAATTCATCGAGGGCGTCCCGCTGATCGACATCATGGTGGCCCGGCGCGAGGGCAACACCGCCTACCTCGACGCCCTGGCGGCGGCCGGCCACGACCTCGACCGGATCGTCCGGCATCTCGACTGGAACATGCTCAACCAGGTCTACGTGTTCGGCTATTTCCACGCCGACCTGCACCCCGCCAACCTGTTCGTCCTGCCCGGCGACGCGATCGGCTACGTCGATTTCGGGATCGTCGGGCAGTTGCCGGACCGTGTCCGGGATTCGCTGACGCGGTACAGCTGGCACCTCTTCCGGGGCGAGGTCGAGTCGGCCGTCCGGGAGTTGATGCGCTGGCTGGCGCCCGGCCCAACGACCGATACTGCGGTCGCTCGCTGGCAACTCATCCGCGTCCACCAGGCCTTCCTCTACGACACCGTGGCGGATCGGTCACGGATCACCGTCGACGCACCCGGGCCGGCCGGCCATGGCCAGAACCCGTACTCCAAGCTCGCGGTCGACATCCTCGACATCATCCGGGTGCAGCAGCTGACCATGTCGGCCAGCATCGTCGGCTACCTCAAGATGCTCGTCACGCTCGGCACCCTGCGCCACCAGCTGGCCGTCGACTACGACCTGCAGGTCAATGTCCGCCGGTTCGTCCGCCAGTGGGCGCGTCAGCAGGGGACATCGTGGCTCGATCCGCGCCGGACCCTCGATCGCATCTACGCGGGGACCGGGCGGCTCCAGCGTGCACTCGATTTCCTCGAGTTCGTCGAGGGGCAGGAATCGGTGCTCACCGAGGTGACAGGCTCGCTCCTCGGCTACCGCAACCGGATCCGCCGGGTCACGCGGCGGATCATCGCCATCGGCAGCGCCGTCCTGGCGGTTGGCGCCGTCCTGTACCTGGTCCTCATCTTCCCCGACGACACGCGCAGGATCCTGCCGAGGGAGATGGACTACACGTGGGTCCAGCTCGGCATCCTGGCGGTGCTGCTGATCCTGATCTTCAACCTCATCCGGAACATGCGGAGCATCGGTTCCGAGGATTAGCGCGGCTCGTCCCCGGGCCGGTTCGAGGGCGGGGTTCCGGCTAAAGTTGGGTCGGTCGTCGAGCCCCACCCGACCGGCTGGCCGGTCGACCATCAGGAGGCCTGCGTGACGGATATGGACACGGCCGCGGGCGAGGGGCTCCGACGCCGTCGCGGCGGCGGTCGCGAGGGCCATGCTCGCAACGCCGCGCCCCAGCAGCCGCCGTGGGCCCAGCCGCGGATGCGCTATGGCCCGACCGAGGTCGTGTCGGCCGACGAGCTGGAGGCCATCCACGTCGGCTCCCTGCGCGTCCTGTCCGAGATCGGGATGGACTTCCTCGATGCCGATGCGCGCGAGGTCCTCCGAGCGGCGGGCGCGCAGACCGAGGAGGGCTCCCTGCGCGTCCGGTTCGATCCGGCCATGGTCACCGAGCTGATCCGGACCGCGCCGACGACCTTCACCCTGCATGCCTGGAACCCGGAGCACGACCTCGAGCTGGGTGGTGACCGGGTCGCGTTCGGGACGGTCGGCAGCCCGCCCAACGTGGCCGACCTCGACCGTGGCCGGCGGATCGGCAACCGGGTCGACTACCAGAATCTGCTGCGCCTGGGCCAGTCGCTCAACGCGGTCCACTTCCTGTCCGGCTACCCGGTCGAGCCGGTCGACCTGCACCATGGCGTCCGCCACCTGCACGCCACCTACGACGCGCTGACGCTGATGGACAAGGCGATCCACTGCTACAGCCTGGGCCGCCAGCGGAACATCGATTGCCTCGAGATGGTGCGCATCGCGCGCGGCGTCGACGCCGAGACGCTCGACCGCGAGCCGTCGATCTTCACCGTGGTCAACTCGAGCTCGCCGCTGCGGCTCGATGCCCCGATGCTCCAGGGGATCATGGAGTTCGCGGCCCACAACCAGGTCGTTTGCATCACGCCGTTCACGCTGTCGGGGGCGATGGCCCCGGTCACCCTTGCGGGGGCGCTCGCCGAGCAGAACGCCGAGGCGCTGGCCGGGATGGTCCTGACCCAGGCCGTCCGCCCCGGGGCGCCGGTCATCTACGGCGGCTTCACCTCGAACGTCGACATGCAGTCGGGGGCGCCGGCATTCGGGACGCCGGAATACATGCGGACGGCGATGATCGGTGGCCAGCTTGCCCGTCGCTACGGCGTGCCGTATCGCTCCTCGAACGTGTGCGCGGCCAACGCGCTCGACGCGCAGGCAGCCTACGAGTCGGTCTTCTCGCTGTGGGGCGCGATCATGGGCGGGGTCAACCTGCTGATGCACGGCGCCGGCTGGATGGAGGGTGGCCTGCATGCCAGCTACGAGAAGATGATCCTCGACGCCGAGCTGCTCGGGATGGTCGCCGCCTTCCTCGATCCGGTCGTCGTCGACGAGGAGACCCTTGCCTTCGCGGCGATGCAGGAGGTCGGCCCGGGTGGCCACTTCTTCGGTGCCGAGCACACGCAGTCGCGCTACCGGACCGCGTTCCACAAGCCGATGCTCAGCGACTGGCGCAACTACGAGACCTGGGAGGAGGCCGGCTCACCCGAGCTGCCGGTCAAGGCCAATCGCATCTGGAAGGAATTGCTTGCGGCGTACGAGCCGCCGCCGATGGACCCCGCCATCGCCGAGGAGCTCGAGGCGTTCGTCGCCCGGCGCGTGGCCGAGGGCGGCGTCCCGACCGACTATTGAGGCGACCGCGGTCGCGGAGGGATCTGGATGAAGACATCGGCCCAGGTCGTCGTCATCGGTGGCGGCGTGGTCGGCGCCAGCGTCCTCTACCACCTGACGAAGGCCGGCTGGACCGACGTCATGCTCCTCGAGCGGCGCGAGCTGACGGCCGGCTCGACGTGGCATGCGGCCGGCGGGATGCACACCCTCAACGGCGACCCGAACGTCTCCAAGCTCCAGCAGTACACGATCCAGCTGTACGAGGAGATCGAGCGGATCTCCGGGCAGGACTGCTCGATCCACCTGCCGGGCGGGCTGATGCTGGCCGACACGGAGGTCCGTATGGACTTCCTGCGGATGGCCCAGGCGCGCGGCCGCTATCTCGGCATGGAGCTCGAGCTCATCAGCGCCGGGGAGGCGCGGGACCTCTTCCCGCTGCTCGACCCGCAGTACTTCGTCGGGGCGCTGTACGACCCGGTCGAAGGCCATGTCGACCCGACCGGGGTGACCCGGGCGTACGTGAAGTCGGCGCAGCTGGCCGGCGCGGAGGTCCATCAGCACACCAGGGCGGAGGGCCTCTCCCAGCGGCCGGACGGGACGTGGGACGTCCGGCTCGAAAGCGGCGACGCGATCCACGCCGAGCACGTCGTGAACGCCGGCGGCCTGTGGGCGCGCGAGGTCGGCCGGATGGTCGGCATCGAGCTGCCGGTCCTCGCCATGGAGCACCACTACCTCATCTCGGAGGACATGCCGGAGGTCGCCGCGCACGTCGCGAAGACCGGTCACGAGATGCCGATGGCGCTCGACTTCGCCGGCGAGATCTACATCCGCCAGGAGGGCGGCGCGATGCTCCTCGGCACCTACGAGCAGGCGTGCGTGCCGTGGTCGCCGCACGAGACGCCGTGGGACTTCGGGTCGCAGCTGCTCAAGCCCGACCTCGACCGGATCACCCCGGAGCTGTCCGTCGCGTTCAAGCACTACCCGCCGATGCACACGATCGGCATCCGCAGGGTGGTCAATGGGCCGTTCACGTTCTCACCAGATGGGAATCCGCTCGTCGGTCCGGTCCGCGGCCTGCGCGGCTACTGGGTGGCCTGCGGCGTCATGGCCGGGCTGTCGCAGGGTGGCGGCGTCGGCCTGGCGCTGGCGACCTGGATGACCTCGGGCGACCACGGCGACTCGGGAATGGATATCTGGGGCATGGACGTCGCGCGCTACGGCGACTACGCGACGCTGGCCTACACGAACGCCAAGGTCCAGGAGAACTACCGGCGCCGTTTCCGGATCACCTTCCCCAACGAGGAGCTGCCGGCGGCCCGGCCGCTGCTGACCACCCCGATCCACGACCGCCTGACCGCGGCGAACGCGGTGTGGGGCGCGTCATTCGGGCTGGAGCACGCGCTGTGGTTCCAGCAACCGGGTCTGCCACCCGTCGAGGAGGTGACCTTCCGCCGCTCGAACGCGTGGGACCAGGTGGCCGGCGAAGTCGCCGCCGTGCGCGAACGGGTCGGCGTGACCGAGATCTCCAATTACGCGAAATACCGGATCACGGGCCCGGGTGCCGAGGCGTGGTTGTCGTCGCTGCTGACGGCCCGCATGCCGCGGACCGGGCGGATCACGCTGACCGCGATGCTCAACGACGCGGGCCGGATCGTCGGCGAGTTCACCGTCGCCCGGCCCGACGGGACCGACACGTACTACCTGTTCGGATCGCTGGCCGCGGAGGTCCACCACTCGCGCTGGTTCCGCCATCACCTGCCGGCGGATGGGAGCGTCCGCTTCGAGGTCCTCGGGCTGTCGTTGACGGGGCTGTCGATCGCGGGTCCGCTGGCGCGTGAGGTCCTCGCGAAGCTAACCGACGTCGACCTCTCGACCGATTCGTTCCGGTTCATGGACTTCCGGCGGATCGACCTCGGGATGGTCCCCGCCCTCGTCGGCCGGATCAACTATGCCGGCGACCTCGGCTACGAGCTGTGGATCGCACCGGAGTACCAGCGCGCGCTGTTCGACCGGCTGATGGCCGCCGGCGTAGCGCACGGGATCCGCCCGTTCGGGTTCCGTGCCCTGATGTCGCTCCGGCTCGAGAAGAGCTATGGGACGTGGTTCCGCGAATACCGGCCCATCTACACTGCGCTCGAGGCCGGGATCACCCACTACATCCGGCTCGACCACGAGTTCATCGGGCGCGCGGCGCACGAATCCGAAGTCGCAGCCGGCGGCCCGTCGCGCCGGCTCGTGACGCTCGTGGTCGACCCCGATCCGGACGATCCGGCGGACGTCATCGGCGACGAGCCGATCTGGCACGACGGCGAGGTCGTCGGCTGGGTCACGTCCGGCGGCTACGGGCACCACGTCAGGAGGTCCATCGCGCTCGGGTACGTACCGGCCGCGCTGACGGCCGCGGACACGGACGGCCGGTTCGAGATCGAGATCATCGGCCGGCGGCGGCCCGCGCGGCTGCAGCGCGAGCCGCTGTTCGATCCGCAGGGACTGCGGATGCGCCAGTGACCGAGGGCGGAACGGCCGCGTCCGTCGAGACGGGCCGCATCGTCGTCGACGGGCGGCCGGTCTCGTTCGAACCCGGCGATTCGGTGGCGGTCGCGATCCTGCGCACCGGCGAGGTGCCCGGTCGCGGCGGGACGCTGTGCCTGGCCGGCGACTGCGGGAACTGCCTGGCGCAGGTGGACGGCATCACCTACGTCCGAACCTGCCAGGCGCCGGCGCGCCCGGGGACGACTGTCGTGCGCCATCCGGCGGTCGGCGTGCCGCCGCTCCCCATGGTCGAGCGCCCTGATCCCGGCTCGTCGCCGGTGGGCGTTGCGATCGAGGTTCGCCGCCTCGAGGCGGATGTCGCGC
Organism: uncultured Chloroflexia bacterium; assembly: GCA_963833285.1. Lineage (GTDB taxonomy): Bacteria > Chloroflexota > Limnocylindria > Limnocylindrales > CSP1-4 > SPCO01. Next base: position 608,975 of record CAWHXM010000001.1, on the reverse strand, counting down.
TCGTCGGCGGAGGCTCGGCCGGGCTCGAGGCGGCCGACGCCGCACGGCGTGCCGGTCGGACGGTCGTCGTCCTCGACGCGGCCGCCGGCGACGAGGTCGTGGCGATCTACGCGGGCCCGACGATCATCGCCAGGACCCCGACCGGGATGCTCCACGTCCATGCCAACGAGGTGGTCGTGGCGACGGGCGCGGCCGAGATCCATCCGGTCTGCCCCGGGAACGACCTGGCCGGGCTGGTCACGGCCCGGGCCGCGAAGGCCTTGCACGCCGCCGGCGTCGCGCTGGGCCGGGTCGTGTCGGTCGGGACGCCGCCCGACGGGGTGCCGTGCACGCCGATCCCCGGGCGGCTGGTGCGCTTCGAGGGCGCCGACGGTCGGGTGCACGCCGTCGTCACCGCCGACGACGCCGGCACGCAGACCGCGGCGGCGGCCGACACCGTCATCCTCGGGCTGGGCCGGGCCCCGCGCGACGTCCTGGCACGGATGGCCGGTGAGGCGCCCGTCCGCGCCGTCGGCGCCGCTGCCGAGGAACCGCCGCTCCCGCCGCCGCCGACCGAGGGCGTCATCTGCGCGTGCATGGGCGCAACGGTCGAGGACCTGGCGGGCGCCTGGGAGCGCGGCTTCACGGAGCTGGAATTGCTCAAGCGCTCGAGCCGTGCCGGGCTGGGCCCGTGCCAGGGTGGCGCCTGCCTGCCGCACGTCCGGTCGTGGATCGCCGCCCGCACCGGCAGCGTGCCGGCGCCGTTCACGGCACGACCGGCGGCGCGCCAGATCACGATTGCGGAGGCGGCCGCGGACGGCTACGTCGACGCGTTCCGGCGGACGCCGCTCCACGACGAGCACCTCGCGCTCGGGGCACGGATGGATCGGTTCGGTGGCTGGTGGCGGCCATGGCACTACGGCGACGCCGTGGCCGAGTACTGGGCGGTCCGCGAGGGCGTCTCGATCGGTGATGTCAGCACGCTCGGCAAGCTCGTCGTGTCCGGCCCCGATGTCGTCGAGCTGCTCGAGCGGATCTATCCGTGCCACGTCGCCGACATCAAGCCGGGACGCTCGCGCTACGCGCTCCTGCTCAACGAGCGCGGGCACGTCATGGACGACGGGATGATCCTGCGCGAGACCGAGACCCGTTTCGTGCTGTCGTTCACGTCGGGTGGCGCCGCCAACGCGGAGATTTGGCTGCGCGACTGGATCGAGGTGTGGGGCCTTCGCGTCCACGTCCTCGACCGGACGATGTCGCTGGCCGCGATCAACGTCAGCGGGCCGCTCGCGAAGACCCTCCTCGTGCGTGCCGGGCTCGCCGATCCGCCGCGATTCCTCGGCCACGTCCATGCCGACGTCGCCGGGGTGCCGTGTCACGTGATGCGCCTGTCGTTCACCGGCGAGGCCGCCTTCGAGCTGCACCACCCGGTCGACCGCTCGGTGGAGCTGTGGCGCGCGCTCATCGGCCTCGGGGCCGATCTCGGGATCCGGCCGCACGGCCTCCAGGCGCTGTTCGGGCTGCGTCTCGAGAAGGGCCACGTCATCGTCGGGATGGACACCGAGCTCGACACGACACCGCGCCGGCTCGGCATGGACTGGGCGGTCAGGATGGAGAAGCCCCGCTTCATCGGCCGCGCCTCGCTCGAACGGACCGCGAAGCTGCCCGACCACCGGCGCTGGCTCGGGTTCACGATGGACGGTCCGGCCCCGGTCGAGGGTGCGCCGATCTGGTCGGGTGGCGAGGTCGTCGGCAACGTGACCGGGAGCTGGCACTCCCCGCTCCTCGGTCGCGCGCTCATGCTCGGCTGGCTGCGCCGGACGCCGTTCCCGGAGCGTGTCGAGATCGATGGCCGCGAGGCCGTCGTCACATCGACGCCGTTCTACGACCCGGAGGGCCATCGTGCCCGTGCTTGAGCCGTTGTCCGGGTTGCGCGTCGTCGCGGATGCGGCCGCACTGGACGCGGCGCGCTGGGTTGGCGACGACGTGATCGTGCTGCGCTTCGCACCCGACGATGCCCTGGCCCTCGGCGCGAGGGGCGTCGATCTCGCCGACGAGCACGCGATCGTCGAGGCGGAGGTCGGGTTCGCCGGTGCCTGGCTGCCGCTCGAGGTCGTGCTGCGCCATGTCGAGTGGCCGCTCCCTGCCGATCGTCCGGCAGTCGCCCAGGGATCGATCGCCGGCGTTCCGGGCAAGGTCTGGCTCCCGGGCGAACCCGCGGGCGACGGTACGGTCCTCGTTCTGACCGCGCTGGCCTACGCCGACGAGCTAGCGGGACGGTTTCGATGAACGACTACGTCGGGACGCTCCCCGAGATCCGCTGGCATGAACCCAGGTCCAGCTACGACGTCGTCATCGTCGGGGGCGGCGGGCACGGGCTGTCGACGGCCTACTACCTCGCGACGCGCCACGGCATCACCAACGTCGCGGTGCTCGAGGCGGACTACATCGCGTCCGGGAACACCGGCCGCAACACGACGATCATCCGCGCCAACTACGGCATCCCCGAGGCGGTCCGCTTCTACCAGCACTCGCTCGAGATGTACCAGGGTCTGGAGGACGAGACCGGCGCCGACATCCTCCACCAGACCAAGGGCATCTTCTGGGTCGCCCACACGGAGATGGCGATGCGCACCGAGCGGGCGCGCTGCCAGATGAACACGGCCTGCGGCGCGAAGACGTTCATGGTCACCCCGGCCGAGCTCAAGGAGATCGTCCCGCAGGTCGACCTGACCGGGGGCGGTCGCTACCCGGTGCTCGGGGCGTCCCACCACGTCGAGGGCGCCACGGCCCGCCACGACCGGGTCGCCTGGGCGTACGCCGCCGGCGCGACGCAGCGCGGCGTCCACGTCATCCAGCACACCCCAGTGACCGGACTCGTCCGGGACGGGGACCGCGTCGTCGGGGTCGAGACGGCCGGCGGACCGATCGCCGCCGGCGTGGTCCTGTCCGCGGTCGGCGGCCGGGTGACGCGCATGGCCGCCCACGCCGGGGTCCGCCTCCCGGTCCGGACCCATCCGCTCCATGCCTTCGTCACGAACGACTATGCCCAGGGCTTCGGGCCCATCCTCGCCAGCACCGAGCTCGCCTGCTACGTGTCGCAGACGGAGCGCGGCCAGATGCTCATCGGGGCGGAGTTCGATTCGCAGCCGTCGTACTCACGCCAGTCGTCATTCGCCGCGTTGCGGGGCTACTCGTACAAGATCACCCGTCTCCTGCCGTTCCTGCGCGACCTGCGCATCCTGCGGTCGTGGGCCGGGATCTGCGACATCTCCGCCGATTACTCCCCGATCATGGGGGCGACCGGCGTCGACGGCTTCCTGGTCACGACGGGGTGGGGAACATGGGGGTTCAAGGCCATCCCGGCCGGCGGCGAGGGGATGGCCGAGCTGATCGCGACCGGCCGGCCCTCCCCGTTCATCGCACCGTTCACGCTCGACCGCTTCCGGCGCGACCATGTGCTCGCCGACCAGGGCTCGGCGGGGACGCGCTGATGCTCTGGCTCACCTGCCCGCGCTGCGGCCGCCGCCCGATCGACGAGTTCACGTTCGGTGGCGAGCGCCGCCCGGTCCCGGATTCCATCACCGACCCGGACGAACGCGACTTCGACGAGGTCTGGGTCTTCGAGAACCCCGACGGGGTCACGACCGAGCGCTGGTTCCACGCCATGGGCTGCCGGCGCTGGCTGACGGTCCGGCGCGACACCTCGACCGACACGGTCGTCGAGATCGTCCGTTGACCCGCCTGGCCGACCGCCAGATCGAGATCGTCCTGCGCAACCGGGTCCACTTCGGGGTCGGCGCCATCAAGCGACTCCCCGGGGTGGTCGCCGCGGCCGGTGGGTCGCGCGTCTTCGTCGTGACCGACCCAGGCGTTCGCGCGGCTGGCGTGACCGACCGCGTCCTCGCCGCGCTCACCGCGGCCGGCTTCGAGACCGCCGTCTTCGCTGAGGTCGAGCCGAACCCGGGCGCCGCGACGGTCGAGCGGGGCGCGGCGGCCCTGCGTTGGTTCGGGCTCGCCGGGACGGTGATCGTCCCGGTCGGTGGCGGGTCGTCGATGGACACCGCCAAGGCGCTCGACCTGCGCGCCGCGAACGACCTGCCGGTCCGGGACCTCGAGTACGACGGACCCGACCTGGCGCCCGGCCGCCCCGTCGTCGCCGTGCCGACGACGGCCGGCACCGGCGCCGAGACCAATTCGTTCGCGGTCATCACGGATGAGACGGCGGGTCGCAAGGGCTACATCGGTCATCCCTCGTTGCTGCCGGTCGCCACGATCCTCGATCCGGCGCTGACCGTCGGGCTCCCGCCGGCCGCGACGGCCGCGACGGGGATCGATGCCATGACGCACTCGCTCGAGTCGCTCCTGTCGGCCAACCCGAACCCGTTCGCCGAGGCGATGGCGCTCGGGGTCGTCCGGACCGTCGGGGCGTGGCTGCGGGTGGCCGTGGCCGACGGGTCGGACCTCGAGGCGCGCTCCCAGATGCTGCTCGCGTCGCACCTGGCCGGCGTCGGGCAGGCGAGCGGCACCGGCGTTGGGCTGGTCCACGCGCTGGGGCACTCGATCGGGACGCGCGGCCGCCTGCCACACGGGACCGCGCTCGCGGTCGTGCTCCCCGAGGTCCTCAGGTTCTACCTGGGTGTGCGCGATCGCGAGCTTGCGCAGGTCGGCGTCGCGCTCGGCGTCGCGTCGGGCGCCGAAGCGGAGGCCACCGGGGCCGGGGCCGCGATCGGCGCCGTCGATCGGCTGCTCCGCGATATCGGCCAGCGTCCGCGCCTCCGGGCGCTCGGCTTCGACGACGCGCTGCTCGACGTGGTCGCGCAGGACGCCGTCGACGATGCGGCGATCCGCAACTCGCCGCGCCTGCCCACCCTGGCGGAGGCCCGGGCCATCCTCGGCGCCGTCCACGGCTGAGCGGACCGCCACCCCTTCGATCCACCGCATCGGATAGAGCCGGCGCGGGTGGCGGCCGCGCTCCACGCGGTGTGGGCTCGGGCCGAGTCCCGCTAACCGGCGAGCAGCGGCACGACCTCGCCGATCAACCGCTCGAGGGTCTCCACGTCGTAGGGCGCCGGCTGTTCGCTGATGACGGTCCGGAATCCGAGGTCGACGTATGGCCGCAACCGGTCGGCGAGCTGCTGGGCGGTGCCGTTCCAGAACGTGTTGTCGTTCTCGACATTTGCGAGCGGCGTCCGGTTGTGGGCCATCGCGGCTTTCCAGACGCGATCAGCCTCGACCTCGCTGTCGCGGATCGTGGCCTTGATCCCGAGCGTGAACTCGATCTCGCCGATGTCGCGCCCGACGGCATCGCAGTGCCCCTGGAGAACCTCGACTTTGTGGGCGACGAACTCGGGCGTGCCCATCGCGTTCCACATGTCGGCGTAGCGGGCGACCGTCCGCAGCGTCTTCTTCTCGCCGCTGCCACCGATCATGATCGGCAGCCGGCGCTGGACCGGCGCCGGCAGGTGGCGCAGGTCATCGAAGGCATATCGGCCGCCGTCGGTCGAAGTCACCGACTCGCCGTCGAGGACCCGCCGCATGGCGCCGACCGATTCATCGAGCCAGTCCAGCCGCTGGCCGAAGCCCGTCCCGAAGTCGATGCCGTGGGCCTGGTGCTCCAGCTCCATCCACGCCCCGCCGATGCCGAGGATCGCCCGGCCATCGCTGGCGTGATCGAGCGTCGCGGCGGTCTTGGCCACCAAACCGGGGTTGCGGAACGTGTTGGCGCCGACGAGCAGGCCGAGCCGAGTCTGCCCGGTCTCACGCGCCCAGGCGTTGAGCAACGACCAGCCTTCGAAGATCGGCTGGTAGGGATCGCCGAAGATGGCGTACAGGTGGTCCCACGTCCACAGGTGGGCGTAACCGAGCCGGTCGACGCGTTTGGCCCCATCGAGCATCTCCGACCAGGTGGCAGCCTGGGACCAGAGCAGGATCCCCAGTTTGACGTCGGGCATCGGTGGGCCTCCGTGGCACGTGTCGGGAAACCACGAGTCTAGGCCGCGGGCTGGGGGCGCGTCGCGAGATCGCCCTCGATGCTGTCGCGGTCGTCCCGGTCGGCGGTGCCGTCGAGCGCGGCGGTGGCCTTTGCCTTCCAGCTCGCGACCGATCGTCAGCAGTCGTCCACGCCGTCATCGTGGACCCTCGGCCTACCCGAGAGTCAAGCGCTCAGGCCTCGTCAAGCTCCCGATCGATGGCGCGGAGGATGAACCGCGCGGCCTCCGCGCTCTTGCCGCCGAGCTTCTCGCCGTCGTCCTGCTCGAGCGCGCGCATGAGGTCGCCGAGGTAGAGGTCCATCGACGCGGTCCGCACCAGGTCGTCGGCGGCGAAGGCCGCGTCCAGGCGCTCCACGACGGCCCGGGCGTTGTCCACCGTGTGCCCCTTGGCCGCGATCAGCTCGCGCACGTCGGCCCGGGCCGCCGCAGCCGCCGCTCCCTCGGTCGTCATCGCCACCTCCCGAACGTGCGGCGTAGTCGGTCGGAGGGGCCGGCGCCGACCGGCTCGACCGGGCTGCCGGCGCCGCCGCGATCGGCCCCCTCGGCATCGGCGTCGCGACGCGTCGTATGCCCGGCCCGCCAGTCCGATTCGAGGACGCTCATGGCCAGCTCGTCCCACCACCGTCCGTCGCGCCAGATCGACTCGCGCGACCGGCCCTCGATGACGAAGCCGCAGCGCCGGTAGGCGCGGATCGCCCGCTCGTTGAACTCGAACACGTACAGCGCGATGCGGTGCAGGTCCAGCGCCCCGAAGGCATGGTCGACCATCAGCCGCGTCGCCTCGGTGCCGTAGCCGTGGCCCCAGGCATCCGATTCGCCGATGGTGATGTGGTACAGCGCGGAGCCGTTCTCGCCGTCGAGCTGGCTGAAGGCGCAGGTCCCGACCAGCCGGTCGGTGGCCTTCTCGTGGACCGCCATGGCCAGTGCGTCCGGCCCGACCACCCGGGCCGCGAAGAAGCGCTCGATCTCCTCGGCTCGCATCGGCGTCGCCTGGTAGCGGGCCAGCCGCGCGATCTCCGGGTCGGCGTACCAGCGCTGGAAGGCCGCGACGTTGCGCGGCACGTGCCGGCGGAGGACGACCTTCTCGCCTTCGATCGACTCGGGGAACCACGTTTTCTGCACCATCTCCGGCACGGTATACCATCGACCCATGCGTCGCTGGAGCGAGCTCGCCGAGCGCCTCGCGGCGACGTCTCGCACGTCGGAGAAGACGGCCCTCCTCGCCGGCTACCTGCGCGGCCTGACCGCCGAGGAACTGCCGATCGCCGCGGTCTTCCTCACCGGACGCCCGTTCGCCGAGGCGGACGAGCGAGCCACCGGTCTCGGCTGGTCGGCCATCGCGTCGACCGTCACGCGGCTCGGCGGCGTGCCGCGTTCCGCGCTGGCCGAGGCCTACGACCGCTCGTCCGACCTCGGCATCGCGGTCGCGGACGTGCTGCGAACCGCCGGCCATGCGCCACCCGCGGAGGTCGGTCCGACACTCCCCGAGGTGGCCGCCGCGTTCGCGGAGATCGAGGCGGCCTCCGGCCCGGCGGGCAAGTCCGCCGTCCTCCGGACGCTCCTCGAGCGCTCCGACCCGCTGACTGCGAAATACATCGTCAAGGTCCTCGGCGGGGACCTTCGCATCGGGCTCCGCGAGGGCCTCGTGGAGGCAGCCATCGCCCGTGCCTTCGACCGCGGTCTCGACGACGTCAAGTGGGCCGGGATGCTCGTCGGCGACGTCGGTCGCCTGGCCGCGCTCGCGCGCGACGACGCCCTCGCCACGGCGTCGCTGGCGCTGTTCCATCCGCTCAAGTTCATGCTCGCCTCACCCGCCGAGGACGCCGCCGAGATCATCACTCGTCTCGGTCCGGAGGTCTGGGTCGAGGACAAGTACGACGGCATCCGGGCACAGCTCCACAAGCGAGGGACCGAGGTCCGGCTCTACTCGCGCGACCTGCACGACGTGAGCAGCGGCTACCCGGAGATCGTCGCGGCCGCGACGCCGCTCGGATGGGACGGGATCCTCGATGGCGAGATCCTCGCCTGGCGCGACGGCATGGTCCTGCCGTTCATCGCCCTGCAGACCCGCCTGGGGCGGAAGGCACCGTCGGAGGCGATCCTGCGCGGAGGTACCGGTGATCTATGTCGCGTTCGACGTGCTCGCGCTCGGGCCGGCGGGCGACGGCCCCGTCGAGGCGCTGCTCCGAGCGCCGCTGACCGCGCGCCGGTCGCACCTCGACGCGCTCGACCTGCCGCTGGCCGGCGATGGCGGCCGGTTCGCGCGCTCCCATCTCGTCGAGGCGGCGGATGCCGATGCGCTCGAGGCGGCCTTCCTCGAGTCGCGCGCTCGTCGGAACGAAGGCTTGATGGTCAAGGATCCGGAGAGCGTCTATGCGCCCGGGCGGCGCGGGCTCGGCTGGCTCAAGATGAAGAAGGCCCTGGCCACGATCGACTGCGTCGTCGTCGGCGTGGAGGTGGGCCACGGCAAGCGCCACGGCGTCCTGAGCGACTACACGTTCGCGGTCCGCGACGCCGACACGGACCGCCTGGTCAACATCGGCAAGGCCTACAGCGGCCTGACCGACGCCGAGATCGCCGAGATGACGCGCTGGTTCGAGGCCCACACGATCGCCCGGTTCGGGCGCTACCACGAGGTCGAGCCGCTCGTCGTGGTCGAGATCGCGTTCGACGTGATCGTCCGCTCGAAGCGCCACGGATCGGGCTTCTCGCTGCGCTTCCCGCGGATCGTCCGGCTCCGCCCCGACAAGACGATCGACGAGATCGACACGGTCGAGACCGTGACCGCGTTGTACGAGACGCTCCAGCACGGGGCCGAGCACCTCGTCACCGCGGGCGCGCGGCCGTCAGCGGGGATCTGAGCGCCCCGGACCCCTTAGCGATCGACCGGCAGGTCGAGCCGGTTGCCCCATTCGGCCCAACCGCCGTCGTACACCGCCACATCCTCGTGGCCGAGGAGCGTGAGCACGAACGCCAGCTTGGCGGCCGCGATCCCGGACCCGTCGTAGCAGACCATCCGCCGGCCGCGAGTGACGTTCGCCCGGTGGAGCAGGTCGCGCAGCTCCGCCCCATCGCGCAATCGCTGGCGCCCCGGCTGGCTGGTCGCCCCGACCGGCACGTTGACCGCACCCGGGATGTGCCCGAGTCGCTTCGTGTTGCCCTCGAAGCCGCGGTACTCGGCCGGAGCGCGGGCATCGAGCAACGTGACGTCTGGTGAGCCGAGCAGGCCGCGAACGTCGGTCGTGGTCAGGCGCGTCCGGTTCGGGCCGCGGACCGTGAACCCGGCCGTCCCCGGCTCCACCTTGGCGTTCGAGACCTCCCGGCCCTCGCCGACCCAGTCGGCGTACCCACCGTCGAGGACCCGCACCGACTCGAGGCCATAGGCCCGCAGCGTCCACCACGCCCGTGACGCAAACAGGCTCTGCGTGTCGTCGTAGACCACCACGGTCGTGTCGTCGGTGATCCCGGTGCGGACGGCCAGGCTCGCGATCCGGTCGGGGCTGGCCAGCAGGATCGTCTCACCACCCTCGCCGTCGTCGACGAGGTCGGCACGCCAGTCGACGAGCGGCGCGCCCGGGATGTGGCCATTGGCGTGGACCGCCGGCGCGCTGCCGTCCGGGCGCCAGCGCAGGTCGAGGACGCGGATCCCGAACCGCCCGATGTTCTCGGCGAGCCACTCGGTGGTGGCCAGGATCTCCGGTCGGGCCAGGCCACTCATCTCGGTATCATACGGCGGTGGTCGTCCCGTCCCTGCCCGATCCCGAGAAGCTGCGGGCGGTTCGCGAGGCCATCCCGGCCCTGTCCGCCGGCATCTACCTCAACACCGGATCGGTCGGCCCGCTCCCCGCGGAGACCGCCGCCGCGATGGCCGACATGGCCGCCTACGAGCGTGATGTCGGGCGCGCGCACGAAGACTACTTCCTCGAGGCACTGGCGCGCATGGCCGAGGCTCGGGCGGGCGTCGCGGCCGTCGTCGGCGGCGAGATCGGCGGCGTCGGCCTGACCCATTCGACGACCGACGGGATGAACGCGGCGGCGCTGTTGCCCGACTGGCGCGCCGGCGGTCGCGCGGTCACCACGGCGCACGAGCATGCCGGCGGCGTCGGACCGCTGTACGCCCTGCGGGACCGGCTCGGGATCGAGCTCACCTTCGTCGACGCCGGCGACGACGGCGACGACGACCGGACGCTGGCCGCCTTCGAAGCCGCCATCACGCCCGACACCCGCCTCGTCGCGATCTCGCACGTGCTGTGGACCACCGGTGCCGTCATGCCGGTCGCCGGGATCGCGGCGCTGGCCCACGCGCGCGGAGCGCTCGTCGTCGTCGACGGGGCGCAGGCGGCCGGTGCGATCCCGGTCCGGTTCGACGATCTCGGGGCCGACGTGTACGCGGTCCCCGCGCAGAAATGGCTACTCGGGCCCGAGGGGATGGGCGCGCTCGTGGTCGACCCGCGGTCGATCGAGCGGCTGACACCCGGCCTCGGTGGCTGGTACAGCTTCGCGCACGCCGACAGCCGCGGCGCCGCAGTCTGGTGGGACGATGCCCGGCGCTTCGAGGCGAGCGGCTACCACCGACCGTCGGTCGTCGGGATGGCCCGCTCCATAGGCTGGCTGTCGATGTACGTCGGCCTGGACTTCGTCCATCGCCGCGGCACCACGATGGCCGCGCTGGCCGCGGCACGGCTGGCGGCCGTCCCGGGCGTGCGGGTCCTGACGCCGCGCGACCGGATGGCGACGCTGGTCACGTTCCGGATCGCCGGCTGGGAGGCCCAGGCCGCCCTCGACGAGCTGGGCGCCCGGGTCTTCGCCATCGCGCGCACGATCCCGGGCCTCGACGCGATCCGCATCGGCGTCGGCTTCTTCACCTCCGAGGACGAGCTGGACCGCCTGATCACGGCCGTCGAGCTGCTTGCGTCGCATACGCCCGAGACCCTCCCGCCGCGACGCACCCTGGCGATGCTGGGCGAGGGGTGACCGAGCGACGCGACCCCGGGGCCGTGCCGCCGCGCCGGTCCTGGGCGGAGGTGCGATGGCGCCAGTTCAGGCGGGCACCGCGGCCGGTCGTGCGGGCGGTCGCAGCGAGCCTCAGCGTCGCGACCGTGCTGGCCATCGCATACCTCGCCTATGACGTCGCTTTGAGCCGCGGTGCCGACCTCCCGGGCGGCGACCTGCGCACCCTCGCGGTGACGGTCTATGTCGTCCTCGTCCTCGTCATCGGGAGCGTCGTCACCTACCTCGTCGTCCCGCAACCGACCGGGTCGGGGACGGTCGCCCGGCGCGACCGCTGGAGCGCCGCGCTCGGCTTCTTCGCCGCGGTCCCGATCGCCTATCTCGTGCTGGTCGTGGCGGTCCAGGTCATCAAGCCGCTCCTCGGCTGACGGCGCCGCAGACGACGGGTGGTGACGCGGCGCACCACTTCTGGATCGACTTGCAAGCACGACTGGTCCATCCGTACCATTCCGCGGTACGCTCAACAGGTAATCATCACGGTGCAGGCCGGCTAGTCTGGTCGCGCCGACAAGCGTTCGAGGAATGCGCGTGTCCATCGACGAACAACACATCGCGCTCCCCAAGCTCTACGGAGCGCCCGCGTATGGCCGCCCGCCTCGACCGGTGGTGACTGACGTCGGGCGCCCATTCGATCCGGACGAGCTCCCGCTCGAGGCGCACCGGACCGAGGCGGAGCAGGAGTTCGTCGAGCTGCTCCCGGCGCGTGCCTACGCCCCGGGCGGCACCACGCTCAGCCTGATTGGTCACCAAGAGACGTCGACGGCCGACTTGCGCCCGGGCTCCTTCAGCCTGCGGGCCATCGCCGGGCGGCTGCTCGGCGGCGACTGAGACCCGACCGCCGCCGCGACCCGGGGCGGTTGGTAGGGGAGGGTGGACTCGAACCACCGACTTCCGAGGTATAAGCTCGGCGCCTCTGACCGACTGGGCTACTCCCCCGACATCAGTCTAAGCGCGTGACCGTCGGTCGGATAGCCGAACGCTCTCCCGTGCCCGCGCCACGAGGACGTTGCGACGACCCTCGGTGATGCTGCGCTGGCGGGGCAGCGACTCGATCCAGTCCGCGACCTGCTCGGCGGTGACGACCGCGCACAGCGGCGAGCGCTGGATGGTCTCATCGGGCGTGACGAGCGCGGCATGGACGCGCACGACGAAATCGAACTCGCCGTGGTTGATCCAGTGGCGGACGCGGTCGGCATCGCGCGCGGTCAGGTCGACTGGAGGCTCGGACGGGGACCAGCCCTCGCGCGTGCGGGCCTGCCATGCCCCGTCGACGCGGCGAAGCCGGTCGGCCGATGCCATCTCGCCGATGATCGCGACGCCGAACGAACCGATCGCCAGGGTCGGGACCGGCCGGCCGTCATGGGGGACGACGCCCCGGACGACCGCCACGCCGGCGGGCAGCGCCACGAGGGCCCGATCCAGCAGGGATCCGGTCGTCCGTGCCGCACGGACCGTCGCCACGAGGCGGGCCATCCGCTCGGTCCCGGCGATCAGGAGGGCCGCCCCCGCGACGAGCCCGAGGATCCAGATGATCGGGCCGTAGGGCTGCTGACCGGAACCGGCCCAGCCGCCGGTCACGAGGCGCGACGCGAGTGGCGTCTCGACGGTCAGGAACGCCAGCCCCATCCCCGCCGCCACTAGCCCTGCGCCGAGCACGCCCCCCGCGAGGACCGAACCTGGCCGGGTGCCGGATCGGGTCGGGGAGCTCGGCTGCACGTCCGTATCGTGGGTCCGGACGGCGGCGCTGCCAATGACCGATCCGGGTCATCGATCCGCGGCGGTCGGGCCAGTCGCCAGTCCGGACCGCACCGGACCGCCAGCGCGGTGGTGGCAGGACGCACCGCGATCGAGCGTGAGTCCTCCTGACGGCCCCCCGAACCCGGACCCCCGTACCATTGCCCGGACCTCTCGTCCGGGACATCCTCGATCACGCATCGGGTCACGACTCGGGCCGGGAGGCTGATTGTTGGTCGCATCGGAACGTCGGACGGTATCGCGTGCGGCCCGCTCGTGCATCGGGGCGTTTGCGGTGGCCTCGCTGCTCCTGATCGCGCTCGCCGTCCCGATGGACGCGGCTTCGGACAAGTCGAAGCTGTCGAGCGCGGCCGTCTCGCCGCGGGCCGGGACGACCTCGACCGTCATCACCGCGACCGTCGTCTACCAGAACGCGAACGGGTCCCGAGCCGAGCACGTCAGCGTGTCGTTCGGCACGCTGACCTACGAGATGACGCGCCGGCCCGGTAGCTCGTGGGGCAAGGGCGTCACCTTCGCCTGGTCCGGCAAGCTTCCGGCGGGGATCCTCGCGGTCGTGGTCGGCGCGGTGGCCAGGGACAACAGCACCGCCACCCTGGCGGCGGGCACGGTGACCATCACCGCGCCGGCCGAGCCGACCCCGGCGCCCAGGGCGACACCGAAACCGACGCCCAGGCCCACCCCGAAGGCGACCGCGGCCCCGACGCCGACCCCCACCGCCAGGTCGACGACCGATCCGACCAGGCCACGGGCGAGGGCCGTCGCACCGACCCCGACCCCGACGCCGCCGACCACGGTCGATTTCGTGCCGCTGGGTCCGCTCCCGACCGGACCCGGCCCGTGGCCGAGGGAAGCGTCCATCGTCGTGCCGGCGCCCCAGCAGACCGACCCGCCGACCACGGCCGCCCTGATCGGTGGGACGGACAGCGGGCCGGCCGGCCCAGGCGACGGCCCGACTGGCGGCGGGCCTGTCGGCGCCGGGAGCCCGACCAGCCCCGCTGGCCGGGATGGTGGGCAGACGCACGGACGGGGCCCCGTGGCAAGCGCGCTCGCGATCGCCGGGCTCCAGCCGCCGACCTTCCCGGGGTTCGCGTTTGCACCCACGCTGGTGACCACGACCGGCGCGGTGACCGCCGCGATGGCGCTCGGGCTGTTCGGTCGCCGGCGGCGCGACGACGACCCGTCTGACGAGGTCCTGGCCATGGCGGCCGGCAACGGTATCGCCGTCGCCGCCTACGACGCGATCGCCGCCCCGCTCGCGGGCCTTCCGGAGGAGGAGTTCGACGTGGAGTCCCTGCTGCCTCGCTGGCGCCGGCCGTCGCTCCTCCAGGCCCGCAAGGCCGATCCGATACGCGACGCCACGCCGGCCCCGCGCCTGACCTTCGACGAGGGCCTCGTCGGGTCGCTCTCGGGCCGCGAACGCCGGGTCATCCGCTATCGGGTCGTCCGCCTGCTCGACACGCCCGATGAGCTGCGCGGCGTCGAGATCGGATTCCTGGACCAGGGTGACGAGGTCCAGCTGATCGAGAAGTACGGCGCCTACTGGCTGGTGCTGGCGCCCGACGGCCAGCGGGGATGGCTGCACAAGATGACCCTCGGCGAGATGCACGACACGGACGGGGCGACCGAGGAGGGCCCGACAGCGTCGATGCCGATCGCCGCCGACAGCTGGACGATGGCCGAGGCGGACATCGACAGCGATGTCCTCGAGGCCTACCTGGAGTCGCGCCGACGCAACGCCTGACGGGCCGGCTCGCTGCGCAGCACCAGGATGTGCTGGTGGACGATGTTGGGCACGAACGCGTGGGGATAGCCATACGGCCGCAGCCGCGTCCCCGCCTGGTACCAGATGAGATCGCCCTTGGGCACCAGCCCGACGGCCGCGGCCCGTGCCGCCAGGTCGGAGCCGGTGAACACGTAGCGGCCGTCCTGGTAGGCGTCGCGCACGATCACGACCGCATAGCCGCCCTCGCGCAGGACTCGCCGCAGCTCGTCGAAGACGAGGCCCATCCGGTCGAGGAACGTCGCGTAGTCCGGGGCGTTGGCCAGGTCGAGATCGGAATCGGTGACCATCGCGTAGCCGGTCCGGCGGTTCGCGTGCGCCTCGGCGAGCGGCCCACCGGCCATCGTCATGGGCAGCTGGAGGTTGTACGGGGGGTCGGTCGCGACCAGATCGACCGAACCGCCCTCGAGCGTCGGCAACACGGCCAGCGCGTCGCCGACGTGCAGCCGCAGCCCCGACGGATCGAACCCGCGGGGTCCGCCCGGATCGGCGGCGCCCAGCTCGGCCAGCTCCGGGCCGAGACCGTCCCGCTCGGCCGACAGGTCGCGGACCACGCCTTCGAAGACCTCCGCCCAGCGTGGCTCGAGCTCGATGCCGATCGCCCGTCGGGGGCCGCGGGCGATCGCCGCGCCGAGCAGCGTCCCGCCGACGCCAGCGAACGGGTCGAGCACGATCTCGCCCGTCCGGCTGAAGAACTCGATCAGACGGGCCATCAGGCGGGGCGGCTTGTTCGCCCCGTGGGCCTTGCGCGCGGCATGCCCGAGCTCCGACGGGTAGGCGGTCGTCAGCAGCGATTTCGTGAAGTACAGCCACTCCTCGCCGGGCAGCTCGTTGAGCGTGTTGGCGGGATGGGGCGAGCGCGAGAGGTCCGTCATTCGGGTTCAGCCTAGCCGACGCGGCCCGTATGATGCCGCCATGTCGGGCAGGTACACGAGCGCGCCGTTCGTGGGGCGCGAGGAGGCGTTCGCCGATCTCGCCGCCGTCCTCGACGACGCCGCCCACGGCCGGACCCGGACCGTGCTGATCGACGGGACCGCCGGGGTCGGCGTCAGCCGACTGCTCGACGAGGCGATCGTCCGCATCGGAGCCCTGCGCCAACCGATGACCGTGCTGCGCGCCGCCGCCTGGCCGGCCCGGATCGACGAGCCGTACGGTCCGATCGTGCGCGCCATCGGCCCGACCCTGCGGTCGTTGCCGGACTCGCTCATGGCCGACGTGCTAGGCCCCGCGACGTCCGAGGTCATCCGTCTCCTGCCCGATCTGGCGCCACGACTCGCGGCCATCGGCGCCCCGACCGGGGGCCGCGGCACGACGGCCCCCGAGCGCCGCCAGGCGCGGACGCTGGAGGGCATCCTCGGTCTCCTCGGCCGGCTCGGGGAGCGCCACCCGGTCGTCTTCGTGATCGAGGATCTCCACCTCGCCGACGCCGCCACCCGGGCGCTGGTCACGTTCCTCGCGCGGGTCTCGCGCGATCAGCGGCTGGCCATCGTCGGGACGACGCAGTCGGACGTGGTCGCCCGTGACGACCCGTGGTCGGTCGATCTCAATTCGATCGTGACCGGTCCCCGGCCACCACGCCGGCTGGTCATCCCACCGCTCGGCCGCGACGAGCTCGCGGCGCTCATCGAGGGGATCGAGGGCGAGCGCGCTTCGGCCAGTCTGCTGCTCCTTGTCGCCGAGCGGTCCGGCGGCCTGCCGCTCGTCGCCGAGGAGCTGCTGGCGGCACGGCGGGAGCTCCCCGGCGCGTCGCTGACCGGGTCGTTCGACGAGCTCGTGATCGCCCGCCTCGCGATCCGCTCGCAGGAGTGCCGCCGCGTCCTGCGGCTCATCTCGCTCGCGGAGCGGCCGCTGACATCCGACCAGCTCGCCGCCGTCGCGGCTGCGTTCGAGGTCGACACCACCCGGCCCGCGCCGCGCTCGGTCACCGGACCACGCTCCGGGGCCGGCGCGCTCGACGCCGACCTGTGGGCCGGCCGGGCGGAGGCGCTCGCCAACGGGTTCGTCGTCGAGGTCGACGAGGCGATCGCCTTCCGCCACCCGTCGATCGGCAGGGCCGTGGCGCGCGACCTGCTGCCGGTCGCCCGGACGAGCCACCATGCGGCGCTCGCCGCCGGTCTCGACGATCCCCCGGCGGCGGTGGCCTGGCACTGGCTGTCGGCCTACGACCCGCCCCGCGCCCGGGTCGCGGCGATCGAGGCCGCCGCGTTCGCCGCCAGTCGCCACGCCGCGGCCGACGAGCTGTCGGCGCTCGAGACCGCTCTCGCGCTGCCCACCGGTTCGCCGGTTTCCGGGCCCGCGCATGGACGGGCGACGGCCGCGTCGGATCGCGTCGATCTGCAGGTACGCGCCTCGGAGGCGGCGTTCGCCGTCGGGCAGACGTCGCGGGCGACGGCCTTCCTCGAATCGGCGATCGGCGGGCTCGACGCCCGGCGCGACCGCGTCCGGCTTGGCCTGCTCCACGAACGACTGGCCCAGATCCGGCGGGCGGCCGGCGATCCGGCCGGCGCGATGCATGCCGCCCGGCGTGCCGTGGAGCTCGTGCCACGCGAGCCGAGTCCGGAGCGCGCCACCGTGCTGGCGGGGCTGGCCCAGCTCAAGATGCTCGACGGCATCTTCTCCGAGGGGCAGCGTCTGGCCCGCGAGGCGATCAAGGTCGCCCGCGCGTGCGATCCGGTGGCGCGGGCGCAGGAGATCCACGCGACCACGACCCTCGCCGTCGCTTCGGCGTGGGGGAGCGATCCGGCCGGCGCGATCGAGCTCCTGCGCGAGGCCGAGCGGGCCGCCGTCGAGATGGACGACCCGGACGCCCTGTTCCGCATCCGCGCCAACCTGACGACCGTGCTCGATCTGGTCAGTCGCCGGACCGAGGCCGTGGAGGTCGCCTACGAGGGCATCGAGGACGCGCGCCGTGCCGGGCTGGAGGCCGTCTACGGCAACTTCCTGGCGGGCAACGTGGCCGACACGTTGTTCCTCATCGGCCGCTGGCGGGAGGCGCGGGCCCTCGCCGAGCGGGCCATGAGCTGGCTGCCCGTCGGTGTGGTGTACCTCGCCTCGGTGCTGCAGCTGGCCATCGTCGAGATCGAGACCGACGCCGGCGAGGCGGCTTCGCGCCTGCTCGGCCAGACCATCCTCGAGTTCGATGCCGTCCGCGAGCCGCAGCTGGCCGGTCCGTAC
This sequence comes from uncultured Chloroflexia bacterium, assembly GCA_963833285.1. Classification (GTDB taxonomy): domain Bacteria; phylum Chloroflexota; class Limnocylindria; order Limnocylindrales; family CSP1-4; genus SPCO01. Next base: position 591,284 of record CAWHXM010000001.1, on the reverse strand, counting down.
TACCTGGCCGCCGCGTCCTTCGCCCTGTGGCGCGGTGACATCGCGGACGCCAGCCGGTCGGTGGACCGTGGCTGGGCGAGCGTCCGGGCGACCGAGGAGTGGCTCCTCGTGGCACGCATGGCCGCGATGGTCGCCCAGGTCGACGCCGCGGCCGGCACGGAGGCGCGGCAGCACCGTCAGCTGGCGCCGCTGGCGCCGGCACGGGAGCGGACGGCCGACGTCATCGCGACCGCCAGCGAGCTGGTGCGTGCCTCGGGCACCCCGCCGACCGCCGGGTCCCGCCGCGTCGCGGAAGCCTCGCTGGCGACCGCACGGGCCTTCCAGCGCCGGTTGGAAGGTGACGAGGATGCCGCGGTTTGGCGCCGCGTCGCGCTCGGCTGGGTGGCCCTCGAGGCGCCGTACGATGTCGCGCTGGCACGCTGGCATGAGGCCGAGGCGATGCTCGCTGCGGGCGTCGGGCGGTCGGGTCGGGCGCGCGCGCAGGCACCGTTGCTCGAAGCGGCGGAGCTCGGGATCCGGCTCGGCGCCAAGCCCCTGCTACGCGAGCTACGCGAGCTCGCCGGTCGGGCCCGGATCGCGCTGCCGGCCGAGGTGGACGCCTCCCTCGAGGATGACCCGACGGCCGGCCGCGAACCGCTCGGCACCGAGGAAGCCGCGGACCGGACGAACGGTCATTCCGATCTCGTCCGGACGATCGCCGGAGACCCGCCATCGACCGCGCGGCGGTCGGACACGTTCGGGCTCAGCGGGCGGGAGCGGGAGGTGCTGGCGCTCGTCGCCCAGGGCCGCACCAACCGGGAGATCGGCGAGCGGCTGTTCATCAGCCAGAAGACGGTCGGCGTCCACGTCGGCAACATCCTGTCCAAGCTGGAGGTCTCCGGGCGGGTCGAGGCCGCCGCGGTCGCGATCAGGCTGGGGCTGACCGACCGACATTGACCCTCGGACACCGCGAGACCCGGAGGGAGGTCTCCGGGTCTCGATCGGGATCGCGGAACACCTCGTCGGAATGAGGCCCGACGGGGCGCGATGAATGGGGAGTGCTAGGTCAGCGCCACTTGAGGCCGGCCGCCAGGCTCAGCGCGATGGCGACCAGCGGACCGACGGTCAGGGCTAGGCGCCAGGTGCGGGCAACGAGGTCCTTGATCATGGTGGCGGGCTCCAGGTGAGCGGGGCGGGCGGAGGATTCCCGACCTCCCGTACTGGGTGGAGCGCGAGCCTAGGCGAGCCGCGGGCGGACCACAACCGGCCCGATGGTACTGGGTCGGCATAGCCCTCCGGTGCCCGTCGCCACTCGCGACTGCAGCGGACGACACCGCACGGACCTCGCGACACGAGCCCTCGCCGCGCGGTAGATTCAGTCGGCCGCCCCAGTGCGGCGCCCGCGATCACGAAAGGTCCGATCACCGATGCGTCACGCGCGTCTGCCGTTCGTCGCGATCCTGTCCCTGGTGCTGGTGTCCGCCTGCACCACCGCCAGCGCGGGCTGGACGTACGTCCCGGCGCCATCGATGACCCCGATCCCGAGCGGCGCGGCGTCGGCGCAGCCGAGCGGATCGGGCAACGACAACGTCGTCCAGATCAGCGCCCTCGGGATCAAGTACGAGCAGACCGCGGTCACGGTCAAGGCCGGCACCTCGTTCCAGATCGCGTTCGACAACAAGGACGCCGGCACGCCCCACAACGTGGCCATCCACCAGGGCAACGCGACCGGCGCGGAGCTGTTCAAGGGCGTGATCTTCAATGGGGTCGCGACCCACACGTACACCGTGCCGCCGCTCGATGCCGGCGCCTACGCCTTCGTGTGCACCGTCCATCCGACCATGATCGGGACGCTCACCGCGCAGTGACCGGGCGACGCGGATGACGCCATCGGGCGAGCAGCTGTGCTACGTCGACGCCTACGCGCGGACGGCCGAGGCGCGCGTCGTCGCCGTCGAGACGGAGGCGGCAGCGCTGCTGGTGCTCGATCGCACCGTGTTCTACCCGGGCGGTGGCGGGCAGCCGTCGGATCGCGGCCTGGTCATCCGTGGGCTCGACGGGCGGTCGTGGACCGTCCGGTCCGCGCGCAAGGTCGGCGGCGAGATCGTCCACGAGCTCGAGCCGGATGGCGGGGATCCGCCGGCCGTCGGTGACGCCGTCCGCGTCGATCTCGACTGGGCGCGACGTCTCGCCCTGATGCGGACCCACACGGCGCTCCATGCGCTGTGCGGCGTCGTGTGGCGCGACTACGGCGCGCTCGTGACCGGCGGCAACATGGAGCCGGGCGCCGGCCGCATGGACTTCGAGTTCGAACGTATGTCCGGGGACCTCGTCGATGCCATCGAGGCGAGCGTCAATGCGGAGCTGGCCGCGGCGCGCGAGGTGCGGGTCGCGGTCCTGCCACGCGACGAGGCGCTCGCCATCCCGGATCTCATCCGGACCAGGATCAACCTGCTGCCGGAGGGGATCAGCGAGATCCGCACGATCGAGATCGTGGGGCTCGACCTCCAGGCGGACGGCGGGACCCACGTCGCCAACACGAGCGAGGTCGGCGGCATCCGGGTCACCGGCTACGAGAGCAAGGGCCGCATCAACAAGCGGATCAGGATCAGCCTCGAGGACCCGGCCAGGGACTGAACGGCCCCGTCGGCCCTAGCGAACGACGGTCGTCAGGACCGCCAGGATGTGGCGGAACCGGAGGGTGTCCGGCACGCGGCCGACTCGCGGCTTGCTGCCGCGCGCGGCTCGCATCGTCCCCGCGAGGACCTCGCGCCGGCGCTCGACCTCCATCTCCAGTGCGCTTTCATACATCTCGAACATGGCTCCGGCCCCCTTCGTGCGATGCCCACACGATACACCAAAAGTACCTTGATGTCAAACTACTTCAGGTCAAATCGCATGGTATCGTGATGCACCATGTCAAGTCGATTGACATCGATGGGCCGTGCCGTCGATACTCCCGCCCATGAGCGGCAGCGAGCTCGACGATCTCGACGCGGAGCTCGTCGTGTGGGCGCGCGAGATTCCCGACCTCGACCCGCTGACCGAGGGGATCGTCGAGCGGATCCACATCCTCGCCCACGACTTCAACGAGTCGATGTCGCTGACACTCGCCGAATTCGATCTCGACCGTCGGGCGTTCAAGCTGCTCGGCAGGTTGCGCAGCGGCGGCCCGCCGTATCGACGGTCGGCCGGGACGCTCGCCAACGACCTGCAGCTCTCGACCGGGGCGATGACCAATCGACTGGACCGCCTGGAGGCGGCCGGTCTCGTTCGCCGGCTCCCCGATCCGAACGACCGGCGGGGCACGCTGGTCGAGCCGACCGAGGCTGGTCACGCGGCGTGGGATCGGACGGTGGGGACGCAGGCGCGTCGCGAGGCGATGATCGCGTCGGTCCTCAGCCCGCGCGAGCGCGAGCAGCTGCACCGACTGCTGCGCCATCTCATGCGCGCCTTCCCGGACAAGGGCCATGCGCGCAAGAGCCAGATCGCGGTCGCGGCCGGCGGAGATGCGAACGAGGAACCGAACGCGGACGCCGGCGGATGACCGACCGGACGGCGGCACTCGATGCGCTCGACCGCGCCGGCATCCCGTACACGGTCGTGCGCACGCGGCGCGCCCACAGCGCCGAGGAGAGCGCCGCACTTCAGGGGATCGAGCTCGCGGCGCTGTTGCGCACGATCGTCGTGCGGCGTGGCGAGGACGACTACGTGTTCGTGCTGGTGCCCGGTGGTCGTCGCTTCGATTGGCCCAAGGTCCGGGCGCACCTGGGGGTCAAGCGGCTGTCGCTACCGGATGCCGACGAGGCGCAGGCCGCCACCGGCTATGAGCGGGGCGCGATCACGCCGTTCGGTTCGGCCCGCGCCTGGCCGGTCGCGGCCGACGCGTCGGTCCTCGTCCTCGACCGGGTTGCGATCGGTGGTGGTGCGCATGGCGTCAATGTCCACCTTGCCCCGGCGGATATGATCGCCACACTCGACGCCGAGGTGGTCGACGTCACCGTGCCGGACGTGGGCTGAGCGGCCCTAGCCGTCCGGCCCTTGCCATCGACCACGCGGCTTCCCGAGAATGTGCCCGATCACGTTTTGCGTGCGCACCCGCTCGACCCCCCGACACCGGAGGCTTCCCGTGGCTGACCTCGGACCGAAGCGCATCGCCGAGTTCATCAAGCCCTTCCGCGTCGAGCCCGGCCGCCGTGTTCGGCTGACACGCGACTTCGATCCCGCCGGGTCCCGCGAGGTCACGGTCAAGACGGCGAAGCGGGTCCTGCGCGAGGGGGTCCAGCTCCTCGCCGAGTACCAGATGCGCCTCGCGGCGCAGGACACGTACGGCGTCGTCATGGTCCTCCAGGCGATGGACGCCGCCGGCAAGGACGGCACCATCCGCCACGTGATGAGCGGGGTCAACCCCCAGGGCGTCCAGGTCAGCAGCTTCAAGGTCCCGACCTCGGAGGACCTCGATCACGACTACCTGTGGCGCTACGCCAGGAAGTTGCCGGAGCGGGGCAACATCGGCATCTTCAATCGCTCGTACTACGAGGAGGTCCTCGTCGTCCGCGTGCACCCGCAGATCCTGGACGGCCAGAAGATCCCGGCCAGGCTCAAGGACCGGGGCATCTGGAACCGCCGCTTCCGCGAGATCAACGACTGGGAGCACTACCTGACCGACCAGGGGTTCCGCTTCGTGAAGCTCTTCCTCAACGTGTCCAAGGAGGAGCAGCGCCGCCGTTTCCTGGCCCGCATCGACGAGGCCGACCGGAACTGGAAGTTCAGTGCGGGCGACGCCCGCGAGCGGGCCTACTGGGACGACTACCAGAAGGCGTTCAGCGATGTGCTGTCCAGGACGAGCACGGAGTGGGCGCCCTGGTACGTCGTGCCCGCCGACGACAAGCCGTTCGCCCGGGTGGCCGCGGCCGGCATCCTTGCCCACACGCTCATCCAGATCGATCCGCGCTTCCCGAAGATCCCGCCCGATGGGGCCGCGGCCCTGCAGACGATCAAGGTCGAGCTCGAGGCGGAGGCGCCTCCCGGCACCGCGCCGGACCCGATCGAAGTCGAGCTCGCCGAGAGCGCCAACAAGGCGAAGAAGTCGAGAAAGGGGAAGAAGTCATGACCGGCCCCACCGGTGCGTCCTCCGGAGCGGCCCAGGCGGCTCCGGATGTCGCGTGGTACGCATTGTCGCCGGACGAGGCGGCGGGTCGCCTCGGGGTCGACCCGGGGACCGGCCTGACGTCGGCCGAGGCCGAAGCCCGGCGTGCGACGTACGGAAGGAACACCTTCGCCGAGGCGAAGAAGGCTTCGAAGTGGCAGCTGTTCGCGCGCCAGTACGCGGATCCGATGCAGCTCGTCCTGCTCGTCGCCGGCATCGTCTGCCTGTTCCTGCCCGGCCAGTTCTACACGGGCGTCTTCCTGCTCCTGCTCACGGTGTTCAACGCCTGGATGGCGATGAACCAGGAGGGCAAGGCGGAGGCGAGCGCGTCGGCCCTCCAGAGCATGATGGTCGTCAAGGCCAAGGTGCGACGGAACGGCGAGCTTGCCGAGATCCCGATGGACGAGCTCGTGCCCGGTGACATCGTGAACATCGAGGCCGGCGACCTGGTCCCGGCGGATGCCCGCATCCTGACCGCAGCGACCCTCGAGATCGACGAGTCCGCGCTGACGGGCGAGAGTGTCCCCACGCCCAAGCAGGTGGACCCTGTCGCCGCCGATGCCGCGCTCGGGGACCGCGTGGACATGGCGTTCATGAACTGCCAGGTCACGCGCGGCGCGGGCACCGTCGTCGTCACCACCACCGGCATGGCGACCGAGGTCGGCCACATCAGCGGCATGCTCCAGGCGACCGGGATCGAGAAGACCCCGTTGACCAAGCAGCTCGACGCCCTGACCAACCAGATCCTGGTCATCGCCGGCATCGCTCTCGTCGTCTCGATCGGGCTCGGCCTGTACCGCGGGGTCGAGGCCCAGGAGCTGTTCCTGAGCGCCGTCGCGTTCGCGGTCGCAGCGATCCCGACGGCACTCCCGGCTGTCGTCACGGCCATCCTGTCGAAGGGCTCGCAGACGCTCGCCGGGGCCGGTGCGATCATGAAGCGGCTGCGCTCGGTCGAGACGCTCGGCTCGACGTCGGCGCTCAACTCCGACAAGACCGGCACCCTCACGCTCAACCAGATGACGGCCGTCCAGATGGCGATCGTCGGCCGGCGCTACGCGATCAGCGGTGACGGCTACCAGACGACCGGGCAGATCACCCATACCGGCGGCCAGCCGGAGGTGCCGCTCGAGCAGTACCTGCTCCCGATGGCCCTGTGCGCCGACGCGGAGGTTCGGGACGGCGCGCTCGTCGGCGATCCGACCGAGGGCGCGCTCGTCGTCCTCGCCGCCAAGGGCGGTGTCGATCCGGCGTTGACCCGCGAGCAATACCCGCGCGTCGCGACCCTGCCGTTCGACGCGGCGTACAAGATGATGGCCACCTTCCACCGGATGAAGAACGAGAAGGGCAAGGACGTCATCCGCGCCTATATCAAGGGCGCGCCCGACCAGCTCCTGGCGCGCGCGGTCTCCGCGCATGGACCCGACGGCACGGAGGTGCCGATCGCCAGCCTGCGCGACGCCTACCTCGCCGAGAACGAGCGGCTCGGGACGATGGGCCTCCGGGTCATGGCGACCGGTCAGAAGGACTTCGATCCCGCGACGTTCGATCCGAACGCCGACCTGCTGCCCGCCATCGACGGGCTCACCCTCCTGGCGATCGTCGGCATCGTCGATCCGCCGCGGCCGGCCGCCAAGGCCGCCATCGCGCAGGCGCACGCCGCCGGGATCCAGGTCCGGATGATCACCGGTGACCACGCGGTCACCGCCGAGGCGATCGCCCACCAGCTCGGGATCGAGGGTCGGGCGATCACCGGCGCCGACTTCCGCGCGATGAGCGACGACGAGGCGATGCGCCAGATCGACGGGATCGGCGTGATCGCGCGTGTCTCGCCCGAGGACAAGGTCCACCTCGTGGACATCCTGCGCCAGAAGGGCCATGTCGTCGGGATGACCGGCGACGGCGTCAACGACGCACCGGCGCTCAAGAAGGCCGACATCGGCATCGCCATGGGGATCACCGGCACCGAGGTCTCCAAGCAGGCCGCCGTGATGATCCTGACCGACGACAACTACGCGACGATCGTCAAGGCCGTCGGCCTCGGTCGTTCGGTGTACGACAACCTCCTGCGGTTCATCCGCTTCCAGATGGCCGGCCTGTTCGGGTACATCGCCACCTTCCTCGGCTCGGCCCTCCTCAACATCCTGGGCGGCATCCCGTTCCTGCCGCTCCAGACGATGTGGCTCAACTTCACGGTCAACGTCTTCCAGGCGATCGGCCTCGGCTACGGCAAGCCGCGCGAGGGACTCATGGAGGTCCCGCCCCGGCCGAAAGAGCAGCAGATCATGCCGCGACGCCTGATGAGCTGGCTCGTGTTCTGCGGGCTGGTCATGGCCGCCGGGACCCTGGGCGTGCTGTCGTGGGCGGACGCCAACTTCGGAGATGTGGTCGCGCGGACGATGGGCGTCACGACCTTCGCGCTGTTCCGGCTCTTCTCCTCGCTGGAGACCGCGGATGAGGACGAATCCCTGTTCGGTGGTTCCATCCTGGCGAACCGGCCGCTGCTCGATCGCGACCGGGCTGTCCGTGCTGACGATCATCCTCGCGACCGAGCTCGGGTTCCTCCAGCGACTCCTCGGCACCGTCAGCCTGACGCCCGACCAGTGGGCTGTGTGCATCGTCGTGGCGCTGTCGCTCATCGTGGTCGAGGAGGCGCGGAAGCTGCTCAAGATCCGCACCGGTGACGAACCGGTCGTCGCTACGTGCTCCCGCCGCCGCCTAGGATGGTCCCGTCCCGCCTCGGCGCCTGATCGGACGGGCCGGCCACTACCCAGGGTGCGCCGGACCCGTGAAGGCCCGGGGCAGCAGGCTCGAGGAGGATCGGTGGAGACCGGGCTGACGTCGAGTTCCCGGCTCGGGAGGGTCGAGCGCTGGATGCCCGGCATCCGGGTCGCTCCGGACGTACGAGCGTGCCTGGCTGCCGCGCGACCTGATCGCGGGCGTCGTGCTCGTGACGCTGCTCGTCCCGCAGGGGATGGCCTACGCGGAGCTGTCCGGGCTGCCGCCGATCACCGGGCTGTACACGACGGTCGTCTGCCTCATCGCCTACGCGCTCGTCGGGCCGTCGCCGGTCCTCGTCCTCGGCCCGGATTCCGTCGCTCGGGCCGATGATCGCGGCCACGATCCTGCCGCTCGCCGCCGGCAGACGAGGAGGTCGGCGATCGCCCTCGCCGGGATGCTCGCGCTGATGGTCGGCCTCATCACGGTCGGCGCCGGTATCGCCAAGCTCGGGTTCGTCGCCGACCTGCTGTCGAACCCGGTACGGACCGGGTACCTGGCCGGCCTCGCGGTCGTCATCTTCGTCGGCCAGCTGCCGAAGCTGTTCGGGTTCTCGACCGACGCGAGCGGGCTCGTCGCCGAGGCCGGCGCATTCCTCCAGGGCCTCGACCAGACGAACGCCTGGGCGCTCGGCATCGGCCTGCTCAGCCTCGCCATCATCCTGGGCCTCAAGCGGCTGGCGCCGCGGGCACCGGGCATCCTCGTCGCCGTCGTGGTCGCGATCGGGCTGTCGATCGTGCTCGACCTCGCGTCGCACGGGGTCTCCGTGATCGGCGTGCTGCCGCAGGGATTCCCGATGCCGTCGCTTCCGTCCGCCCCGCTCTCCGACGTCCCGCTGCTGTTCGCCTCCGCCGTGGGGATCTCGCTCGTCGCGATCGGCGACACGATCTCGACCTCCGGCGGCTTCGCCGCGCGCGGCGGGCTACGAGGTCGACGGCAACCAGGAGCTCGCCGGGATCGGCTCGGCCAACCTCGCCGCCGGCCTGTTCTCCGGGTTTCCCGGTGAGCACGAGCGGCTCCCGCACCGCGGTCGCCGCCCAGTCGGGCGCGAAGACCCAGCTGACCGGTCTCGTCGCCGGCGGGGCTCGTGCTCGCTGATGCTCCTCGTCGTGCCGGGCCTCGTCCAGGCGATGCCGCAGCCGGTCCTGGCGGCGGTCATCATCGCGGCGTCGATCAGCCTGTTCGACGTCGCCGAGCTGCGCCGGCTGTTCCGCGTCCGCAAGACCGAGTTCGCGCTCGCCGTCGCCTGCGGCCTCGGCGTCGCGTTCATCGGCGTCCTCCAGGGGATCGTCGTCGCGGTCGCGCTGTCGGCGATCTACATCTTCAAGCGCGCCTGGGCGCCGTACTCGGCGGTCCTCGGGAAGAGCCCGGGCGTCCCCGGCTACCACGACATCAGGCGCTACCCGGACGCCGACCAGGTCCCGGGCCTGCTCATCGTCCGCTGGTCGGCGCCGCTGTTCTTCGCCAACGCGAACCAGTTCCGCGACCGGATCCGCGATCTCGTCAAGACCCTCGACCCGCCGCCCACATGGGTCCTCGTCGCCGCCGAGCCGATCACCGACATCGACACCACGGCCGGGTGCGATGCTCGCCGACCTCGACCTCGAGCTGAACGCGAGCGGGATCCACCTCGCGTTCGCCGAGCTCCAGTCGGCGCGTCCGCGACACGATCGTGCGGTACGGGCTGCTCGAGACCATCGACGAGGGGCACTTCTACCGCTCGGTGACCGAGGCGGTCGAGGCCTACCGCCGCGAGACCGCTTCCTGAGCGTCGACTCCGGACCCGTCAGCTCGACGACGGGTCAAGCGATCCGACCGACGTGCTCCTCGGATCGGTCCTTGCGATCTTCGAGGAGGCCGATCCGAAGGTCGAGTGGTTCTGCCTCTCCGGCGCATCGATCGGTGACGTCGACTACTCGGGCGCGCAGGCGATCAGTCAGGTGGCCGGGGAGATCAAGCAGCACGGCGCGAAGTTCGTCATCTGCGAGCTCGAGCCCGAGGTCGCCGATATCCCGAACAAGTACGGCTTCGCGCCGGAGGTGGATGGTGTCTACCCGTTCATCGGGGATGTCATCGAGGCCTACGAGAAGCGGAAGACGACGACCTAGCGTCCGACCCGGGCGGGCGGCCGTCGACCCTCGAACGAGCACGTCGAAGGTGTGGCACGATCGAGCGCGATGCCGAAGGTCCCGCTGCCGGTGCCGGTCCTGGCCACGCCGCTCATCCGGCGCGTGGTCTGGCACATGCGCCGTGTCTCCGGCCAGCTCGACAGGCGCTTCTTCCTCTCGCTCGCCGAGGGGATCATCGTCCTGGTGGCGATCGGGGCCGTGCTCATCACGCTGCTCGAGAAGCCGCTGACCCTCGAGTCGCTGTTCGATTCGTTCAACTGGGGGATCGCCACGGTCCTCGGCCAGGGCGACGCCGGCTTCGTGACGTCGCCCGGAGGGCGTGCAGTCGGCTGGCTGCTTATCCTGTTCGGGGTCGGCATGCTCGCGTTGATCACGGGCGCCCTCGTCGCGCTGGTCGTCGATTTCCTGCTCAAGGAGGGTCAGGGCTTGGGTGCTGCGGGCCACAGGGAGCACATCGTCGTGTGCGGCTGGAACAGCACCGCGCGCGATCTCATCGACGAGCTCAAGGGCGACGACTACAAGCAGAAGGTCGTCGTGCTCGCGATGGCCGACAAGAACCCGGCCGGCGCCGGCGTGTACTTCGTACGCGGCGACGCGACCGACGCCGATGACCTCGAGCGAGCCGGCATCGAGTTCGCGTCGGCGGCGATCGTCTTCCCGACCGACGAATCGGACGAGTCCGACATGCACTCGATCCTGACGATCATGGCCATCAAGTCCGTCGCGCCGCAGGTCCGCACCGTGTCCGAGGTCAACAACCCGCGCCACGAACCCCATTTCCGGCGGGCGGAAGTGGACGAGCTGCTGGTCACCTCCAAGATGGCGTCGCACCTGCTCGCCCGCTCGGCGCTGTATCCGGGCCTGTCCGCCCTGGTGACCGACATCGTGTCGGGCGGCGAGGGCTCCGAGCTGTACCGCGTCAAGCTGCCCGAGGAGTATCTCGGGCTGTCGATCGACGCGATCTCGGCGCGCCTGCGCGACGATCACGGGGCGACGCTCCTGTCGATCAACCGTGGCGGGCGCGCCTACGTCAATCCGCCCAAGGACTTCGTGTTCGAGGCCGGCGACGACGCCGTGGTCGTGGCCGAAACGCTCGGCAACCTCGCGCCGCTGGAGATGCAGGACCTGTATTCGATCCCGCGCAGCGCCGCGGTGGTGCCCTCGGCCTGACGGGGGCTAGGTGGCTGGTGTGAAACGCGCGTTCTGACCGGCTGACGGGAGAGCGCGGGCGCAGCTACGATTCTCCGGGCAGGAGCTGCCGAACGGATGATCCGGCGAGGAGCGCACCGATGTCGCAGGGATCCGCACCCCGCCAGGCCGACCTCTTCCGCGACACGAGCTCTTCGTCGAGCCGCTGGTCCGATCCGACTCGATCCATGCCCTGCTCGCGCCGCGAGTGCCACGCGCTGTTCCCCGACGAGCTGTTCGCCGACCTGTTCGCGCCGACGTCGGCCGGCGCTCGGTGCCGCCGCTGGTCGTCGCGGTCGTGATGGTCCTCCAGCGCCTCGAGGGCCTGTCCGACCGGGAGGCGGTCGAGCGCTTCACGTTCGACGCCCGCTGGAAGTACGCCGCGGGCGGCCTGCCCTTCGACCACCCGGGCTTCGCCCACACGGTGCTCGTCGACATGCGGGCGCGCCTCGCCCGCTCGGAGCGCCCCAAGCGGATCTTCGAGCGCACGCTCGAGGTCGCGCGGGGGGCCGGGCTCGTCGGCGTCCGCCGGGTGCTCGACTCGACCCCGCTGTACGACGCGGTCGCGACCATGGACACGGTCACCCTCGTCCGCTCGGCGATCCGGGGCGTGCTCGCGGTCGCGGGCGAGCGGGAGCCGGCGCTGCGGGCGGTCCTCCGCCGCGACGACGACTACCGCACCGGCGGCAAGCCCGCCGCCGACTGGGACGACGCCGACGCCCGCGCGGCCCTCGTCGACGCCCTCGCCCGCGACGGCGAGGCCGTGCTCGCGGCGCTCGAGGGCGAGCCCCTGCCGCCGCCGCTCGCGCGAGGCCGCCACCCTGCTCGCGACCGTGCTCGGCCAGGACCTCGAGGCAGGCCCCGACGGCCGGATCCGGATCGCGCGGCGGGTCGCCCCGGACCGGGTCATCAGCACGGTCGACCCCGAGGCCCGCCACGGCCACAAGACCGACCACCGCGGCTTCGACGGGTACAAGGGCCACGTCGCGCTCGACCCCGACGCCGAGCTCGTCACCGCGACCGCCGTCACGCCGGGCAACGCGGGCGACGCCTCGGTCGCGCTCGAGCTGCTCGCGACCGAGCTCGCGGTGCCCGCGGAGCGTGATGTCGATCCGCCCGTCGTGTACGGCGACGCGGCGTACGGGACGGGCCCGCTGCTCGCGACGCTCGAGGCCGCGGGGGTCGTCAGCCGGGTCAAGGTCCAGCCGCCCAGCGCGCCTGCGCGGCCGCTTCACCAAGGACGACTTCGCGATCGACCTCGCGGCCGGCACGGTCACCTGCCCGGCGGGGCGGGTCGCCCGGCTCCGCGGGACGGCGCCGGGAACGGCAGGCCCGCTTCGGCCGCGCCTGCGCCGCCTGCCCGCTCGCGGCCCGCTGCACGACCTCGCCCACGGGGTCGGACGATCACGGTCGGCCCCCACGAGGCGCTCCTCGCGGCCGGCCGGGCCGCGAGCCGCGATCCCGCCTGGCGGGCCGACTACCGGGCGACCCGGCCCAAGGTCGAGCGCAAGCTCGCCCACCTCGTGCGCCGCCGCCACGGCGGCAGGCGGGCGCGGGTCCGGGGCAGGCTCAAGGTCGGCGCCGACTTCTCCCTGCTCGCCGCCGCGGTCAACCTCGCGCGGCTCGCCGTCCTGGGCCTGTCCGGGTCCGGCGGGACCTGGGCGGTCCGGCCAACCTGAGGAGCGGCCCACAGCCCTCCCCGATGACACCACCACCGGGCTGCATCGGGCCCTCGCGGGTGCAATCACAGCCAGGTTGGGGCTCGGCTCCCCGATCGTCGCCCACGCCTGCCCGTCAGCCCCTCACAACGCGCGTTTCACACCAGCCACCTAGAGCGCCTTGACCGCCGCGGTCAGGGCGGCCAGTCCGTCCTTGGCGTCGGCGAACAGCATCCCGGTCTTGGGGTCGGTGTACAGCTCGTTGTCGATGCCGGCGTAGCCGCGACCCATCGAGCGCTTGATGACGACGATCGACTTGGCGTGGTCGACGTCGAGGATCGGCATCCCCGACACCGGTGAGCCGGGCCGCCGGGCGGCCGGGTTCGTGACGTCGTTGGCGCCGATGACGAGGGCGACGTCGCAACGGTCGAACTCCGGGTTGATGTCGTCCATCTCCTTGAGCTGCGGATACGGCACGTTCGCCTCGGCGAGGAGGACGTTCATGTGTCCCGGCATCCGGCCCGCGACCGGGTGGATGGCGTACTTGACGTCCACCCCGCGCGCCTCGAGGAGCTCGGCGAGCTCGCGCACCGCGTGCTGCGCCTGGGCCACGGCGAGGCCATAGCCCGGGACGATGATCACGTGCTGGGCGTAGGCGAGCTGGATCGCGACGTCGTCGGCGCCGATCTCGCGGACCGTGCCGCCGGCGCCCGCGGTCGCGGCCTGCGTCCCTTCGCCGCCGCCGAACCCACCGAGCATGATGTTCATCACCGAGCGGTTCATCGCGTCGGCCATCAGCTTGGTCAGGATCGCGCCCGACGCACCGACCAGGGCGCCGGCGATGATGAGGACCGGGTTGTCCAGCACGAAGCCGGCCATCGCGACGGCCGTGCCCGTGAACGAGTTGAGGAGGCTGATGACGACGGGCATGTCCGCGCCGCCGATCGGCAGGGTCATCGTCACGCCGAAGACGAGCGCGGCGAGCAGGATGACGGCCATGACCGGCACGCTCAGGTTGCCGGCCCACAGGTACGCCGCGCCGAGCACGACGATGGCCGCGAGGCCGGCCGTCACGAGGCGACCGCCCGGGATCAGGACCGGCCGTGACGGCGTGATCGAGAGGCCCATCAGCTTGCCCGACGCGATGAGCGAGCCGCTGAAGGTGATGCTGCCGATGACGATGTCGAGGACGGTCGCGACGTTGACCTGGAGGGCCGGCGCGGCCTTGAGGCCCAGGTAGTCGTCGATGGCGATGAGCGCCGCAGCGCCGCCACCCATCGCGTTGAACAGCGACACCAGCTGCGGCATCGCCGTCATCTTCACCGTCCGCGCGGTGTACAGGCCGGCGCCACCGCCGATCGCGATGCCGACCGCGATGATGATCCAGACGGTCGCGCTGATGCCGTCGCCGTACAGCTGCTGGGCGAGGATCAGCACGGCCGTGGCGCCGATCGCCAGGGCCATGCCGCCGGCCGACACGAGGTTGCCGTTGCGGGCCGTGGCCGGCGAGTTCATGCGCATGAGCCCGATGACGAACGCGCCGGCGCCGAGGAGCCAGGCGATGCGGACGAGGACTTCGATGATGCCGAGGGTCGTCACGCGCCACCCTCCGACGCGTCCGCCGACTTGGGCGCGACGGGCTTCTTGCGGAACATCTGCAGCATCCGGTCGGTGACGACGTAGCCGCCGACGACATTCATCGCCGCGAATGCGCAGGCGACGAGCGACAGGACCTGGCTCGGCAGGTCGTCGGCGTTCGCGGCGATGAGCATGCCGCCGACGAGGACGATGCCGTGGATCGAGTTGGCGCCGGACATCAGCGGCGTATGGAGGGTCGCCGGGACCTTGCTGATGACCGCGAACCCGACAAGGATCGCCAGGACGAAGATCGTCAGCGCGTTGAGCAGGGTTTCGACTTCGGGGGTCATGCGGCGCCTCCGGCACCGACTGCGGGCGCCGGCTCGAGCAGCTTCCTGACGGGCTCGGACAGGATCGCCCCACCATGGCTGATGACCGTGGATGCGGTGACTTCGTCCTCGAAATCGAGGTTCAGTGCGCCGTCCTTGACCATCCCCAGCAGGAGCGCCGAGATGTTGCGGGCGTAGAACGCGGAGGCGCCGGCCGGCATCGACGCCGGCAGGTTGTCGGGGGCGATGATCGACACGCCGTTGGGCGATTTGACCGTCTCGCCGGCCACGCTCAGCTCGCAGTTGCCGCCGAGCGCCGATGCCGCTATGTCGACGATGACCGAGCCGGACGACATCTTGCCGACGGCGTCGGCCGTCACCAGCACCGGCGGCTTGCGGCCGGGGACCTGCGCGGTCGTGATGACGATGTCCATCCCGCCGATGACGTCGTTGAGCTCTGCCTGCTGGGCGGCACGCTCCTCCGCGGTCAGCTCGCGGGCATACCCCCCGGCGCCCGTCGCGTCGATCGTCGTCTTGAGCTTGACGAACTGGGCGCCCAGGCTCTCGGCCTGTTCGCGCGTCTCGGGGCGGACGTCATAGGCCTTGACCACGGCCCCGAGGCGTCTGGCCGTGCCGATGGCCTGGAGGCCGGCGACCCCGATGCCCAGGATGAGCACATTGGCGGGCTTGGCCGTCCCGGCGGCGGTCGTCAGCAGCGGAAGGTAGCGGCCGTAGGCGTTGGCTGCGATGAGGACCGCCTTGTAGCCACCTACGTTCGCCTGTGACGACAGGGCATCCATCGTCTGCGCCCGTGACAGCGTCCGCGGGATCGCGTCGAGGCTGATCGCGGTGACGCCGCGATCGGCCAGCGCCTTCGCGGTCCGGGGGTCGATGAGCGGGCTGAGCAGGCCGAGGACGGCCTGGCCGGAGCGGAGCCTGGCGACCTCCGCGTCCGACGGCTTGGCCACGCGCAGGATCGCCTCGGCCCCGGCGTACAGCTCCTCGGTCGAGACGATCGTCGCGCCGGCCTGGGCATAGGCCTCGTCGCGGATCGCGGCGCCGGATCCGGCACCGCGTTCGACGAGGATGTCGAGCCCGGCTGCCTTTAGCTTGCCGAGCACCTCGGGTACCAGGGCGACGCGCCGTTCTCCGGGCGCGGTCTCCTTGGCGACACCGATCTTCATGGTCACCACCTTGGTATGGGCCCAGGAACCTGCCGCGAGCGGGTCGGTCCGCGGGGACGGTTGGGGTCCCCGGAAGGATACCGCCTGAGTGGTCGGCATTGTGGCACGCACGGTCGCAAAACGGGTGCCATTCGGCTGGTCCGTTGGTGTCGCTCGGCCCGGCGGATGCCATCGACGGCCTTCCTATCCTTGGCGAGTGCGTGGGTTGCGCTGGCTGAGCGTGGTTGCTCCGGTCGTCGCCGTGGCGATCATCGAGATCGTCAGCGACGGGCTGCTCGACGCGGCCTTCCCGTTCCCCGTCGACACGATCGTGGTCGTCGGTCTGGTCGCCATCCTGGCCTGGGCCTTCTCGGTCATCGCGTTCCGGCGCATCGACCGCCTGTCCGACCAGCTTCGTGCGCGCAACGCCGACCTCGAGCGACGCGCGCGCTCGGCGCGTGCCCTCCATCGCGTCAGCGTCGCGATCGCCGCGCTCGACGACGTCGACGAGATCCTCGCCGCCATCGTGGACCAGGCCCGCGAGCGCCTTGGCGTCGATGTCGCGCTGTTGCTTACCTACGGCCCCGACGGCGAGGCATACATCGCAGCCGCCAGCGGACCCGACGCCGGCATCGACCGGGCCGGCGGGTTCGACGGTGCCGGCGCCGCCCGGTTCGTCCGCCCGGACCTCGCGATCGCCCGGCTGGAGGTTCCGTTGCAGCGGGCGGGGGAGACGATCGGGCTCGTGCTGGTCGGCTCGCGGCTCGAGCGCGGGTTCGAGGTCGACGAGGTCGAGACGCTGTCGTCGCTGGCCAACCAGGCGGCCATCGCCATCGAGAACGCCCGGCTCCAGGCGCGCCTGCGGGAGCTCGCGGTCGTCGCCGAGCGCGAGCGGATCGCGCGCGAGATGCACGACGGCCTGGCGCAGGTCCTCGGCTACGTGAACACCAAGTCGCAGGCGATCGAGGAGCTGCTGGTCGCCGGCCGGACCGACGAGGCGCGACTCCAGCTCGCCGAGCTCGCCGCGGCCGCCCGCTCCATCTACGTCGACGTCCGCGAGGCCATCCTCGGGCTGCGCAGCCCGGTGATCCCGGGCGTCGGGCTCGTCGCCGCGGTCGAGGACTACGCGAGGCGATTCGCCGAAGCGTCCAAGATCGCCGTCCACGTGGTCGCCTCGGACGCGGCCCGACGGCTCGTGCTCGCCCCGGATGTCGAGGCCCAGGTCTTCCGGATCGTCCAGGAGGCACTCACCAACGTGCGCAAGCACTCCGGGGCCGGGCGTGCCGAGGTCGAGTTCGCCGTCCGTGACGCCCGGCTCGAGGTCGTCGTCTCGGACGACGGCCACGGAACGGACTCCTCGCCCGGTGCCGCCGATCGACCGCGCTACGGGTTGCGCGCGATGCGCGAGCGGGCGGCCAGCATCGGCGCGACGGTCGACTGGTCGAGCCCACCCGGGGCCGGCTGGCGGGTCCACCTCGCGGTCAACCCGGGCGCGTCGGTCGCGGCCGGAACGGGCGTCGGCTGATGCGGATCGTGCTCGCCGACGATCACGCCCTCTTCCGCGATGGCGTGTCGTCGCTGCTGCAGGCATGGGGGCACGACGTGGTCGGCCGCGCCGCCGACGGGGGCGAGGCGATCGCGCTGGTGTTGCGCCTGGACCCCGACCTCGTGCTCATGGACGTACGGATGCCCGGGATGTCCGGCGTGCAGGCGACCCGCGAGATCGCCGCGATCCGGCCCGAGCTGGCGATCGTGATGCTCACGGTCAGCGAGGACGAGGAGGATCTGTTCGCCGCCATCCGCGCCGGAGCCAGGGGCTATCTCCTCAAGGATCTCGAGGCCGCGCAGCCTGCGGGCGATGATCGATGCGGTCGCCCGGGGAGAGGCGGCGATCACTCCGGCCACCGCGGCTCGCATCATCCGCCATCTCTCGACGATGAGTGGATCCGCCGCGGAGCCGGCTCCCGACCGATTGACCGCGCGTGAGCTGGAGGTCCTCCGGCTCGTGACCGCCGGGCGGCGCAACAAGGAGATCGCCGCCGAGCTGGGGATCACCGAGAACACCGTCAAGTACCACCTCCGGAACATCCTCGAGAAGCTCCACGCGGAGAGTCGCACCGAGGTCGCGACGCGTGCGGTGCGCGAGGGGCTCGTCGACCGCGATTGACCGATGGACCGGGCCACCTGGCCCGGCCGCCGCCCACCCATGCGGGTGGCAGTGCCCACCCCGTCGGGCGTGGCGCGCCGCTCGATCGGGACCGATGCTCCACCCGTCAGCAGGACGGAGGCGGGTCCATGGGCTACCGCATCGACATCGACCAGACCGGCTGCATCAACTGCGGCATCTGCATGGATACCTGCCCCGTCGAAGCGCTCGACATGTCACGCCCACAGGGCGCCGGGATCGAGACCGGCGGCATCGGTCTCGCGCAGGACTGGATGATGGAACACCCGGTCCAGGTCGGTGAATGCATCGGCTGCGGGATCTGCATCGGCGAATGCCCGGTCGTCGTCATGACGCTCGTCGCCGACCCCGGCGAGACGGCGCTCGCGCCGCGTCAGGGCCCGATCGAACGACCGGTCGCGCCGGTCGCCGGCGTGGAAGCGTGGCTGCCGCTGTCGAGCGTGACGCGCGAGTCGCTCAAGCGCGACCATCCATCGCCGTGGGGTGGCCTGTTCGCCTGGCAAACGGCCCAGCGCTCCGAGGCCTGGCACGTCTGGCGCTCGATGAAGGAGCGCGGCCCGACCGTCCCGAAGGCGCCCTGCCAGGTGGCCTGCCCGGCGGGTACCGACGCGGGTCGCTACATCGGGCTCGTCGGCGCGAAACGGTACGACGAAGCATATGCCGTCGCCGCCGAGGTCAATCCGTTCCCTTCGGTCTGCGGCTGGATCTGCACGGCCCCGTGCGAATCGGCCTGTCGTCGGGGCGTCCTCGACGAGCCCATCGCGATCCGCACGCTCAAGCGCTTCGCCGCGGAACACGGCACGCTGCCGCCGGTCGCGCCACCGGTGGTGATGCGATCCGAGAAGGTCGGGATCGTCGGCGGCGGGCCTGCCGGGATGTCCGCGGCGTACTACCTCGCCCGCCTGGGCTACCCGGTCACCGTCTTCGAGGCGATGCCCGTCCCGGGCGGCATGATGGCCATCGGCATCCCATCGTATCGGCTGCCGCGCGACGTCCTCCAGGATGAGATCGCACGGATCGTGGGGCTCGGCGTCGACCTTCGGCTGAACGCCGCGATGGGTCGCGACTACACGCTCGGCGACCTCGAGGCGCAGGGCTATCGAGCGGTCTTCCTTGCGACTGGCGCCTCGAAGAGCCGACGGCTCGGCGTCCCGGGTGATGACGGACCGAGCGTGGTCCCGGCCACGCTGTTCCTCAAGCAGGTCAATCTCGGCGAGGAGCCGCGGCTCAGCGGCCCGGCCGTGGTCGTCGGCGGCGGCAGCACTGCGATGGACGCGGCACGGTCCGCCTGGCGCAGCGGCGCGTCCCCGGTGACCATCGTCTACCGGCGCGGCCGCGCGGAGATGCCCGCGCAGACCGAGGAGATCGAGGCGGCCGAACGCGAGGGCATCGTCGTGCGTACCGGTCTCGCTCCCGTCGAGGTCGTCCGCCGCGATGGCGAGGTCGTCGGGATCCGCTGCGTCCAGACCCGACCTGCCCCGAGCGGCACGACCGGCGTGGCGGCCGGCACCCGGACGTCCTGGGAGCCGGTCCCCGGCACGGAGGACGAGCTCCCAGCCGCGACGATCCTGGTGGCCGTCGGCGAGGAGCCCGATCCGTCGATCCTGCCCGAGGGCGCGGGCATCGAGATCAGCGGCTGGGCCGGGATCGTCGCCGACCCGCGGACCCTCGCCACCGGGCGCGCCGGGATCTTCGCCGGTGGCGACGTCGTATCCGGACCGAAGACCATCATCGACGCGGTCGCGTCGGGCCGTCGGGCCGCCGCGTCCATCCACGAATACCTGTCCGGGGCGGTCGACGGCGAGCGCGACATCCTCACGACCGTCCGCTATGCCACCGCGCCCGAGGGTCTGCTGACCCTGGACCTCGCGAAACGGCCCCGCGCGCACGCCCCGCTGCCGGTCGTCCAACCGGGCTCGTTCGCGGCCGGCCAGGTCGGCTTCGACGAGACGATGGCCGTGGCCGAGGCAGGCCGCTGCTTCCGCTGCGACGCCATCTACGACGGGCCGCGGGTCGACGTACGGACGGGTCGGGGGCCGGACGACCCGGTCCTGCCGATGGCCCCATCGCCCGATGTCCATGAGATCGCTGGAGGCACGCCATGACACCCGACCAGGTCGCCGGCTTGTTCGATGCCGGTGAAGGCTTCATCGAGGGGACGATCGCGGCCGCGCTCGTCGTCCTCTGGCTGCTCGCCCTCTCGCTCCACCTCGGGCGCGGCTACATGGTCCGTACGACCGGCAAGTTCACGCTCCGGCTCGGGGCCGACCTGTGGTGGATCATCTACGTCGCGCTGCGCGACCTCCTCGTCGTCCAGGTCTTCCTCGGCAGCTTCATCTTCTTCTATCCAGATGTCGTCGCCGGCATGCCCCTGCCGATCACCGGCGGTCTTGCAGCGGTTTGCGCCTTCGGGGTCCTGCTCATCAAGCTGTTTCGCCACAGCGACGAGACGGCCGCCTTCCGCTGGCAGCTCCTGCTCCTCGGGCTGGGCGCCACGCTGTACGTCGTGCCGTACCTCCTCGGCGTCCAGATGACCGAGCTCCACGGCAAGACCGTCGAGCGCCTGGTGCCGGTCCTGGTCAGCAATCAGAACCTCGATCTCGCCCTGCCGCTGTGCTACATCTCCGGCTGGCTGGTCGGGTTGATGGGCCTGATCGCCGTCTACTACAACCTGCGCTCGACCGGTCGGCGACCGGCCGGGAACGTCACGGAGGCGACGCGATGACCCCCCTCAATGCCGACGACCTTGCGTCCGCCCTCGTCAACGGCGCCTCGGGGTGGCTCGTCCTGTCGGTCGCGGCGGTCCTGCCGATGATCTGGACGTTCACCCTGGTGATGCATTTCGCACGCCCGACCGTGATCCGCTTCCTGCAGTCCCTGACGCTCCGCTTCGGCGGCGACGTCTGGTGGCTGTCGTACGTCCTGATCCGCGACGCGCTGCTGGTCATCACGCTCGGCCTGGGCATGCTCTTCTTCATGCCCAACCTCTACTTCGTGCAGGGTCTGCCGATCACGGCCCCGCTCTCCGTGCTGGTCCTGTTCTGGGCGTTGTGCGTCAAGATCATCCGCGACCCCGACGACGATCCGGCTGCCTTCAGGCTGCTGAGCATCCTGCTCGTCATCGCGTCGGTGCTCTACATCGTCCCGCAGATCTACGGCCTCGAGGCCGCCGACCAGGCGTACCTGGGCGACCTGCCGAGCAAGCTGATCAGCAGCGAGAACCTCGAAGTCGCACGGCCGCTGTTCTGGCTCAGCCTGGCCCTCTTCGCGCTGAGCGCGGGCGCGATGTTCGTCCGGGCCGTGCTCCAGCTGCGCGATCCGCGGTCGGCAGGGGAGGTTCCGGGCGGCGCTGCCTGACCCGCGAGTCGCTCATGTCCTGGCGAGGAGGGTCACGATGAGGACGTGGCCCTCCTCGTCGCCGATGACCTCGGCATCGTGCGGGATCGTGCCGTCCCAGCGGAGGTAGTCTCCCGGCCCCAGCTCCACCACGTGTTCGCCCTGCGACATGCGCCAGCGGCCGCGCAGGATCAGGTGGTGCTCGTCGCCGGCATGGGCATGCAGGCCCGCCCGCCCGCCGGCCGGGGCGACACCCTCGACGATCGACAGGTCGCGGCTGTCGCCGCCGTCCACACGCTCGATCCGGCCGAGACCGTCCTGTCCCCGGGCCGGTCGCTCAGTCACGCGCACCACCCGCGGCGGCGGCACCTCGTCCGTGAAGAACCACGCGATCGGCACGTCGAGCGCGTCCCCGATCGCCGCGAGGCAGGCCAACGACGGCGACGCCTTGTCGTTCTCGATCTGGGACAGGTAGCCGACGTTGAGGCCCGCCCGCCCGGCGACGTTGGCGAGCGTCATCGACCGCTCCGTGCGCCAGCGCTTGATCTGGCCGCCGACGGCCGGCCGTCGCCGTTCTTCGACCGTCATGTTTGTCCTCCAAAAACAGATATTGACAACGGCCACATCGGGTCGTATGTTGTGCCTACAACAAAGTCTGCTTGACCAAGGCCAACTCGTCAAGCCATATCGGAGGATCCAGCCATGGACATCGCCATCATCGGAGCCGGCAACGTCGGCCGTGCGCTCGCCGCATCGTTCGTGCGCGCCGGCCATTCGGTCACGATCGCCTCCCGAGATCCAGAGGACGCCGGCACGGTCGCCGCGGCCACCGGCGCCCGGGTCGCGAACTCCAACCTCGAAGCGGTCGCCAAGGCGCAGACCGTCGTCATCGCCACGCCGTTCACGAGCGCGCCGGAGATCGCCGCCGAGATCGGCGAGGCCGTCCGCGGCAAGATCGTCGTCGACGCGACGAACCGGATGTCATTCGGGCCCGACGGCCCGGCGATCGACACGACCACCTCGAACGCCGAGGAGCTCGCCGCCCTGCTCCCCGAGGCGCGCGTCGTCAAGGCGTTCAACACGCTCTTCGCCTCGCACCAGGACGACCCGATCGCCGAGGGCATCCAGCTCGACGGCTACGTCGCGGGCGACGACGAGGCAGCCAAGGCTGTCGTCCTCGAGCTCGTCGGTTCGATCGGCCTCGACCCGGTCGACGTCGGCCCACTGGCGCGGGCGCGTCAGCTGGAGGGCCTCGCCTTCCTGAACATCACCCTCAACATCGTCCACGGCGGGACATGGCAGTCGGGCTGGAAGCTCGTCGGCGCCCCGGCCAGCGTGCCGGTCGCCGCATGACAGGCCCGACGCCGATGACGGACACTGTCGAGGTGAGCATCCCCGTCGCCCGCCTCAACCATGCGGTCCTGTTCGTGCGCGACGCGACCGTGGCCGCGGAGTTCTACGGCCGGGTCTTCGGCTTCGAGGTCGTCGCCAACGAGTTCGGCGGCAAGGCCGTCTTCATGCGGGCCGCTGGTGGCGACAACCACCACGACCTGGGCCTCTTCTCGGTCGGACCCGAGGCGCCGCGGGCGGCGCGCGGCTCGGTCGGGCTCTACCACCTGGCCTGGGAGGTCCCCACGATCGAGGACCTGGCCGACGCCGCCGGGATCCTGTCAGAGGCCGGCGCACTCGGCGGTGCCTCCGACCACGGCGTCTCGAAGTCGCTCTACGGCCACGATCCGGACGGCAACGAGTTCGAGATCATGTGGCGCGTGCCGCGCGAGTCGTGGGGCGACTACGAGGAGCACGGCGCGGTCATGCCGCTCGACATCGACTCCGAGGTCAAGCGCTGGGGAGCGGCCACCTAGGCATGGACGCGCCGGCGAGGCGGACGTGAGCGACGGGTTCCCGGCGGAGGGGATGGAGCTGACCCACATCCTCGTCGTCGCGGAGATCGATCGGGCGCGGGCCTTCTATCGCGACGTGCTCGGCGCCGAGGTCTACCGCGAGTACGGCGGAACCTCGTGCGTCCTGCGCGCCTTCGGGACCTGGCTCCTGCTCGTGACCGGCGGCGGACCGACCGCCGACAAGCCGACGGTCACGTTCGCGCCCCCGCCCGATCCCGACGAGGTCAGCCACGCGATGACGATCCGGGTCCCGGACTGCCGGGCGGCCTTCGCGACCCTGGGCGGGCGTGGCGCGGTCTTCCTGACCCCTCCGGTCGAGTCGGAGTGGGAGATCCGGGCCTTCTTGCGCGACCCGGACGGGCACCTCGTCGAGATCAGTGAGGCGAAGATCCGCTCGTAGGCCGTGCCGCGACCGTCGGCTGAGCACACCACTCGCCATCGCCATCGCGACCCTCGCGGCGCGTCTGCGGGTCAGAGGATGGCGAAGACGACCGTCACGGTCGCGCCCAGGTCCTGCGTGCCGGGCTTGACCGGGGTTGCGGCGTCGGCCGCCGACGGCTGCGCGGCACCGTAGTTGTAGAAGATCGGTGACTGGATCGGCGTGGCATCGGTGATCGACACGACCGCGCCGAGGGAGACATGCCCGGCCGTGGCCATCGCCTCGGCGCTGGCTCGAGCCGCGGTCACGGCTGCGGCCCGGGCGTCGTTCTGCGCCTTGACCGGATCGGCGACCTCGAAGGAGATCCCGTTGACGTCGGTCGCGCCATGGGCCGTCGCGCCGTCGACGACGTCACCGGTCTTGTCGAGGTCGCGGACGGTGACCTGCACCTGTTCGCTGATCTGGTAGCCGACGACCTTTGGCGCTGAGCCGTTGCCGTACTGCGGGTACAGGCTCAAGTTGGTCGTCTTGATGTCGGCCTCGGCGATCCCGAGGCTCTTGATGGTCGCGATGATGTCGGTCATGGCCTTGGCGCCGGCATCGCGCGCCGCCTTGACCGTCGGCCGCGCGATGGTCACCCCGAGCTGGACCCGCGCGACATCCGGCACGAGTGTGATCTTGCCGGTGCCCGAGACGGTGATCGTATGCGGCGCGGGATCGGTCTCCGGAGCGCCGGCGACCGGGCCCGAACGCACGGACAGCGCAGCGACGGCCACGATGGATGCGCCGAGTGCGAGGGCACCGAGCGTGCGGAGCGGATGCGTCATCGGGATCACCTTCGTCTCGCCAGGGCCCGGGCTGGCGCCGGGTCTCGCCGAGGAGACGACGATCCGCGGTCGCTGGTTCCGCTCAGCCGTCGGGGGGATCCAGGGACCCGATCGACATCGGTGTGGGAACCGGTCCGCTGCCGGATCGCCGGCGTTCGCGAAGGCGGGCGACCGCGGGTCGCCGCCCCAGGTCCAGGGCTTGATCACGACGATGCCGAACAGGACCGCTGCCGCGATCGCGACGACCGCCGGACGGGTGCGTGCCGGGCGCCCGATGGCAAGAGGGTGGACCGCATTGGCGGGCCCGGTGGAGTCGCGGCGAGGTCCCGGCAGGGTCGGGTCCTTGCCGGTCCGCAGCGCACCACCGGTCGCAGACCAGGTCTCGTCGTCGGTGGCCATCCGTCCCGCGATGGTAGTCCGACGGCCCGGCACTGCCCTGCGCGCATGCCAGACTGCGGCATGCCATCGCCACTGCGGTTCCAGGTGCTGTGCCTGCCGAACGTCGCGTGGGACGTCCTGCGGGAACGCGTCCGTCGCCTCGAGGCGCTCGGCATCGAGTCGGTCGGGCTGGCCGATCACTTCGTGGACTGGTCCCGGCCGGCGAGCCCGTGGTTCGAATTCGTGGACGGCCCTGACCGGGCTGGCCGGCGTGACCAGCTCGATCAGGCTGGCGACCTCCGTGACGCAGATCGCCCTCCGCAACCCCGCGATGTTCGCCCGCCAGGCATTGACGCTCGACCATGTCTCGGGCGGTCGTCTCGAGATCGGGCTGGGGACCGGGACCACGTTCGACCCGTCGTACGCCATGATCGGCGTCCCGGACTGGGAGCCCGTCGAGCGCGTGGCCAGGTTCGGCGAGTACCTCGAGGTCGTCGACCGGCTGCTGCGCGACGAGGTGACCACCTTCGACGGCCGGTTCTACGGGGTCCACGGGGCGCACATGAACCCGCGACCGGTGCAGTCGCCACGGCCGCCGATCACGGTCGCCGCGCTGGGGCCGGTGATGATGCGGCACGCCGCACGCCGCGCCGACACGTGGGGCAGCATGTCGTTCCTCGACTCGTTCGAGGCGCAGCTCGATGAGACGCGCCGGCGCGTGGCGACGATGGACGCGACCTGCGCGGCGGTCGATCGCGACCCGGCGACGCTGCGCCGCTCGTACCTGATGTTCGACGCCACCGCCCGGCCGCGCGGCGGCGCGATGGTCTACTTCGAGTCGATCGCCCGGTTCGAGGACATGGTGACCCCGCTGATCGAGCTCGGGATGGATGAGATCGAGCTCTACCACCCGCTCGACGAGGGCCAGCTGCCGGTGTTCGAACGGATCGCGAGCGAGGTGCTCCCGAGGCTGCGGGCCCGCTTCGCGCGCGGCTGAGCCCCCGCGTTCGATCCGCTCAGCGGTTCGGCGTCGGCATGGCCAGGATCTGCGCGGATATCTCCGCCAGTGGGATGGCGTCTCCGTCCGCGAGGAGCTCGGCCGCGCGTTCCGCGCCGAACCGCTCGGTCGCCAATCCCGCGGGATCGGGCAGATGGAGCACCTCGACCGGGGCGAGCATTGCCCCCTGCTCGCGGACCATCCGGTAGGCGGCGCCAGCGACGCGGCCACCGAACTCGGCGTCGCCATCGGACAGCAGGATGATCGACACCATCGCCAGGGCTCGAACCAGTCCGGACGTGCCCTCGATGGCGGAGAAGAAGCTCAGCGATTCGGACGCCCGGGTCCAGGCCATCGCCGTCTCGCCGAGCCGCCAGTGGATCGCCGACAGGAGCGTCGTGCTGTCGGCGACCTGGAACCGTGAGCCGATCCGATTGAACACCTCGAGGTTCTCGTACTCCAGCTCGACCGCGGCCGCGTAGTCGCCGGCCAGGAAGAAGGACAGCACGAGGGCCTGACGGGCGCGGGTGGCTGCCTCCTCGTCGCCCGCGGCGAGGTAGAGCTCGAGGGCACGCGCCTCGTGGGCCCGCAGGGCTTCGCCCTCCTGCGCGACCATCGCGAGGAACCCGAGGTCGTAGTGGGCGTCCGCCAGGAGCACCGGATCGCCCGTCGTGGACGCCAGCTCGAACCGCTCCTCATAGGCGATCCGGGCTGCCGTGAAGTCCTTCATCCAGTAGGCCAGACCGCCCGCCGCGGCGAGTCCCGCGATGCGCACGCGCACGTCACCGGGCGCCGGGCGGGCGAGCAGCTCGGCCAGCAGCGAGCGGGCTTCGCGGATGCGTCCCCGCTGCTGGAACCAGCGCCAGATCGCACCGACGATCCGGAGGCCGAGCGCCGTCTCGTCGTGGTCGAGCGTCCAGTCGACGGCGGCACGCATGTTCCGGTCCTCCCGGTCGAGACGGCGCATGTTCGCCTCGCCGGCAGGCCCCAGACCGCGGAGCCGACGGAGCGCTCGAGACGGGTCGACCCCTCGATATCGGTGAACAGGAACGAGACGGCCGGTCCGGTCGGGAGCGCCATGCTGCCGGCCGCTAGCGGAGGTTCTTGCGCATCGACACGTCGGTCTCGATGTAGCCCGACGATCGGTACAGGCCGCGGGCGACGTCGTTGTCGCCGAAGACGTGCAGCCCGATGGCGTCGTAGCCCTGGTCGACGGCGATCGGTTCCAGCGCCGCCAGGGCGGCCCGGCCGTAGCCACGCCCGCGCGCCGTCTCGTGGATCTCGAGGTCCCAGATGAAGCACATCCCGCGACCGATCTCGTCGATCGGCCCGAACCACAGGGCACCGACAATCTCGCCGGCGTCGTTCACGATGGAGCGCAGGTCGTGACCGGGCGTGGCCAGTCCGTTGGGGAGGAGATGGGCGAACTCGCGCTCGGAGCGTTCCTCGGCGCCATCGGCCGGCCAGGCGCCCGCGCGGACCTTGTCCAGCGCGTAGCTACGGACGGATCCACTTCGCCAGCGCGCCCACGCCTCGCCCGTCATCGGCTCGAGGGTCACCATCCGTGCACGATACGGGAACGCGGTCTGTCCGGCGTCGGACACCCTTTGATCACCGCCCGTGGCGGGCGATTGACACTGGGCGCGAAGATGACGCTTCGCATCAATAGCACCTCGGGACCGGTCTGATCCCCCAGCGTTCGCAGCCACCCCTCGCACGACCGGCGCCGAGCACCAGCCAGCCTCACAGCGCCGGTGCCCGTGCGCCGGGCGGTGGATCAAGGGGTGTTTCGATGGCACAGCGACGAGCGGGCGGACGGTCGACGACAGGGCGACCGCGACGGCCCTACACCATCCGCGACCAGGTCGCGCTGCGACGGCTCGAGGACTTCGTCGTCTCGCCCGACGGCGGCAGGGTGATCCTGCAGATCGGTCGCGCCGCTCGCGGGAAGAACCGCCTCGATACCCATCTCTGGTCGGTCAACGCCGACGGAACCGGCCTTCGCCGGTTGACCCGATCCGGCGGCCACGAATCGAGCCCCGCCTTCGCGCCCGACGGCCGCAGCCTCTACTTCCTGGCGGGTCCTCGCAGCGACGACAGGCAGGTCGTACATCTGTCCTTCGGCGGCGGCAAGCCGGTGCCGGTGACGCGATCGCCCATCGACGTCGAGTCGTTCGTGCTCTCGAGGGACGGGACCCACCTCGCGTTCTCGGCGCAGGTGTTCCCCGGCGGCCCCGACACGCTCGAGGCGACGGCCGACCGGCTCAAGGCGGCGGCAACCAGGCTGGCCGGCGGCCGGATCTACGACCAGCTGTTCGTCCGCCACTGGGATCAGTGGAGATCCGGCCGGCGTCGCCACCTCTTCGTGCAGCCGGTGGATGGAGGGCCCGCCGTCGACATCATGTCCGAGATGGATGCCGACGCGCCGAGCAGGCCCTTCGGCGGCAGGGAACAGTTCACGTTCACGCCGGACGGTGCGGGCATCGTCTTCACGGCCCGCGACGCCGGTCGCGAGGAGGCCTGGAGCACCGACCTGGACCTCTTCGTGGCGCCGGTCGACGCGAGCTCGCCGCCGCGCAAGCTCACGGCTGACAATCGGGCGACCGATACGGACCCGTCGTTCAGCCCGGACGGGACGCTGCTGGCCTACCTGGCGATGGATCGTCCGGGGTACGAGGCGGACAAGCTGACGGTCATCGTCCGCGACTGGCCGGACGGCGATCTCCGCCGGCTGACCGATCCGTGGGACCGCAGCGCGGAGGCCCTCGAGTGGTCATCCGACGGTCGCACGCTGTACGTGCTGGCCGAGGACACCGGGCAGCGAGGCCTGTTCGCGCTCGACGTCGCCACCGGTTCGGTCACGCCGCTGGTCAGCGAGGGCCACGTCTCGCACGTGAAGGTCGTGGGCGAGGCCGTCTTCTATAGCCACGACTCGCTCGCGGGCCCGGCGGACCTGCACGTCCTCGCGGACTGTCGACACCGACGGCTCACCCGGCTGAACGCGGCGAGGATGCGCGGCGTCGCCATCGGCGAGGCCGAGCAGTTCTCGTTCGCCGGCTGGCACGACGAGCTGGTGCACGGGTACGTGCTGAAGCCGGCCGGCTTCGACCCCGAGCGGAGGTATCCCGTCGCCTTCATCGTCCATGGCGGCCCGCAGGGGAGCATGGGCAACGCCTGGCACTACCGCTGGAACCCGCAGGTCTACGCCGGTGCCGGGTACGCGGTCGTGATGATCGACTTCCACGGCTCGACCGGGTACGGCCAGGCATTCACGGATTCGATCCGCGGCGATTGGGGCGGGAGGCCACTCGAAGACCTCCAGAAAGGGCTCGCCGCGGCACTCGCTCGCAACTCGTTCCTCGACCCGACCCGTGCCGCCGCCCTGGGCGCGAGCTACGGCGGGTACATGATCAACCTGATGGCCGGGGTCTGGAACGAGCCGTGGCGCTGCCTTGTCACCCACGACGGCAGCCTCGACGAGCGGTTCGGCTATTTCGCGACAGAGGAGCTCTGGTTCCCCGAGTGGGAGCACGGCGGAACCCCGTGGGAGAACCCGGCCGGCTACGCGAAGCACAACCCAGTGGACCATGTCGCCGCCTGGCGCGTCCCGACCCTGGTGATCCACGGAGCCCTGGACTACCGGGTCAGCGAGGTCGACGGACTGGCCGTGTTCACCGCCCTGCAGCGCCTGGGCGTGCCATCACGGCTGCTCCATTTCCCCGACGAGAACCACTGGGTCCTCAAGCCGGAGAACTCCGTGCAGTGGCACGACACCGTGCTCGAGTGGCTCGACCGCTGGATGGCCTGAGCGGGGCTCCGAACGACACATAGCAGGAGGGCACACCGATGCAGGCCGACGAGATCCGCTTCCTGTACGCCTACGACCGCTGGGCGACCCGCCGCGTGCTGGCCGTGCTCGACGACCTCGACCCGGCCCTCTGGGCGCGGACGGACGTCGTCGGCGAACGGGGTCTGGGCGAGATCCTCGTCCATCACCTCGGCGCCTCGCAGCGCTGGCGCCACGGATTCCAGGACACCGGCGAGTCCCCCGAGCCCGAGCTCGATCCATTGCCGACGATCGACGAGCTGCGCGAACGCTGGGACGCAGAGTGGGCAGTCGTCGATGCCTGGCTGCCGACCATGACCGATGGCTTCGTCGGGTACGTGTACGAGGGGGTGCCCGTTTGGCAGATGCTGGTGCACGTCGTGAATCACGGGACGCAGCACCGAGCGGAGGCGGCGTCGCTGCTCACCGCCGAGGGCCGATCGCCCGGCGAGCTCGACCTCATGAACTACGCCGGGGAACAGGCCGCGGCCGGGGGCACGGACGCCTGACGCGGGCAGCGGCCGGCCGTTCGGCCTCGCGCGAGAATGGCCCGGCTGTGCCTGAGTTGATGCCACCGGATCCGCGACTTCGCGCCTCATTCGCCGTGGCGATGGACGAGTTCCGCGCCGAAGGACGGGGCGTGGCCGACGATCACTCGGTCATCGGTCACTACCTCCGCGACGGGCATGAGGCCTGGTCGCGCGACGATGCCTTCCGGGCGTTCGTACAGGAGATCCGCGCGCAGCGCCTCGAGGAGACGCCGCGGCCTCCCGGGTTCGTCCCCGTCACCGAGCGCTGGTGGGTCGAAGGCGACGAGTTTCTCGGTCGTGTCGGCATCCGCCATCGGCTGACGCCGGCCCTCCTCGAGACCGGCGGGCATATCGGCTATGACGTCCGGCCGTCGGCCAGGCGACGAGGCCACGCGACCGTGATGCTGCGGGAGGGGCTGATCGTCGCGCGAAGGCTAGGGATCGAGCGTGCCCTCGTGACCTGCGACATCGACAACGTCGGCTCGCGAGCGGCCATCGAGCGGAACGGTGGCGTCCTCGAGGACGAGCGCACGGGCAAGCTGCGGTTCTGGGTGCCGACGCGCTGACCTACGCGGCCCGGATCCGATGATGGCCCAGCTGGATGGATCCCATGAGTCAGGTCAGGGCCGGCGCGGCTCGGCAGTCAGCTCGTGCATACCTCGCTCGCGTGGTTCCGTTCGTACGGCGCGACCACTTGCGATCATGGGACGGTCAGACCGACCTCGGCCAGCCGATCGATCACGTCGAGGCATGTTCGCTCGATCGCTTCGTCCCCGCCGGCGTACTTCCCGCCGGCGACGGTGATCGTGGTGGTCCAGCGACCGGTCGAACCGACGGCCCCCATGGCAGCCTCCGCCCGCGCCGACCACTTGCCGCCCTCGCATGCGATGGTGAGGCCACCTTTGGACCGGTTCCTGAAGAATTCATCAAGCCGGCCCTGGGCCGCGCTTTGTTTGATCATGCTGGGTCCCTTACGTCGATGCTAGCCGGCGACGACCAGAGCGTATGCGGATCGAAGGCTGGCCGACGCCCCCTGAGCGTACCGCGAGGGTCCCGACGATAGTTACACTTGGCACCGCACCAGGCAGACTCCCGCGATCGCCCCCGCGACGCGATGCGGAATGCCCTCACCGGCTCCTGGGTGTCGCTCGAGACGGCGAAGCGAAGGTGCGACGCGCGACCATCGGAGCGGAGCGGCTGCGTCGACTCGAGGTCGACCAAACGCAGCGACTCCGTCCGGCGTCGATATGGCCATGAAGTACAACGGGTCACTCGGGACGACGCCCACGACGACCGCGGGCGAGCCTGCGGATCCAGCGATGGACTGGGTGATCGAGGAACTGACCGAGAACCATCAAGTCGGCGGTGATGCGAGATCGAAACGCTGGCTTGGTGTCGACGGGTGGGCCGGACGGCCGCTCGGGACGGTCCGCAGCTAGACTCGGGACTCACGTTCCCCGGAGGTCCGATGCGTTCGACCGAACTCGGTCTCGTCCTCCCGATGGAGGAGGCCTGGACCGACGGCTCGACACCGCGCTGGGTCGAGATCCGCGAACTCGCACTGCGGGCCGAGGCCATGGGGTTCGATACGGTCTGGGTGCCCGACGAGCTGCTGTGGCGGCGCGAGGAGACCGGCACCCACGGGTGGTGGGAATGCGTCGCCGTGACCGGCGCGGTGGCGGCCGCGACGTCCCGTATCAAGGTCGGCACGTGGATCCTGTCTGCGCTCCATCGGAACCCGGCGATCACGGCGAAAGCGGTCGAGACGTTCGATGAGATCAGTGGTGGCCGCTACGTGTTCGGCCTCGGGTCGGGACACGCTGGGAGCCAGGCGCACGCGTTCGGACTCCCCGAGGACCATGTCGTCGGCCGGTTCGAGGAGGCGATCGAGATCATCGTCCCGCTGCTGCGGAACGGCCGCGCCGACTTCGAGGGGACCTTCCATGCCGCTCGCGATCTCGAACACCGGCCCGTCGGGCCGCGCCCCGGCGGCATCCCGATCATGATCGGAGCCAGCGGCCCGAGGATGCTTCGCCTGGCTGCCCGGCACGCCGACGTCTGGAGCTGGTACGTGGAGGAGCGGAGCGAGTTCGCCGAGTTCGCGCCGCGGCAGGCGGCGCTCGAAGCGGCCTGCCTCGAGGTCGGCCGGGATCCTGCCTCGATCGGTCGGTCCGCAGGGATCCTCGTCGAGCCGACCGGCGTGACCGGGGCCGCGGAGGTGCTGGCCGCTCCCATCCGTGGCTCGGCAGAGGAGATCGCCGACGGCCTCCGGGCGTTCCGCGCGGGTGGCTTCACCCAGGTCGAGATCCTGCTCTGGCCTCGCACATTGGCTGCGCTCGAGGCGATGGCCCCGGTGCTGGAGCTGCTCGACGCGGACTGATCGCGGCATCGGCTGGCCCGTTCGGGCGTTCACGGACGACGAGGCCCACGGCACATCTGATCTCGATCGTGCGGCCCGCGG
Source organism: uncultured Chloroflexia bacterium (assembly GCA_963833285.1). Taxonomy (GTDB): domain Bacteria; phylum Chloroflexota; class Limnocylindria; order Limnocylindrales; family CSP1-4; genus SPCO01. The sequence goes on along the minus strand of CAWHXM010000001.1, from coordinate 558,513 downwards.
CGGGCTTCCTATCGGCTGAGCCGAGTCAGAGACGCCGTGGCGTCCCAGAGCCGGCTCGCGACCTCGGGATCGAGCGTGTACGAAGGTGCCTTGATCTCGCGGCCGCCCTTGTAGAAGCGCCCGCTCCGACCCTCGTACTCGGGCGCCAGGGCAACCGGAACGATGGTCTTCACCGCGCGAGCCGGGCTGCGCGAAACGAGCCGTGTCACCCAACGCAGCGGCGCCGGCGCATCGCGCATCAGGTTCGTTCTGACGAGGCCAGGGTGGATGGCGTTGGCGGTCGCGCCGCTACCCCCGAGCCGGCGGGCGAGCTCGAAGGTGAAGAGCAGATCGGCCGCCTTCGAAGCCCCGAAGGCGCTCAGCGAGCGGAACCGGCGCTCCGCCTGGAGATCGTCGAAGTCGAGCTTGACGGTCGACGGCGCGCTCAGGACGAGGATCCGCGCTCGACCTGCCCGGAGCTGATCGAGGATGAGATCGGTGAGCAGGAATGGTCCGACGAGGTTCGTCGCGAACATCCTCTCGAGGCCATCGGCGGTAACGGCACGATGCGAGGTGTAGACGGCGGCGCAGTGGACGAGGACGTCGATCGCTCGGTGAGCCTCTGCGAGCGTCGTGGCAAGACGGCGGACGGAAGCCAGGTCGGACAGGTCGCCGATGAAGAGCTCGATGCGCTCGTTCCCGCTCGCGGCGGCGATCGCGCTTCTCGCCGCCTCGCCTCGGCCGGCATCGCGGGCGACGATGCCCACCGTCAGGCCCGCGGCCGCCAGGGCCTCCGCCAGAGCGCGCCCGATGCCAGCGGATCCGCCGGTCACGAGCGCCGTCCGCGGGTCCACGTCCAGACTCGGAGTCATCGGACGATGTCCGGTATGAGGCTGGAGGTCCGCGCGGCCGTTCGTTGATCCGTGATGCGCATCTGCTATCAAGTCCCGTACGGACCGGTCTGGGTCGAATCATAGGTGACAAGTCGTTTTGGCGGTCCTGCGAGATCGGGGGCATCTCGCCACTGGGACGTGATCTCGGCATCCCTCCACACAGTCCGCGGGCCATTGGATCTCCTTGCGGCTGCCGTCGGCAAGACCGATGATGTGCCCTTCATGAACAAGCGGATCATTCCGATTGCCGCGCTCGCGCTTGGCTACGTCGGCTGGCGGCGCCGGCGCGCGAATCGCGCGAGGGTCGCGGCAACAGCTGCCAACTCCACGCCTGTGTCAGCTCCCGGCGCCCGAGCCCTGGTCGAGGCGGTTCTCGGGAGTCGGCCGGACAGGCGACCACTGGCGATCGACTTTGCCCCCGCGATCGCCACGAGCTGGGAGCTCCTCATCGACGGGCCGGCGTTCTTTCCGCGGATGCTCGCCGACATCGACGCGGCCCGATCCGACGTCCACATCCTCATCTTCGGCTACCGGCCGGGGAAGATCGGCACCCAGTTCCGGGACGCCCTCGTTGCCAAAGTACGCGAGGGTATCCCGGTGCGGCTCAACGTCGATGGCGTCTACACGCAACCGAGGCTCGGGTCATGGGACCTCTACCGGGACCTCGTTGCGGGTGGTGTCGAGGTCGTCGCCAACCAGGGCGCTTTCCTGGACCTCGACGGGCCCATCGGTCACCGGCGCATCGACTGGCGGTTCGACGACTTCGGCCACTTCGACCACCGCAAGGTCGTCGTGGTGGACGGTCGGGTGGCCTACGTCGGCGGGCCCGGGATCGAGGACCACTACGCCGACGAGCAGTTCCACGACGTGATGCTCCGCCTGGAAGGCCCGATCGTCGCGCAGCTGCAGGCGATATACCTGCTGTCGTGGCACCTCCAGGGCGGATCGCTCCCTGCGACCCCCGATGGCCTGGATCGGTTCTTCCCCGTGCCGCCCGCCGGTGATGGCGTCGCGATGGAGCTCCTGCTGAACAACCCCGGCGAGAAGCACCTGCCGATCGCGGCAGCCTTCCACGAGGCGATCGCTGGGGCGAGCCGCCGGTTGTACGTGATCAACCCGTACCTCGCCGACCACGCGATCATCCGAGGCATCATCGCCGCCGCACAGCGCGGCGTCGTGGTGCGCGTGATCGTGCCGGCCAATCCGTCGCCGCTCCCTGCCGTTGGTGCGATCCGGCACTGGTTCGCGGCATTCAAGGCCGCCGGGATCGATATTCGCGAGCATCCCCAGTTCGCACACGCCAAGGTCGTCCTGGCAGACGACACCGTACTTGCCGGTACCGCGAACCTCGACGCGCTTAGCCTTCGCCGGAACTGGGAGCTCCAGGTGCGCTCCCGGGACCCAGGTTTCGCCGACCACGTCGCCCGCGAACTGTTCGACCGCGACGTCTCGCTGTCCGCCCCGGCCCGCATCCCGACCGGCCGCCGGGAGCGGGCGATCTACGCCGCGATGTCGATGCTCTCGCCCCTGCTCTGAGGCGTCACGGTCAGGGTTCTCTCATGCGTGTGACGACGCAAGGTTGGCTGCGGGCCCGCAGTCGGACGCCTCCGACCGGTCACCCCGGATCGGCTCGCCCGCGAGAGGTGGCCACCCAGGACTCCAGCACGCGGCGGTGGCGGTCCTCGAGCTTGACCAGCTCGCGCCTCGCGTGGAGCAGACCTCGTACCTCGTCGAAACTCATGCCTTCGGTCTTCATCAGGTAGGCGGCGATGACCGTCGCGGAGCGACCCCTCCCCTTCGCACAGTGGATCAGCACCGTGCGGCCTTCCGCAAGCTGGTCGCCGATCCAGGCGACCGCTGCCGTCAGGACGGCCTCGTCCGGCACGGTCACGTCCGGCACGAGGAACTGGCGGTGGGTGATGCCGTGCGCGTCGTAGAAAGCGCGGTCGGACGTCCGCTCCGCCCGGGTGTCAAGCACCGCCGTGATCCCGAGCGAGAGGAGCGCCTCGTAGTCGCGCCGATAGGTCGGCGCACCGCCCAGCCAGAGCCGCGGTTCGATCCGCGAGTACCAGGCGTGGCCCAGGAGCCGCTCGTACGTGAACCGGATCGCGGGGTACAGGCGGTCGAACGCCCGGTGGAATGGTGACAGGCTGGGTTTCGGCTCAGGGGACGACAACAGCCAGCGCCCCCGGCATGGCGTCGACCGTCAGCGGGGTGCGCCCGACGTACTCGCCGTCCGTCCACACGGGCTGGTCGGGTTCGGTCTCGATCCTGAGTGTGCGGCACTGCCGATGGAACTTCGTCAGCTTCGCCATGGGCAGGTCCAGGAAGCGGACCGCGGCGGCGGCGATGGTCGCGTAGTCACGCTGGTTGATCCGGAAGCAGTCGAGCAGCCCGTCGTCGACGGCGTACGAATGGGTGATCCGGAGCCCAGTCCCCATCATCCCGGAGTTGACCACGTAGACCTTGGTGGCGTCGAACTCGATGGACTCGCCGTCCAGCTCGGCGCGGTAGTGGACGGCCGTCGTGTCTCGTGCGTGCCGGGTGGCATTCACGAGATACGCGAACACCCCGTACTTGTCCTTGAGCTCGCGACTCGTCTGCTCCTCGGGTTCGACCCCCACGTACAGCCGCTGGACGAAGTACCGGTCGGCAACCGTCGCCTGCCCAAGCTCGCGGAGCCGGCCGACGTCGACGGCGCGGGTCCTCGGGCTCGTGCACAGGACCTCAGTGGCCTCCCGCAGGGTGCTTGGTACGCCCATCTCCCGGGCAAACCCGTTGCCCGTCCCCCCGGGCAGGATGCCCATCGGCGTTTGACGTCCCGTCTCGACTGCCGCTTCCACGAGCGCGTTGGCGATCTCGTGCTGGGTGCCGTCCCCGCCGTAGCCGGCCACGAGGTCGATGCCGTCCTCGACGGCCCGCCGGGTCTGGGCCGCGGCGTCCCCGTATCGGTGGGTGACACTGACGTCCCAGTCCACCTCGTGCTGGCCGAAGACGTCGTTGAGCACGTTGAGGATGGGCTCGTCCCGGCCCGATGCCGGGTTGACGATCACCTGGACGCGGCGGTACGGCGCTTCGGGCACGGCTGTCCTCCTGATTCGGTCAGTCCGTAGCGATGATGATGCCCCATCGAGAGGGTCGCCCGCAATGCGATCACACGCGGACCTCCTCCGGAAGCTCCTCCTGGAGGTCAATTCGGGAGGGGTTGGCGACCTTGGGGGTCGGTGAGGCCCGCCTGGCCGCCGGGTGCTGACGAGCGGGCGGCACCGGGCACCCCGGCCGGCTCAGTGACAGGTGCCGGATCCCTGGTCGTGCACCGTCCCATCGACGGCGACAAAGCGAAACGTCCAGGAGTCGGCGCGGAGCGTGAGCTCCAACACTCCGTATGTGTCGTCGATCCGGACGGTCGAGTTCGCCCGCACGTCCGTGAACGGCTCGAGCTCGGCGCCGCCCGTGCCGACGACGATCTCCGTGATACCGCGCGCGGCGTCTGCCCTGCCGTCCGGATCCTGCGCGGCGAACCGCTCGTAGTCGTGGTCGTGACCGTCCAGCACGAGGTCGGCACCGGCGGCGTAGAGGGCGTCCCACAACGGCCCGACCGCGCGGTCATCCCCGTGCTGGCCGCTGCTGAATTGCGGCTGATGCAGCAGCGCGAGCGCGCAGCGGGCGTTGCTCGCGGCGAGGTCCTCGCGAAGCCATCGCGCCTGCTCCGATTCGCTGCTGCACTTGAGACCCAGGACGCCGCAGTTGCCGTCGAGGACGATGACGTGCCAGGCCCCAAGGTCCTCTGAGAACCAGGTCCGCCCGTTCTGCTCCGCCGCGCTCCCCATGTAGTCACGGAGCGGCGCGCCGCCGTCCGTGTGCACGTCGTGGTTGCCGGTGACCGCGAACCTGATCCGGCTCTTCACAGGCCCCCACGATCCGCCGAAGCAGTCATCGAGCTCCTCGGTCGTGCCGTCCTCGTAGGCAGTATCGCCAAGCGTCGCGACGACGCCTGGCAAGCTCACCGCCAGCGCGCCTGTCGCATCGTCGTGGGTCGAGTCGCATCGACCGATGTCGCCCGCCGCGAGAAGCGTCGTGGCTGTGCCGTCGTGCATCGTCGAGGTCGGCGAGGGTTGGGAGGGCGCGGATGACCCGCTCGTGGTCGCGCCGGGGGCGACGGTACCGGTTGGCGGCGCTACCGACGGCAGAGTCGGCGAGGTTTCTCGTGCTCCACAGCCCGCCATGAACGCAGTCACGATGACAGTCAGCGCAAGCAGAGACCGTCCGCGATGCTGGGCCGAGCGTCGACCCATTGGGACTATGCCACGCGGCCACGCGGCCCGGCGTTCCCGGCCGCGTGACAGATTCGGTTCGATTGCTGGCATGACGCGGACGTGGCTGGTCCCTCGCGTGCAGCGGAAGCTCATGGCGGCCGTCCGGGCTGTAGCGGGCAGTCGCGGTCCCAGGACGAGCTGCGCTGCACAGCATCCCACGGCGTGGCGGAATGACGGGCAAGGTATGCCTCCGCACACATCAGTGGCCCCACAAACAGCCCCTGGGGCCAGGAGCCGCCTCGCGCATCCGGATGGTCGTCACTCGAGAAGACCGGCAACGCCTTCCAGATCGGCAGGCGCTCGCCGAGCTCGGCCTCGGTCTGGAGCGGTCGCCCGAATACGTAGCTGCGCAGGGTGGCCCATGCACGGCCGATGGGGGTGAGCGGGGCTTCGGCAGTGGCCCGAGCCTCCAGCACGCCCGGCGCGGAGTAGCGGAAATACCGGTGGTGCGCCGATTCGACCTGGACCCGTCGGTCGGCTGGCTTGCGTCCTCGCTTCGTAGCGCCCAGCCTGGCGATCGATGGCTGGCGGCCGCTCCGGGATCGCCTAATGATGGGCATCAGGTCGCCCTGTCACGACCGTGCGACGCTCGAATGACACATCGGGTGGCTTCACTGGCCGAAGTGTCCGTCATCGCGGGACAGGTCGCCGCTCGCGTGCGCCGACAGTTCGGCGCCGCGTATGACAAGGAGCCTGGCCCGCCCGGAGGGCTACGGCCGCGCGAGCGAACGACCGGTTCGGCTGTCGAACAGGTGCAAGTGGTCGAGCGCGATGGCGCCGTCGACGATGTCCCCCGCCCGGAGGCGCCTGCTCGGCTCGTCGAATGCCAGGAGCTCCAGTTCGCCGACACGAAGGTGGGCGAGGACCTGGTGGCCGAGGTACTCGACGAGATCGCACCTGGCACGGAATGTGGTCTCGCCGTCGGGCCGAGGATCCACCCGGATGTCCTCGGGACGGATGCCGACGGTCACGTCGTGAGCGAGCGATGCGACGGCGCTATCGGGGGCCGGCAGCACGAACGAGCCGGCCCGGAGGACCTGATGGTCGCCGTCCGGCTCGACGGTCATCTCGACCAGGTTCATCGCCGGGCTGCCGATGAACCCCGCCACGAACACGTCGGCGGGGTGCTCGTAGAGGGTGCGGGGCGGCGCGGCCTGGTGAAGCCGTCCTTCATCCATCACGGCCACACGTGTGCCCACCGCGAGCGCCTCGGCCTGGTCGTGGGTCACCGAGATGATCGTCGCCCCCGATTCCTGGTGGAGTCGGGCAAGCTCGGCACGGCCTTCGAGGCGCTGCCGGGCATCCAGGTGCGAGAGCGCATCGTCGAGCAGGAACACGGTGGGCGCGTCGCGCACGACCGCACGCCCGATGGCGACGTGCTGGGCTTCGCCGGCCGCGAGCTCGCGCGGCTTGCGCTGGAGAAGGCCTGCGACCTCCATCGACGCGGCGACGGCCGACACGCGGCGTCGGATCTCCTCCGCGGGCCGGCGACGGAGTCGGAGCGGGAAGTCCAGGTTCTCCCGGACGGCCAGGTGCGGATAGAGGGCGTAGTTCTCGAAGACCATCGCGACGTTGCGGGCGTCCGGGGCGACACCGTTCACGACCTGGCCGTCGATGCGGATCTCCCCTTCATCCGGGGTCTCGAGACCGGCGATGAGGCGGAGCACGGTCGTCTTGCCGCACCCAGACGGGCCGACGAGGACCGCGAACTCGCCGTCGGCGATCTCGATGCTCAGGTCGCTGACCGCCACCACGTCGCGAAATCGTTTCGTGACGTGATCGAGGGTGACCGATGCCATCGCATGCCTCCGCGATCAGTCGTCGATCGGTGTGCACGAACGTCGAACCGACAGCCTCCGCCCGATGGCCCTGACGCGCAAGTGCTACCAGACCTCAACTGACCCGCCCATCCGCGGTGCCCGACCTCGGGGCATGTGCGTCCGAAGCCTTCGGGCGCGGCCCTGCTCGTCCCCGATTCCGTGTTCAAGGCCACATGGTGTGACGATTCAGGGCTGTCCAGCACTGCCTCGACGGAGCACGCCCCGATACGATCCAGTCAATGCGAGTAGACCCGTCCCTCGCGCGAAGCGGGTGCATCGAGAGGCGTCGCGATGAAGGCAATCGTTCAAGACAGGTACGGCTCGGCCGACATCCTCGAATCACGGGACATCGAGAAGCCCCAGATCGGCGACAACGACGTCCTGGTCCGCGTCCACGCGGCGTCGATCCACGTCGGTGACTGGATCGTCATGACGGGCTCGCCGTACGTCATGCGGATGGCGACCGGACTGCGCAAGCCGAAGAACCGCGTTCCGGGGACGGACATCGCGGGGACGGTCGAGGCGGTCGGCAAGGACGTGAAGGGGCTACGCCCCGGTGACGACGTGTTCGGGTGGTGCACGGGTGCCTTCGCCGAGTACGCGTCAGCGAGCGAGGACCACTTCGTGCTCAAGCCGGCCAACCTCACCTTCGAGCAGGCCGCAGCCGTCGGCGTGTCGGCGACCACCGCCCTCCAGCTCCTGCGCGATGACGGACATGTCCAGCCCGGGCAGAAGGTCCTCATCAACGGCGCGTCCGGAGGCGTCGGCACGTTCGCCGTCCAGATCGCCAAGGCGTTCGGTGCCGAGGTGACCGGCGTGACCAGCACGAAGAACCTGGACATGGTCCGCTCGATCGGGGCCGACCACGTCATCGACTACACCAAGGAGGACTTCAGGAAGGGTGGACCGCGCTACGACCTCATCCTCGACAACGTGGGGGACCACTCGATGTCGGCGACGAGGCGAGCACTCGCCCCCAACGGGACGCTGCTCTCCAACGGTGGAGGACACGCCGGCGGCGCGCTCGGCCGCGTGATCCGGCTCACGATCGTGTCGATGTTCGTGCGCCAGCAGGGCAAGCCGTCCGTCAAGTTCCAGAACCGAGCCGACCTGCAGGTCCTCAAGGAGCTCGTCGAAGCCGGGAAGGTCACACCGGTGATCGACGGCACGTACCCGCTGCGCGAGACGCCCAGGGCGATTGGACATGTCGCAGCAGGACACGCGCGAGGGACGGTCGTCATTGCCATCGACCCGGCGACGGCCTGAGCGATTGGACGCCACGCTGCAGTCGTCTCCCGCTGCCGTTAGTCTCAGCGGGCTGTGGGCCCGCGGGAAGCTGCGATCGCGGCCGCAACTATCGCGACGACGACGACGATGTTCCCCAACTTCTGGCCGGTTTCGGCGTACCTGTGAGCCTCGACCATCTGCTCGAGCGGGAAGCGCCGGTCGATGACCGGGTGCAGCCGTCCCGCTTCGACCAGGCCTCGCAGGTAGGCCAGGTCCTCGCTCGTTGCGCCCGATGCCGCGAACGACACCCGCTTCTTGCTCCCCCTCGACGCCCACCTGGCGCGAACGATCTGCAAGAAGCCCGGATTGGCCATGAGTAGGCATCCGTTCTCGGTCAGCAACCTCACCATGCGACCAGGACGGTGTGTTGCGGACGACGTCGAAGATGACGTCGTAGGTCTCATGGCTGTCGGTGAAGTCCTCCTGGGCGTAGTCGATGACGCGATCCGCGCCGATCGTGCGCAGCATCTCCAGCTTCGGCGCACTGTCCACCGCGGTCACGTGCGCCCCGAGGACCTTGGCGAGTTGGACCGCGAACGTGCCGAAGCTCCCTCCCGCTCCGTTGACCAGGACCCTCTGTCCGCTCCGGACGTTCGCCTTCCGCAGGAACTGCAGGGCCTCGCCTCCCCCGTAGGGTACGGCCGCAGCCTCCTCGTAGCTCAGGTTCGCCGGCATCGTCGCGATCGCCCCGGTCTGGGGGTTCTCGCGCAGGCAGATGTACTCCGCGTAGGCTCCCAGCCCGATGCCCGTCGCCGCGAAGACCCGGTCGCCCTTCCCGAGCGACCTGACATCTTTGCCTACCGACTCGACGTCACCGGCAAGCTCCTGCCCAAGCACGGGTCGTCTCGGTCTGCGGATGCCGAACGCCAGCCGCATCGGCACCCAGATCCAGGGGGCGAAGTCGAATCTCCGCAGCTCGCAATCGGCCGCGCTGACCGTCGTGGCGCGGATCCGAACCAGCACTTCGTTGTCCTTCGGAACGGGCTTCAGCACGTCTCTGAGCTGAAGGACATCCGGTGGTCCGTAGTCCGTGCACACGATCGCTCTCATGGGTCTCCGGTTCGTGCGTTCGCAAGCGTGGTGACACGGCACACGGTGCCTTTCCTCCCTGGGACGCCCAGGGCGCGCCTCGTCGTCCGAGTCCGGAGCCGCTCTGAACCCGGCGAACCGAGATCGCGCAGAACTTGTTCGCTGCGGTCCGGGTGCGCGACGGCGCAATCGTGTCGGCGACGCCCGCCCGGAACGAGTACCTTCCGTTGATTGCGGCGGCCGAAGAGCTGGTTTGGACGGCCCGCCCGGAGGGCGTCGGGCGCGTACGGACAACAACGATGGCGCGTAGCGAAGATCCCGCATCGAAGTGGGGCGACGAGACGCCAATGGGCGGCGAGCATATCGGGGCCGGTTCGCCTAATCCGCGAGAGCGCCCGGGCGTGGTGAGGGTGTTTGTGGGTCATACAGGGCGTCGACCGCCGCCAGCAGACTCGCCTCGTCCATGGTCACCTCCAGCGGCCGTCCAAGGACCCGTTCCAATTCGACCCAGACGTAGGCCGTCCACGTCCACAGCGCGCGAGCGGCCCGGCGCACCTCGCCACGGGTCGGCGTGGCCGGCCAGGCGGCTTGCACGAGTCGCAGTTCGGCGGGCGAAAGTAGCGACTCAGCGTAGCGGAAGCCGTAGGAGCGCCGTCCGCGCAGCCGTGCCAAGACCTCGTAGAGATGCGCCGCGTGGTGAGGAACGGTGCTCATCGCCTCCCAGGTGGCGTCGCGGGCGTTGTTGACGGCGATGTAGATCTGATCGCCGATGGCGCCCATGATCGTCGCCCGCGCCTCCTCCCAGGTTGGGGTGACGTCTTCCGGGACCGATGCCGCGACGAGGCGGGCCAGGGTGCCGTCGAAGTCCTTGACGATCCGGGCACCGGCGAAGTCGTGCCGGGATTCCGTGTCGTCCCGTCTCCGCACATGCAGATCGACGCGGCGCCAGTCGGGACCGACGTTCGACTGCGAGAACCCTGGGTCACGGACATCGAACAACTCGATCGCGCCGAGGACGGCGTGCAGGTCGCGGGTCTTGGCAGGCAGGTCGGCGAACGCGTCGTCGGCGAGCCAGACCTCGAGGTCGAGGTCGGAGAAGCGGTCGGCTGTACCGCGACCGAGGGAACCGGTGTAGAGGACGCCGAGGACCGCCGGATCGGACAGGATGGCGGCTTCGAATCGTTCGAGGACGGTTCGCAGTGAAGGATCGACCATGAGCCCATTCTGCGGCAGAGCCAGCAGGACGTGGAGAGGCGTGTGCCCCGCACACCCCGCGAGTGGAAGCCGGGCCAGACAGCCTCGGAGTCGCAGCGGCCCTTCAGCCGCCGATCTTGGTGTATGGGATTACCCATCGTGTGCTCGGCAACAGCATGCGCTCGGTGGCGGTGTCCGCACATGGAATGCGGGCGTGTTGCAGGCCGAGGCTGACGTGACCTCGCGGCGCGACATAACGTGGCCGTATCAGGGCGCGACGGGTGCCGATTTGCTTTCGAGCACAGACAAAGTCGGCAAATGAGCATAGCGGCTGGCCCGCCCGGAGGGATTCGAACGCGCAGGAACAGCTGCAAATCGCTCGATCGCGGATGACCGAGTCGGGCCGGCATCGGCATCCATGCAGGGATGCTTTGGCTACCTCGCCCCGACCAGGAAGTATGTCGACATCGGTCCCTTGCCCTTGATGTCGATCTCGCCGCGAGGCGTGAAGGTGAAGCGGCCGTTCAGCTGCCGGTAGACGCGCTCCGTGCACTGGATGTGCCCCCCGACGCCGTGGGTCTCCATCCGGCTCGCGGTGTTCACCGTGTCGCCCCACAGGTCGTAGACGAACTTCTGCCTGCCGATGACGCCGGCCACGGCGTCGCCCGTCTGCAGTCCGATCCGGACCGACAGGGGCAGATCCAGCCACTTGCCCACCCGACTGAGCGCGGGGAGCATCTCCAGGGCTGCGCTCGCCACGCGCTCGGCATGGTCGGGCTGCGGCTCGGGCAGTCCGCCGACGGCCATGTAGCAGTCGCCGATGGTCTTGATCTTCTCGAGCGCGTAGTGCTGCGCGATCCGGTCGAACTCCGAGAACACGGCGTCGAGGACCTCCACGGCCCGCTGCGGCGTCAGCTTCGACGAGGTCGGCGTGAAGTCGACGATGTCGGCGAACAGCACCGTCACCGCCGCGAAGTGGTCGGCGATCATGTCCTCGCCCGCCTTGAGCCGCTCCGCGATGGGCGCCGGCAGGATGTTCAGCAGCAGGCTGTCCGAGCGTCGGCGCGCCGCCTCGAGCTCGCGGGTCCGTTGCGCGACGCGGTCCTCGAGCTCCTTGTTGCGGCTCGCGACATCGCCCAGGTACTGCTTCATGTACAGGCCCGACTGGGGATCCGACATGTCGAGGGCCGCCGTGGCGAGCTCCGGGTCGAGATGGGGCATCTGGATCACGCCGATCCGGTCGAGCGGCTCGAACGGCGCGGTGACCTGACCGTGGTGATCGGAGCCGTGGACGATCGCGTGGACGAGGGTGGTGGCGCAGTGGTCCACCGGCATGAGGCCCTCGTAGCCCGGGTTCTGGGCGACGATCGCCGTCGCCTCCTCGATCGAGATGCCCGCGGCCGCCATCACCCCCGGCAGCAGGTTCTCGCGCAGCAGGGGCGTGTCGACGATCCCCGGCACGAAGGAGAACACGGCGACGCCGGACTCGTTCCCGATCTCGCGGGCGACGGTGAACGCCAGCGAGCGGAGCGCCATCTTGGTCGCGGCATAGGCGCCGGCCAGGGCGCCACCCTCGTACGCGATCATGTTCACGATCACGCCGTTCCGGCGCTCGAGCATGCCCGGGAGCAGGTGCTTGATCGTCAGGAACGGCGCGCGCGCGTTGGTGGCGAACGTCTCCTCCCAATCCGCCAGGTCGAGGCCCACGATCGGGGCCACCGTGACGTGCAGGGCGTTGTTGACGAGGATGTCGATCTGGCCGAAGGCGGTCGTCGCCTGCGGGATCATCGCCATCACCTCGTCGACCACGCTCAGGTCGCACTGGATGAACCGGGCCTGACCTCCGGCGGCCTCGATGGCGTCGGCGACGTCCTGGCCCGTCGGTCGCTTGTCCACGATCACGACCCGGGCCCCGAGGGCTGCCATGGTCGTCGCGGCGCCCTCGCCGATGCCGCGAGCACCCCCGGTCACGAGCGCGGTCTGTCCCGCGAGTGCGGTCCGGTCGAGGCCGAGCCTGTCGACAAGATCCCAGTTGACCGCATACATGTCCGGCTGGTCCTCCTGCCCGAGACCCACGCCCGGAAGGACCGAATGTACAGCGGCGACGCCACGAACGCCTGCCTCCGAGGGCGGTGGCGGGGGACGCAGCAGCGCCCGTCATCTTCAACCCCGGCGCTTGCCCGAACGGGTGTCCGTTTCCAGTCGATATCCGTTGGTCCGGCGCGAGAGGCGCTAGCCCGCCCGGAGGGCGTCGAACGCGGTGCACGACTGGCCTCCGGAGCGGTCACTGCCCCGCGGACGTTCCTGTTTCGCGGCGGCCGGCGTGCTGCCGATAATGGGTTGGCCATGGGCAGGCCCGACGTGGACCGCGTTACGGACTGGCTGATCGAGTCCGACGAGCCAGTCGTCCGCTACCGCACGCGGACATGGCTGATGGGTCAATCGGAAGGGCATTCGGCGGTCCGACGAGACCGGGCACATGTCCCTCAAGGTTCGATCGTCGCCACCCTGCTCGACCTCCCGGATCCCGCGATCAGCCCATACCGCAAATGGTCCGGGCTGCACTGGCGGCTGGTCTCCCTGGCCGACTTCGCCCTGCCCGTCGACGCGGCCGATGTCCGCGCCAAGCTCGATACGGCCATCGACCGCGAGCTGTCTTGGATCGCGAACCCGCGGCACCTCGAGGCGATCCCCGAGATCGACGGGCTCTACAGAGCACATGCGTCGATAGAGGGGAATGCCGTCTACGCGGCCAGCCGCTTCGGCCATGCTCGGGACGAGCGCACCCGGTGCCTCGTCGCCAAGATCCTCGATTGGCAGTGGCCCGATGGCGGTTGGAACTGCGACCGACGATCGTCGGGCTATCGGTCGTCCTTCCACGAAAGCTGGGCGACCACCATCGGGCTGGCGGCCTACCACGACGCAACGGCTGACCCCGAGGCGCTCTCCGCCGCGCGTCGCACGGCCGAGCTCCTCCTCGAACATCGGCTCTTCCGCACCCTGGACGGACGACGGCAGATCCATTCCGGCATGGCCGCTCTGCACTGGCCCGCGTATTGGCACTACGACGTCCTGGCAGGTCTGCGAGTCCTGATGGCGGTCGACCCGCGCCTGCTCGCCGACCCACGAGCCGCGGACGGCCTCGATCTCCTCGAGTCGAAGGCGCTGCCGGACGGCCGCTTCTCCACCACGCACGCCTGGTGGCAGGCCGGTCGTCACGTGACCTCGCCGACCGACGTCATCGACTGGGGCAAGGACCGCCCGAGCGAGGTGCTGACGCTGCACGCCGTCAGCGCGCTCAAGGCGGCGGGGCGCTGGTAGACGGTTCCCTGGCGAACGATGGAGTCTTCGGGCAGCGCCAGACGAGCTGGCCCGCCCGGAGGGCATCGGGCGCGCACGAACAACAGCGCTACGGCTGCGATGGCACGAGGAGCCGGAACAGCTGTCGCGACCCAGGCAGGCCCTTCAACTCGTGGACGCCGGCGTCCTGTAGCGCCAGGCCGGAACCCTCGAGGAGGCCGGCGGTCGTCGATGAGACCAGCACCTCGTTGGGGCCCGCCAGTGCGAGCACCCGCGCCGCCGTGTGCACCGCTATGCCTCGCGCGTCGTCGCCGACGAGTTCGATCTCCCCGGTGTGCAGGCCGACCCGGATCTCGAGGCCGATCGCCCGGACGGAGCGCGTCATCCCGGCTGCGCACTGAGCGGCACGGGTGGGGCTGTCGAAGATCGCCAGGAGCCCGTCGCCCGTCGTCTTCACCTCGCGGCCGCGGAAGATGTTCAGCTGCTCGCGGAGGCGCGCGTTGTGGGCGGCCAACAGGTCGCGCCAGGCGGCATCGCCGACCAGCTGGAGCCTGGCCGTGGAGTCGACGATGTCGGTGAACAGGACCGTCGCGAGCGACCGGGTGCCTGCCTCGTGCAAGGCCGCGCCGAGGGCACGACCGCTGGCGCCCCACTCGATGGCGACCCACGGCTCGTCACCGATCACCCACTGGTCGTGGCCCGGCGGGATGTCAAACACAGTGTCGGGGCCAACGTCGAGCGTCTGCCCATCGTCCATCACGACGCGCACCGCGCCGGACATCGAGTAGCCGAGATGACGGATGGGGCACGACGTGGCTCCCATCATCGGGCCGATGTCGGTCGACCAGCGCCAGCCCGGCTCGAACCGGCAGTGGCCGACCATGGCGTCGTCGAGCTCGACGGTCTCGAACCGGACATTCGGCGCCGTGCGGACATCGTCCGGGGTCGCGAAGCTCTTGGCCTGCAATCGGGGCATATTCGGCCTGCCTTCATGGTGGCGCCGATGGAACTGCCACATCATGCGGTCTTGGGTCGAAACGCGCGTGGCACACCCGCGGCGCTTGCGCCCCCGGAGGGAACCGAGCGCGCGCTGCAAGCCCTCAGGATCGCTGGCGTCACCGAGCTCATTCGAGGCGCTTCAGCGGCCGGCTGATCAGACATGTGTAGCCGACGTCGCGACTCATCACAATGGCCCGCCCGGAGGTGTCCGAGTTCACGACATATGCGTCAGGTGATGCGAGTCAGATGAGTCGCGACATGCGTGACAGTCGGGCCCATGTCGAAGCATCGGGTGGCCGTCCTCAAGGTCGTCTCCAAGCAGCTGTCCGTCACCGCCGCCGCGGCCGAGTACAGGATCAGCCGGCAACAGCTCACGCGTCTGGTCCGCCGCTATCGCGACGGTGGGCTGGACGCGCTGGAGCCTCACTCCCGCCGACCGCTGACCAACCCGGGACGGACGCCGGACGCGATCCGGGCGCGGATCGTCGTCCTGCGCACCGAGCTCACCGCCCGGGGTCTCGACGCCGGCCCGGTCACGATTGCCTGGCACCTCGGCCGCGAGGGCCAGCCGGTCCCGTCGACCTCGACCATCCGGCGGGTGCTCCACGCCGCCGGGCTGGTGACGCCGGAGCCGCGCAAGCGCCCGCGCAGCTCGTGGCACCGCTTCGAGGCCGCGGCGCCCAACGAGTGCTGGCAGTCGGACTTCACCCACTGGCGCCTGGCCGACGGGAGCGAGGTCGAGATCCTGAGCTGGCTCGACGACCATTCGCGCTACCTGCTCTCGTGCACGGCGTTCGGGCGGGTGTCGGGCGACGACGTGGTGGCCACGTTCACCGCGGCGGGCGACGAGCACGGCTGGCCGGCAGCCACGCTCACCGACAACGGCGCCGTCTACACCTCCCGCTTCACCGGCGGCCGCAACGGCTTCGAGTACCTGCTCGCCTGGCTCGGCATCCGGCAGAAGAACGGGGCGCCGGGCCACCCGCAGACCCAGGGCAAGATCGAGCGCTTCCAGCCTTGAAGCGCTGGCTCGGGCGGCAGCCGGCCGCCGCCACGCTGGCCGAGCTGCAGGCCCAGCTCGATGCCTTCCGGACCGCCTACGACGAACAGCGACCGCACCGGGCGACCGGGCGGATCACCCCGGGCGAGGCGTACCGGGCGACCCCTCGGGCGCAGCCCGTCGGCCGCGCTGCCTCGGGCCACTTCCGGCTCCGCTACGACGTCACCGACAGCCGGGGCGCCATGACCCTGCGCCGGGCCGGCCGGCTGTACCACCTCAAGGTCGGCGCCGCCCATGCCCGCCGTCGCGTCCTCGCCATCGTCGACGAGGTCGAGGTCACGGTCGTCGCCCTCGACACCGGCGAGGTCCTCTCGAGCCACCTGATCGAGCCCGACAAGGGCTACTGGCGCAACACGCGACGAGACCCCGGCCGATGGCCGAGGTCTCGGGCGACCGGATGATCACATGTGACTCGGATGTCCCGACTCATGTGACTCATATGTCGCGACTCATGACATGGCCCGCCCGGAGGGATTCGAACCCCCGACCTACTGATCCGAAGTCAGTCGCTCTGATCCACTGAGCTACGGGCGGACGCGCGGATGATACCGCGCCGGGCTTGACGGCTCCCGAACGGTCGCCGACTAGACTCCGGGCCGTGGGAGTCGACGTCGTGAACGTCACGCGGATCGTGGGCATCGCCCTGGACGACCCATCGGTCGAGATCCTCGAATGGTCGGTCCTGCCGGTCGGTGGCGGCATGACCCAGGCGATCGGGATCTCCGAGGGCGTCTCGCGTGTCACGGGTGTCGCGCTGAGCGCGGCTCCTCGACGGTCTCGATCGCCTGCCGCCCTGCCTGTGCCATCACGACGCCTTCCGCCGGAACCTCATCGCCAGCCGGACTACCGACGACCGAGAGCGTACCGTGGCGATCGATTTTGGTGGGCGTCGGGCGCGGCGTTGTCGGGGAGGACCTGGCGGGTCTCGTGACGATCTCGCTCCAGTTCCTCGACGTCGATATCGCCGCTGCCGCCGAACTCGATCGGATCGCCTTCGATGGGTACGTCGCGGGCCTTCGGGATGCCGGTGTCAGCATCGACGAGCGCCTGGTCCGGTTCGGCTTCAGCGCGACCGCCAGTCTGCTGATGGGGATCGGTGGCACCGGTGGCTGGCTGAGATGGCTCCTCGAGGAGCCTGAACGCCCGGGGCTGGCGGCAGGGGCGATCGGTCACCCGATCGACGAGATCCTCGGCCAATGGCAAGGGCTCCAGCCGTATCTGCTCGATCTCGGGGACGAGGCGCATCGCCTCGCGTCGGAGCTTTGGTTTGCCCAGGACGACGTTCCGGGCCGATCGGACGGCGACATCCGCCCACTCGGCCCTCCCGTTCGCAGGTGGTCGATCCGACGATAGGAATGCCCGCCGGCGCCGTGCCGACGACACCCCGAGGCATGCCATGACTGCGACGATGACCGACCTCCCGACCATCACCGACACGGCAACGAACACGTCCGACCCGACCGATGGGTTCGCCACACCGCCGCATCTGCCACCGATCGAGCGAGGTGACCTTCGGATCGCCGTCCTCGATGTCCTCAAGGGTGCTCCGCTCTTCTGGGCTGCGCCGTTCGTCCGGCCTTGGCATCTGCGCTGGGGCGCGACCGACGCGGAGGTCGCGTCGTCGATGCCGGGCGACGACCTGCTCCCGGGCGCCCGTTTCAACGCGACCCGCGCGATCACCATCGATGCACCACCAGCCGCGGTGTGGCGGTGGATCGTGCAGATCGGGTACGGGCGGGCTGGCTTCTACAGCTACGACCTGCTCGACCACCTCGGGCGGCCGAGCGCCGATCGGATCGTCGACGGATGGCAGGACCTCGCGGTCGGCGACTGGGTCCCGATGGCCGAACCCGTCAACGACGTGACCGCCTTCAGGGTCAGCGCGTTCGAGATCGATCACTGGCTGTTGTGGCGCAAGCCCGACAGCACGTGGGCCTGGCGGCTCGAGCCGACCCGGGACGGT
The DNA here is from genome assembly GCA_963833285.1 of uncultured Chloroflexia bacterium. GTDB lineage: Bacteria > Chloroflexota > Limnocylindria > Limnocylindrales > CSP1-4 > SPCO01. The sequence continues at coordinate 540,673 of CAWHXM010000001.1, read as the reverse complement.
GGGACCCGCCTCGTGACCCGGCTCAAGGCGACCTACGACTTCGACCATCCCGGCGCCGCTCTCGCATCGATCGCGCTCCTGGAGTTCGCCGACTTCCCGATGATGCGTCACCTGTTGCGTGGCGTGAAGGAACGGGCCGAGCGAGGCCGGGTTGCGGTCACGGGGGCCGATTCGACCGGCCTCCACCCCTCGCGCGGCGTCTCGCACTGGGCGGACGACGCGGCCCGGCTGCGGTACCAGGCGGCGTACCGCGACGCGCTCGAGCTGTGGCCCATCCCCATCGAATCACGCCATGTCCCGACGCCGTTCGGACCGACCCACGTGGTCGTCTCCGGGGCGGCCGACGGCCAACCAGTCGTGCTCGTCCACGCCGCCTCGCTGACCGCGACGCAGTGGTACATGCAGGCAGCCGAACTCGGCAGGGACCATCGGCTGTACGCGGTCGACATCATGGGTGACATCGGGCTGTCGACCCAGGTGCGCCCGATCCACACCCGAACCGAGGCGGCCGACTGGCTCGCAAGTGTCCTCGATGGCCTCGGGCTCGATCGTGCGACGTTCATCGGCTCGTCGTTCGGCGGGTTCCAGGCGGTGAACCTCGCCGTCTACCATCCCGACCGCGTCCAGGCGCTGGCGCTGCTCGCCCCCGCTGCGACACTTCGGCCGTTCAGGCCGCTGGCTAACCTCGCCATCCGGATGGGCAGTCTCGTCCCGCTCCCGGCCACGGTCCGCCCGGGCCTTCGCGGCATGATGGGTGGTGCCTTGCCCGATCCCCGGATCGTCCACCAGATGGAGATCGGCGTCGCGGGCTTCCGCTATGACCGGCGTGGCATCTATCCATCGGAGATCCCCGACTCAGACCTCGCGCGGATCGGGTGCCGGACGCTCGTGCTCCTCGGTGACCGCGAGATGATCTACGACGCCGGGCAGGCTGCCTCGCGAGCGCGCTGGTTGCTGCCCGATGCGGACGTCCGGATCATCCCGGGCGTCGGCCACCTGCTCGGGATGCAGCGACCGGACCTCGTGGATCCGATCCTGCGCGGGTTCCTCGACGCAGACGGCTGAGCGAGCGGCCCACGCCCGGCGGCGCTAGGCGGATCGCCGGTCGTCCGGGGCGATCCAGCCGCTGCCGAGCAGCTCGCGCCGGCGAAGATGGCTGAGCTCGTACCACGACAGCGTCGCGCGGTTGATCGCGCTCGGGCTGACGTCCGGGCCGCGCGCGATGACCGAGGCGCGGACCGCAGCGCTGACGAGGACGGCGGTGACCTTCGCGGCGATGACGCTCGGCGACTCGCCGGCCAGTCGCGCGGCCGCTTCGACGCGACCCGCCCGGGCAAGCACCTCGAACACGAACGCGTCGGCGTACTCCGCCGACAGCAGGCTGGCACCGGAGAGGAGGAGGGCGTGAGCTGCTTCGGTCGCACAGAGGTTGACGCCCATCTCGGTGCGGAGGGGGATCTCGCGGCCATCGAAGCCGTGCAACGGAAGACCGAGGCGAAGGCGTTCGGCGAGCAGTGGGAGGTCGTCGGGGGTGGCGTGCTCGTGCATGGGGACGGCGTTTCCTTCAGGCGGCGCGGCCACCTCGGGCCGATCGCCATTCGACCATACGAGGCGCGTGTGGCGATGCGGTCGCGGGAACGATGAAGACTTCGCTATCGAGGTCGAGTGGCTCGACCGGCGAGCGCGGTCGGAACCACCGAAGGTCCGATGCCGATTGGGCCACCGGGTCATTGCGCCACGCTGGATGCAGGCCGCAGGCTCGGCGCATGGGACGCACACGCGCCTGCCTGGGCCTCGACCGATGACGATCCAGCCCGGCCTGCTGCTCCTCTCCGCGTTGATCGTCGTCGGCGTGGCGTGGTGGATCGGGCGCCGCTCCAGACGCCTCGGGGTCGGGATCGCCACCGGCGTCCTCGTGGTGGTGGTTGTGGCGCTCGGGGCCTGGCTGCTCCCGCCTCTCGCGATCCCAGCCGACCGGTCGGTCGGCTGGGAGCTGAGCGAGGGCTTCGGCGGGCCTACGTTCGACCCGGCAACGGCGCAGACCACGACGGTCATCCCGGTCGTGGTCGACTGGCCCGATTGTGAGCGCGGCGATTGGCTGGCGCCGCCCGCGATCGTCTACACGCCCTGGGCCGTGACCATCACGATGTCGACCAGCGACGCCTACGCCGCCAGGGGCGGGCAGGTCGGATGGTGTCTGTCGGGCCAGCACGTCCAGGTCCAGCTGAGCGAGCCGCTCGGTGGCCGACAGCTGTTCGATGGTTCCCGATTCCCGCCGCACCACCGAAGCGCCGGCGACGGCCCCTCGTCGTTCTCGCGCTGAGCCGCGCCTCGCTGGGCTCCGCCGAGGCGGCCGGGCTCGGCGATCCTCACCGCCGCCGATAACGCCGTGCGATCAGCCAGTAGGCCGGGATCGAGGCGAGCGCCGCGGCGAGCGACATCGGCGACCCGTCGCGGGTCTCGATGGCCAGGAGGCGGTCCGTCGCCACGGCGTCGGCCGGTCGCGCGTCCACCTCGGCCAGGTCGATGGCGACGCTGCCGGGTTCCGCGGGACCGAGACCGGCGATCAGCGCCTCCGGCCGTCCGCCGGGCTCGTATTCGGCGCGGACCTCGGCCTCCGAGCGCCAGGTCGGACGGCGCAGCAGGATGGCGCGCCAGGCCTGGGCCACCTCGCCGGTCACGGTGCCGTCGCCGGGGATCGGCGCGGCCGCCAATGCCTCGCCGCGTGCCCAGCGCGCCGCCTGGTGCAGCAACCCGTACTCATCGAGGTCGGCGTAGTCCGCCAGCCGATCGGCCGGTGAGCCATCGCCGAAGATCGCCCGGATCGACGGCCCGAACACCTCGGCCAGGTCGAGGTCGATGGCCCGGACCGTGCGGTGGAAGTAGACCTGTTGGTAGATGAACCGGCGTGAGGTCAGGAACATCTCGAGCGCGGGCAGCCCCGGCTCGAACAGGGTCAGGCCGCGCTCCGAGATGAAGGCATAGCGGCGCAGCCGCTCGACGTCGACGGGGCCGATGGCGACGCCGGTCAGGTAGGCGTCGCGCCGGACGTAGTCGAGGTTGTCGACCGTGAACACGCCCGACAGCAGCGGCTGGAGCCAGCGGACCCAGCGCGGCATCGCCGGGTCGGCGAGCGCGGGCTTCGACACGAGGAACCCGACCCAGGCCGGATCGATCGCCTCGCCGTCGTCGAACGCATCGCGGGCCGGGACCGCGCCCGGCGCGCGGCGCAGGCCGCGCAACAACGGACCCAGCTCGTCCTCGATGATCCGGCCCGACAGGTCCTCGTGGGTCAGCCGCTTGCCGGCCGGGCGGCGCGCGTCGCGCGGCGATTCGAACGCGGCCAGGACGTGGTCGTCGAAGAAGTGCGCGAACGGCCCGTGCCCAACGTCGTGGAGCAGCCCGGCCATGCGCAGGGTCTCGACCACGAGCCCCTCCGAGGGCGCCGGCTCGCCGAACCCGACCAGGGCGGTCCGCAGGCTCGGGTACAGCGACCGTGCCCACAGCCCGGCCTCGTGCATGACGCCGAGGCCGTGGGTGAAGCGCGAATGCTCGGCCGTGGGGAAGACCCAACGGGCGCTCTGGAGCTGGCTGATCCGGCGCATCCGCTGGAGCCACGCGGTATCGAGCAGGTCCTCCTCGGCGACATCCTCGTCTGGCAGGCCGGCGAGGGCCGACTCGTCGGGTGCCAGGCGCTTGGTCAGCTCGACGTAGCCGTGGATCGGGTCGCTGATGAAGTTGACCGCCGCGAACGGGTGTCGTCGCGTCACCGACCCGTCCGCCCGCTGCCGAGGGTCGCGCGGCCCTCCGCGTAGCGCCGCAGCCCCCGCTCGAGGGTGTCGGCGACATCCCGCCGCAGCGCAGCCGGGGCGAGGACCTCCACCTCGTCACCCCAGGACAGGATCCACAGCCGGATCTCGATCGTCCCGGATACCGTTGCCCGCCAGCGCAGCGAGCCATCGGGCTCGGTGTCGACCGTCTGGGTCGGGTGCCAGGTCGCCTCCAGGACCCGGGTCGCGACGTTCGGGCCGAAGCGCAGGACGATCTCCACCGGCGGCTGGTCGGCGATGATGTCCCAGGCTGCCCGAAGCGCCGAGGTCGTGTCGGCCGGGTCAGGCGGCTCGAACGTTCGCGGCGTCAGCGCGGCGCTCCGGATCCGCTCGATCTTGAACGTTCGCAGAGCGGCGCGCTCCTCGTCGAACCCGATGAGGTACAGCGCGTGGGTCTGGAGCGACGGCTCGAGGAGATATGGCCGGACCGTCGCGCGGCGGGGCGTGGCGCCGCCCTCGTAGCGCGCCGGCTCATAGTCGATCGACACCACGCGGCGCTCCGCCCAGGCCCGCGTCAGGAGGCGGACGTTGGCGCTGAAGCGCTCGTCGCGCGGCGCCTTCGACAGCCCGTCGAGCGTGCGCTCGACATGCTCGGCGAGCGGTGGTGGCAGGCCCTTCTCCAGCTTCTCGAACGCCGCCGCCAGGTCCGGGTCGTACTTGTCCGCATAGCGAACCATCAGCCTCGCGGACAGGACCACGGCCATCGCCTCCTGCTGGGTCAGCTTGAGCGGCGGCAGGAACGCCTTCTCCAAATCGATCCCCCACACGCCGTCCTCGCCCCAGACGGGGAGTCGGAGCTCCTCCTGGAGCGCAGTCAGGTCGCGATAGACGGTGCGCACGGACATCGCGACGCGGGTCGCGATGTCCCCGGTGCGCATGCCTTCGGGATGCGCCTGCAGGATGGCCACGAGGCGCGCCAGCCGAGCGAGCCGGTCACGCTTCGTCGCGTACCGCCCGCGCTCGTCGTCGATGGTCATTGCGCCGGAGGATAGATGACCGAGTCGCGGCCGCGCTCCGTCGCCGTCAGCCGCACGTCGATGGTACCGAGGAGCGCGTCCGGGACGATGCCGAACGCTTCCCCGTTGACGCTGCCGGCGACCTGCCCGAGCTCTCCGTCGATGAAGACCCAGTAGTCGAGCTGACCACGCCAGCGATGCAGGTCCGCCGGCCCGACCAGGTAGCTGATCTGCGGGAACGCGTCGGCGAATGTCCGGCCGTCGACAGCGATGCGGCAGCGCCGGGCGCGGGCGCCTTCGATCACCTCGATACCGTGATCCTCGGCCGTCGCGCGATAGCCGTCGGTCAGCGCCATCGCGAGGGCCCGGAGGTCGAGCGTGTCGGTGTCGACCCGGATCGGGACGACGGCACGCCAGCCGGTCCCCGGCGCGGTCATCCACGCCGCGTCCGCCACCCTGGCCGACCCATACTGGCCGAGCTGGCGGCTCGACGCCACGTAGGCGATCCAGCGGAAGTCGTTGGCCACCCGGCGGCCGGCGAGATCGACCGAGCCGAACGGGCGGAGATCCACCGTCGCATCGAGGTGCATCTCGAGCCGCGCCGATGGCCCGGCCGTCAGGGGTCCGTCGCACAGCGGCGGCTCGCCATCGCCGCCGGTCGGACCGAACCGGGAGGCGTCGACCGGCGCATCGCGCAGCGCGACATCGTTGGAGACGGCCACGGCCGCGAAGGCGGTCCCCGACAGTGCGGTCAGCAGGATCGCGATCGCGGTCCCACCGAGCAGCCGGTGGCGGCGCAGCGCGGTGGCGCCGCTGAGTCGCCGGGCGATCCCGAAGCCGCTGAACAGGCTCGTCGCGAGGAGGGCCAGCAGCCACGGATAGGCGGCCTCGGCCGACGGCAGCAGCGTTCGGGACCCATAGGCCAGCAGCTGGGTCACGACCCCCGCGATGGACGGCACGAGGCAGAGCAGCGCGATGGCCCCCAGCGAGACCATGCCCGGGAAGGCGTTGTCGCCGCGGGTCACCGGCGGCCAGATGGCCCCGGCGAGGGCGATCGCGATCGGTGACATGGCGGTCAGCCCGACGATGACGTCGAATGGGCCGCCTGGTCGATAGGCGAGCAGGACGAGGCCGGCCGCGACCGACCAGCACACGACGAGGGCGACGGCGATGAGCCTGAGTTCGAACCTGCGGACCCGCACATGGTGAGTCTATCGGCAGCCTGACGGAACCGACCGACACGGCGCCCGCAAGTACCGGGAGGCATGGGACCGCCGGGTCATCGTACGGCGGTCCGGCGACCTCGAACATGCCCCTACCGTACCGAACCAGAGCGTCCGGGCGGAGACAGGGGACAGAGGACACGTGGGTCATGGCCGGACAGGCACCGCGCGGGTCACGGGGTCAAGGGCGATCATCTCGCCCCGGCTCATCGTCGCCCCGCGCCGCGGCCTCCGTGCACGGGCGTGGACGCGTTTCGACGACGGCGATCGTGCATCGGCCGTCCGAACCTCCGGCGACGCCGACTCCGGCCACCCGGGCGGTCTACCGGCTGCTCCTCATCAAGGGCCTCACCCCGACTGAGGCAGCGAGCCTCACGGCATTCATCTGCGGCCTGCCGACGAGCGACCTGCACTGGTCCGTCGAGCAGGTCAACCAGCTTCTGTTCCTGCGCCGGATGCGCCAGCTCGGGCGGTTCGGCGACGGTCGAGGTCGGCGACCGGACTGACCTGCATAGCCCACGATGGCGAGGTGACCCTCCCCCCGCCGTCGACCTCCGAAGCGGCGCCGTGCCTCCTCCCGGCGCCATGCTGCTTCGGTAGAGCGGCCCCGGACCCGTGGGGAGACCCACGGACCGGGGCCGCTCTATGCCCCGGTCGGCCCGGACGGGCTGGCCGCATTGACGCGGGATCGCGGGTCCGGGACCCGAGCCTGTCGATCATCTCGAGCAGGTCCAAGGATCCGCTATCTGGCAAGTTGCGGCCCCCGGTCGCCCGGTGTGCTTCGTCGCGCCGGACCGCGGGTCAGCGCCGGTCGGCCGGCCCACGCGCGGCGTCGGCGAAGACGCGGAACAAGCGCTCGAAGGCGGCCGGCGTCGATTCCGACCGCTCCGGATGGCACTGGACGCCGAACACGAACCGACCGTCGGCCGCCTCGAGACCCTCGATGATGTCGCCGGCCGGGCTGCTCGACCAGGCGTTCGCGACGAGCCCGGCCGCCAGGTCCGACGCCCGGACCGCCTGGTGGTGATAGGAGTTGACGCGCAGCACCCCGCCGCCGGCATTGGTCGGGAAGAGGATCCGCGCGAGCCGGGTGCCCGGCGCGACGCGGATCGGGTGGACCTTCGCGGGCCCCGTCCCGAAGGCAGATCCAAGGTGGCCGTCGACATGCTGGAGGAGTCCGCCACCCGAGAACACGTTGATCGCCTGGAACCCGCGACAGATCCCGAGGACCGGCAGGCCGCGGGCCTGGGCGACGTCCCACGCCTCCGCCTCGAGGGCGTCCCGCGCGTGCTCCACCGCGGTCGAGCCGCGCTCGGATCGGCCGTAGCGCGCGGGGTCGAGATCGGCGCCGCCGCTGAGCAGGAGGCCGTCCATCGCGTCGAATGCCTGGGCCCGACGGTCGGGCTCGGTGAGCGCATCGAGGAGGACCGGGTGGGCGCCGTTTCGCGTCATCGACCTTTCGTACAGCGCTCGCTTGCGGGCGGCGATGTCGCTCCAGCCGCCGGGGGCCGCCGCCACGGTCACGACGATGCGCGGGGCGGGCGCTGCGGTCGGTGGCATCGGCACACGATAGCGTCCCGGCTCAGTCACCCTCCGCTGGGCTGCGGCGTCGCGGGGCCGGGTGGCAGGTGCTCCGGGTCCACCTGGCTGTTCGGGATCAGCCGCAGCATCCAGCCGACGCCGATGAAGTTCGGCTTGTAGCCGGCCGATTCCGGATCGAGCGTCGGGTAGGCCAGCCGGTTCCAGTAGGCGATGCTCAGGGCCGTGGTCCCGTTCCGCTTGGCGATCGCGGCGAGCGAGTCGCCGCTATGGACGGTGTAGATGAGAAAGGTCGGCTGTGGGGTCGGGGTCGGCCGCACGAAGGACGGCGTCGGCGTGGGCCCGGCGGGCGTCGGGATCGGCGTCGGCGTCGGCGGCGGCGGGGTCTCCGAAGGGGTCGAGCGGCCGACCGGGTCCGGGACGCAGGCGGCCAAGAGCAGAGTTCCGCCGAGGATCAGGAGCAGGACTCGCTGGGTGCGCACGTGGACCATGGTGACGCCTCGGGATCGCTGCTGGTGACGCTCGTCAGTCCTCGATCGAACTTGCCGAGTCGACCGGCGTCGGTGCCTGGAGGGACAGCTCGGCTGCGAGGGCGAGGCCCTCGGCCGCGGTGACGATGCGGTCTCGGCCGCCGCGCTTGGCGACGTAGCAGGCTCGGTCCGCGGCGAGGAGCACGTCCGTGGCGGTCGTCCCGTCGGGCGGGAAGGTGGCCACCCCGACCGACGCGCTGACGTTCGCCTGCGTCGCGGCCACTGCCTGACGCGCGCGCTCGGCGACCTGCAGCGCGCCCGCGGCATCGGTGTTCGGCAGGATGAATGCGAATTCGTCACCGCCGTAGCGGAACACGAGATCCGACTCGCGACCGGCGCGCACGAGGCCGCCGGCGATCTCCCGCAGCAGCGTGTCCCCGGCCTGGTGGCCGAGGTCGTTGTTGATGTGCCGGAAGTCGTCGAGGTCGAGCATGATCAGACTGAAGGGTGCGCCTTCGCGCACGCTGCGGTCGAGCCATTCCTGGAACGTCCCGTGGTTCAGCAGCCCGGTAAGGTCGTCGGTCCGCGCCCGGATCTCGACCGCCTGGAAGACCTCTGCGTTCTGGAGCGCGATCGACACCTGGGCGGCGAACAGTTGGACGAGCTCGAACTCCTCCGCGGAGAATGTGTTGTCCAACCCGAGCCGTTCGATGGTGAGCACGCCGATGGCCCCGCCGCGACCGCGCAACGGGACGACGATCAGGCTGCCATCGAGCGAGCCGAGGTCGTCGCGGAAGTGATTGACCCGCGGATCGTTGCGCTCGTCACCGATGAGGACCGGCTCGTTGTGCTCGAGCACCCACCTCGCGACCCCGGTCTCGCCGGGCTCCCAAGCCTCCATGTAGCGCGCGGCCTGGACGCCCCTCGCGGTCAACGGTGTGAGCAGCGCCGTCGCCGGATCGACGACCTCGATGGCGACATTGTCGGAGGCGATGAGCCGGCCGAGACGCTCGGTGATGCTCTCGAGCACGCCCCGAGCGTCGAGCGTGGTCAGGATCGATTCGGTGATCTGGAGGAGCTCGCGCTGGCCCTCCAGCTGCTGCTCGAGGGCGAGCGTCTGCTCGCGCAGCCGCTCGGTGGTGTCGGCATTGGCCATCGCCTGGGCCGCGAAGCTGGCATAGATGACCAGGAGCCGGAGGTCGTCGTCACTGAACTTGTAGAGGCCGAGCTTGGAGAGCACGAGGACGCCGAGGACCTGGTCGTCGAACAGCATCGGCGCGAGGAGCATCGACTCGTCGAGGTCGTCCTCGGTCCCCGGGATGGTGTTCGCCCGCGGGTCGATCGCCGCGTCGCCGAGGTTCTGCGCGACGCGGTTGGCGGCGACCCACCCGGTGATGCCTTCGCCGAGGGTCACCCGCAGCTGGTCCGGCGTCTCGTCGACGTACTCGCCGACCTGGCCGACCATGGCGACCGGGATGAGGTCGCGACCGATGAGCCGGTAGACCCTGGCGTTGTGGTAGTCGATGAGCTGGCGCAGCTCGGTGGCGATCGAGTGGCCGATCTCCGCGACGCTCGACAGCCGGCTCAGCCGGGCGCCGAGCTGTTGGATCGACTGGAGCTGGGCCGCCCAGGTCGCCATCCGTTCGTAGTCCTGGGCGGCCCGGATGGCGACGCTCGCCTGGGTCGCCAGGGCCGCGACCGTGTCGAGCTCGTCGGGCGTCCACTGGTGCGGCTGGTCGTGGTAGATGTCAAGCAACCCGAGGAGCTCGTTGCCGTCGAGGAGCGGCGCCGTACAGACCGTGTCGAACCCCTCCTGGACGACCGCGGCCCGGACATCGTCCGACCGCGGGTCGCGCCGATAGTCCATCGCGAACAGCGGCCGGCGTGCGGTCACGGCAGCGGCCGACAGCGACCGCGGCGGGATGCCGCGGATCGTCGCCAGATACGCCGCCGACAGGCCGCGACTCACCTCGACGACGGCATTGCCGTGCTCGGGCTGGATGAAGACCGCGGCGCGATCGCCCTCGAACAGGACCATCGCATGGTCCACCAGGCCGGCCAGGATCCGGTCGAGGTCGAGCCGGCTGCCGATGTCGCTGGCCACGCGGAGCAGCGCCTCGGCTCGATGGAGCAGGTGGCCGACTTCCTCGCCGCGCTGCGCGCCGCTGACGATGGCCCCCATCCCGTCGGCCGCGACGCGGGCGATCTCGAGATCCCGGCTGCCGAGCGACCCGCGTACCTCACCGACGACATGCAGGACGCCCCACGGTTCGTGCGTGCCCGGGATCGCCACGGCCAGCTCCGGTCGACCGTCGGGCAGCACCGCGAGAGCGGCATCGTCGGGATCGTCGCCGAGCAGGAGGCCGGGCATGGGCGCCGGACCCGAACGGCCGCGTCCCGACGCGAGCTCGAGGGCGCGCCCGACGATGCCGAAGGAGGTCGGCAGGTCGCCCAGGGGGGTCGGCCGGGTGTCGTCGGCGTCGGCCCGGGCCCGGACGCTCAGCAGGCCGTGTCGCGCCTCCCAGACCGCGACGAGGTGATGCCCGTAGGCATCGCGGATGGCCTCCGCGGTCGAGAGCAGGGCGTCGTCCTGGTCGTCGCCGGCGTTGATGCGACGGGCTATCGAGGCCGCGACGATCAGGTCGAGATGATGCCGCTCCGCGTCGAGCGGGTCCGGCTGCGCCGCCTCGATGTCGATCCGGCGCGATGGAGCGAACCGTGCGACTGCGCGCGGGTCGACGCTCCTCCGGCCGCCCCACGAGCCGGTCGGAGCGGTCGGCACGCCGTCCGGCGCGCCGGTCTGGGCGGCGGCCATGAAGCGTTGCAGATCGCCCAGTCGATAGCGCCGGTCGCCCCGCGGGTTGATTCGGTAGTAGCGCAGCCGGCCGGCGTCACTCCAGGCCCGGATCGTGTTCGGGTGCACGCCGAGCAGCCTGGCGGCCTTGGTGACCGAGAGGGTGGCGTCGGTGGGTCGGGACGGAAGGGTGGTCGGCACGGCTCGATGAGGAAATGTGAAGTCGACGTGCCGAGACTAGCAATCTCACAGTTCTTGCCAATAGGTGAATGGTCCCGCTTGCTCAGGCGTCTGGGCGACCGGTCATCCGGACCCAGATGAGGGTCGCCGCCACGGCGCCAAGGCCGATCAGGACGACGGCCAGCAGGGCGAACAGCGGATCGCCGACGAGGCCGGGCCCCTGCCCGGAGCTCCGTGGGTCGCCGGCCTCGACCCCCGGGCTCGGTGACGCCGCCAGTGTCGTCATCGCGGTGGTGAGCCAGAAGGCGACGATCGCCGCTCCGGTCGCCGCGCCGGTCGCCGCTCCGGTCGCCGCGCGCCGACGGGTCACGAGACGGCCCCGACCGCCGCCAGCAGCAGCGCCACGGCGATGAGCGCGAGCCCACCGGCCAGGCATACGACGGCCACCAGTGGCCGGCGCCGGTCGCCGCCGGTCAGGATCCGCATCGCCTCGGACGTCTCGAGCGTGGTGAGCACGAGGGGACGGCCGAGGCCGGCGGACATCCACGGCGCGCCCGATGCGTCGAGGCCCGGCACGCCGACGACGATGGCATGCTCGACCGACGAGATCTGCTCGACCCGCAGGCGGACTGGCGTGTCGGGTGCCGTCCCGGGCGGGACCCGGTCGATGACGTCGGTCGCGGTGCCGACCGATTCGCGTGGGATCACCACGAGGCCGTCGTCGAGCGCCGCGTCGTCGACGGCGATGCCCTCAAGGCCCTCGCGGATCTCGAACGGGACGCGCTCCCGGCCGTCCTCGAACGACACCCAGGCGTCCTTCCGGCGAAGCTGCAGCCGGGTCCGCCGAAAGACGAGCGGACGATGGGCATCGTCCTCGAACTCGGTCTCGGCATCGACCCGCCCGCGCACCTTCACGTAGCGAGGCTTGCCCGCGGTTGCCAGGTCCAGCGCTTCGGCGACGCTGACCTCGGGCGTGGCCGCGAGCAGCCGGCCGACGCGGTACCTCGGGCCGAACGTTCGCAGGACCAGGATGCCGGCGGCGAGCGCGACGAAGCCGGGAACGAGCGGGACGAGGGGTGACACGGCGGCGATGATACGCGCCGGACACGAAAGGGCCCGAAGAAACCTCCACGACACGTGGGCCTTGAGGCGATCTCAGCCGTTAGTGACGCTCGGCCTCTCCGGGCTGGTCAGAACGGTAGGGGCCACCGGGCGGTGGGTCAATGCGAGTCGTCCACCGTTTCGCGGCCGGAGCCGGCGGTTATCCACCGTCCGTCCACATCACCGCGGACGGGCTCATCGGGTCGCGGACCGGCCCGTCGACGGGTCGAGCGCGGTGACCTGGCCACCGAACCCGGTCAGGACGAGTCGTCCGCCGACCAGGTCGGCGTCGGTCACGACCTCGGAATGGGCGACGCGCCAGGCGACCGTCCCGTCCGGCTCGATCGCGAACGTCTCGATCTCGGACTGGAGGAGGACGTGCGCCAGACGCGACGACCCGAGAAGGGCGACGAGGGGTGTCGCCGAGCGATGGTCCCAGCGCGGCTCGCCCGTCGCGGTCTCGAGGCCGTAGGTATGGAAGCCGTAGGCGACGACCAGCAGGCTGGCCGTGTCCCAGTGGAGTGCCCGAGGCTCATCGTGGATGAGCGACGCGAACCGCGCCGTCCAGACGCCCCGCGGTCCCTCCAGATGCAGCTCCGCCCGGCAGAGCGCATCGGGATCGGCAGCGACTCGGGGCCCCAGGTCGATCAGCGCGCCACCCGCCTCCGACAGGGCGAAGACGGCCGTCGCCGAACCGCTCCCGCCCCATCGCCAGCGGGCGCGCAGGCCACCGGGATAGGCGATCGTGGCGTTGCGCGGCTCGGGGCTCACTGGCGTGGGTCAGGCCTCGACGCGCCGGGGCGTGGCCGGGTCGCCGGCCGATTTCGGCCGGTCGTTGTCCTCCGCGATCGGGGCGAGCGTCGCGTTCGACAGTGCGCTCAGCGTGCCGGGTGGGATCGGGAAGACCGACGTCGACAGGCCGGCGGCAGCCCAGACCACCGGGTACCGCCCGAGATCGGGGTCCATGATCACCCGGATCGGGCGGTCATGGCCGATGGGCGGGATGCCGCCGATCGAGAACCCGGTCAGGTCGCGTGCCTCGCGAGCGGACGCGCGCCGGATGTCGGGCGCGCTCGTGACCGCCGCCAGCCGCGCGACGTCGACCCGGTTGTGACCGGCCACCAGGCACAGGACGGGTTCGAGCTCACCCTGGGTCGGGATCACGAAGACGAGCGACTTGACGATCTGTCCGAGGTCGGCACCGACCGCGGCCGCCGCCTCGACCGCCGTGTGGGTCGACTCGCCGAAGGTCGTGACCTCGAGCGTCACGCCCTTGCGCGCCGCCGCATCGAGGACGCGCTGGACCGCGGGCTGGATCGGGGCGTTGGGCACGCGCCGGAGTCTAGCATCGGCCCGCGCCGGCCGGACCCGTCAGGGTAGCATCGCCGCCATGGACGCCCTGATCCTGGCCGACGGCGACGGACCTGCCCGCGGCGAGCTCGACGCCGTGTGGCCCGGCTGGGATTCGGCGGTCGGCCTGGTGATCGCGGCCGACGGCGGCGCGCGCCTGGCCGGCGGCCTCGGCGTCACCATCGACCGCTGGGTCGGCGACGGCGATTCGCTCCCCGAGGCCGACATCGCCGCGCTCCAGGCGGCCGGCGTCCCGCTCGAACGGACCCGGCCCGACAAGGACGAATCCGACACCGAGCTGGCGGTCGCGGCCGCCCTCAGGCTGGGGGCTGACGGCATCATCGTCGTCGGCGGACTCGGCGGGCCGCGCGTCGACCACGCCCTTGCCAACATCGGCCTGCTCGCGATGCCGGCGCTCGCGGAGCGGACCGCCGTGCTCCTCGATGGGCGGTCGCGCGTCACGCTCATTCGTGCCCCCGGGCCCGACGGCGCCGCGGTCAGCCGCCGCCTTCCCGGGCGCCCGGGCGACACGATCTCGCTCCTGCCGATGGGACCCGGCGTGGAGGGCGTGACGACGAAGGGGCTGGTCTATCCGCTGGCCGACGAGCCGCTGCCGCCCGGCGCTGCGCGCGGCCTGTCCAATCTCCGGTCGTCGCCCGATGCAGTCGTCGTGCTCCGGCGCGGCCTACTGCTCATCGTGGAGTCGCCTGCTAGGCTCTGACCATGGACATGCCTGTCGTCGGCGACGTCGCTCCCGAGGTCGCCCTGCCCGATGAGACCGGGACCATCCACAGCCTGGCCGGCCAGCGCGGTCGCTGGACGATCGTCTACTTCTACCCGACCGATGACACCCCCGGCTGCACGGTCGAAGCGTGCGAGTTCCGCGACAGCAACGCGACGATCCGTGAGCGCGGCGCCGACGTGTGGGGCATCAGCCCGCAGGGCGCCAGATCGAAGCGGGCCTTCCGCGAGAAGTTCGACCTTCCGTTCACGCTGCTCGCCGACGAGTCGCACGCCGTCGCCGATGCCTACGGTTCGTGGGTCGAGAAGAAGAACTACGGCAAGACGTACTGGGGCACCGCGCGGCGGACCTTCCTGGTCGACCCCGAGGGGCGGATCGCGCGGGTGTGGCCGAAGGTGAAGCCGGAGGGTCACGCGGCGGAGGTCCTGGCGGCCCTCGACGAGCTCCGGTCCGCGCACGTTCCGTGACGCGACGACCGGACCACGAGGCTTCGCTCGTGGGGGGAGACGAGCGAAGCCTCGGCCGGAACTGTACTGCCGGTCCTGGGCTCTGGCAACGGTCGCGGCGACACCAGAGCCGGCCTTCCCGGACGCGATGACGGAGCCTCTGACGGCCGCCGATCATGCCTGGCGACCGGCTCGATTTATGGTCATCGCCGCCCATCCCGACGACGCCGAATTCGGGCCTGCGGCGACGGCCGCACGCTGGATCGACGATGGTTCGGAGGGCTGGCTGGTGTGCTGCACGAGCGGCGATCAGGGCAGCGAGGATCCCGACGCCGACCCGCTCGAGCTCGCCGCCCTGCGCGAGACGGAGCAGCGCGCGGCGGCGTCGATCATCGGCTACGCCGGCGTGACATTCCTGCACGGCCCGGACGGGGCGCTCGCCAACGACCTCGCGCTGCGCGAGCAACTCGTGCGCGAGATCCGCACGTTCCGGCCCGATGCCGTGTTCGCGACCGATCCGGACACGATCTTCTACCGCGGCGGCGGGATCAACCACACCGACCATCGCGCCGCCGGCATCGCCGCCGTCGACGCCGTCTATCCGGCGGCCCGCAACCCGATGGCGTTCCCGTGGCTCGCGCGGTCGGGGCTGACCGCGCACCGAGTCCGGCGGGTCTACCTGTTCTGGTCGGAGCGGGCCGATACCTGGATCGACGTGTCCTCCACGCTGGTGCGCAAGATGGACGCGCTCCGCGCGCACGCGAGCCAGATCCACGACCCGGTCGGTCTCGAGGAACGGATCCGGTCGTGGGCGAGCGAGGAGGGGGCGAAGATCGGCGTGGCCGCGGCGGAGGGGTTGCGGCTCGTGGTCATCGACGACGACGAGGATGAAGGTCCCGGCTGAGGGCCCTGGTGCCGCTCAGGCCTCTTCGAGCAGCAGCGGGCGGATGCGGCCCCACTGGTTCCAGGTCTCGGCCAGGCCATCGGCCCGGCGACCGAGCATCGTCACCATCTCGCCGAGCGTGAGGTCGCCGGCGATGCCGGCCAGGTATTCGTCCGCCGCGACCAGCACGTCGCGGAACAGCTCGGCCGTGGCCGACTCGTTCGGCCAATTCCGGACTCGCATGGGATCGAGGCCCGCGTAGCCGAGGGCGAGCGACAGGTCCCGTTGCGACGGGTACCGCCCGTCGGTCCATCCGCCGAGGCCGTCGAAGCGGAAGCCGAGCGAGGACAGGGCCTGCGTGATGTCGCGGTTCTGGGCTCGCGTGAACGACCCCCAGAACGCGTGGTCGTCGGGGAATTCGAGGTACGCCGCCTCGATCGCGTCCGCGACGATGGCCTCGACCAGGCCCGTCAGCTGGAGCTGCCATGTCCGGCGCGCGTCCGGGTCGTCGCCGGCCAGGCTCATGACGACGGTCGTCATCGCCGAGCGATCGCCGTGGAGCATCCGGAAGATCCGCGGGGCGCCGCCGGCCTCGAGGGCCAGCCCGAGCGTCTCGTCCTCGTCCAGCCGCGGCATGGACGGGGAGGCGGGCTCGGACGGGACGACCGGGACCGCCGCGGCTCGTTCATCGCACTCGGCGACGGCCTCGCGCGCCGCCAGACACGCCGCGTCCGCGTTGGCGGCGCCGATGCGCGCCGCGTCGGCGTCCAACGTCAGTCGCTCGAGGGTGGATGCGACCTCGGCCGAGGCCGCGTGCTCGCGGGTCGCCACGACGGCGGCCTCGCGCGCGTCGTTGTTGATCCGGTTGATCTCGGTCAGCCAGTCGCGAGCGGCCGCCTCGAGCGCGTCGGGGTCGGTGGCGTTGCTGACCGCGGCCCGGAACCCGCCCTGGGCCGCCTCCTTGGCCGCGTGGATCGCCCGCGGATCGGACCGGGAGGCCGCCTCGAGCGCCGCCGCCTCGTGCGCGTCGTACGACCGCTGGGCGACGCGCAAAGCGTCGGCCGCGGCATCGGCCTGGGCGCGGGCGCGGGTCGCGAGTTCGCAGCGTTCCGTGGCGAGACGACGCTCTTCGGCACAGCGTTCTGTCGCCATGGGGGCCGCATCCTGACTCGACGACCCGGGCGGGTCGAGTAGCGCGACCGCGGTCGACGGGCGGGCTGCGACCGGCGCGACGGCGACCGGGGCGAGCCCGCCGGTCGACGCGCCGTTCCCGCCCGCGACCTGTAGCGTCCCCTCGACGGCCCCGGGCAGCGCCGCGAGCCGGAGCGCCGTGAAGATCGGGTCGTCGCCCGACGAGATCGGGATGCCTCCGAAGGCGGCCCGCGGGGGAGCGTCCGACGAGGACGGGATGCCCGTCAACGGGAGCGCCGGTTCCATGATCCGGCCAGGGACGGGTGTATCCGGGCCGGGCCGGATCGGCATTGCGCCGGCGATCGAAGGACTGCCTCCCGCGGATGAGCCACTCGGGACCGCGGCTCCGCTGACGCCGCCGATCGCGGCCTTGGCCACGAACCGAACGGTCGTTCGACGATCGGCCTGACCAGGAGGCATCGTCCCGCTCGCCCAGCGTCGATCGGCCGGGCCGCCGCCGGCGGGTTCTGGGTGCGGCGCCGTGAACGCGTCGTCGGCCAGCGTGGACGAGCGGCCGGGGATCGCGTTGTGCGCCACCGTGAGGCGAACCTCTCGTGGGACAGGTGGTCGAGCACGGACGATCTCCATGAGGGCGGCCCCGCTGAGGACGCCGAGGATGAGGCCAAGGGCGAGGAAGCTAAACTCGCTGGCCGTCACCCTGCCCGCATCCCGAGGCTCGCGCTCCTTCGCGTACGCGACATCATCGCCGGGCCAGCGTAGCTGCGAGTTCGGGCCGCGTCAACCCGCGGCCGGCGCCGGAGCAGGGCACTGGACGTGCACGGCACAGGGGTGGATGGTAGATTCCGGCCGCCGGCACCCCGGCCGAATCGTCGTACGCGCCCGAGTCCTGGACCCAGGGAAAGGCACGCCCGCTTGGCCATCGAGCAACCCCAGGAATTCCTCGTCCAACCTGTCGACGCGTCCTGGCTCCAGTGCAACATCGAGTGCCAGGAAGCGTGCCCGGTCGGCACGAACTGCCGTGGCTACCTGAACCTCGCCGCCGAAGGCCGGTTCGAGGAGGGCTACATCCTGTCACGCGACCCCAACCCGGTCGCCGCGATGTGCTCGTATGTCTGTTCGGCGCCCTGCGAGCGAGCCTGCCGTCGCGGCGACATCGATCGGCCCCTCGCGATCCGGGCCATGAAGCGCTTCCTCGTCGAGTGGCACGAGGCGTCCGGGATCCCGGACGTCATGCCCCAGATCACCCCGCGCGCGGAGCGGGTCGCGGTCGTCGGGGCCGGGCCGGCCGGCATCGCCGTCGCCCGCGAGCTCGCGACCAAGGGCTACCGGGTCACCGTGTTCGACAGCCTGCCCTACGGCGGCGGCACGATGCTCATCGGCGTCCCCGCGTTCCGCCTCCCGCGCGAGGCGATCGAGATGGATGTCCGGCTCGTCGAGCGGCTGGGCGTCACCTTCGTGTTCGACACGACGATCGGCGTGGACATCACCTTCGATGAGCTCCAGCGCGACTTCGACTCGATCGCCATCACGGCCGGCGCCATGGACGCCGTCGCGCTCGACATCCCGGGCGCGGACCTGGAGGGCGTCGACTACGGCGTCGACTTCATGAAGAAGGCGAACCTCGGCCAGCCGCTCGAGGTGGGCTCCGACGTCGTCGTCATCGGTGGCGGCTACACGGCGATGGACTGCTCGCGGACGAGCCTGCGCCACGGTGCCGATCGCGTCTCGATAGTCTACCGCCGGACGCGCTCCGAGCTCGTCGTCGACGAGGAGGAGCTCGGCGAGACGGAGCGCGAAGGCGTCCGCATGGAGTTCCTCGCCAGCCCGATCGAGATCATCGGCAAGAAGGGCAAGGTCGCCGGCGTCAAGTTCATCCGCAACCGCCTCGGCGAGCCCGACGCGTCCGGTCGCCGCTCGCCGGTACCGATCGCGGGCTCCGAGTTCGTGATCCCGGCCCGGACGGTCATCCCGGCCGTGTCACAGGCGGCCGACCTGACGTTCCTCCCGGTCGAGGCGAGCTTCGAGATCAACCGCGGGCGCCTGAAGGTCGACCCCGCGACGTATGCCAGCAACGTCCGCGGCGTGTTCGCCTGCGGTGACTTCGTGACCGGCCCGACCACGCTCATCGAGGCGGCCGGGCACGGCAAGAAATGCGCCTACGCGATCGACCGCTACCTGTCCGGCCGGACCGACGTGACCGTCGCCGCCAACGTCAAGATCACCAGCTCGTGGCGCCACGACATGCCCGAGTTCTACGACGTCCTGCCGCGCCAGCACATCCCCATGGTCCCGCTCGCCGCGCGGATGCCGTCGACCGAGCCGGTCGTCAACTTCAACACGCCGGTCGAGCTCGGCTACGACGCCAACGGCGCGGTCGCCGAGTCGACGCGCTGCCTGATGTGCAACTTCAACATCTGGTTCGACCCGTTCCGCTGCGTCCTGTGCGGCGCCTGCGCCGATGTCTGCCCCGAGGGCGTCATCCACATGGTCGACATCAACACGTTGAAGTCGGAGGGCCTCCTGCCCGAGCTCGAGGAGGCCTACGGCTGGGACAACGGCGGGGCGATGATCCTCGATGAGGAGCGCTGTATCCGCTGCGCGCTGTGCGTCAAGCGTTGCCCGTTCGACGCCATTACGATGGAGCGGTTCGAGCTGCAGGAGATCTCGACCGACGGCCGGCTCTACAAGGAGTCGTACCGTGACGCGCAGCTGGCCGGAACGCCCGGCGTGGCAGGAGGACCTCGGTGAGCTTCCTCGAGCGGGTGGACCAGAGCATCCGCCGCAGCGTCGTGTGGCGCTCGCTCTTCCGCCAGCCCTACCCACGCGACGAGCGCTCGCGCGCCTACGCGGTCATGAACAACGTGTTCCTGCACATCCACCCGGTGCGCGTCCGCCAGCACGCGGTCAAGTTCGCCTACACGTTCTGTCTCGGCGGGCTGTCGTTCTTCCTGTTCCTGGTGCTGACCGTGACCGGCGTGTACCTGATGTTCTTCTACGTGCCCTCGGCCACCCAGGCGTACACCAACATCCTCGAGATCCAGAGCCAGGTGACGTTCGGCCTCCTGACCCGCAACATCCACCGCTGGGCGGCCCATCTCATGGTCTTCTTCGTGTTCCTGCACATGATGCGGGTGTTCTATCACGGGGCCTACAAGCCGCCGCGCGAGTTCAACTGGGTCGTCGGCGTGGTGCTCCTCTTCCTGACCATCATGCTCAGCTTCACCGGCTACCTGCTGCCGTGGGACCAGATCGCCTACTGGGCCATCACCATCGGCACGAACATGGGTGGCTACGCACCGCTGTTCAACACGCCGACCAAGCTCATCCTGCTCGGCGGCCTGGAGGTCGGGCAGAACACGCTGCTCCGCTTCTACGTGGGCCACGTCGTCTTCCTGCCCCTGATCGCAGCCGTGTTCCTGGCCGTCCATTTCTGGCGGATCAGGAAAGACGGCGGAATCTCGGGGCCGCTATGACGGGCCATCGCCGCGTTGCCGCTTTCGCTCCTTCGCTCACGCACCTCGAGGTGCGCTCGCTCAATCGCTCGGCGGCGCCTTGCGCTGACCTCGCCCTAGCGACCCCGAGGGTTCGAGGCAGGACCGATGTCTGACGTCAAGACGCCGCCCGAGACGGAGAAGCGGGTCGTCCTGCCGGTCGACCCGACGCGCCGCACGGAGATCGACAAGCAGCGCGTGCCGATGTCGGCGCGGCCCTACCGGCTGCTCGCCCTGGTCAAGCAGGACGCCGTCGTCCGCGTCCAGAAGGAACCGGACGACACGGTCATGACCTGGCCGCACCTGCTCACGATCGAGTTCCTGGCGGGCGGCATCATGAGCATCTTCCTGCTGATGATGGGGTTGTTCATCAACGCCCCGCTCGAGGAGCTGGCCAACGGCAACGTCACGCCGGCGGTCGCCAAGGCGCCGTGGTACTTCCTCGGCCTCCAGGAGCTGCTCGCCTACTTCCACCCGACCGTGGCGGGCGTGCTGGTCCCGGGCTTCGTACTCGTCGGGGCGGCGCTCATCCCGTATGTCGACCGCGGCAACATCCTCGCCACGCGACCGTCCGAACGCAAGACCGCGGTCATGCTGTTCACGATGTTCTGCTGTCTCGGTCTCATCGTCACGTTCGTCGGTATCTTCTTCCGCGGGCCCGGCTACACGTTCGTCATCCCGTACGTGACGAGCCCCGGCCTGCACTTCGCCTTGTGACCACGGTTCGAAGGATCCAGCGCGCATGAGCAACTACCACGTCGAGTTGATCGACAAGCCGGCTGCCCTGACCAAGGAAGCCATCAAGTCCCTGCGCAAGCAGCAGGTCCAGGGCCTGTCGCGGCGCCAGCTGATGCGTGCCGCGCTCGGCACGGGCATCGGTCTGTGGCTGCTGGAGGTCACCGCCGGCACCCTTGCCTTCGCCTGGCCGAACCTGTCGGGCGGCTTCGGTGCACCGATCACGATCGGTGACCTGGACACCGTCAAGCTCCAGAACGGCTCGCTCCCGATCGAGGAGGGCTTCCCGGCCTACTACCCGGACGCGCGGGCGTTCGTCATCCTCTACAACCCGGGCCAGCAGCGCTTCACCGCCGGTGAGGACACGACCGGGGACGGCAGCGCGCTCAACGTCCGGGCGCTCTATCAGCGCTGCCCGCACCTCGGCTGCAAGCCCAATCCGTGCCTCAAGAACTTCTGGTTCGAGTGTCCGTGTCACGGGTCGCGCTACGACCGGCTCGGGATCAAGGCCGACGGCGCCGCGTTCGGCCCGGCTCCGCGCAGCATGGATCGCTTCTCGATCACCGTCGACGCGTCCGGCGTCCTGACCATCAACACCGGCAAGATCACCCTCGGCCCGTTGCCCGTGGCGCTCGGCCAGCCCGGCCTCATCCCGCCGCGCACCCCGACCGGGTGCATCTGATGCATCGATCCGACCGCTCCGACCTCCGAGGAGACCGATGAGCGACACGCCCGGACAGGAGCCCGAGCAAGGATCCGAGCAGCGCCTGCCCGTTCCGCGGCCGCCGGCGGACGTCGCCCCGGTCGAGCGGTTCACCTCGCCGCCTCCGACGCGCGCCGTCGAGCTGTCGCCCGAACGCGCCGCGCAGGTCGTCCGCCAGTCGTCGAACGCCCGCTGGGTCGGCTTCCTCGCGGTCATCGTCGTGATCCTGTTCATCACGATCTACTGGTTCTACGAGCTGGCACCGCTCGGCATCCGCGAACCGCGGCTCGACGCCGAGGCGGCGGCCCAGCAGGTCACCTCGGTCGAGCGCGGCTACAACCTGTACGAGGCCAACTGCGCGCGTTGCCACGGGGTGAACGGCGAGGGTGGGATCGGGCCGGCGCTCAACCGCCAGGACAAGCTGTTCGCCCACCTGTCGGTCGACTACCTCAACAACATGATGATCGCCGGCGGCCGTTACGCCTGCGGCAACGCCAACTCGATCATGCCGGTCTGGTCCAACGAGGGACGACCGGCGGGACCGCTCAACTACACCCAGATCGAGGACCTGATCGCGTTCATCCGCGCCCCGAGCAGCGAGACCTACACGATCCGGGACCCGTCGCTGTTCGAGCCCAAGCGGGACCCGATCACGAACGAGATCAAGACGTTCAACGGCTGGGTCGACGTGAACTACAAGCCGGCCCCCGGCGCGACGCCATTCCCTGCCTGCTGGTCGGACGAGTTCAACACACCCGCGGCGTCGGCCGGTGCGTCCGGCGCCCCGGCGGCCTCGCCCGGTGCATCCGGCGCGCCCGGTGCCTCGGCCGCCCCGAACGCCCAGAAGGTGTCGCTGGTGGCATCCGGGATCGCCTGGCAGACGCCCGATCTGACCGCGCCGGCCGGCGCGTCCTTCGTCCTCTCGCTCGACAACCAGGACGCGTCGACACCGCACAACGTGCAGATCAAGAGCTCGGCGGGGGCCGTCGTGTTCACGAGCGACACGTTCCCCGGCGTGGCGACGCGCGACTTCACGGTCCCGGCCCTCGACGCGGGGACCTATCCGTTCGTCTGCCTGATACACCCGTCGATGACCGGGACGCTCACCGCGAAGTGATGTCGCCGCCGGTCGTCGGCGGATGAGGATGGAGGACGATGGCCCAGCAGGCGCTTGGACCCGGGACCGCGGTGCCGCGACAGCGCGCCCTGTTCGGGCTGCTCGACGCGGACGGCTGGGCCTGGGCTTCGGTGAAGGCCTTCGTCTGGCTCATCATCATCATCTTCCTGCTCGGTTACCTGCCCGACCGTGCCTACTACCTCACGGTCGGGCGGACGGTCGACCTCGGTGTCCTCGTCTGGTCGCCGATCAACCTCTGCCCGCCGACGAACGAGACCCTGCCGTGCCCGGCGCCGGTCGGCGCCGTCGTGCCGTGGGAGCCGTCGCCGGCACAGCTGGCCCTGCCACAGGCGCGCACCGAGGGCTCGGTCCTCCAGGTCGGCTCGCAGATCCTGTACATCGGTGGCTCCGACGGCAAGGCGGCGACCGATGCCGTGTACGTCGCGCGAACCGTCGGCACCGGGAACTTCGACAGCTGGGCCAGCGGGCCGAAGCTGCCGGCGCCGCGCGTGAACGCCAGCGTGGTCTACGTCGCGGGGAGCATCTACGTGATCGGAGGCGCCGATGCCACCGGCGCGCCGACCGACACGGTCTTCGTCCTCAGCCCGAATGCGCTCACCGGCGCCCTGGGCGAGTGGACCACCTCGGACGTGCTCAAGCTGCCGGAGGCGCGAGCCGCGGCCGCGGCGGCGGTCACCCCGGACGGCCTGTTGCTGATCGGCGGCCAGAACACCCAGGGACCGGTGTCCACGACGTGGAAGACGCTGCTCAACAACCAGGGCAAGCTGAGCGCCTGGTCGGTCGAGCAGCCGCTGGTCACGCCCCAGACGGACGCGACGGCCGTGCTCATCGGCGACTACCTGTGGCTATACGGCGGCAGCAACGCCAGCGGACCGGTCGGAGCGGTGCAGCGGGGCTCGTTCGGGAAGCCCGCAGCGGAGGGCCTGCCGGCCAACCCGAACCAGGCCAAGCTCGTCCGCTGGGACATCAACAACGAGGCGAACCTGCCGGTCGCCCGGACGAACGCAGCGGGCTGGGGCGCCAACGGCGCGATCTACCTGGCCGGCGGCGACGACGGGACCGGTCCGCAGAACGAGGTCTACTGGGCCGTCCCGACGACCAGCGGCGACATCCCCGAGTGGAAGCACCTCGACGCGATGGACCTGCCGGCATCGGGTCTCGAGGGGGCGCCGGCGGTCGTGACCGGCCCCAACGTCGTGCTCGTCGGCGGCGTGACGTCGCCGAACACGGTCCTTGCCTCGAGCGTCCGGGCGAACACCGCGCCGCTGAGTCCGTTCTTCCAGCTCGGCCTCGTCGGCGCGACCGTGCCCGGGATGAAGATCGAGGGCGAGATCGGCCAGCAGCTCGGCTATCTCAACGCGGCGGGTGTCGGCACGGTCAACTTCATCATCCTGATCCTCATCGGCTGGGCCTTCGCGCACAAGGCGCAGGCGCGCGCGCTGATCGGACGCGTGATCCATCGAGGCCGCAGAGGAGCCTGACGCCCCGGACCCGGGTCGTCACCCGGTCGGCAGCGCCCCCTCGCCCGGCTCGAGCGGGCCGCGCCTGACCGGCAGCCCGGCCCGCTCCCAGGCCTCCATCCCGCCGGCCACGTTGACGACGTCGGTCCGGCCGGCACGCAACAGGTAGCCGGTCACCGCCGCGGACCGTCCGCCGACATGGCACACCACGAGCAGCGGCCGGTCCGCCGGAAGCTCGGCGAGGCGCGCCATGAACACGGACGTGGGCATCAGCACGGCCCCCGGGGCCCGCACCTCGGCGAACTCGTTCGTCTCGCGGACGTCGAGCAAGAGCGGGTCGTCCGACCCCTCGCGCAGGCGACGCTCCGCCTCGGTCACATCGATCGTCGGGATCTGCGGGGGCAGGCTCACGGGACGCTCCTTCGCTGGTGGACGAGGGTCGGCGGACCGAGCGTCGGATGGTCGGGATGGGTCGCGAGGTCGTCGAGACGAAGCTCGACGTCCGCGATCAGCGCGCCGAGGTCGATCCCGGCCACGTTGTCCGACGGCCCGTTCGCAGCGGCGTCGAGCAGCAGGGCGCGCGCGCCGGCCAGGTTGCGGGCTATGCCGGCCGGGTTCCCGCGGACGTCGTGGACGTAGGCCGCCGCCACCTTGATGATGCCCTGCAGGAGGGCACGCTCGGCCTGGACGTCCGTCCCCATCCAGGCCGGTTCGAGGTCCTCGTGCGCCTCGAAGAAGTCGCCGCGATCGTACGCGGCCAGCCCCGCCGTGATCGCGACCATCCGTTCCGCGGCGGGGATGGGCCGGTACGCCTTCGCCCGCCCGTCGGCTCCGACGACGACGGAGCGCTCGGTCACGTCAGCTCGGCGAGCGGTCGCCGTCCGGAGAACCCGCTGTCGAGCCCGTGCCACCATCCGATCGCGGTCTCGCCACGCTGCCAGCACAGCCAGACCTGGCGCCCGGAGACCAGGGCCGGGAAGTCGACCAGCCCGTGCTCGATGTCGCGCAACGTCAGCCCCAGGGCATCGATCCGGGCGACGCCGGCCGCCATCTGGTCGATGAGGCCCTGCATCCGAAGGCGGGTCAGCCGAAGGTCGTCGACGAACGGCTCCTCGCCGTCACCGCTCGGACGCTCGGCGACCGCGGTCGGCGCGCCGTCGCCGCCGCCGCTCCCGCGCGCGAGGACCTCGTCGCGCAGTCGGACCAGCTCGGCCCGCTGCTCGGCGAGCACGGCGAGGATCCCGTCGAGCTCCCCGACGGTGGCGTTCGCGTCGTCCAGATCGTAGAAGCGAGTCATCCGGACGCGATTCTAGACCCACCGTCGCCTATCATCCTGTCGTCGCCCCCCGGACCGTCGGCCCGAGCCCGGACGGGACATGCGTGGAGGTCTTCATGCGCCGGGTCTTCCTGTGGGCCGCCCGCAATCGATGGTTGAGCGAGCGCCTGCCGAAGTTCCGGTTCATGCGCCGGGCCGTGCGCCGGTTCATGCCCGGCGAGACGCTGGCCGATGCCCTCGCCGCGGCGCTGCCGCTGCAGGCCGCCGGCATCGCGACGATGTACACGCGCCTCGGCGAGAACCTCGAGGACGTCACCGAGGCGGACGAGGTCGCCGCGCACTACATCGATGCGATCGACAGGATCGTCGCCGCGGGCATCACCGGCGAAGTCTCGGTCAAGCCGACCCAGCTCGGCCTGGACCTCGACGCGGAGCTGTGCCTCGGTCATCTCGTCCGGATCGCCGAGCACGCCGCGGCGGCCGGATCGTACCTGTGGATCGACATGGAGGGCAGTGCCTACACCGACGCGACGATCGAGCTCTACGAGCGCCTCCGCGCGCTCCAGCCCAGGACGGGGATCTGCCTGCAGGCATACCTCAAGCGGACCGCCGCCGACATCGAGCGCCTGCGTCCGCTCGACCCGGCCGTCCGCCTGGTCAAGGGCGCCTACGACGAGAAGGAGGAGATCGCCTACCGCAAGCGGAGCAACGTCGACTCGAACTTCGTCGGCCTGGCGGTCGCGTTGCTGATCGACGGTCGCGGACGGCCGATCCGCCTCGGCCTGGGCACCCACGACGTCGCGCTGATCGAGCAGATCGCCGAGCAGGTGAAGGCCGCCGGGATCGGGCGAGACGGCTTCGAGGTGGAGATGCTCTACGGTGTCCGGAGTGACCAGCAGTTCCGCCTGGCGAAGGCGGGCTATCGCGTCCAGACGCTGATCGCCTACGGTGAGCACTGGTACCCGTGGTACATGCGGCGCCTGGCCGAGCGACCCGCGAATGTGTGGTTCGTGATGCGCCAGATGCTGCCGTAGACGGAGGTCGGAGTCATGCGGATCGCAGCCCGGATGGGCACCATCGGGACGGAGAGCGCCTTCGAAGTCACCGCCCGCGCCCGCGCGCTCGAGGCGCAGGGCCGGTCCATCGTCCATCTCCAGATCGGCGAGCCTGATTTCGACACACCCGCCAATGTCCGCGAGGCGGCCAAGGCAGCGCTCGATGCCGGCGCGACGCATTACCCGCCGTTCGCGGGGATCCCGACCCTGCGCGAGGCGATCGCGGCCGACGCCTCGGCGCGCAAGGGCTTCGCGGTCGAACCGTTCCAGGTATTCGTCACCGTTGGCGGCAAGGGCGTCATGCTCTACGCGATCCTCGGCCTGGTGGATCCGGGCGACGAGGTCCTCGTACCGGACCCCGGCTATCCGATCTACGAATCGCTCACCCGTTTCGTGGGCGCCACGCCGGTCCCGATCCCGATCCGGATGTCGAACGACTTCCGGCTCGACGTGGACGAGCTCGCCTCGCTCATCACGCCGCGAACCCGCGTCCTCGTCATCAACTCCCCGGCCAATCCGACCGGCGGCGTGCTGACCCGCTCGGACCTCGAGCGCATCGCCGAGCTCGCCATCCGGCACGACCTGTGGGTCCTCGCCGACGAGATCTACGGTCGGATCCTGTACGACGGCGCGGAGCACGTCTCGATCGCGTCGCTGCCGGGGATGGCGGCGCGGACGATCGTTCTCGACGGTTTCTCCAAGACCTATGCGATGACAGGCTGGCGGATGGGCTACGCGATCGTCCCCGAAGCGCTGGTCAAGACCTACGGCCAGCTCATCATCAATACGATCAGCGGCGTTGCCACGTTCGCGCAGGTGGGCGCGGTCGAAGCGCTCGTCGGGCCGCAGGACGACGTCGACGCGATGGTCGTCGAGTTCAAGACGCGACGCGACCTCATCGTCGACGGCTTGAATGCGATCCCGGGGATCGAGTGCCGACGGCCGGCCGGAGCCTTCTACGTCTTCCCATCCATCGCCGGCACGGGGCTGTCCGGCGCGGACCTTGCCGAGCGGCTGCTCCAGGAGGTGGGTGTGTGCGTCCTGCCCGGGACCGCGTTCGGCGGGCTCGGTGGCGACCACATCCGGATCAGCTACGCCAACTCGCAGGCCAACCTCAGCGAGGCGCTGCACCGCATCCGGGTCCTCGTCGAGCCGCTGGCGGCTGCGCGCGTATGACTGGGCTGCCGCGCGTCTTCGTGTCGAGGATCATCCCCGATGAAGGGCTGGACCTCGTGCGTGCCGGATGCGACGCCGACGTCTGGGACGATGACCTCCCCCCGCCGCGCGACGAGCTCCTCCGCCGGGTGGCCGGGTGCGACGGCGTCCTGACGTTGCTGACCGATCGCGTCGACGACGCGTTCCTGGACGCGGCCGGACCGCAGCTCCGGGTCGTGAGCAACTACGCTGTCGGCTTCGACAACATCGATGTCGCCGCGTGCGCGGCGCGCAGCGTGGCTGTCGGCAACACGCCGGGGGTGCTGACCGACACGACCGCCGACCTGGCCTGGGCGCTCCTGATGGCCGCCGCACGTCGATTGCCGGAGGGCGATCGCTACGTCCGCGACGGGCGATGGAAGACGTGGGGTCCGTTGCTCCTGCTCGGCCCGGACGTCCACGGGGCGACCATCGGGATCGTGGGGTTCGGCCGGATCGGGCAGGCGGTCGCGCGCCGCGCCCGGGGGTTCGGGATGGAGATCCTGTACCACGACGTCCAGCCGGTGCCCGACGCGGTGACCGCTTCACTTGGTGCGACGTACCTGCCGCTCGAGGAGATCCTGCCGCGGAGCGACTTCGTGTCGCTCCACGTGAACCTGAGCGAGGTGACACGCCACCTCATGAACGCGGACACCCTGGCCCAGATGAAGCCGAGCGCGATCCTGGTCAACACCTCGCGCGGCCCGGTCGTCGACCAGCGTGCCCTCGCCGATGCGCTGCGCAACGGGACGATTGCCGCCGCGGCGCTCGATGTCACTGATCCCGAGCCGATCTCGATGGACGATCCGCTGGTCGGCCTCGACAACTGCCTCATCGTGCCGCACATCGCCTCGGCCTCGCGCGCCACCCGCGGTCGGATGGCCGCGATGGCTGCCGCGAATCTGCTGGCCGGCGTCCACCGCCAGCCGCTCCCGACCGCGGTGGCGCCGCCGGCCTGAAGCCGGGGTGTCGTCGTGCTCGCCGGGACGGACGGTCAGGACTGCGGGTCAGGCCGTCGGGGGGTCATCCGCGCGGAACGCCTGGAGGATCAGTTCGCCCGATCGCGCGATCAGCCGTCGCTCGTTCGCCTGGATGTCGGCGAGCGACCTGCGCGCTGCCTCCGGATCGGTGGCCGCGCTGACCGCGGCGTCGGTTGCGAGCATCGAATCGACGAGCCGGCGGACCTCGTCGTCGACCACCCTCGATTGGAGCTTCCGCAGCGAGAGTCGGGCGTCCAGGTGGTCCGGGGTGATCTCCGCCCTTGTGCGACCACTCGGCCACTTGCCCGTCTTCGCGAATGACGTCTCGTCGACGCGATTGACCTGGGTGGCGAGCGTCACCAGCTCGCTCGCGACGTCCTGGAGCGCGAGCAGCGTCTCGCGCTGGAAGTTGTCGCGGCCGAGCGCGCGATCGTCGCGGCGCTTCGCGTTGTCGATCGCGGCGGCGTTCTCGGCGCGGACGCGCTCCGCGCGGACCGTGGAGTACCCGGTGACGATCCCGCCGATGACCACGCCGATGAACCCGAACACGGCCGCTACCAGTGCCAGGACCACCGGGAGCCACGCGTCGTCCATAACGCATCTTCGCACGCCCCCGAAGCTCCGGAGCGACGATCGTCGTCCGGTTCAGGACCCCGCGCGGTCCAACGGCGGGTCGAAGAGGCTCAGCTCCTCCTCCGTCGGTGGCTGGAAGATGCCTCGATACGTTTCCATGTGGTCGGCGGTGATCGGTATGCCGCCGTTGGCAGTCCGCTCGACGACCCGGCGCACGAGTTCCTCATGCGGCACATCGAGGAAGCGGAGCTCGACCTCGGCCCCGCGCGATCGCGCCATGTCGCGCAACTCATCCCGCTCGACGCGAGCCCAGAAGCCCCATTCGAGGATGACTGAGGTTCCCAGCGTCAGAAGACGCTGCGTCAGAGCCAGCAGCTGTGTTTCGAGCCGGACTCGCGCATCGTCGTCGAACGGATCAATGCCCAAGGCCAGCTTCCACTCATCCGCGTTGAGCCGAACCGCGCCATAGGCGTCGGCGAGCTCGCGCGCGACCGTGGTCTTGCCCGCCGCGGGCAGACCGCACAGCAACACCAGTCTCGGTTGCTTGTTCGCGCCTTCGATCATCACCAGCCTCGCAACGCTTGTCCAGAGGACTTTCGACGTCGCGACCCAGCCGGTCAACAGGCCCAACGGTTTCATTCACAGGCTCCAAGTGGTCCGGGCTGTGGTCTGGCGACCTTCAGGCCCCCGCTCGGGACCGGCCAGACAGCCCGATCCGAGCGTGATACGGTCCGTCGCGGGCCGGTAGCTCAGCGGCAGAGCACGGGACTTTTAATCCCTTGGTCGTGGGTTCGAATCCCACCCGGCTCGCCAGGTCGCTGCGCTCCAGATGTCGACGCGCCGGCTCGATCGACGGCCTACCATCTCGTCGAGATGACCGCCCGCGTTCCGCCCGCCTCCACTGACGAGCCGCACGAGGGCGCGCCCGGCTCACGGGGAGCAGGTCAGCGCGATCAACCGCTTCCCGGACGACAACCCGAACCCGGTCATGCGGATCGATGCCGACGGGCACCTGATCTATGCCAACCCGGCCAGCGCCCCGATCCTCAGAACGCTCGGTGTGAGCGTCGGGGAGGTCATGCCGGCCGACGCCGTCGCCCGGCTCGGATCCGTGGCGCACGAGCGTGGCTTCGTCGAGTTCGTGGCGGACAACCGGACGTATGCCGTGTGGCCGGTCCGGATCGACGACCTGAACTTCACGAACCTGTACGGCATGGATGTCACGGCCGAGCGTGCCATCGTGAAGTTCCCCGACCAGAACCCGAACCCGGTCTTCCGGATCCACTGGGACGGGACCCTCGCCTACGCCAACCCGGCGAGCGGCGCGCTCGTCGACGGGCTGGGGCTGTCGGTCGGCGCAGTCCTGCCGGCGCAGTTGCGTGACACCCTCCTCGAGCGCGTGCGATCGGCAGACCGGGCAACGGTCGAGATCGAGAGCGGGGGCCGGACATATGCACTGCTGCCGGTCGATGTCCCCGAATTCGGGTTCGTCAACGTCTACGGCACCGACGTCACCGCGGTGAAGGAGCGGGAGCGGCTGGCGCGTGAGAACGAGCGGCTGCTCCTGAACATCCTGCCGGCGCCGATCGCCGATCGCCTGCGCGAGGGCGAGCCGCTCATCGCGGATCGCTTCGACGACGTGACGCTGATGTTCGCCGACATCGTCGAGTTCACCAGACTCTCGTCGACCATGTCGCCGCACGAGCTCGTGAGCGTCCTCAACGAGGTCTTCACCGCGTTCGATCGGCTGGTCGACCGGTACGGCCTCGAGAAGGTGAAGACGATCGGCGATGCGTACATGGTCGTCGGCGGGATGCCGGAACGATCCGACGACCACCCGGCGCGCGTCGCCGCGATGGCGCTCGACCTGGCCGAGGCGGTCGGCCGGATCGACGCGGCCGCCCGTCTCGGCATCACCTTTCGGATCGGCCTCAACTGCGGACCCGTCGTGGCCGGCGTCATCGGCACGAAGAAGTTCATCTACGACGTCTGGGGCGACACGGTGAACATGGCGAGCCGGATGGAGTCGCTCGGCGTTCCGGGGCGGGTGCAGGTGACGGAGACCATGGCGGATCGCCTCCGCGGATCGTTCGAGCTCGAGGAGCGCGGACTGATCGACGTCAAGGGCAAGGGCTCGACCCCGACCTTCTTCCTCGTGGGCCGCCGCGACGCGCCGCACGACGACGTGTCGAGTCGTGCTCCAGCCTAGGAGCCGCAGCGCCCATCAGCCCGCTGTGGCTCGCCGGTCGGACACGGACACTCCATCTCTGGGAGCACGGGCAGACGGTCTCGCTGGCCGGCGTCGGCGGGCGGACACCGAACGGCATCCGGATCGGCCCGGTGTACACGCCGCCGGAGGCTCGCCGGCGAGGATACGCGAGCGCCCTGGTCGCCTCGGTCAGCCAGGCGGCCCTCGACGCCGGTCGCCGCTTCTGCTTCCTGTTCACGGACCAGGCCAACCCGACGGCGAACCACATCTACCAGGCGATCGGCTTCGAGCCGGTCCGTGACGTGGATGCCTACGTGTTCGACCGGCCGTGAGCACCGACGAGACGAAAGCGCCCGCCGACGACGGCGAGGGAGGGATCGACCCGATCACCGGCCAGGTGATCCAGGGCGAATCACCTTGGCCGATGGCGATCGCGGTCATCGTCCTGATGGCGTTCGCCCTGGTCTCATCCGCGCAGCTCGCGGTCTTCCCTCCCTGGCTGCTGGCCGGCATCGAGGGCGTCCTGCTCCTGGCCCTGCTGCTGGGCGACCCCGGTCGCATCGATCGGCAGACGCCGTGGTTGCGTCGGACGACGGTCGCGCTCATCGCGGTCCTCATCGCCAGCACGCTTGGATCGACGGCGGTCCTCATCTACAACCTGGTCACGAATTCCGCCGTCGCGAACGAGCCCGTGCCATTGCTCGTCGCGGATGCCAAGGTCTGCTCGGCAATGTTCCAGTAGGTCGTTCCCGGACGGCCCACGCTCAGCCGGACCCGAACCGCAACTTCACGCCCCGACCTAAACGCTCCTGTCACCGAATCGAATCCTTGTCGGTCCTGCCGCGGGGCCGCGCTGCCGCCGTGCCGCCTCCTAGCCTGTCGCCAAGCTCGGCCTCGGTCCGGGCGCACGACTCGGAGGTCGGGATCGACGATGGACACTGGTGACACCGCCTGGATGCTGATGTCGACGGCGCTGGTGATGATCATGCTGCCCGGTCTGGCGCTGTTCTACGGCGGCCTGGTCCGCAGCAAGAACGTGCTGTCGACGGTCATGCACAGCTTCTTCGGGCTCGCCCTCGTCAGCATCGTCTGGGTCATCGTCGGGTTCAGCCTGGCGTTCGCGCCGGACCTCGGCGGCCTCGGACTCATCGGGAACCTCGACTTCGCGTTCTTCAACGGCGTCGGCCAGGTGCCCTCGACCGTCTACGCGGTGACGATCCCGTTCATGTTGTTCGCGATGTTCCAGCTGATGTTCGCGGCGATCACGCCGGCGCTCATCACCGGCGCGTTCGCCGAACGCAAGCGCTTCGGGTCGTTCGTCCTGTTCACGATCCTGTGGTCGATCCTCATCTACTCGCCGATCGCCCACTGGGTCTGGTCGACCGACGGCTGGCTGTTCAAGCTCGGTGCGCTCGACTTCGCCGGTGGGACCGTGGTCCACATCAGCTCCGGCGTCTCGGCGCTCGTGGTCGCCCTGATGATCGGCCGGCGCCACATGAACGGCGACAGCAAGGAGCCGCACGACGTGCCGATGACCGTGCTCGGCGCCGGCCTGCTGTGGTTCGGCTGGTTCGGGTTCAATGCCGGCTCCGCGCTGACCGCCGGTGGACTGGCAGCCAGTGCCTTCACCGTGACCAACATCGCGGCCGCCGCGGCCACCATCACCTGGGTCCTCGCGAGCTACGCCAAGACGCGCAAGGTCAGCGTCGTCGGAGCCGCCTGCGGCGCAGTCGCGGGGCTCGTCGCGATCACCCCGGCGTCGGGCTTCGTCACCCCGGGCGGCGCCCTCGTCATCGGCCTGGTCGCCGGTGGCCTGTGCTACAGCGCGACGCTCCTGCGGGCGCGGTCGCGAGTGGACGATGCCCTCGACGTCTTCGCCGTCCATGGCATCGGCGGCATGTTCGGCGCCATCGCGACCGGCGTCTTCGCCTCGACCACCGTCCAGGCCGCCTACTCCGGGCTGCTCGACGGCAACCCGCAGCAGGTCGTCACCCAGGCCATCGCGGTCGGCGCGACCATCCTCTACGCCGCGATCGGCACGGTGGTCATCGTCAAGGTCGTCGACCTCCTGCTCGGCATCCGGGTCAAGCCCGAGGTCGAGGAGATGGGGCTCGACCGGTCCGTCCACGGCGAGGTCGCCTATCAGGTGTGACGGCAGGCCCTTGCCCGAGGCCAACGTCGCAGACCCTCCCGCCGGCCGTCGTCGACTCCTCATCGACGACGGCCGGCTCATCCCTCTCCGGAGCATCGCCCGTGAGCACGACCAAGGGATCCCGGCACCGACCCAGCGATTCCCCGTTGTACGAGTCGCGCTTCGAGCACGACGCGTGCGGCGTCGGGTTCGTGGCCGATGCGGGCGGGCGCTCGCGGGATCGGGTGTTGCCGCTGGCCCTGGCGGGGCTCGCCGCGCTCAGCCATCGGGGAGCATTCGGTGCCGACGGCGAGTCGAGCGACGGGGCGGGCGTCGCCCTTCCCCTGGATCGCTCGCTGCTCCGCTTGCTGGCCGGCGACGCGGCCGTGGACCGGCCGGCGATCGTTTCGCTCTTCCTGCCGCGCGGACAGGGTCACGAACGAGTGGCCCGCGCCCTCGTCGAGGCGACCTTCGCCGCGGCGGGCCTGCCGATCCTCGCGTGGCGCGCCGTCCCGGTCGACATCGCCGCGCTCGGCGCTGCCGCGGCGACATCGCGACCGGCCTTCGTCCACGCCATCGTGGGGCGCCCGGCGCGTGCCGCGGACGACCCCCGGCCGATCTCCGATGACGTTTTCGAGCGCCGGCTGGTCATCGCGCGCCGCCGCCTGGAGACGGCGGCCCGCGCGGCCGGTGGGGCCGTGGCGGAGCTGTCCGTCCCGTCGGCGTCGGCGCGGACGATCGTCTACAAGGGGCTCGTCATCGGCGGCCGGCTGTCCGAGCTGTACCCCGACCTGCGCGAATCGCTGTCGGTCGGATATGCCGTCTTCCACCAGCGCTACGCGACGAACACCCATCCCGTCTGGCGCCTGGCCCAGCCGTTCCGCTCGATCGCCCACAACGGCGAGATCAACACGGTCCGCGGCAATCGCGCGCAGGTCGCCGGCCGGGCGGGCGATGCCTCGACCAGCGAGGTCGCCCGGGCCCTGGCGGCCGCCGGTCCGCTCCTTTCCGAGGATGCCTCCGATTCGCTCTCGCTCGACGAGGCGCTCGAGCTCCTGACCACGACCGGCTGGGCCCTGACGCCAGCGCTGCTGACCGCGATCCCGGAGGCGCTCGCGCTCCGGCGGGCGCCGCATCCGCACGTCGCGACGCTGCGCCGTCGGACGGCGGGGTTCCTGGCGCCGTGGGACGGCCCGGCGGCGATCGTCTTCGCCGACGGCCGGCGGGTCGGCGCCCTGGTCGATCGCAACGGCCTGCGGCCTGCGGCCTTCGCGGTGACTCGCGACCGATTGGTGGCGGTCGCGTCGGAGGCCGGCGCCGTGCCCTTCAGCCCATCGGAGACGGTCCGCCGCGGGCGTCTCGGGCCGGGCGAGCTGCTCCTCGTCGAGCCGGGCCGGCAGGCGATCATGGAGGACGCCGAGGCGAAGACCCGGGCGCTGCGTGCCCTGCCGATCCACGACGCCGCCCGACCGACCTACGAGGACCGGAGCGAGGCCGCCGTCACGCGCCACGGCCCGGCATCCGACCACGTCCTGCGCTACCTGGCCGGCCTCGACGCGGAGCGCGCCCGGCTCGACATCAAGACGATGGCGCTCGAGGGCCACGAGCCGCTATGGAGCATGGGCGACGACACGCCGACCCCCGGTCGAGGCCGCGTCGATCGGCCGGTCGCCGACCATCTGCGCCAGGCGTTCGCGCAGGTCACCAACCCGGCGATCGACCCGGAACGCGAGCGGATCGTCATGGACCTGCGGGTCGAGCTCGGCCGCCGCCCGGCGCTGCTCGGCGGCCCGCCCCGAGGACCGCGCACGGTGCGCCTCCAGCGGCCGATAGTGGTCGACCTCGACGGCCTGCTCTCGGCGATTCGCGCCGCCGGCGGCGCCTCGTCGGTCCGTGTCCTCGACGCGACCTGGGATCCCGACATCGGCCCGGGTGGCCTCGAGGCGGCGCTCGATCGCCTTGCCCGTGACGCGGTGACCGCGTCGCGGCGGGGTGCCGCGCTCCTCGTCCTGACCGATGCGGCCTGGTCGATCGAGCGGCCGCCGGTCCCGTCCATCCTCGCCGCCGGCGCCGTTCACACCGCGTTGACCGCGGCCGGGCTGCGCGGTCGGACCGACCTGGCGGTCAGCGCGGTCGACATCCTCGATGTCCACGCCATGGCCATGACGCTTGCGGTCGGCGCCACCGCCGTCCAGCCGCGCCTCGCGATCGAGCTGGCGGCCGAGCTCGCGGGCACCCGCGGCGCCGAGACGCTGACCGCGACCGAGGCCGTCGATGGCCTTGCGTCCGCCTTCGAGGCGGGCCTGCGCAAGACCCTCGCGCGGATGGGGATCAGCGCCGTCGCGTCGTACATCGGGGGATCGCTCATCGACGTGGTCGACCTCGACGCGTCGGTCGTCGCGCGCTGCTTCCCGACCGCCGCGGCCTGGCCCGGCCGCACGACACTGGCCGACCTCGGCGAACGCGGGATCCGACGACGTGCGGCGGCCCTGGCCATCCCCGAACCGGCCGCCGGTCGCGAGCCGCGCCTGCCCGATCCCGGGTTTGCGCGGTTCCGGGCCGACGGCGAAGCCCACCTGTTCTCGCCTCGGATCGCCGGCGAGATCCAGGTCCTCGCGGCGGCGCATGCCAACGGCGCACCGCTCGACATCGACGCAGCGCTGGCCCGCTACCGGACGGCGCTGGCGCGACCACTCGCGGACCGATCCGTCCCGCGCGACGAGCTTCTGGTCCGCCGCGCTCGCGGCGCCGCACCGCTCGGCGAAGTCGAGGACGCCACGGCGATCGTTCGCCGCTTCGTCGTCTCGGCCATGAGCGTCGGCGCCCTGAGCCCCGAGGCGCACCAGGCGCTGACGATCGGCATCCAGCGCGCCGGCGGCGCCGCGAACACCGGCGAGGGCGGCGAGGACCCGGCCTGGTACCGGCCCGGTCCCGACGGCCTCCGCCACGATGCGCGGATCAAGCAGGTCGCCTCGGCGCGCTTCGGCGTGACCGCGGCGTACCTCGCGCGAGCGGACCAGCTGGAGATCAAGATCGCCCAGGGCTCCAAGCCGGGTGAGGGCGGCCAGCTGCCGGGCCGCAAGGCGACCGCCTACATCGCCGCGCTGCGCCGCGGTCAGCCCGGGCAGAGCTACATCAGCCCGCCGCCGCATCACGACATCTACTCGATCGAGGACCTCGCGCAGCTCATCGCCGACCTGCGCGCGATCAATCCATCCGCTCGCATCGGCGTCAAGCTCGTCGCCGGCCGGGGAGTCGGGACGATCGCCGCGGGGGTGGCCAAGGCCGGTGCCTCGTACATCCATCTGTCCGGACATGCGGGCGGGACCGGGGCGTCGCCGCTGTCCTCGATCAAGCACGTCGGGGCCCCCTGGGAGCTCGGCCTGGCCGAGGTCCACCAGACCCTGCTTCGCAATGACCTGCGCGACCGGGTCGCGCTGCGCACGGACGGGGGGCTGCAGACCGGTCGCGACCTCCTGGTGGCCGCCCTGCTCGGCGCCGAGGAGTTCGCCTTCGGGACCGCGGCCCTCGTCGCGATCGGCTGCGACATGGCCCGGCAATGCCACCTCGACACCTGCCCGACCGGGATCGCCACGCAGCGCGAGGACCTGCGCGCCAAGTTCGCCGGGTCGCCGGACGACGTCGTGCGCTATTTCACGGCCATCGCCGAGGACCTCCGCCGCGAGCTGGCAGCCGCCGGGGCACGCTCGGTCGGGGAGATCGTCGGCGATGGCCGGCGGCTCCTGCGCGCGAGCCCGGCGGCGCGGGCCGAGCTGGCGCCGGTCATCGGCGCCGCGCCGTGGGGAGCCTCGCCGGCGCGTCGAGCGGATCCGTCGTCGGCCGGACGCGACATCGGGCGAGCCCCGGCGTCGGCGCTCGAGGTCGCGATCGGGACGGCGTTCCGTGGTCAGGGCCCGGTCACCGCGACCGGCCTGCGGGTGACGACCGCCGATCGCTCGTTCGGGGCTGGGCTGACCGGTGCGCTCGAGCGCGGCGAGCTCCGCGGCCCGGTCCGGCTCGAGCTCGTCGGGGCCGCCGGTCAGTCGTTCGGGGCGTTCGCCGGTCCGGGCGTCGAGCTGCGCCTCGTGGGTCAGGCCAACGATTACGTCGCGAAGGGACTGGCCGGGGGCACCATCACGGTCGCCCCCGAACCGGACCTCGCCGCCGATGCGGCCTCGGAGGCCATCGCCGGCAACACCGTCCTGTACGGCGCGACCGCCGGGCGGCTGCATCTCGTCGGTCGCGCCGGGATGCGCTTCGCTGTCCGCAACAGCGGCGCCGAGGCCGTCGTCGAGGGGATCGGCGCGCACGGCTGTGAATACATGACCGGCGGGACGGTCGTCGTCCTCGGACCGGTGGGTGCCAACTTCGGGGCCGGGATGACCGGCGGGCGGGCGTACCTCTACGACCCGACCGGGCGACACACCGCGGCGCTCGACGTGCGGAGCGTCGGCGCGGTCCGGCTCGCCACCGCGGTCGCGGACCGGGCCGATGGCGCGGCGCGCGGCAGCGAGCTGCTCGCGCTGCTCGAAGCCCATCGCTACGCCGGCTCGATGCTGGCCGCGCGCCTGCTCCACGACGGCGATCTGGCCGCGCACGTGTGGCTGGTCGAGCCGATCGCGGCGGCGGCGGTCGAGATCACGAGGCCGGACGTCCCCGCATC
Organism: uncultured Chloroflexia bacterium; assembly: GCA_963833285.1. Classification (GTDB taxonomy): domain Bacteria; phylum Chloroflexota; class Limnocylindria; order Limnocylindrales; family CSP1-4; genus SPCO01. Next base: position 502,399 of record CAWHXM010000001.1, on the reverse strand, counting down.
GCAACCAGACCGCAACCCCATCGTTCCCGGACCGGTGCCGACAGCGGATCCGGCCGTCGGTACCTTCGGGCCAACATGGGGTAGCGTCACCTCCGGGTGATCCGGCCATGCGCCCCTGGTCAGGCCCCGGAACCCCCGAGCCCGGAAGGTGTCACCGATGATCCATCCCTCCGACCCCCAGACCGGCAGCGGCTCCGCGGTCCGCGACGGCCGCGACGCGCCGGTGACGTGCGCCGCCTGCGGCTGTCGCCTGACCCCGACCGGCGACGCCTTCTTCCACTTCAACCCGCTCGGTGGGCGCGACGCCCGCGGCTGTCGCATCGACTGCGCAGAGGCCGCCCACGACGTGCAGGGGCGCCCGATCGCGGTCGCGGTCTAGCTCCGCGCCTCAGGCGCTCGTCGGGTCAGCCTCGACCACGATCCGATAGCCGACGCCACGCACTGCGACGATCGCCGGTCCGCCGGCCGCTTCGACCTTGGCGCGCAGGCGCGCCAGGTGCGGCTTGAGCCAGAGCAGGTCCGGGTCGGTCTCGGCCGGCCATCCGGCGCGCGCCAGCTGGAGGTGCGGGACGATGTCGCCGGCCGCCCTGACGAGCGCCTCGAGCAGGCGGAACTCGGTGGGCGTGAGCGCCAGCGAGGTTTCGCCGACCCGCGCCTCATGACGTCCCGGCTCGAGGACGAGGTCGCCCGCCGCGAGAGGCCCGCCGCCGGTGCCACCCGGTCCGGCGCTGCGATCCACCCGGCGCATGACCGCGGCGATCCTGGCCAGCAGCTCGGCCTTGCCGAACGGCTTGGTCAGGTAGTCGTCGGCGCCCAGGCCGAGCGCGCGCACCTTGGCCGCCTCGCCGCTCTCGCCCGAGACCACGAGGATCGGCGCCGGGCCCACCGCGCGCATCTGCCCGGCGACGTTGAACCCGTCGGGGCCGGGCATCGCGAGATCGAGCAGGACGAGATCCGGATGCTCGTCGCGGAAGCGCTTGACCGCGGTCAGCCCGTCGTAGGCGGTGATGACCTGGTGGCCCTCGGTGCCGACCAGCGCCGTGATGGCCCCCACCATCGCCGGGTCGTCATCGACGACGAGGATTCGAAGGGGGCGGGTGCTCATCGTGATCATGGTCCTCGCTCTAGCGGTTCAGACGGCCACCGCGGCCGGCAGCGCCACGACGAATCGGGCGCCGTGCGGATGGGCTGGTTCGCACCACAGGCGGGCGCCCATCGATTCCCCGAGGCGCTTCGCCGCATACAGGCCGATGCCCGAGCCGCGCGCGGTGTGGGTGTCGCGCCGGGCGTACGGCTCGAAGATCCGTTCGCGCCACTCGTCGGGGATCCCCGGCCCCTCGTCGGACACGCCCAGCAGCACGACACCCTCGTCGAGCGACCAGTCGATCCGGATGGCCGTCTCCGGCGGCGCGTACTTGACCGCGTTCTCGACGAGGTGTTCGACGATCTGGCGCAGCCGCGGCGGGTCGGCGAGGGGCTGCAGGCGGACGCTCGGGACGATCTCGACGCGGTGGCGCTCGAGGATCGGCCGAAGCGAGTCGACGACCTCCCTGACGAGGGCGCCCAGATCCACCGGCGTCACCGAGGCGGGTCCCTCCGGCACGACGCGGACCGAGGCGAGGATGGAGTCGACGAGGCGGTCGAGCCGCTCGATCTGTTCGAGCGTCGCGCGGTGCCATGCCGCACGGGTCTGGCGGCGCGCCAGGTCGCGCGATTCGCGCCCGCGCAGCGGCGGCTCGTCGGCGAGCAGGTCGGTGTAGGCGCGGACGATCGCGAGCGGTGTCCGCAGCTCGTGGGTGACGAGGGCGATGAGCTCGCTGCGGGCCTCGTCGATGGCCTTGAGCGATTCGACCCGCGCCTCGGCCTCCGTCTGCTGGCGGCCCTTCTCGATGATCCCGGCGAGCAGGTCGGCGACCGCCCCGAGCTGGGCGACGTCGTCGTCGCTGAACGTGCGCGGCTCCTCGGTCTGGACGTTGAGGACGCCGACCGTCTGGTCGTGCCAGGTCAGCGGGACGGACAGCATGGAGGCCACGAAGCGGCGCTGGTCGATGCCACGAACCCACAGGAAGCGGTCGTCCGCCTTGACGTCCGGGATGACCAGCGGCCGCCGCTCGGCCGCGACGCGGCCGGTCACCCCTTCGCCGAACGGGACCCGGGCCCGGCCGATCTGGAAGCGGTCGAGGCCGTTCGTGGCGGCGAGGGTCAGGTACGCTCCATCGCGGTCGAGCAGATAGAGCGAGGAGACATCGGCGTGGAGCACGTCCCGGGTCCGGTCGATGACCGTCTCGAGCAGCTCATCCCAGGTCCGCGCGGTCGTCGCCAGCCGGGCGACCTCGTGCAGGAACCGCAGCTGCTCGAGCTGGTCGGCGGCGCTCGGGAGGCTCGTCGGCGACACGGCGCCGCCCGGCGCGCGGGCGGGCGAGGACGCGGATCCGACGGACGTCACGGTCATCACGATACAAGCCTACGGAATGGTTGCGGTCGGGAAGGTTGCGGCCGGGTCGTGACTCGGGCGCGGAACGGGCGAGCCCGATGCCGCGGGTGACCCGCCCCGGCGCGTCGGCGGCAGTCGCCGCGGAACCGCTCGGGATCGGGACCGCCGGCGCGCGCGACCCCCTGGCGGTCGAGGTCCGGCTGCTGGGCGCGCTGCTCGGTCAGGTCATCTCGGAGCAAGCCGGCCCGGACCTGTTCGCGCTCGTGGAGCGGATCCGGAAGCGGACGATCGCACTCCGTCGCGACGACGACGCGCTCGAACGGGCCCGGCTCGACGAGGACCTCCGGGACCTCGATCTCGACTCCGCGGAGGCGGTCATCGGGGCGTTTGCGCTCTACTTCGGGCTGGTCAACCTGGCCGAGGCCCGCGGACGGGTGCGCGCCCTGCGTCGCCGCGAGCGGGCGGCGCGCGACGGCATCCTCGACGATTCGGTGGCGGATTCCGTCGCCGGCCTGCGCCGCCTCGGCCGGACTGACGAGCAGCTCGACGCGCTGGTCGCCCGGCTGGCCATCGGACCGGTCCTGACCGCTCATCCGACCGAGGCTCGTCGCCGGACGGCGCTCTTGGCGCTCGGTCGCTGCGCCGTGCTGCTGGCGCGCCTCGACGACCCGCGGCTGACCCCGTCGGAGGACCGCGAGGTGCGGCGACGCCTGCGCGAGGAGATCACGCTCCTGTGGCGCACCTCCGACCTCCGACTCGTCCGCCCGACTCCGCTCGACGAGGTCCGGACCGCGATGGCCTTCTTCGATGCGACGCTGTTCACGGTCATCCCGCGGCTCTACCGGGCGCTCGATGCGGCGCTCGATCCACCGGCCGGTCGGGCGGACGGGCCGGCCGCCGACACCGGCCGGACCGGGACACGACCGCCGCGGGTCCGCCCCTTCCTGCACCCCGGGTCGTGGATCGGTGGCGACCGCGACGGCAACCCGGGCGTGACCGCCGAGATCACCGAGAAGACGCTGCGCATCCACGCCGACCACGTCCTGCGCGGCTACGAGGCGGTCGCCACGCGGCTGATGCAGACGATCGCGGCCGCCACCACGAGCGACCGGGTCGCGCGACCGCTCGCCTCCCGGCTGGCGCGCGATGCGGAGGACCTGCCCGAGACCGATCGCCAGCTCCGCCGTCGCTTCCCCGACGAGCCGTACCGCCAGCGCTTCGGGTACATCGCCGAGCGGTTGCGCCGGACGAGGGCCGCCCTCGTCGGCGAGCCGGCGCCGCTGACCGGCCGCTATGGTGCCGCGGCGGAGCTCGATGCCGAACTCGCGGAGCTCCAGGACGCGCTCGTGGCCGACGGCCTGGTTCGCGTCGCCTGGGGCGAGGTCGCGGAGCTGCGCTGGCAGGTCGGCACCTTCGGGTTCCACCTCGCGTCGCTCGAGATCCGCCAGCATTCGTCCGTCCACGCTGCGGCGCTCGACGCGATGCGGGCCGCCGCCCCGGGGACGACCGAGGTGACGCCGGGCGTCACGCTCGACGAGGTGCTGGGCACTTTCCGCGCGATCGCCGCGGTCCAGGCGCGCTTCGGCATCGACGCCTGCCATCGCTACGTAGTGAGCTTCACCGCGGGGCCATCGGACGTGACCGACGTGTTCGAGCTTGCCCGACTGGCGATGACCGCCCGCCACGGCGGCGACGGCGATGCCGCCGACCCGCCCGTCCTCGACCTCGTCCCGCTCTTCGAGTCGAGCGATGCGCTGACCGACGCCGGGGCGATCCTCGGCGCGCTGCTGGACGACCCGGAGTATCGCGCCCGGATCGGCGCCCGGGGCGACCGCCAGGAGGTCATGCTCGGCTACTCGGACTCGAACAAGGAATCCGGCTTCCTGGCGGCGGCCTGGCTGCTCCACCAGGCGCAATCGGGGCTGGCCGGGGCGGCGCGGGCCCGTGGAATCGAGTTGACGCTGTTCCACGGCCGCGGCGGTGCGCTGGGTCGGGGCGGCGGGCCCACGAACCGGGCGATCCTCGGGCAGGCCCCCCGGTCGGTCGATGGGCGACTCCGGCTGACCGAGCAGGGCGAGGTCATCGCCGCGAACTATGCGAACCAGACCATCGCCCGGCGTCACCTCGAGCAGATGACAGGTGCGGTCCTGCTCGCCTCGACGGCCGAGCACGACGCCCAACTCGAGCGGGCGCTGGTCATCGGCACCCCGATCATGACCGAGCTCGGTGCGACCGCGCGCGTCGCCTACCGGACGCTCGTCCACGACGACCCGCGGTTCGCCGCCTTCTTCCGCGACATCACCCCGATCCGCGAGCTGTCGGACCTGCGGCTCGGGTCGCGTCCGGCGGCCCGTGGGCGGCGCGACGAGGCGCCCAGCATCGACTCGCTGCGTGCCATCCCGTGGACGTTCGCCTGGTCGCAGTCCCGGATCAACCTGCCGGGCTGGTACGGGCTGGGAACCGCGCTCGAGGCGTACCGGGCCGCCCACGGCGAGGCCGGGCTCGATGCGATCGCGCGGCTCGCGCGTGACTGGCCGTTCCTGTCGAGCCTGCTCGACAACGCCGAGATGAGCCTCGCCAAGGCGGACATGGGGGTCGCCCGCCTGTACGCCCAGCTGGCCAGGGGTGAGGGTGACGACCGACGCTGGGACGCGATCGAGACCGAATACCGGCGGACGGTGGCGCTCCTGGCGCGGGTGACCGGACGGGATCGGCTGCTCGACGGCGCGCCGGTGCTCCAGCGCTCGGTGGCGCTGCGCAACCCGTACGTCGACTCGCTCTCGGAGCTGCAGGTCCGCCTGCTGGCTCGCCTTCGCCGCCTCGCGCCGGACGACCCGGAGCGCGAGCACGTGCTGCGCCTCGTCCAGTTGACCGTCAACGGCGTCGCGGCCGGTCTCCAGAGCACCGGCTGAGGCCGTGGATCACCGCGACCACGTCGCCCTGTTGCGGCCCGCGGTCGAGCCCGGCGGGACATGGGCCGATATCGGGGCAGGGGAGGGCGCCTTCACGCTGGCCCTCGCCGACCTCCTCGGCGCGGCAGGGCGGATCGTCGCCGTGGACCGCGATCGGCGGGCACTCGAAGAGAACGAGGCCAGGGTCCGCGCCCGGTTCCCGGCGACCGCGCTGACGACGATCACCGCCGACTTCGCGGGCCCCGGGCCCCTTTCGCTGGCGGATCTCGACGGGCTCGTGGCGGCGAACAGCCTCCATTTCGTGGCCCGCGACCGGCAGCCAGAGGTGGTCCGGGCGCTTGCCGCCTGCCTCCGGCCCGGCGGTCGGCTTGTCGTCGTCGAGTACGACGCCGATCGCGGCAACCCGTGGGTACCGCATCCCTTCGCGTACCGATCGTGGGAGCGGATCGCCGCCGTGGCGGGCCTCGCGGATACGCGCCGGATCGGTCGCGTGCCGAGCCGCTTCCTCGGTGCGATCTACGCGGCGGAGAGTCGACGCCGCTAGCAGTCCGGCCGCGACGGCCCGCCGTGGGCGCGCCACGAGCACGCCACGCGCCACGAGCACGCCACGCGCCACGAGCACGCCACGCGCCACGAGCGCGGCCCTCGGCCCCTCACGACCCTCTCAGAACGCGTCGCGACGATCGCTTCGAGGTCGGTACCCCGGGACGCCGGCCCGCGAACGCAGTCGACGCCCGAGCCCACGGGCCCGGAGGTGCCCATGGACTGAGCGAAACCATCCGTCGGACCATCCACACACAACGATCCAAGGAGGATCACATGGAATGGCATGACCAGCCGGCGCTGCCGGCTCCCCTGACGCCGGTCCATCCGGCGCCCCTCGCGCCGCCGGAGCCGGCAGCGCCGCCGTCGAAGGGTTCGGGCCTCAAGCGCACCGTGCTCACCGCAGCGCTCTCAGCGCTGCTGCTCGTCGGCGGTGCAGCGGCCGTCGTGTCGGCGGCGAGCCCCGATCCGGGGGCGTCGTCCGCACCGAGCACCACGACCCCGAACGGCGGCACGACGACACCGTCCACCCGGCCGAACCATCCGGCAGGTGGCAGCAGCGCCAACTGCCCGAACATGGGGACGAACGGCTCGGGCGGCTCGTCCGGCAGCTCGACCACCCCGAACCCCGCCGCGACGCCGGCGACGTAGGTCCCGACGTCGGCCCCGGTGGTCCGTTTCCGACGGGCCGCCGGGGTGACGGACCGCAGCCATGCGTTCGTTCATCGTCCTCCTCCTGGCCATCGTCGTCACCGGCTGCGCGAGCGGCGGCGGCGCGTCGGCGCCATCGATCGCCGCGACGCCCGCCGCCTCGACGCCGGTTGCCTCGACCGGGGCCGCCGCCGCCGCGCTCACCGCGATCGGAGCCGGCCTCCAGGGCCCCGCCGGGCTCGCGGCGACGGTCTACGCCACCGGGCTCAAGAACGCCTCGGCCTTCGCCTTCGATGCCGAGAGTCGCCTGTGGGTCGCGACCGCAGGGTTCGATGACGACAGCACCGACGCCGTCTATCTCGTCGACGCCCCCGGCGCCACACCGGTGAAGGTCATCGCGGGTCTGCACACGCCGCTCGGATTGCTGTGGGATGGAGACTTGCTGTATGTCGCCTCGGAGCGCCGCGTCGAGGCCTATACGGACCTCATGGGGACGACGTTCCAGACGCAGGACGCCGTCCTGACGCTCCCCGACGGGGTCGGTGAGGTCAACGGGCTGGTCAAGTCACCCGCGGGCCGCCTCGTGCTCGGCGTCTCGGCTCCGTGCGACGCCTGCACGCCGACCTCGACCGACGCCGCGGCCGTCGTCTCGTTCCTCCCCGACGGAAGCGACCTTCGGGTGGAGGCCGGCGGCATCCGGGCACCGGTCGGGCTGGCCTACTACCCCGGCACGGACGACCTCTTCGTCACGATGAACCAGCGCGACGACCTCGGGGCGGCGACCCCGGGGGACTGGCTGTCGCTGGTTCGCTCAGGACAGTCGTGGGGGTTCCCCGGTTGCTACGGCCAGGACGGCGCGGCCTGCGACGGTGTCCCGGAACCCGTCGCCGAGCTCGACGCCCATGCCGCGGTCAGCGGTGTCGCCGTCGTCGAGGGCCTCGGCTCGTCGATCGGGCCGTCGGCATTCGTCGCCGAGTGGGCGAAGGGTGTCGTCCTGCTGGTCGCCCTGACCGCCGACGGCGACACCTACCGCGGAACGGTCGAGCCGTTCCTGACCGGACTCACCAACCCCGTCCCGGTCGTCGTCGCGCCCGACGGCGCGATCCTCGTCGGCGACTGGGGCAGCGGGACGGTCTACCGGGTGGCGCCGGGCTGATCCCCGAGCCGGCGCACGAGCGCGGCCGCCAGTCGTTCGTAGTCGACCGGTTCGTTGTAGCGCTGGGCCGAGACGCGGATGAGGATGCGCGACGCGACGCCGTCCGCCTGCGCGGCGGGCACCGGCCAGGGCCCGATCGGGACCTGGATGCGGTCCTCTGCCTCGAGCGTGCGGCCCAGCGACTCGGCAGCCGCGCCATCGAGGACACCGGCCAGCGGCAGCGCCGCCATCGAGCCGAGCATCGAATCGGGCGCCGGCGCCTCGATCCCAAGCGCGGCCGCGAGCGCGTCCCGCCCCTCCAGCGCCAGGTCGTGGTTGCCGGCCATCAGCGCGGGCCAGCCACCGCCATCGGGCGCCGCGCTCGCCATCCAGTCGATCGCCGCGGGGAGTGCCAGGTAGCCGCTCGGATCGACCGTCCCCATCCAGTCGAACTCATGGCGGTAGCGCGGCCGACCGTGCAGCTCGGCGTTGGCGCCGTGCGACACGACGAGCGGGTGGATCCGGTCCCGGCGGTCGGCGCGGACCCACAGCACGCCGGTGCCCTTCGGCCCGCACAGCCACTTGTGGCCGGTGCCCGTCCAGTAGGCCGCGCCCAGCGTGTCCAGGTCCAGCGGGACCATCCCGGGCGCGTGCGCGCCGTCGACGAGCGTGTCGATGCCGCGTCGATCGAGCTCGGTGACGAGCTCCGCGACAGGCAGGATGAGCGCAGTCGGGCTCGTGACCTGGCTCACCAGGACGAGCCGCGTCCGCGCCGTGACCGCGCCGAGGATCGCGTCGAGCGCATCCCGTGGGCCGCCGATCGGGAACGGGATCCGCGCGACGACGACCCGCGCCCCATCGCGCGCCGCCACCGCGCGCAGCGCGTTGATCGTCGCGTTGTACTCGTGGTCGTCCGTGAGCAGCTCGTCGCCCGGTTCGAAGCGCAACGACTGGAGCACCGTGTTGACGCCGGTGGTGGCATTGGGCACGAACGCGAGCCCCTCCGGATCGGCACACAGGAACCGCCCGACTGCCGATCGTGTCGCGTCGAGCAATGCGTCCAGCTCACAGGTCAAGAAGCGGACCGGTTCGGCCTCCATCCGGTCACGCCACACCCGCTGGGCTGCCAGCACCGGCTCCGGGCACGCGCCGTACGACCCGTGGTTGAGGAACGTGACGGCCGGGTCGAGCCGCCAGTCGAGGTCCGTCCTCACACGGGGATGACCGGGGTCTCGATCAGCTCGCCGGCGCGTGCGATGACGGTGTCACCGTCTGCGACCGGCAGCCAGCGGACCTCGCCCGGCCCGACGACGCGCCAGCGGACCGTCTCGCTCTCGGGTGTCAGGGATTCCTGGATGACACCGGTCCGCTCGGACAGCCCGAGCGCACCGAGGCCCTCCGGCGCCCAGGCCCGGAAGCGCTCGATCGTGGAGGACCAGGTCGCCGGGTTGAGATGCGGGACCACGACGAGGCCGCGCACGACCATCAGGCCGGCCATCCCGCCACCGGGCGTCCACGTCCACGAGGCGAAGGCCATCGCCCCCGCACTCGCGCCCGCGAGGACCGCCCCGCCGGCATGCGCCTCCGTGATCGCGGCCCATGCGGCCGTGCCGGGCATCAGGGTCGGGATGAGATCCGGATCGCCGCCCGGGAAGTGGATGACGTCCGCAGCGCCCAGCCACGCCGCCAGGTCGGGATCCGACGCAGTCGACCGGCTCACGACGCCGACCGCCGCGGCCTCGACCGCGACGCCTCCAGCGGCCGCGACGCGCTGGAACGCCGCGACCCCGTTGGCGGCCGCGAGGTCCGGTCGCCCACGGCCAGCCGCGGTGGGCACCACGGCGACCCGGATGGGGCGATCGCGCCCCGTCGTCGTGACGGCCGCATCCAGCAACGCGGCAAGGAACGGCTCGTCGCCGGGCTGGAACTCCGCGCCGCCATGGAGTGCGACCGGCCCGCTCACTGGGGCTCGATCGGTCCGTCGGGCGGGGTCACGTCTTTCATCGGCGGACGCGGCGGGTCGTCCCCGCCCCGGCGGTCGCCGCCGCGGCTTCGCACGACGGCGCGCGAGACCGGTCCCGACGCGGCAACGAACGGGGCGAGGTAGGCGATCAGCAGGATCGGGACCAGGAAGCGCCCCAGCACCGGCCGGACCGCGAGGAAGAACGCCAGCGCCCAGAGGCAGACCGCGTAGACCCCGATCCAGTGCGCGGGGATCCCGGCCACCTGGAGCCGTCGTGCCGGCAGCAGGACGAGCAGTCCCAGGACGAGCCCCATGGCGAGGTACAGGGGCGGGATGGCCAGCATTGCCTGATGGTAGGCCCAGACACCAGTCTCGTCGCGGGTCAGCGACGCATCGAGCGGTGGAGGCGCATGAGGACGTTGTCGCTCCGAGTGGGCAATCTGGGGTTGGGAGCCCCAGAGTATGGCCGCCGCCCGGTACGCTCGGTCGATGCGCCCGTTCGCGCCCTCCGATCGGGCGATGGTCGACCGCGCAGGGTCTGTTCGGGGCCGCGGGGACGGTCGGCTTCATCGTCGCACCGCTCATCGCGGGTGCCCTCGCGCAGACGAATATCGTCTACCCGATGTACGTGTTCGCGGCCGTCCTGACGCTCACACCGGTGCTCGGATTGGCCATCGGCGGGTCCCGCCTGAACGGCCGGACCGCCTCGCGCGTTTGACCGAACGGCCCTTGGGCCCTACAGTTACAGGTCGCGGGGTGGAGCAGCGGCAGCTCGTCGGGCTCATAACCCGAAGGTCAGGGGTTCGAATCCCCTCCCCGCAACCAAGCCGCATACACCGTGAACCCCGGGCCCGACCACCCGGGGTTCTTCCTTTGTCGACGAGATGCGTGCCGTCAGGGAGCGAGACGTTGCCAGGCCGGATAGATGATCGCGCGTCGGACGAGCTCTCGCTCGTCCACGGTCACCTCGTCGTGGCGCGACCACCATGGTCGCGCTCACAGGGTATAGCGCTCGAGTCTCCCAATTCGTTCCGCTGGGTCCATCGGCGTACGATCGACCGGCCATGACCAGCCATGACGCAACGCCCGCACACGAGCATCATCACGAGCACGACCACGGCGCCGGCCATCACCATGGGTCGGTCGACTACATCGAGGCCGTGGAGGGCTTCCGGGCCGACAAGGACCACTACTTCAGGCACGGCGATCACAGCCCGATCCCGGTGACCGAGCGCGAGACCTTCGCAGGGCTCGCCTACTACCCGGTCGATCCAGACCTCCGCTTCGAGGGTCGCGCGCTGGAGCCATACGGCGGCAGCGAGCCACAGCGCTTCCAGATCCCGACATCGGACGGGCGGATGCTGCCGGCCCACCGAGCCGGCTCGCTCCGGTTCGAGCTGGCGGGGGAGCCTCGCTCACTGGCCGCGTACGTCGTCGACAACCCGACAGAACACGTCCACGCGGCCGCGACCCCTGACGATGGGCTCCCGTCGTTGTTCGTCCCGTTCCTCGACGTGACGAGCGGCCACGAGACCTATGGGGCCGGTCGCTATCTCGACCTGGGGCCAGAGGATGACGGTACGTACACCCTCGACTTCAACCTCGCCTACCATCCGTCGTGCGTCTACGACATGCGTTTCTCCTGCCCGCTCACGCCCGCCGAGAACCGGCTGCCGATCAGGATCGAAGCCGGCGAGCGCCTGCCCGAGGACGCGCCGGCGCATTGACCGGAGGCCCGTCCGGACCAGTCAGTGCTTCGCTCGATCCGTGAGGATGCGCCGGGCCGCAAGCTTCGCCGGGGCCGCCATGACGCACCCGCCCGGATGCGTGCCCGACCCGCACTGGGGGTAGCCGTCGATCGGCGTGGCGTACCGGCTCCAGCCGGGCGCCGGGCGGAAGAAGTACATCTGGGGCGCGAGGAACTCGCCGGCGAAGATGTTGCCCTCGGACAGGCCGACCGTCCGCTCGATATCGAGCGGGGTCCGGACCTCGCGTCGGAGCACGAGGTCGCCGAAGCCCTTCGACCTCGACGGCCCGGTGCCGGCGGCGGCGCATGATGTCGATGCTGGAATGGACGACGAGCCTGCGAAGCCAGGCGTCGAACCGGTCGGGATCGCGAAGCGCCGGCAGGGTCCGCCAGGCGCGGATGGATCCATCCTGGACCCCGTCGCGCGCGAGCTCCCGGGTCCCTGAGGATCAGCCGGGCGGCCGCGTCCAGCCGCGCGACGGCGTCGCCGGCAAGCGTCGCGAATGCGTCATGATCGCCCCGCTTCGCCCGTTCGACGAGGTCTCGCTGGTCCACGACCTGGCGCTCGCGACCGTTCATGGCGCTCTGAGAATTGACGCGCCCGCCCCGCGCGCCTAGGCTCAGGCAGCGGTGGCTGCGCCGCATGGGCGCGGTTGCCAACGATGGAGGGTCGCACATGATTCGGCGGATCACCGGGATCATCCTTGGGGTGCTGGCATTCTTGCTGGTGTACTGGCTCTCCGGCGGGACGGCGACACCATCCACGCCCAATTGGGCGCTGGCGATTCTCGTCGGCCTGGTGGTGGCACTCATCTGGCCGTGGATCATGGGCCTGATCATGGTCCGGCGCGTTCGGCAACGCCGCCAGAACGAGATCGACGAGGAAGTCCAGAAGCAGCTCGCGCAGCAGCAGAACAACCCACCACCCTCCTGATCCTCGCGCCACGCGCGCGCCACGCCTGCCCAGCGGGTGATCGCGCGCACGACGAAGCGGTTCGGTCCCCGCCTGCTGGTCGACGCCCCTGACTTCCGTCGACTCTGGCTCGGCCAGACGATCTCGGTCTTCGGCGACCAGATCACCCAGCTCGGGCTGCCGCTCGTCGCGGTCCTGACGCTCGGCGCGGACGCCTCGCAGATGGGTCTGCTCACCGCGGTGAGCCTGTTCCCGCATCTGCTCTTCTCGCTGCCGGCCGGGGTCTGGCTCGATCGCGTCCGCCAACGGCGCCGGCTCATGATCGCGGCGGATCTCGGTCGGGCCGTGCTGATCGCCAGCATCCCGGTCGCCTATGTCCTCGACCGGCTGGCGATGCCCCAGCTGTATGTCGTCGGGTTCTCCGCGGGGTCGCTGTCGGTCGTCTTCGACCTGTCGTGGAACACCCTGTTCGTGTCGGTCACGCAGCGCGATCGCTACGTCGAGGCGATGGCCCTGCTCAACGGCAGCCGCTCGCTGGCGTCGGTCGGCGGACCGACCATCGGTGGTCTCCTGGTCCAGGTGTTCGGGGCGCCGCTGGCGATGCTCGCCGACGCGCTGTCGTTCCTGGGTTCGGTGGCGTTCCTGCGTCGCATCAAGGCGCCGGAGCCACCGATCGAGCCCGAGGAAGGATCGACCCGTGAGCGGCTCCTGGCCGGCCTGTCGTTCGTGCTCGGCGACTCGATCATGCGCCCGACGCTGTTGTCGGTGGCGACGATCAACTTCTTCACGTTCGCATCGAGCGCCCTGTTCATCCTGTATGCGACGACGACGCTGGGCGTGTCACCGGGCGCGCTCGGGCTCGCCCTCGGGACAGGCGCCGTCGGCTCGGTCATCGGCGCGCTCGTCGCCACCCGGATCGGCCGGCGCATCGGCCTCGGCCCGGCGTACGCCCTGGGCTGCCTGTTGTTCCCTGTCTCGCTGCTGCTCATCCCGCTGGCCGGTCCGGACATGCCGATGCCGCTCGTCCTGGCGCTCCTCTTCGGCTCCGAGTTCGGCGCCGGCCTCGGCGTGATGATCCTCGACGTCAACGTCGGGGCGATCATCTTCGCGCGAACGCCCGACCGGATCCGGGCACGGGCGGGCGGTGCGTTCCGCTTCGTCAACTACGGGGTGCGACCGCTGGGGGCGCTGCTCGGTGGCCTGCTCGGTGGGGCGTTCGGCGTCCGCGAGGCGATCTGGGTCACGACCTTCGCGGCGATCGGCGGGATCCTGTTCCTCGTCGGGTCGCCGGTGCTGAGGCTGCGCGACCTCCCCGAGACGCCCGAGTAGGGCTACTCCCAGCGGAACGTCCGGACGGCCAGGGCCACGGCCCCGACGCCCCAGACCGTGAGGACCGCGAGCGAACGGCCGAGATCGGTGGCGGTGGACCCGAGCGCCACCCGGAACGCGTCGGCGAGCGCCGCCGCCGGCAGCAGGTCCGCGAGTCCGGCCAGCGGCCCCGGCAGGTGGGAGACGGGCAGGACGATCCCGCCGAGCAGCAGGAAGCCGATGAACAGCCCGTTCGCCAGCGCCAGCGTCGCCTCCGCCCGCAGCGCCCCGGCGAGCAACAGGCCGAGCCCCGCGAATGCGAGCGTACCGAGCAGGACCGCAGCGACGAATAGCGCCGGTGACGCCCCGGGTCCCGGGCGCCAGCCAAGGAGGACCACGGCGATGACGATGAGGAGGACGACCTGCGCGACCTCGACCACGAGGATCGCGACGACCTTGGCGGCCAGCAGGCCGGTCCGCGTCAGGGGCGAGCCGCCGAGGCGCTTGAGCACCCCGTAGTTCCGCTCGTACGCGGTCGCGATGCCGAGGTTGACCAGGCTCGTCGCGATGATCGCGAGGGCCAGCGCGCCCGGCAGCAGGAAGTCGACCGGCGCACCGTCGCCCGTCGGCAGGACGCTGACCGAGGCGAAGAAAAGCAGCACGACCACCGGGATGACGATCGTGACCAGGACGTTCTCGCCACGGCGCGCCGTCAGGCGCAGCTCCGTCCGCGTCTGCGCAGCGGTCGCGGCCAGCGGCGACGCCGGCCGGCTCATGGAACCGTCTCGCGATCCCGGCCGACGAGCTCGAGATAGATGTCCTCGAGGCTGCCGTCGCCGGTCCGCAGGTCGACGATGAGCCGGTCCGCGGCGGCGCACCAGGCCGCCAGCGTCGCGACCAGCGTGGCATCGGGAGCGCTCCCATCGATCCGGTAGCGGGCACCGTCCCCGTCGACGGCGAGCACGGCCCCGGGTCGGACGGCGCCGAGGGCGTCCTGCAGCCCTTGGGCCTCGCCCATGCGGAGCAGCCGGTCGAGGCGGAACCGGAGGCGCGACGTCGCCCCCGCGCTCAGCTCGGCGGGCGATCCGGACGCCACAACCCGGCCGCCGTCGAGGACGACGATCCGGTCCGCCAGGCGCTCAACGTCGGTCAGGTCGTGACTCGTCAGCAGGATCGCCACGCCCGTGTCGCGCAGGTCCCCGACGACCGAACGGATCGCGACGCGCGCCTCGGGGTCCATCCCGGCCGTGGGCTCGTCGAGGACGACGACCTCGGGCCGCCCGACGAGCGCGAGCGCGAACCCGAGACGCTGGCGCTCGCCCCCGGACAGCCGGCGATAGCGCGTGTCGGCGACCGTCCGAAGCCCGACCAGGTCGAGCAGCTCGTCCGCGTCACGTGGATCGGCGTGGAAGCCGCCGTACTGGATGAGCGTCTCGCGCGGTCGGGCGCGAGGGTCGATTCCACCGCCCTGCAACATGAGCCCGACGCGTGCCCGGAGCGCCGGCCCGCCGGTCGCCGGATCCACGCCGAGGACGCTCGTCCGTCCGCCGTCCCCGCGGCGATAGCCCTCGATGATCTCGACGGTGGTGGTCTTGCCGGCGCCGTTCGGACCGAGCAGCGCGACGAGCTCACCCGCCGCAACCGTGAGCGACACGCCGTCGACGACGGTCCGCTCGCCGTAGCGCTTGACCAGCCCTTCGACGACGACCAGCGGGTCGCCGGCACTCACCGGGCGATCCGGGCGTATTGGCGTTCGAAATCCGCGTCGGTCAGCTGTCCGACCTGGATGGAGCGAAGGACCCCGGTCCGGTCCACGAAGTAGGTCTGCGGCCGCGCGGCGACCCGGTAGGCCGCCTTCATCGCCTTGCCCGGATCCTGGACGGTGGGCCAGGTCCCGCCATATGCCGCCACGAAGTCGCGGGCCGGCTCGACCGGATCGTCGGTCAGCACCCCGACGACCGTGAGCCCCTCGCCGGCATGCTGGACGACCTTCAATTCGAGGAGCGGGAACTCGTCCCGGCAGGGGACGCAGCTCGGCCCCCAGAAGTTGATGACGACGGGTTTGCCGGCGAACGCGGCGAGGTCGAACGGCGTGCCGTCGAGGGTCGTCCCCACGATCGCCGGCACGGGCCGGTCGACCGCCGCGTGCCCGTCGGCCGGCGCATCGGTCGAGCTCACGGCAGACCCCGGTCCACCGCCGATGCGCACGAGCCCGATCAGCACGACGGTCGTCAGGCCCGCGACGAACAGCGCGAGCAGGATCGGCCGGCGCGGCATGACGCTCGCCCGCCTACTGGAGCGTGGCCGTCCCGGTCATGCCCGGATGGACGATGCACTTGAACGTGTACTCGCCGGCCGGCTGCGCCGTGACGTTGTAGGTCCGGGTCGCGACCCCGTTGAAGATGTCTCCCTTGAAGACGGTCGTGCCCGAACCGTTGATCAGCTCGATGTTGTGCGGGACGCCAGCGTCCTCGTTGGCGAACGCGATGGCGAATGGCTTGCCGGCGGGTGCGGTCCAGCTCGTCTCGACGAAGGCGATGCCCTTGGCCTGCACGCTCACATCCGCGGCCCCGCCGCTGGCCGCCGGCCCCCCGCCCCCGGGTGCGCCGGACCCGGCGGGCGCCGTCGAGCCGGCCGGAGCCGCCGAGGCAGGCGGGGCGCCCGACGCGCCGGCCGCGCCAGTCCCGCCGTTGGCCGGGCCGGTCGCGAAGACGCTCGACTGGAGGATGGCCGCACCGAGCGTCAGGATCGTGAGCACGGCCAGGAGGCGCGACGGCGCCCGGGGATCCGGGCCGTTCTCGAGATGCCCCGTCGTGTCGGCGTCGACGGTCCGGCGGTACTCCTGGACCGCGTCGGTCAGCCACCCGACCAGGGTCGAGATGAGGGCGATCACCCCGACCGCCAGAAGCCAGCCCTCGAACACCAGGCCCAGGAACAGCAGGAACACGCCGAACGCGCCGAGGAACGGCCGCCACGACGGCCCGGGCATGTGGACCCCGGGTGGCGGACCGTCGTGGACTACGGCGGGCAGCGTCGACGCGGTCGGCCCGACGTCGTGATCGTAGATGCGCAGCCCTTCGGCGAGCCAATACAGCAGCGTCAGCGCCAGCGCGATCGCACCGAGGATCAGCGTGACACCGCCAAAGACGAGCCCGAGCAGGACCAGGAACGTGCCCATCGCCGCGAACGCCGGCGAGAACGACGGTCCGGGCATGTGGACGCCGGCCGGCGCCTTGGTCTCGATCCGCTGCTTGCCGCGTCGAGCGGGCGGGGCCTTCACGAGGCGGCGGAAGACCCACAACAGCACGGCCACGACGAGGATGACGAAGATGACTGGCAGGACGCCGATGATCTTGCCCCAGTCGGGCGTGACGAACTGGGCAGTCAGTTCGAGGATGTTGGTCCAGATCCGTTCGAGCATGATCGGTCAGGATCAGGTCGCGACGACGCGCGGGAGCCTGGTCACTCGTCCGTGGATCCGGCCACGAGCACGTAGGCCATGATCGCCATGGCGACGCCGAGGAAGAGCAGCAAGGTCGTCCCGGCGGCGACCTCGTACGTGATGAACATGCCTTCGGCGGCCGGGATTGCGTAGAAGATGATCCCGATGATGACGAACAGGAGCCCGACCAGGGCCGCGTTGCGCGGGTGGCGGAGTGGATGCATGGCGATCGACTCCTAGGTCGCCGGCGTCTTGCCGGGCAGCAGGTAGAGGAGCGAGAACAGCATGATCCAGACGACGTCGACGAAGTGCCAGTAGAGCGAGGCCCCCTCGACGGCATCGTAATGCCTCGCGCTGAACTGGCCGACCATCCCGCGGTAGAGGATCACCGACAGCATGATCACGCCACCGAACACGTGCGCGCCGTGGAAGCCGGTCAGGGTGTAGTACGTCGTGCCGAAGGTGCCCGACGCGAGGGTCAGGCCCTCCGAACCCAGGACGACGTAGTCGGTCGCCTGCATCAACAGGAAGGTGATGCCCAGGATCACGGTCACGGTCATCGCACGGAGGAAGACCGTCCGGTCGTCGCGTCGGATCGCCCAAACGGCGTACTGGCAGGTCACCGAGCTCAGGATCAGCAGGACCGTCGCCGGGCCGACGAATGGCAGGATCTTGAGGGTATCGGTGAACTGTTCCGGCGGCCACTGCGCGGCGTTCGCCCGGATGTTGAAGTAGGCCGCGAACAGCCCGCCGAAGAACATCACCTCCGAGGTGATGAACAGGATCATCCCCAGGACGGGGTTGGCGATCCCGCCGTGGGTGTCGTGCGGCATGGAGGCGAGCGGATTGTGCTCGATCGGCAACAGCGCCTGGTCGTCGGTCGTCATCGTCGTCGTGCCGCTCAGTGCTCGGCCGTCCGGCCGTGGCGGAGGTCGAACAGTGGGCGCTCGGAGCGGATCTCCGGCAAGCGGTCGAAGTTGTAGGCCGGTGGCGGCGAGGTCGTCGCCCATTCGAGGGTGTTGGCCTCCCACGGGTCGTCACCGGCCGGTGCCCCGCTGCGCAGCGACAGGAAGATGTTCCACAGGAGCAGCGTCATGCTCGCCGCGATCGTGAACCCGCCGATCGTGGCGAGCATGTTCAGGTCGTTCCAGCCGGCCGTCGACGAGTAGTCCGCGATGCGTCGCGGCATGCCGGCCAGCCCGAGCTCGTGCATCGGGAAGAAGGTCATGTTGAAGCCGATGAACATCAGCACGAACTGCGCCTTGCCGACGGTCTCGTTCATCATCTTGCCGGTCATCTTGGGGAACCAGTAGTAGAGCGCGGCCATGACCCCGAAGACGGACCCTCCGAACAGCACGTAGTGCAGGTGGGCGACGACCCAGTACGTGTCGTGGAGCGCGAAGTCGACGGGCACCGACGCGGAGAAGGCGCCGTTGATGCCACCGATGAGGAACATCGTCAGGAAGCCGATGGCGAACAGCAGCGGCGTCTTGAGCATCAACTGGCCGCGCCACATCGTGAACACCCAGTTGAACATCTTGACCCCGGTCGGGACCGCGATGAGGAACGTCATGATGCTGAAGAACGGCAGGTAGACCGCGCCGGTCGTGAACATGTGGTGGGCCCACACGGAGAAGCCGAGGGCGCCGATCGCCGCGGTCGCGAACACGAACGCCTTGTAGCCGAACAGCGGCTTGCGGCTGAACACCGGCAGGATCTCGCTGACGAAGCCCATCGCCGGCAGGACCATGACGTAGACGGCCGGGTGCGAGTAGAACCAGAAGATGTTCTGGTAGAGGATCGCGTCGCCGCCGCGTGACGGGTCGAAGAAGGCCCCGCCGTAGTTGCGGTCGATGAACAGCATGATCAGCGCGCTGGTGATGACCGGGGTCGCCATCAGCACGAGCACCGACGTGACGAGCACGGTCCAGACCAGGATCGGCATCCGGAACAGGGTCATCCCGGGCGCCCGCATCTTGAAGATCGTGACCAGGAAGTTGATGGCGCCGAGGATCGAGCTCGTCCCGATGAGGACGAGGGCCACGATCCACAGGTCCTGGCCGTACCCGGTGGCGGCGAGCGGCCGGTCCTCGGACAACGGGGCGTAGCTCGTCCAGCCGGCGGCCGCGGTCCCGCCGGTCACGAACCCGATCAGCAGCAGCACTCCCGCCAGCGGCAGCATCCAGAACGACAGCGCGTTGATCCGCGGGAAGGCCATGTCCGGGGCGCCGACCTGGAGCGGGACCACGTAGTTGGCGAAGCCCGCCAGCATCGGGATCACGAACAGGAAGATCATGAACGTGGCGTGCATCGTGAACAGCTCGTTGTAGGTCGAGTCGCTCACGTACTGCAGGCCGGGCTGGGCAAGCTCGGTGCGGACCATCAGCGCCAGCAGGCCGCCGATGAAGAAGAACACGAACGAGTTGATGACGTACATGATCCCGATCTTCTTGTGATCGGTCGTCGTCAGCCAGGCATACAGGCCGGTCCGGTAGGCGGAGGCGGCTGGCGTCAGCGTGGTCGTCGCCATCGATCGCTCCTTACTGGACCGTCAGGCTGCCGGTCATCGTCGGGTGGACCGTGCAGACGAAGGCATAGCTCCCGGCGCTGAGGGCCGGGACCTCATAGAGCTTGGTCGCCACGCCGGGGAAGATGGCGCCGGTGAAGACCGCCGTGCCGGTCGGCGAGCCCTGGTGGATGGCGACGTTGTGCGGCGTGCCCGCGTCCTTGTTCTCGAACTCGATCTTGAACGGCTGCCCGGCCGGCGCACTGACGGCGGACTGCTCGTACTTGATCCCGGATGCGCTGATCTTGACCGACTCGCCGGCCGGACCGCTGGGCGCCGCGCCGCTGGGCGCCGCGCCGCTGGGCGCCGCGCCGCTGGGAGCCGCGCCACTGGGAGCCGCGCCGCTTGGCGCTGCGCCGCTGGGGGTCGCGCCGCTCGGCGCCGGTTGCGGGTTGGACTTGACCTTGTCGGCCAGCCAGGCGTCGAATTCGGTCGCGGTCAACGCGTGGACATCGAAGAGCATGATGCTGTGCCCGGTGCCGCACAGTTCCGCGCACTGGCCGCGGAACGTCTGGCCCGCGTCCGACGCGTTGACGGTGAAGTCGAACTGGTTCGTCCGGC
Source organism: uncultured Chloroflexia bacterium (assembly GCA_963833285.1). Classification (GTDB taxonomy): domain Bacteria; phylum Chloroflexota; class Limnocylindria; order Limnocylindrales; family CSP1-4; genus SPCO01. Next base: position 482,224 of record CAWHXM010000001.1, on the reverse strand, counting down.
CCGGCACGACGTCGCGCTTGAACAGGAACTGGGGAACGTAGAAGGCGTGGATGACGTCCTTGCTGACGAGCGACAGCTGGACCGTCCGGCCCGCCGGCACGGTCATGCCGCCGCCGTCCTTGGACAGCGGGATGTACTCGGTGTACAGGACGGTCGTGCCGTCCTGGGCCAGATAGTCGAACTGCCACTGGAACTGGCCGGCGAGGGCGCGGATCTTCGTCTGCGCGCTGGCCGACGTCGTGTCGACCTGGTTGAGCGTCTGCCACGACACGATGAACAGGAAGACCACGATGAGCGTCGGGACGATCGTCCACACGAACTCGGCGACGTTGTTGCCGTGGGTCTGTGGCGGGAGCGTGTCGTCACCGGGCTTGCGCCGATAGCGGATGACCGTCCAGATGATGAGTCCCTCGACCACGATGAAGATGGCCACGGCGATGAGGAAGACGGCCGTATACAGGTTGCGGATCTCGGCGCCTTCGGTCGTCACCGCGATCGGGGGATAGAGCCCGGTCAGGATCTCCTGTCCCGCCTGGAGGACGTTGACGCCGTAGTACAGCAGGATGAGGCTCAGGCCGATGATCGCGGCACCGATGGCGAGGGCGAAGATCGCGACCCGGGAGGTGCTCGACCTGGGGGAGCTCGACATCAAGGCCCTCGAGGATGGCCGCGTGCCTGGACGGGGCGCGACGACCGATGAGTGAGCAGGCGCCGGTCGACCCAGGGCCGAACCGCGGCCATTCTACCCGGCGAGCGCGTGTCTCGCGCAACGCCTCGAGCGCGGCGACCGCATCGCGCGTTCGTGCGACCATGCCGCCGATGACAGGATCGCGCCTCATCCGAAGGCTGGCCGTGGCGACCGCCGCGCTGATGGCGGCGGCCGCATCGGCCGCCATTTCGGCGGGCCCGGTCGCCGCGCACGGACCGGTGCCGCTCGAGGCCCCGACGGCGGGGTCGCTGCTGCTCGGCTGGTCGTTCGAACCGCTGCCGACCCTGAGCATCGCCGTCGCTGTCGGCTGGTGGCTCTGGGCCGTCCGGCGCGTCAACGCCGCGCATCCCGGGAACCCCGTCCCGCGGCGTCGCACCGTCGCCTTCCTGGCCGGGATGACCGCGCTGGCCTTCGCGCTGGTGTCGGGGATCGATCGCTACGACACGTCGCTCTTCTCGGTCCACATGGTGCAGCACGTGCTGTTGATGCTGGTCGCGGCCCCGCTGCTCGCGCTGGGCGCACCGATCACCCTGGTGTTGCGGTTGAGCTCGTCGGAGACGCGGCATCGCTGGCTCCTGCCGGCCCTCCACTCGCGGGTCGTCAGGTTCATCGCGCACCCGGTGACGGCCTGGGTGATGTTCGCCACGATGATGTGGGCGGTCCATTTCTCGCCGCTGTTCAACGCGTCGCTCGAGGATCCGCTGATCCACGACATCGAGCACGCCCTGTTCCTGACCGGGGCGCTGCTCTTCTGGTGGCCGGCGGTGGCGCTCGATCCCGCGCCGTGGCGGATGACCCACCCGGCGCGGATCGGCTACCTGTTCACCCAGATGACCCAGAACACGTTCCTCGCCTTCGTCATCCTCAACGCGAGCGCGCCGCTCTATCCGCATTACGCCACGCTCGTCCGGCCATGGGGGATGGCGGTGCTCGACGACCAGCGCCTCGCGGCCGGGATCATGTGGATCGCCGGCGACGCGATCTTCCTGACCGCGATCATGGCGGTCGTCGTCGGGTGGATGCGGGCCGAGGCGCGGGACGAGGCCCGTGCCGACCGTCGCGCCGACGCCGAGCTGGTCGAGATCCGGATCCGCGAGCGACGCCTCGCCGAACGCCTGGCGGACGAGCGTGGGGAGTCGCGCGGGTAGGGTCGCCGGCCACGAGCGAGCGGGCGTCTTGGGGGATGCGACCTCAACCCTCGGGCGGGACCGGCGCCTCGAGGAACGCGCGGTACCGCTCGGGATCGACGTTCCCGCCGCTCACGACGGCGACCGTCGAGCCGGCGGCCGCGTCGAGGCCGATCTCCCGTGCGTGGAAGGCCATCGCCGCGATGCCGAGCGCACCCGATGGCTCGACGACGAGCCGGCTCCGCTCCGCGCCCAGGCGGACGGCGGCGGCGATCTCGGCCTCGGAGACGGTGACGATCGCGTCGAGGTAGGCGCGCAGGTGGGCGAACGTCCGCGCGCCGAGCGCCTGCGTCCTCGTCCCGTCGGCGGCGGTCCGCGACACGAGCTCGGCCGGCCAGCGGACGATCTCCCCGCGCTCCAGCGATTCGCGCGCGTCGGCGGCCAGGTCCGGCTCGACGCCGATGACGCGGGCCGACGGGCGCAGGGCCCTGACCGCGGTCGCGACCCCGCTCGCGAGCCCTCCGCCACCGACCGGCACCAGGACCACCGCCAGATCGGACAGGTCCTCGGCGAGCTCGAGGCCGACCGTCCCCTGGCCGGCGATGATCCGGTCGTCGTCGAACGGCGGGATGATCTCGAGGCCACGCTCGACGGCGATCTCCTCGGCCACCTGCTGGCGCTCGTCGCTGGCGGTGCCCACGACCACGATCTGGGCACCGTCGGCCGCGACCCGCTCGCGCTTGATGGCCGGCGCGTCGGACGGCATCACCACGACGGCCGGCGCGCCGAGCAGGCGCGCGGCGCGAGCGACACCCTGGGCGTGATTGCCCGAGGAATAGGTGATGACACCACGGCGCAGCTGTTCCGGAGTCAGCGTCGCGATCGCGTTGTAGGCACCGCGGAGCTTGAACGCCCCGATCGGCTGAAGCGACTCGGCCTTCAGTGATCGACCCGCCTCGGGGGGTCCGAACGGCACGAGCGGGGTCCTCGTCGCGATGCCACGGAGTCGAATGGCCGCCGCGCGGATGTCGTCGAGGTCGACGAGCCGCGGGGTCGGCGGCGGATCCGTCACCGCTCGCGGTCGGCGATCCGCTGGCAGTCGATGCAGCGGGGCGCCCAGGGCAAGGCCTCGAGTCGGTCGTCCGCGATGGGGCGGCCGCATCGGACGCAGGTGCCGAAGGTGCCGGCATCGAGCCGCGCGATGGCCTCGCTGACGAGGTCGAGCTGGTGGTCGACGCGATCGCGCAGCGCGAGGTCCCGTTGCTGCGCGAACACCTGGCTCGCGGCCGCGGCCTGCGATCCGTACGTCATCTGGTCCGGCGCGACGATCGTCTCCGCGCGCTCGCCCGACAGCCGCTCGCGTTCGGCGGCCAGCGCCGCGCGCATCTCGTCCTCACGGGTCCCCATCGCGCCGATGGTACGCGAGCCTATACTCCATGGGAGTACCCGGGGAGGAGGACGCCGATGGCGACCGAGATCGATCCAGTCTGCGGGATGAGTGTCGACACCACGACCAGCCAGCTATCGCTCGAGCACGACGGCAAGACCTACTGGTTCTGCAGCCGCGGCTGCCTGCTGGAGTTTCGGGACGACCCGGAGAAGTACCTCAAGCGCGACCACGAACCGGCGATGTGACCGACCGATAAGTCGCAGCTAAGCGACGACTGCTACACTCGCGGAGGTGGTCCTGGACCGGGCATTCCTCGGAGGGGTCGACCACCCAGGGCCGGCCGGCCGCGAGCCGGCGGAGGTGTCTCATGCGTCAGGCGTTGGCCAGAACGCTGGCCGTGTTGTCGTTCGCCGTCGTCTTGATCGATTTCGGGCCTCAAGTGGTAGGGCCGGAGCTGGGCCTGCGCTGGGCGGTCAACCCCGCGAGCTGACCACGCCACCGCTGAGCCGCGTCGCCAGGTAGACCGGGATCACGGACAGCAGGATCGCCGCCAGACCCGCCACGTTGGAACCTGGTTGGCCAGCCGGAAGCTGTGGAAGATCCAGATCGGCAGCGTCTTGACGCCGCCGGTGACGAACCGAACGTCTGGAATGGATCCGCACTGGGGGTGATCGGCCGGACGGGCGGGCTTCGTTCCCGGGTCCGCCGCACTGTGCCGCGAGCCCGGAGCGTGTCAAGCGAAGTCGGGCGCCGTCCCGTTCGGTGCGTCATAGACTTCCCGGCGTGATCCCCGCGGCCCGCGCGACGCGTCTCGCCGCCCTGGCCCTGGCCGCGTTGGCGGCCGGCGCGTGCTCCGCCTCGGCCGCCACGCCCCCGATCGTGCCCGGCGGATCGTCCGCCCCGCGACAGGTCAACATCATCACCAAGGACTACTCGTTCGTCCCCGATCCCGTGGACCTCGTGCCCGGCGAGACCGTCCTGCTCCATGTGATCAACGGCGGCCTGGAGGTCCATGAGGCGGTCATCGGCGACGCGGCCGTCCAGGACGCGTGGGAGGTCGCCGAGGCGGCCACCGCCGGGCGACCGCCGGGACCCACGCCGATCGTCAGCGTCCCGCCGGCCGTCGCCGGGCTGCGCATCGTCGTCGCCTCGGGCCAGCGGGTCGACCTCGTCTGGACGGTGCCGGCGGCGGCCACGCAGAGTCCGACCCCGTGGATCGTCGGCTGCCACATCCCGGGGCACTGGGAGCGCGGCATGCAGGTCCCGATCCGCTGGGCGCCTGCCACGCCCGCCTCGTGAACGACCTGGGTGGTACGCTCTGGGGGCACGACCCACCACCCTTGATGACCGGTGAGCCTCGAGGAGGATCCTGAATGGCCTATGTGATCGCCGAGCCGTGCATCGACGTACTCGACATCTCGTGCGTGTCCGTCTGTCCGGTCGATTGCATCCATTACGACGAGGGCACGGATCGCAAGCTGTTCATCGATCCGAACGAGTGCATCGACTGCGGCGCCTGCGAGCCCGAATGCCCGGTCAATGCGATCTTCCCCGAGGAGTCGCTGCCGCCCGAGTGGGCGAACTACACCGCCATCGACGCGACCTGGTTCACCGACAAGGCTGCCGCTCGCGCCGCCGTCGACGAGCTGAAGCCGGCCTGACTCGCGCTCCGGTCCCCATGGACCGGACAGCCGGGCCCGCCGCGGTCGCGCGATGCGCATCGTCTCCCTCCTTCCGTCGGCGACCGAGATCGTGTGCGCCATCGGGCTGGGCGACGAGCTTGTCGGCGTCACCCATGAATGCGACTTCCCACCCGAGGTCGTGGGGGTGCCCGTCATCACCCACAGCGTCCACGACCTGAGCGCGGCCTCGTCACGTCACATCCACCGGCTCGTCACGGCGTCGATGCACGGCGGGTCGTCGCTGTACGCCCTCGACGAGGAGGCGCTGGCCGCCGCGAAGCCCGACCTCATCCTGACCCAGGAGCTGTGTCGCGTCTGCGCGGTCAGCTATCGCGAGGTCAACGAGGTGGCGCGGGCGATCGACGCCGACATCACCGTCGTGTCGCTCGAGCCGACGTCGATCGAGGGCATCCTCAACACGATCACGACCGTCGGGGCGATGACCGAGGCGGAGGATGCCGCGATCGACCTCGTCGAATCACTCCGCGAGCGGCTCGGGTCGGTCGGCGAGAAGGTCCAGGCCAGGCGCGACGCGGGCGGCCGATCGCCGCGGGTCGTCGCTCTCGAGTGGCTCGATCCGCCGTTCGCGACCGGACACTGGGTCCCGGAGCAGATCCGCCATGCGGGTGGCTGGGAGCTGCTCGGCTCCGATGGCCAGGCGTCCACGCAGACGACCTGGGACGCCGTGTCCGAGGTGGACCCCGAGATGCTCGTGTTGATGCCCTGCGGGTTCCATCTCCAGGAGACGATCGAGGCGTGGGCGGGGACGCGGCGGCCGCCCGGCTATGCCGACATGACTGCCGTGCGAGGTGGGCAGGTCTTCGCGGTCGACGGATCCGCCTACTTCAGCCGGCCGGGTCCGCGCGTCATCGACGGCATCGAGCTGCTGGCCGAGGTGTTCGATCCCGATGCCTTCGTCGACGTCGCGCCCGTCGGGTCGTGGGCGCCGGTCGACACCTGAGGCAAGGCTCGATGCCGTTCCGCGCGAGCTTCGATTGCCTATGGTGCGGCACTCCCCACGCGTGTCGCGGGCCGGACGACCTCGAGGGCTGGGCGCAGCTCTGCCCGACCTGTGTCGGCAAGGCGGGCGACAACGGGTTCCTGCGCTTTCGGCTGCACCAGGCCCTGACCGAGCGCGGCGCCGCGGCCGTCCCGGGCCCGGTGGTTCCCGCATCGTCCGTCCGGGCGCCCGCGTCCGTGGCGGCCCAGCCGTCGGACCCGGAGGCCGACATGCTGGCCTACTACGAGGCCCGCGCGCCCGAGTACGACGACTGGTACCTGCGCCGCGGGCGATACGAGCGTGGTCCCGTCCATGATGCGGCGTGGAACGCCGAGCTCGACGCGGCCGGTCGATGGCTGGACGAGCTGTCGATCCAGGGTGAGATCGTCGAACTGGCGGCGGGGACCGGCTGGTGGTCGCCGCTGCTCGCATCGAAAGGGGAGCTGTCGCTCTACGACGCCGCCTCGGCGCCGCTGGATCGGGCCCGCGAGCGCCTGGTCGCCCACCGGCTGCGCGCCCACCTCCACGTCCGCGATGCCTGGACGGAGCCCGATCGGACGGTCGACGCCGTCTTCACCGGCTTCTGGCTGAGCCACGTCCCGCGCGTCAGACTCGACGATTTCCTCGGCGTCGTCCGGCGCTGGCTCAAGCCCGGTGGCACTTTCGCCTTCATCGATTCGCTGCGCGATCCGCAGTCGAGTGCCGCCGACCACCCGCCGCCGTCCGACGACACCTCCGTCCGCCGCCTCGACGACGGCCGCGAGTTCACGATCGTCAAGGTCTATTACGAGCCGGCCGAGCTGGAGGACGCGCTCGCGCGGACCGGTTTCGGTGGCGCGCGCGTCACGCGGACGGGGCGGTTCTTCCTGACGGGGGTGGCCCGCGCCGACGCCCGGTAGGCGCCTCGGCTCATCTGGCTGCCCGAGCCCCGCGGCTATACTCCCCGCGATGTCCCCGCTGGCCACGTCCTCGATCGCGACCGTCGGCTCCGGCGTCATGGCCGAGGCGATGATCGCGGGCATCCTGCGCGGCAAGCTCGTCGCGCCGAGCCAGGTCGTCGCCAGCCATCCGCGGCCCGAACGACGCGAGCACCTGGCCCGCGAGTACGGCATCCGCACCGTCGCCTCCAACGTGGAGGCCGTCGACGGCGCCGACGTCGTCATCTTCGGGATCAAGCCGCAGATGCTCGGCAAGGTCGGGCGCGAGATCGGTCCGAGCCTCCGCCGCGGCCAGCTCGTGCTGAGCGTCCTGGCCGGGGCGACGACGGCGGCGTTGACCGGCATCCTGGGCCACGACCAGGTCGTCCGCAGCATGCCGAACACGCCGGCCCGCCTGGGCAAGGGCATGACAGTCTGGTACGCGACGCCGGAGACGACCGACGAGCAGCGAGCCCAGGCAGCCGCGCTCCTCGGCGCCCTCGGCCACCAGCTCGAGGTCGACGACGAGAAGATGGTCGCGATGGCGACCGCCGTGTCCGGCACCGGCCCAACCTACGTCTTCCTCGTCATGGAGGCGCTCATCGACGCGGCCGTCCACCTCGGCTTCCCGCGTCACATCGCGCACGACCTCGTGATCGAGACGCTCGAGGGCTCGACCCTGTTCGCCAAGCAGTCCGGCATGCATCCGGCCGAGCTGCGCAACATGGTCACCTCGCCCGGCGGCACCTCTGCGGCCGCCCTCCATGAGCTCGAATCCGGGCGGCTGCGGACGGTCCTCTCGGAGGCCGTCTGGGCGGCCTATCGACGCACCGTCGAGCTCGGCGACCAGCTCGAGGCCAGCGTAGCCCCGTCGACCGAGCCGCGGGCCGGGGGTCGATGACGGTCGGCGGCGCCGGGTCGCGCGAAGGCCGAACGAGCTCGAGCCTCGTGGACTTGCGCCGTGCGCCCCTGGCCGACATCCGGGCGGTCGACCTCCGTGCGCCGGACCGGGACCTGTGGGCCGACGAAGCGGCGCTGTGGGACCGGCTGACGATCACCTGGGCCGGGCTCGACGACGCCGCCTGGCATCTGCCGGGTGCCGCACCGTCCGACGCGGGCGGCGCCGAGTGGTCGCTGGCCGAACACGTCGGACACATCGTCGACTGGCAGGAGCTCGCCCAGGCCTACACGGCGCGTGCCATCGACACCGGCGAGTGGCCGTCGGACCGCGACTACGACGACGGCGACTTCGACCGCTACAACGAGCGCCGTCGCGAGCCGTGGGCCTCGATGTCGCGCGACGAGATGCTCGACCGCCTCGACGCGGCACGGCCCCGGCTGCTGGACCTCGCCCGGCGCCTGGGTGTCGAGACGATCCGCGCCCCCGAGCCGTGGGGCTGGATCGGCAACACGCTGCACGGCCATTACCTCGACCATCTGGCCGTGATCGAGCCGTGGACCGCCGAGCTCCGGCTGCGCCAGGTCGATGGCGACCCATTCGTCGCCGATCCGCGGCCGACCGACCAGGCCGGGTTCAGGGTCCAGGAGGCCGCCATCGGCGCCGACTTCGACCGGCTCATCCGCCCCGTCCGGCCGGACGCCTGGGCGACGCCGGACGTCACGCCCGGCTGGGACCTGGCCGACCACGTCGCGCACCTCGCCGATTGGGCCGAGGAGGGCGTGCGGGCGGTGGACGTCTTCGAACGCCTGGGCTACTGGCTGTCCGACCCGGACGAGGGCATCGACGCGTGGAACGACCGGATGGTCGCCCGGTCGCGTGGCAGCGGCGTCGCCGCGCTGCTCGAGCGCTACGACCGGACCCGCGAGGACCTGCTCGACGCGGTCGGCCGGCTCTCGACCGCCGACTTGCGATCGCCCGATGGGTGGAGCTGGGCCTACGACTGCCTCCACGGCCACGTCCGCAAGCACCTCGCGATGCTCGGCCCGTGGTGCGTCGCCCAAGCGCGCGCCGGGGATCGCGACTGATGCCGACCGCGCCGACGACGCCGTCCCCGAACCTCTCGGTCGAGTCGATCGTCGCGGTCGAGGCTCCACGCGAGTTCCGGCTCCACCCTCGCGACCGCGTCGTTGCCTACACCGCGGAGGCGGCCGGCGCGCGCCAGCTGTTCACGGTCTCGTTGCGCGGCGGATATCCGACCCAGCTGACCGCGTCGGACAAGCCGGTGTCGGACCCGCAGTGGTCGCCGGACGGACGTCGCCTCGCGTTCGTCCGCGACGAGGAGATCTGGGTCGTCGAGGCAGACGGGTCGCGCCTCAGCCGGGTCGTCCCCAAGCCCGGTCGCGGCCGCGAGCCACGCTGGTCGCCCGATGGTCACCGGATCGCTTTCCTGTCGCGACGCCGGGGCTGGACGCAGGTGTGGGTGATCGATGCCCCGGTACCACGCCGCGGCCGCCCGGCGAACGAGCCGAAGCCGCCTCGTCCCGCTGCCCTGACCGAGTCCGGGATCGACGTCGACGCGTTCGCCTGGGCGCCGGACGGCGCCCGTCTCGCGGTCATGAGCCAGCGCCAGGACGACCTCGAGACGGCGCAGATCTCGCTGGTCGAGGTCGCCACCAGGGCGACGCGCGTTGTCGCCGGCGAGCGCAGCCGCGACGTCGGGGCACAGTGGTTGCCCGACGGGTCGCTCCTGTTCGTGTCGGACGCGGACGGCTGGTTCCAGGTCGTCCGGCTGACCGCCGACGGGCACGATCGGATCGTCCTGACGGCCGGCGAGCGCGAGCACGGCGAGCCTGGCGGCGGCACCGGTCACGTTCCGCTGCCGTCGCCGGACGGCAGCCGGTTCGTCCACATCGAGGTCCACGACGGCCTCCAGGACCTGCTCGTCGGCGAGCTCGGCGGAGCGCAGCCGCCCAAACGGGCCAGGGGTCGCCCACCGAAGGAGCCCCGCACGGTCAGCGCGGCCGCGGCGGGCAGCCGGATCAATCCGTGGGACGGCGTATGGCGGGCCGTCGGTTGGCTCGCGGACGGGGCCTGGATCGCCGCGGTCGGCGAGCGCGATTCCGCGCCGCAGGACCTGTGGCTGCTGCCCGTTCCCGGCGTCGCGCCCGATGGGTCTCGGCCGCGGCAGGTGACCGATTCGATGCCGGCCGTGCTCCGGGCGGCGCTGGCCGTGCTCCGGGCGGCCGTGGCCGAACGGATCAAGCTCGAGGCGCGCGACGGGCTCGCCCTCGAGGGCACGCTGTGGCGGCCGGCGGGCGCGACCGGCAAGCGCGGGGCACGCCGGGTCCCGACGATCGTCTGGGCGCATGGCGGCCCGACCGGCCAGTCGTTCCGCGCGTTCTGGCCCTTCAAGCAACTCCTCATCGCGGAGGGCTTCGCGATCCTCGACGTCGACTTCCGCGGCTCGACCGGCTACGGCCGGACGTTCCGCCAGGCCAATCACGGGGAGTGGGGTCACGGCGACGTCCACGACCTGATCGACGCCGGTCGCTGGGCCGCCGGCCAGCCCTGGTGCGACGGGCGGCTGGCCATCTACGGCGGCTCGTACGGCGGCTACATGGTCCTGTCGGCGCTCGTCGACGAGCCCGCGATGTGGCGGGCGGGGGTCGACCTGTTCGGCGACTCCGAGATCGCCGAGAGCTACCGGCGCGGCGACCGGATCGGACGGCGCGACCTGCACCGGATGATGGGCTCGCCCGACGATCCATCACGTGCCGAGACATACCGTCGCGGATCGCCGGTCTATCGCGCCGAGCGCATCGAGGCGCCGGTCCTGATCATCCACGGCCGGAAGGACAAGCGGGTCGTGCCGCTGATGAGCGAGAAGATGGTCGAGGCGCTCGAGATCGAGGACAAGGCCTACCAGGTCCACTGGTACGACGAGGAGGCGCACGGCTGGGAGCGCCGCGAGAACCGACGCGACGCCTTCGAACGCGCGCTCGCGTTCCTGAAGACCCACGTCCTCGACGAGCCGGCCGACAGCTAGTCGAGCGGATCCGGTCCCGCGGAGATGCCGGACGGTGAACCCTGGCGGTTCTCTGCGGGGATGATGCTGATCGAGCCGTCCGTCTCGAGCACCGCGAGGCGCACCTCATCGACACGTTCGAGACCCTGGGCACGGATCGCGGCGCGAACGTCGCTCGCCTCGACGTGCTCCTCCCTGAGCGCCTTGTCGAGCAGCCGGCCGTCCCGGACCAGCAGGCGCGGCTCGCCCTCGATCGCCTTGCGCAGCCGACGCGACCGCCCGGTGAGCCACTTGATCAGGTTGTCCAGCGCGAGCAGCGTCAGGACCGCGACGAGACCGCCCCACACCGTCGTGTTGTCTCCGACCATCGAGTTCTGGACCGCGTCCGAGATGATGAGGATGACGATGAGCTCGAGGATCGACATCTGGCCGACCTCGCGCTTCCCCGTGATGCGCAGGACCGCGACGAGGAACAGGTAGACGATCGCAGTCCGCAGGATGATCTCGGGCAGGCTGGAGCCCAGGTCCGGGATGGTCACCGGGCAACCTCGTCGGCCGGCGGCGCGGCCCGCATGGCCAGCGCGATCGTGACCGCGACGCCGGCCCCGATGAGGACGTCGCCGACGCTGAACACGTTGGCCAACGGCAGCGCGGTCGGCAGCGCGAACAGGTCGGTCAACGGGCGAAGGGCGGGGTCGGCGACGACGATGCTGTTCGAAGCGCCTGGCGGCAGACCGCCGACCGAGGCGAGCGCGTTGGCGTCGGCCGGCATCCAGCCGCCGTTGGCGACGATCGCGGCGAGGTTGCACCCGGCACCGACCGCGATGAGCGCGACACCCGGGATGGCGAGGTTGCGCAGCACGGCGACCAGGACGACGGCGGTCGAGGCGACGTAGATCGCGGGCCCGGCATCACCGACCCGGCTCGCGAATGGCTCGCCGAAGAGCAGGACCTGCACGGCGAGGCCGGTGAGCGCGAGCGGCGCCCACCGCAACCGCAGCGCAGCGAGGCGCTCCAGCCGGCCGCCGAAGAGGTAGCCGACGACGATCCCGATCGGGATCGCATACAGGATGAACACGGCCCGGTCAGTACCCCGTTGACGATCCGCGCAGTACATCTTCGAGCTGGGTCACGTGCTCGGCCAGGTGGGCGACGACGAACCGGTCGGCGATCGCCGCGACCGTCATCTCGCCGAGCCTCGGATGAAGCCCGTGGCGGGCCAGCTCGGAGCCCGTGAGCGTGGGCCAGCGCCGCTCCAGGCGCTCGAGCGAGGTGATCGCGCGGTCGTACAGCTCGCGCGGCGGGAGCGACCGGTCGCGCTCGAGGACGCCCAGCCGGAGCGTGTCGGTCGAGATCCGGCCGAACGGGACGGGCTCCGGTCCGCCGGCCACGATGCGCTCCATCTCGCCCAGCCAGAACGGCACCATCTCGGCGACATGGGCGAGCACCTCGGGCGGGCCCCAGCGTGCCTCCTCGGACGTGTCGAACGTGGCCGCGAGCGGCCAGGGGGCGGCGGCCTCCACGGCCGTGCGGGTCGCCACGAGGCCTGCCAGCCCCGAGCGAAGTCGAGCGAGAAGGTCGTCGTCCATGCGCGCCAGTGTGGCACGACCGGCGTAGCATGGAACGCCAGGACCACGGTCGACGACGGCCCAACGACCGCGTGCGACCGCCCCGCCGACAGCAGGGGAGACAGGCGATGACGGACACCATCCGACGCGGCGCCGCCAACCAGGCGGGCGCCAGGATCGACACGAGCGCGTACGACAAGGCCGCCGACTTCCTGCCGCTCAAGGGCATCGACCACGTCGAGTTCTGGGTCGGCAACGCCCGCCAGGCGGCCGCCTACTACCGCGCGCTGTGGGGCTTCGCGCCGGTCGCGTTCAGCGGCCTCGAGACCAAGGTCCGCGACCGGGCGAGCTACGTCATGGTCCAGCACGACATCCGCTTCGTGTTGACCGCGCCGCTGACGCCCGACGGCGAGATCGCCGAGCACGTCCGGCTCCACGGCGACGGGGTCCACGACATCGCGTTCGCGGTCGACGACGTCGAGTCGGCGTGGCGCGAGACCACCTCGCGCGGCGCGCTGTCGGCGTGGGCGCCTACCGAGCTCGACGGCGGCGAGGACGGCGTCCTGCGCACGGCCGCCATCCACACCTACGGCGAGGTCCTCCATTCGTTCGTCGACCGGCGCGACTACCACGGCGTCTTCGCGCCGGGCTTCCGAAAGGTGAAGCCGACGGCGGCCGCGGCGGACGGGTTGTCGCTCCTCGAGGTCGACCATTGCGTCGGCAATGTCGGGCTCGGCGAGATGGACACGTTCGTCGACTTCTATCGCGACGTGCTCGGCTTCGCCCAGCTCATCCACTACGACGACAAGGTCATCCACACCGACTACTCGGCGCTGATGTCGAAGGTCATGACCAACGGCAACGGCCGGATCAAGTTCCCGATCAACGAGCCGGCGACGGGCAAGAAGAAGAGCCAGATCCAGGAGTACCTCGACTGGTATCGCTCGCCAGGCTGCCAGCACATCGCGATCCGGACGGAGGACATCGTCGGGACGGTCCGCCGGCTGCGCGACCTGGGGGTCGAGTTCCTCGGCCTGCCGCACGAGTACTACGCGGGCCTGGCCGATCGCGTCGGCGACGTCGGCGTCCCGATCGACACGCTCGAGGAGCTGGGCATCGAGGCCGACCGGGACGAGGAGGGCTACCTCCTCCAGATCTTCACCCGGCCCGTCCAGGACCGCCCGACGTTCTTCTTCGAGATCATCGAGCGCCACGGCTCACGCGGCTTCGGCGTCGGCAACTTCAAGGCGCTGTTCGAGGCCATCGAGCGCGAGCAGGCGAAGCGCGGAAACCTGTGAACGGGGGCGAGGCGCTCGCCGGCTCGCTCGGCCGTGAGATCGTCGCGGCGGTCGAACATCGCGATTGGGGCCGGCTGGCGGCCTGCCTGTCCGAGGACGTCATCTTCCGGGCCGTGGTCCCGAACGAGACGAAGCCGTTCCGCGAGCACGTCGGCCCCGACGCCGCCAGCGCTCAGATCGCCCGGTGGTTCGACGACGGCGATATCCATCAACTGGTGGGGTTCAAGGTCGAGATGGTGGCGGACCGTCTGCACGTCAGCTACCGGGTCCGGAATCGCGAGGACGGCGAATGGTACCTCGTCGAGCAGCATCTCTTTGCGACACTGTCTGGCGACCGCATCAGCGCCGTGGACCTCGTCTGTTCGGGCTTCCGTGAGATCCCGGCACCGGCCTGAATGGAAACGCGCGGGAACCTCCGTGAGGCTCCCGCGCCCGGTTTCGTCGGGTCTTGCCGGTCGGTCAGTCGTCGTCCCTGTGGCCCGTTGACCCGTCCCAGTACCAGAGCGTGCCGTCGAAGGTGACGTCCAGCACGGCCGTGAAGCTAGTCAGGGAGCCTGTGCCGTCCCCGAAGACGCACACCCCCGGGCCGGTGCCGGCGAAGATGGCCGTGAGGTCGCACACGCCGCTCGACGTCCCGTGCCGTCCGTGGATGGTGGGCAGGAGGGCATTAGGCGAGACGCTCGCGTCCGAGTAGATGATCTCGGTTCCGACCGGGATCTTCTTGTAGTTCGAGGCTGTCACGACGCAGGTCGGGAATGCATCGCAGTTCTTCGCGAGGTGGAAGGCCTTGTGCGACGAGGCTGACGCCGTCGGCGCGAGCATGGTGAGCGCCGCGATCGTCGCGGCGATGACGAGGAGCCTGCGGAGCGCAAGCGTCCGACGGTGTGGCCCGGGGATCTGGAGCTGACGAGTCGACAACGTTCCACCCCTCCGAGGTGCTTGGCGGCTTGGGAGCCTCAGGGCTCGCGTTGGGCCGTTGTCAGACAGACGGGGCGCGGGGCCGAAACGTACAACTCGTCGTGGACGCGGTCGCCGTCGGTCCATTGTCGGGACGGGTCGGCCTAGTCGACCGCCGTGGACGGAGTCAACCGGATCGTGGCGAGGATGGCCTTGAAATAGTCCAGGTCGACGTCACCGTCGAACCGGATCTCGTAGACGCGGCCGCCCGAGAAGGCAAACGCGCGGAACAACACATCGCGGTCGGAGATCTTGTTGTCGAGCGAAATGTGACAGTCGGCTCCGATGAGGTAACCAGACGCGCCACCGATCGTCAGGCGGGGCCACGTCGAGGGCGGACCGACACACTGGTTCGGTCCCGCATACGGCTCGACATACGCTGCGACGAAGTCGCTCTCGGTCTGTCCGACGCCGAGTCGCTGCGAGGCGACGACCAGCCGCGCCGTGCCGCGGCGGATGAACTGATCGAGGGCCGGATGGCCGTCCGGGAGGAAGACGTCGGGTGGCCAGCTTGCGGTCGCCGGCGTGACCGTCCAGCCCGCCGGATATCGGATCGAGAAGCCGTTCCGAGGCGATGTGAAGGCCTCGCTGAGCGGGGGGATCGTGATGGCCGACGGGCCCGAGAGCGGCCCGGTTACGACCCGGTCGCGGATGTTGACGATCCCGAGCGCCGCGATGCTCACCGCCACGACGACGACCGCCGCGAGGAACCGCCAGGACGACCCGATCTCCGTCCGGCGCTTCGTGCGGACCGAGACGACCCGATCGAGTCGGATGGCCCGGACCGTGCCGTCGCTCGCGAGGACGCGCGGCAGGTTGAGTGGCTGGGCACGATAGCCGGCCTCGTCGGGCGGGCCATCGCGAAGGGATCGTTCGAGCATCTCGAGCGCGCCGCTCATCGAGGACCCTCCTCGATCGCGTACCGCTTCCGGAGGGTCGCGGTCGCCGCGCTGGCATCGTTTCGGGCGCCGTTGGCGGTGATCCCCATGACCGCCGCGATGCGCTCGTACGACAGGTCTGCCCGATAGCGCAGGTACATGACCGCACGCTGGCGAGGTGGGAGTCTGTCCACCGCGGCCCAGACCGCCAATCGGTCGGCGGGGTCGAGCTCCTCCCTGGTCGTGACCTCCGACAGTCGATCCGTGAGCGAGCGAACGAGCCGGCCGAGCCGGTGATGGTCCATCGCGAGGCGGTAGGTGACACGAAAGACCCACGCCTCGGCGTCGACGATGACGATCCCCCTCGCCGACTCGGCCCACATCCGCAGGAATGCCTCCTGGACGGCGTCGTTCGCTTCGTCCACGTCCAGTCCGAGCCGCCGGCATAATCCGAACAGCTCGCGGCCACGCCGGTCGTGGACGTCCGCCACGGCCGCAGCCTCGAGGGGTCGGCTCCGGGCGACAGGCGCATCGGCCAAATCGACGCGACCGGCGCGACGTGTGGTCAGCGCCACGCCGGAACCACTAGCGCGGTCGCTCGTCTTGCGAGACGAGGATGAACGTGGACACGTCCTCCGCCGAGAGGGCGGCGTTCGGTGCAACCTCGTCGACGTTGGCGAAGTAGTAGGTCCCGTCGAAGTTCCACAGTCCGGCCGCGTCGATGGAGACGTCGATCACGGCGGTGAACCCTGTCAATGCCCCGGTTCCCTTCCAGAACGTGCACAGCCCGGTCGACGTCCTCGTCTCGAAGATGCAGTAACCGGTAGCCGTGCTCCCGTTCTGCGGGTCGAGCATCACGTTGCTGCTCAGGAAATAGGCGTTCGTCAGGACCGGACCGGTGTACCAGACCTTGGTGCCCTTGGGCACGACATCGAGATCCGACTCCTTGATGACGCAGTACGTGGGCGCAACCCCGTTGTAGGAGCTGCAATCCTTGGTCATGTGAACCGGATGCGGCGTCGACGACGCGGACGCTGCCGGAGCGCCGACGCTGAGGGCGAGGATCGCGCCAGCGATCACGAGGAAGCTTCGCATCGAACGCATGGCACGCCACCTCAGGGGCTCCGTCAACGGATAGACGCTGTCCGAACCCAGAACGTACAACCATGCCTCGTGCTGAGCACGAATCCGGTCTTCGAAGGCGCCCCACCTGGCAGCAACGAGCCGGCATCCGGTCCGCGAGCGGAGGACGCATCGCCCTTCACATCAGGGGTAGGTCCCGCACGGGCGTGGGACCGACGGTCCGCACCCGAACCCGAAGGCATCGATCACCGTCTGGGCGACGGCCACCGTCGACGCGAACTGCTCCGGTTCCTTGGGTCACTGGTCGCCGCGAGGGCCTCGTCGTTCATTCTTCGGTTCGCTATCCTCGCGGCGTCCGGGGGGCGAGCCGGCTGGATGGAGGGATCCTGCGTGTATCAGTGGTTCGTGTTCACCCACCTGGCGGGGATCGTCCTGTTCGTGTTCGCACACGGGGCGTCCGCGTTTGCGGCGTACCAGATCAAGGGGATGCGCGACCCGGACGTCGTGTCCGGTTACCTCACAATGTCCGCGCAGGCGACACGCGCGTCGTACATCGGCCTGCTCGTCCTGCTGATCGGCGGCGCCGGGGCCGCCACCGTGAACGATTTCTGGCCGCAGCCGTGGGTCTGGGGCTCGGTGATCGTCCTGGTCGGGGTCTTCGTCGGGATGTACGCGGTCGGGGCGCGTTACTACTACGGCCTGCGCGACCTCCTGACGGGCAAGGACGGCAAGCCGCCGATCACGCCGGAGGAGCTGTCGGCCTATCTCGACTCGCGGGTCCCGGACATCCTTGGCGGGATCGGCGGGCTCGGGCTGCTCGTCCTGGTCTGGCTGATGGTCATGAAGCCGGGCTGATCCGGCCCGACTCGACGCCAGCCGTTCGGGCGAGGGCGTACACGCGCCGTGCCCCGCTGATGCCCTTCAGCTCGTGCTCGCCCTTGTCCTCGAGGACCAGGTTCGACCCCGCGATCAGCTCGCGGGTCGTGGCCGAGACGTACACGTCGCCATCGCCGGCGAGCGCCAGGATGCGCGACGCGATGTGGACCGCGAGCCCACGGACGTCCCCGGGCACCAGCTCGACCTCGCCGGTGTGGACCGCCGCCCGAAGTCCGAGCCCGAGCTCGCGTGCGGCATCGATCGACGTCGCCGCACAGCGGACGGCCCGCTCGGACCCGTCGAACAGGGCGATGACGCCGTCGCCGGCCGTCTTGATGAGCCGGCCGCGGAACCGGTCGACCTCGGCCTGGCAGCGCTCGTTGAGCATCGAGATGAGGGGTCGCCAGCGTGCGTCGCCCATCCGTTCGGCGATGGCGGTCGAGTCGACCACGTCGGTGAACAGGATCGTCGCGAGGATCCGGTCGTCCTCGTCGAGCTGCCGTCCGAAGGCCCGCATCCCGGCGACGTCGTACGTCTCCCAGGTCTCGTCGCCGATCACCCAGCCGTCGTGGCCGGCGGGGATGTCGAAGAATGTGTTCGGCCCGATCTCGAACGTCGTGCCGTCGTCCATCCGGATGCCCAGCCGCCCGCTGACGCAGACGCCGAGATGGTGGTACTGGCACGACGGCGTGCCGGCGATCGGCTTGACATCGGTCGCCCAATGCCAGCCGGGCTCGAACAGCGTCCGCCCGATGACCACGTCGTCGAGGGCGTAGATCTCGAGCCGGCCATTGGGGAAGGTCCGGACCTCGTCGGGCGAGCCGATGGACTTCGCCATGAGTCGTGCCATCGCCCGATTGTGGCCCAACGGCGAGGGCGGCGTCGCGCGGTTCCACACGGATCGAGTCCCGAGACGATCGGGACGGCGTTCCCATTGACCTCGGGGCGTTGTCGTCCGACGATGCGGCGAACCGGGTCCGCCGGGCCCGATCGCGTCAGCAGGGAGGCCGGCATGGCCCGCAGATACGCTCAGATCGGGTTCGTCGGCGCGGCGTGGCTGTTCGTCGCCTGCGTCGTCGGCCAGGTCTTCCTGGCCGGCACGGGCGTGTTCGGCCTGCCCGCCGGCGATTTCACGGCACACCGCGACTGGGGTTACACGTTCGGCTATCTTGACGCTGGTCGTCCTCATCCTGGCCATCGTCGGACGGTTTCCCAAGGCGGATCATCGGCCTGTCGGCGCTGCTGCTCGTCCTGTTCGCGCTCCAGTCGATCCTCGTCGCCGTCCGGGTCGACTATCCGAGCGTCGCCGCCCTGCACCCGTTGAACGGGTTCCTCATCCTCCTCGTGGCGATCGTCCTCGGGCGGGACGGCTTGAGGATCGTGCGGGCGGATCGCGGCGCGGACGCGGCCGTCGAAGGCTGACCGGACGCTCGACATGACCGTCACGAACGCCACCGTGACCGAGGACCGCGCACAGTCCACCCGACCCGCGATGATCGACGTCGTCGGGCTGTCCAAGGTGTATCCGGGCGGGACCGTTGCCGTGGACGGCATCGATTTCTCCGTTGCCGCCGGCGAGTTCTTCGGGTTCCTCGGCCCCAACGGGGCCGGCAAGACGACGACGATCAGGATCCTCGCGACGCTGCTCGCGCCGTCCGGTGGCCAGGCCCGCGTCGCGGGTCTCGACGTCGTGGCCGAGCCCGCCGCGGTCCGCCGGCGCGTCGGGTTCGCGATGCAGACGGTCGCGATCGACCAGCTGTCGACCGGACGCGAGAACCTCGAGCTCATCGGACGGCTCCATCGCGTGCCTCGCCCTGAGCTTCGCCGGCGGGTGGACGAGCTCCTCGAGCTGATGTCCCTCGCCCAGGTGGCCGGCAAGCCGGCCGGCACATACTCGGGCGGCATGAAGCGGCGACTGGACCTTGCCTCGGCGCTCGTGCACCGGCCCGAGGTCCTCTTCCTCGACGAGCCGACCGAGGGCCTCGACCCACAGAGTCGAGCCGCGCTCTGGGAGGAGCTGGCTCGCGTCAACGCGACCGGCACGACGATGTTCCTGACGACGCACTACATGGACGAGGCGGACCGCCTGTGCGGTCGGTTGGCGATCATCGATCAGGGCCGGATCGTCGCGTCGGGGTCACCCGCGACGCTGAAACGCTCGATCGGCGAGGAGACCGTGGTCCTCCGCCTGGGGATCGACGCGGGGGAGACCATGACCGGCGCCCAGGACGCGGCCGAGCGGAGCCTCGAGGGGAGCGCGTCCACCATGCGCATGGAACGAACCACGGACGGCCTGACGGTGTCGGTCGGCGATGCCGAGGCCGCCATCCCCGGCCTGCTCCGCTGCCTCGATGCGGGTGGCGTCAGGGTCAGCGGGTTATCGATCGCGAAACCGTCCCTCGACGACGTCTTCCTGCGGGTCACCGGCCGCCGGATCCGGGAAGAGGCCGCCGACCAGCCGATGAACCTCGGCTGGATGTGAGGGGATCGAGATGGCGGCCCTGACCGCGTTCGCGTGGGAGACGCGCTGGCTCGGGCTGCGGACGCTGCGGCGGTTCTATCGGGTGCCGGCCAACATGTTCAGCATCATCCTCTTCCCGCTCATCCAGCTGTTCGTGTTCAGCCAGATGTACAAGGACATCGTCCAGCTGCCGGGCTTCGGCGGCCAGACGAGCTATCTGGCCTACCTTGCGCCGGGCCAGATCGTGTTCACCGTGTTCTTCGCGACCGCCTGGTCCGGCGGGAACCTGCTGTTCGACTACCGCAACGGCATGCTCGACAAGCTGCGCGTCACGCCGATCAGCCGCTATTCCATCCTGGCCGGCGAGCTCGTCCCGCTCTTCTTCGAGTGCCTCGTGATGGGCGGAGTCATCCTGCTCCTGAGCGTCGTGCTCGGCGCCACGGTCGATGACCGGGATTCCCGGGGCGGCGATGATCCTGCTGCTCGCCGGCGCGTTCGGCGTCGCCTGGTCGGGGACGTCGTTCCTGCCCGCACTGCTCACGAAGAGCGAGCAGGCGACCAGCGCCCTGTCGATCCTGTTCTTCCCGATCGCCTTCATGTCGACGGCGTTCGTTCCGATCGCGCTGATGCCCGACTGGCTGCAGACGGTCAATCGCTGGAACCCGCTGTCCTACGTCATCGAGGCGATGCGCGGCCTGATGTCGGTCGGCTGGGACTGGACCGCTGATCGGCCAGGCGTTCGTCGCGATCGCGATCCTCGGGCTGCTCCTCCACACCGCCACGCTGTGGGCGTTCAGACGGTTGACAGCGTGACGATGGTCCTCAAGCCCTTCTGAAACGCGCCGCCCGCGCCTAGACTCCGCCGGTGAGGATCGCGCACGTCCGCGAGCGGCACGCGCCCGCCGGAGCGGCGTGGAAGCTGGTCGCGGCACTCGACGGCGACGAGGCTCCCGATGCCTGGCTGGACCTCGAGACAACACGGCGGCGTTCGGTCGCGAGTCGGCCCGCGCTCGCCCACGACTCCGCCCTCCATCGGCAGCCCGTGACGACCCTGGACGACCACCTCGCGCGGGGCCTGCGCGTGGACGCGCTGCGCGACCTCGTCGAGGGCTTCGATGCCCGCGAGGACGACGAGGCGATCCTGCCGGCCGCGGACGTCGTGTTCGGGCCACCCATCCTGCGGCCGCCGTCGCTGCGCGACTTCTACGCGTTCGAGGGCCACGTCCGCTCGATGTGGGAGCGCCGCGGCGGCGAGGTGCCCGAGGCCTGGTACCGGCTGCCGATCTTCTACTTCAGCAACGTCTCGGAGATCCGGGGACCCGGCGAGGCGGTGTGGTGCCCGGCCGCGTCGCACGAGCTCGACTACGAGCTGGAGGTCGCGGCACTCGTCGACACGCCATGCGTCGACCTGCCAGCCGACCGGGCGGAGGAGGCGATCGGCGGCTACAGCATCTTCAACGACTGGTCGGCCCGCGATCTGCAGCGAGACGAGACCGCGGTCCGCCTGGGGCCTGCCAAGGGCAAGGACTTCGCGAGCACCGTCGGCCCGTGGCTGGTCACCCCGGACGAGCTGGCCGATGCCCGGCGCGGCGGCGGCTACGACCTCGCCATGACCGCGGACGTCAACGGCGTCGAGACGAGTCGCGGCCGGTGGTCCGACACGCAGTTCTCGTTCGGGGCGATGCTCGTGCGTGCGTCGGCCGACGCACGCCTTCGTCCGGGCGACCTGATCGGCAGCGGGACGGTCGGCACGGGCTGCCTGCTCGAGGTGCGCGACGCGACGCTCGGCCGGTATCTCGAGCCCGGGGACGAGGTCGTGCTCCGGATCGACCGTCTCGGGGCGCTCCGGACACCGATCGTCGCGCGGCCGGGCTGAGGCGTGACCGGCTCCGCCGACCGCCGCGGCTCGGATCATCATCTGCAGATGCCCTTCCGCATCGATCCGATGACACCCAACGACTGGCCGGAGGTCCGGCGGATCTATGCCGAGGGCATCGCGACCGCGAACGCCTCGCTCGAGCGCGAAGCTCCCGACTGGCATCACTTCGATCACTCCCACCGGCCCGATTGTCGTTTCGTGGCGCGCGACGGTCCTGGCGACCCGATCCTTGGCTGGACCGCCCTGAGCGCCTACTCGGCGCGGCGGGCTTATGTCGGCGTCGCCTGGGAGAGCGTGTACGTCGGCGCCGAGGCGCGCGGACGCGGCGTGGGCCGGGCGCTTCTCGAGGCGCTCATCCCCGCGTCCGAGGCGGCTGGATTGTGGACCCTGTTCGCCGGTGTGCTGGCCGAGAACGCCCCGAGCCTGGCGCTCCACCAACGGGTCGGGTTCGAGCGGGTCGGCACGCAGCGGCGGATCGGGCAGGACACGCTCGGCCGCTGGCGCGACGTCGTCCTGCTCGAGCGCCGGAGCGAGGTCGTCGGCGGCTGAATCGTCGCGGGGCCGGGAACCTCAATCCATTGGGCGGAGGACGACGACGTCGATCGTCGCCTCCCGCCCCCGGACGTCGAGCGTCCGGCGCTCCGCGCCGGACGCGCTGCCCGCGGCCTCGGCCGCTGCCACGCTGACCAGCAGCTCACCCGGTCCCGCCAGTGACGCGAGGCGCGCAGTCGTGTTGACCACGTCGCCGAGCGCGGTGAAGTCCTCGACGGCGTCCTCCGGGCCGGTCGGGCCGACGTACGCGTCGCCCGTGTGGACCGCTGCCCCGACCGGGATCGGACCCTGCGGCGTCGCGTCGCTCCGGCTGACCCTCCGCATCAGGTCGGTCGCGGCCTCGGTGGCGGCGCGCGCATGGTCGGGGCCGCTGATCCCGCCGAAGAAGAGACCGATGACCTCGTCGCCGACGAGCTTGTCGACCAGCCCGTCGTGGTCGAGGATCACCTTCGAGCCGAGCCCGTAGAAGCGTTCGAGATAGTCGTGGAACGCCTTCGGCGCAAGGCGCTCGCCGATCCCCGTCGAGCCGCGGATGTCGGCGAACAGCAGCGTCGCGGGGATCTCGGCCCCGCGGATGCCGGACTTCGTGAATTGCCGGATGCAGTTCTGGCAGAGCGCCGGGTTGCCACGATAGCGGTCGAAGCCGAGATGTCGGAGCACGGCGCCGCCGGCGCCCTCGAACGGTGCCGCGCACAGCTTGCAGCGCGGTGGTGCGGGCAGCCGCCTGAGGAATCTGCGGTTCTCACTGAGGCCCTTGTGCTCGCCCGTGAGGACCGCCCGGAGCTCCTCTCCGGGCATCGGCGCCGACATGCCGCCGACTCTACGCTCGGGGACCTAGAATCGGAAGTCATCGCCAGGGAGATCGCGGTTCATGTTCTACGCCGCCCGCGGCAGCATCCCGCCCAAGCGCCACACGCAGCATCGCGCGCCGGACGGCTCGCTCTACGCCGAGGAGCTGTTCGGGGTGGAGGGATTCACCGGGCGCTCGTCACTGCTCTACCACCTTGTCCCGCCAACGCGGACCCATCGGGTCGAGCCGGCCTCAGAGATCGTCATCGAGGAGGCCGACGACGGTTATCACCACCACCGGCTCATCGACGCTTCAGGGGTCGAACTGCGCGGCGACGCCGTCACCGGGCGGATCCCGCTCTTCTACAACAGCGACATCGTGATGGGTGTCGTCCGCCCGGCCGAGGCGATGGGGGAGAGGGTCTTCTACCGCAACGGGGAGGCGGACGAGCTGCTGTACATCCACGAGGGCGAGGGTCTGCTCGACACGGTCTTCGGGCCCATCCGCTACCGGCCCGGCGACTACCTCGTCCTCCCCATCGGCACGACCTGGCGGCTCGCGCCCGACCCGGGCAGCGCCCAGCGGATGCTCTATCTCGAGTGCCCGTCAGAGATCGAGCCGCCCAAGCGCTATCGCAACGAGTACGGCCAGCTCCTCGAGCATTCGCCCTACTCGCAGCGCGACATCCGGCTGCCCGAGGAGGTCCCGGCCCGCACCGATCCGGGCGAATTCCAGGTCCACGTCAAGATGCGCAGCCGGCTGACCGCCTACCACTACGCGCAGCACCCGTTCGACGTCGTCGGCTGGGACGGCTACCTCTGGCCGTTCGCGTTCAACATCGCCGACTTCGAGCCGATCACCGGGCGCGTCCACCAGCCGCCGCCGGTCCACCAGACGTTCGCCGCCCGGAACTTCGTCGTGTGCTCGTTCGTGCCGCGCAAGTTCGACTATCACCCGCTGGCGATCCCGGCACCATACAACCACTCGAACATCAACAGCGACGAGGTCATCTACTACGTCGCCGGCAACTTCATGAGCCGCCGCGGAGTCGGGATCTCGTCGTTCACGCTTCATCCGGCGGGCATCCCGCACGGCCCGCATCCGGGCACGGCGGAGGCGTCGATCGGCAAGGAGGCGACCGAGGAGCTGGCGGTCATGGTCGACACGTTCCACCCGCTCAAGATCACGACACAGGCCGCCGCGCTCGAGGACGCGCGTTACCCATACTCGTGGTTGCCCGCCGCGGACGCCTCCGGCGAGGCTCGCGAGCTCAGCGACCGCGGGCCGGAGGCGTTCCCGGACTGAGCACCGGATCCGGACCGGTCGCTCCGCCCGGATCCGCGCGATCAGCGCCAGACGATCGAATCGACGAGGGGCTGCAGCTCTTCCAATGAACCGTCTTCGGCGTGCAAGGCGATGAAGACCTGGCGGCCGTGGACCGGCACGACGAACAGCCGGGCCACCCAGTTGGCGCCGAGCCCCAACCCAGGGTCGGTCACCCCCGGGATCGGGCCGAACTCCACGCCCTTGGCGCCGGTCCGAACATCGAGTCGGGTGGCCGCGACGCCGCCCACCTGGGCGACCCGCTGGGCGATCACGGTCACTCCGGGCCGGCTTCCGATCCATGCCGCGAAGTTGGCCGGCGGATCGATCAGGGCTCCCGTATGCGCCGGGTCGTGCACCTTGTCGACGCGGAGGATCTGGACCTCGATGCGCGGTTGACCGAATTCCAGGCTGGTCCAGCCGGCCACGTTGACGTCGATGCTGCCGCGGCAGCTGAAGCCGGGCGCGCAGTTGTGCTCGACCTCCTTGTCGATCGTGAACGTCAGCGGTGGATCGAAGGCGGATGTGTACGTCCCGGGGAAGACGAAGCCTTCGGTCGCCAGGATGGATGGGCTGGGCGACGGCCGGGGCGTCGGGGCCCGCGGGGTCGCAGAAGCGGGAACTGACGGCGACGACGCGGGCGAGGGGGTCGGGGGCGGCGGTCCACCGTTCGTGCCGCCGGCAGGCGCCAGGACATAGGCCGCGCCGCCGACCGCGACGACGATCGCGATGGCAGCGACCGCCCATCGGGCGTAGGTGTGCATCAAGGGTCTCCTTCGCGGCATCCAGATCTGGCGCCGGCGTTGCGTGGTCGTTCGGGTGTTGACTGCGATCGCCCGCCGCGTCGGCTCTGGGAGGCCAGTCGGCCCTTCTTCGAGCCACGCGGCGAGGATCGCGTCGGGATCGCGCGTGACATTCATGCCGGTCGCGCCTCCGTGGAATCGACCTGGCTGTCAGCGACGATCGCCGCGCGCAGGGTTCGGGTTGCGTGATGCAGCCGGGACTTCACCGTGCCGACGGGTGCGCCGACGATGTCGGCGATCTCGGCCAATGGCAGGCCCGCGTGGTGATGCAGGACGAAGACCGCGCGATGCTGCGGTGTCAGCCGTTCGAAGGCGCGATCGAGGGCGTCCCGGTCGTCGACCGAGACGATCGGGTCGGGCCCGCCCGGTCCGTCGACCGGCAGGACTCTGATCCGATTGCTCCAGCGCCGATGACGGCGCAGCTCCTCGTAACAGGCATTGACGAGGAGCCGATGGAGCCAGGGGCCAAAGCGTTCCGGGTCGCGGAGCCGTGGGAGTTCGCGCCAGGCGAGGAGGAATGCCTGCTGGACGGCGTCCTGCGCTCGTTCCGGATCGCGAACGATCCGGTGCGCGATGGCGTAGCACAGGTCGCCGTCGAGGTCGACGAGCTCGGTGAAGGCGGCATCGTCGCCCTCCCGTGCCCGTTCGACCAGCCTCGTCCGCATGGTGCGGTACTCCAGCGGCGCCCGACCGGGCGCTTCACCCACTACTGATGGTCGCACCTGCGCAAAGGTTCATTCGGATGCGGCGGTGCGTTCGGACACCGGACCACGGTCGGTCTTCGACCGGACGAGTTGGTGGGTCCCGTCGAGGCGCCGGAGCGCCGACGATGCGGTCATGGTTCGGTCCCAGCGATGGTCGGTGGTCGCGCTGCTCGTTACGGCCGCCATCGTCGGAGCCCACATCGTCCTGGTCGACACCCCGACGGACTCGAAATCCACCGACCTGCCGGGCACGTCGGACAGGACGCCGAGGGCGACGGACGTCCGCCTCGCGCAGACGGACCTCGACGCGAAAGGGTCGGGCGCGGACCAGGTCGAGCCGACAGCGACGACGGGTTCGGACGTCGCAGGAGTCGCAGCGGGCACGAGTCCGAACGGGGTTGCGCGGGACCCCGTCGCGGCCTCGCCGAAACCAACGGCAAAGCCGACAGCCACCCCGACCCGCCGGCCAACAGCGACCCCGACCCGCCGGCCGACAGCCACCCCGACCCGCCGGCCGACACCGGCCCCGACCCCGAAGCCACAGACGGGCACGAGCGGCGGGGCTCCGACGCTTCCCGGGGCGCGGGATTGCCCGATCTTCCCGAGCTCGAATGTCTGGAACACCCCGATCGCCGGACGCGGGGTCGCTTCGAACTCGTCGACGCTCATCGCGACGATCGGCCTGGACCGTGGGCTCCACATGGACTTCGGTTCGTATGCCGGATACGGGATCCCGTACAACCTCGCGACCGCCGCGACCCCGCGCTCCACGGTCGCCTTCGACTACGCCGACGAATCCGACCACGTCGGCTACCCGATCCCGAGCGGCCCGAAGATCGAGGGCGGTTCGGACCGACACATCCTCATCGTCGACAAGGACGCCTGCCGGCTGTACGAGTTGTTCGATGCGCGAAACGCGTCGGGTCGATGGTCCGCCGGCAGCGGGGCGACCTGGAACCTCCGGTCGAACGCGCTCCGTCCGGCCGGATGGACGAGTGCGGATGCCGCCGGTCTGCCGATCCTGCCCGGCCTCGTGCGCTATGACGAAGTCGCCGCCGGCAAGATCGTCCACGCCCTTCGGTTCACGGCGAATCGGACGCGGACCAGCTACATCTACCCGGCCCGCCACCAGGCCGGGGCCTCCAGCGCAGCCTCGCTCCCCCCGATGGGCCTGCGCGTACGGCTCAAGGGCGGCTACGACACCAGCCGGTTCTCGCCGCAGGCCCGGGCCATCGCCGACGCCCTCAAGCGCTATGGCATGATCCTCGCCGACAACGGCTCGCCCTGGTACGTGACCGGGATGAGCGATCCGCACTTCGACGACGACGTCATGCACGAGCTGGACGTCGTGACCGGCCGCGATCTCGAGGTCGTCGATACGACCGGGCTGGTCAACGGCCCGTAGCGAACGGGTTCCTCGCGCCGTGCGCGGCGGTGGAACGTCCGCCCGTTCGAGCGGGCATCATTCCGCCCATGACCGACGCAGCCCGTCCGACGCCCGCCCCCGGCATCGTCGATCTCCACCCGCGGCTGCAGGCCGGCGAGACCCTGTTCGGGACGTTCGCCGGGCTCGGCTCGCCGGTGGCGACGGAGCTCGTCGCCCGCGCCGGGTTCGACTGGGTGATCATCGATCTCGAGCATGGAGCCGGCACCGAGTCGGAGCTGCTGGCCAACCTCCACGCGATGGGCGCCACGGCGACCGCGGCTTTGGTCCGCCCGCAATCGGGCGAGCGACTGCGGATCGGACGGGCGCTCGACCTCGGCGCGCACGGGATCATGGTCCCGCGGGTCGACCGACCCGAGCAGGCCGAGGAGGCCATCGCGTTCATGCGCTACCCGCCCGACGGCACCCGCGGCCTCGCCCTGTCCACGCGTGGCGCCGGCCTTGGCGAGCGCGGCCACACGCAGATCCAGGCCGTCAACCGGCAGGTCCTCGGGATCATCCAGATCGAATCGCCGAGCGCGGTCGAGCACGCCCCGGAGATCGCCGCGATCGATGGCGTCGACGTCCTGTTCGTCGGACCGACCGACCTGTCGCACAGCCTCGGCATTCCCGGTCGGTTCGACGATCCGGTCTATCTCGCGGCGCTGCGACGGGTAGCCACCACGGCCGAGGCCGCGGGCAAGGCGGCCGGGATCCTGCTCCGTGACGCGGCGGCGCTGCCCCGGCATCGCGACCTGGGTTTCCGCTTTATCGGGCTCGGCTCGGATGGGGCGTTCATCACCGACGGCGCCCGGGCTGTCCTGGCGGGCACCCGAGCCTGACCCTGTCGGCGCGGCGGGCTGCCGCCCGTCCGCGGCATGCGCACCTACTCGTCGGCGACCCGCACGCTGAGTGCCGGTGCCCGGTCCGCGGCGGGACCGGTCTGGGCGACGACCACGCCGATGAGGATGAGCGCGCCACCGACCAGTTGGACCGGCGTCAACGCGACGGAGAACAGGATCGCGGCGAGGACGATCGTCCAGATCGGCTCGGCCGTGCTGATCAGCGCGGCATGCGCGGCGCCGACCCGCTGCGCACCCGCGTAGAACGTCTGGATCGCGATGAACGTGGCACCGACGCCGACCCCGATGAGACCCACCCACGCCGCGGATGGGATCTGCGCCGGCAGCACCGGCCGACCTGTCGCCAGCGCCGAGATCCAGTACACCGTCGCGGTCGCGGTCATGATCAGGGCGACGGGCGCCGTGGCGGTTCCGCGCGGGACGTCGGACTCGCCTGGACCGTCCTGCGCGCCCGGCCCCGTCGCCTCGACCGCCGCTTCGGCCGCCGGCCCCGCGGCCGACCCGTCGCCGTCCGCGACCTCGCCGACGCCCTCGCGCCGCTCACCCGAGAGTCGCGCGGCCAGCACGACCCAGACGGCGTAGATGAAGCATGACGCGAAGGCGAGGACGAGTCCCGACACGGGCGGGCTCTCGTCCGGGTCGATCCCGCCGACCGCGAGGACGACGCCCGTCAGCGAGATCCCGAGGGCGGCCCACGCCCGCCGCCCGCGCAACCGCCGGCCGAAGCGCAGCGACAGGACGGCGACGATCGCCGGGTAGAGATACACGACCAACGCGGCCAGTGACGGCGAGACGGTCTCGAGGGCGGCGTAGTAGGTCCCCGAATTGCCGACATAGAGCACCCCGAGCGCAACGGCCGCGATGACCGCGCGCCGATTCATCCGCCGGAACCCGCGCCGGCGGTCGGCCGACACGACCAGGAAGCACCAGGTCAGGCCGGCTCCGAACAGGAACCGCCAGGCGGACAGGGTCAGCCAATCGACACCGGCGGCGTACACCGGCTGCGCGAACAACGACCCCGATCCGAACGCAGCGGCCGAGATGAGGACCAGGCCGATCCCGGTGGCGCGGCGCCGGTCCATCAAGCCTGCCGCGCCCGCGCAAGCACCCTAGTCGGTGAACTGGTACGTCGCCACGAACTGGTTGAAGACGTCGATGTCCTCGCTGCCGCCGGAGGTCGGCACCAACGCCCCGCCGCAGGCGGTGACCACCAACGCGACGAGGATGACGCTGGACAGGCTCGACCGGGCGAGCCGGCGGCGTGGGCGGCGATCATCGAACACGTGCGCTTCCTCCCTCTGGCAGCGTGGCGTTCCTTCCGCTCCCCGCATCATCGCAGGTCCGATCGCGCCCAGGCTCGGATCGCGCCCGACCGGACTACACTTGCCCGGTGAGCGACCTCACCGAAATCGCCGTCGCGCGTCGCGTCCCTTCGCTGGCCGAGGAGCGCCTCCGCGTGCTCAGCCGGCGCCAGCCCGTCACCGTCCTGCCGGGGACCTCGCTGGCCGATTGCGTCCGCGCCATCCAGCGGACGGGGACCGGCGATTCGGTCTTCGTGTGCGACCCGTCGGGACGCCTGCTCGGCGTCCTGACCGAGCGCGACATCTTCGGCCGGATCGTCGGGGGCACCGTGGACCTTCGCGAGCCGGTCGAGCGCTGGATGACGACCGATCCGCGCACGCTCGACCTGGACGACACGATCCGGGACGCGATCGTGCTGATGCAGACCGGTCGCTACCGCAACGTCCCGATGGTCGATCCCAACGGCTCTCTCGTGGGCGTCGTCCGCCAGTCCGACATCATCAAGTACCTGGCCGAGGCGTTCCCCGAGGAGCTCCTCAACCTCCCGCCCAGGCCGCACCAGCGAATGAAGGAGCCTGAAGGCGCGTGACGGTCACCAAGGAGCTCGACCCCGACATCCAGGAGCTTGAGCGGGTCACCATCCGGTTCGCCGGCGATTCGGGCGACGGGATGCAGTTGACGGGAACGCAGTTCACGCGGACCGCGGCCGTCTTCGGGAACGACATCAGCACCCTGCCGGACTTCCCGGCCGAGATCCGCGCACCTGCCGGCTCGCTGCCGGGTGTGTCGGGCTTCCAGATCAGCTTCTCGTCGTCGGATATCCACACGCCGGGCGACCAGCCCGACGTCCTCGTGGCGATGAACCCCGCCGCGCTCAAGACGAACATCGGCGACCTGCCGGCGGGCGGCGCCCTGATCGTCAACAGCGACGCGTTCACCCAGGGGAACCTCAACAAGGCGGCCTACGCGAGCAACCCCCTGACGGACGGCTCGCTCAAGGCGTTCACCGTCTTCGAGGTCCCCATCTCCGCCCTCAACGAGCGGTCGCTCGACGGGCTCGACATGACGAGCAAGCAGAAGGACCTGACCAAGAACTTCTTCGCGCTCGGTCTGATGTTCTGGCTCTACGAGCGCAGCCAGGAAGGGACGATCCACTGGATCGACCAGAAGTTCTCCGCCCGGCCGATCGTCGCCGAGGCGAACAAGCGGGCGCTCAAGGCCGGCTACGCGTTCGGCGAGACCACGGAAGCGTTCCATACCCACTACCGGGTCCGGCCGGCGAAGCTCGATCCGGGCACGTACCGCAACATCACCGGCAACGAGGCGACCGCACTCGGCTTCCTGACCGCCTCGAGGCTCGCCGACCGGCAGCTGTTCTACGGCAGCTATCCGATCACGCCGGCCTCGGACATCCTCCACCAGCTGTCGGGCTACAAGTCGTTCGGAGTCAAGACGTTCCAGGCCGAGGACGAGATCGCCGCGATCGGGGCGGCGATCGGCGCCTCGTACGGCGGGGCGCTGGCGCTGACGGCGTCGTCCGGACCCGGGATCGCCCTCAAGTCGGAGGCGATGGGTCTCGCGGTCATGGTCGAGCTGCCGCTCGTCGTCATCGACGTCCAGCGCGCCGGCCCGTCGACCGGGATGCCGACCAAGAACGAGCAGGCGGACCTGCTCCAGGTCATGTTCGGGCGCAACGGCGATTTGCCGATGCCGGTCGTGGCCCCGGCGACGCCCGGGGAGTGCTTCGACCTCGCCATCGAGGCCTGCCGGCTGGCGCTCAAGTACATGACTCCGGTGGTGTACCTGTCCGACGCGTTCCTTGCGACCGGCTCGGAGCCGTGGCGGATCCCGTCGCTGGCGAACCTCGCGCCGATCGGTGTCGACAACGCGACCGACCCCGCGACCTTCCGACCGTACCAGCGCGATCCGGACACCCTGGCGCGGCCGTGGGCGGTCCCGGGCACACCCGGCCTCGAGCATCGCATCGGCGGGCTGGAGAAGGCCGACATCACCGGCAACGTGAGCTACGACCCGGACAACCACCACCGGATGCAGACGCTGCGTGCCGCCAAGGTGGCCGGCATCGCGACCGACATCGCGCCGCTCGAGGTCTTCGGACCCGACCGCGGCGACCTCCTCATCCTGGGCTGGGGTTCGACCTATGGCGCGATCCGCTCCGCGGTCGAGCGCCTGACCGCAGATGGCCGGTCGGTGGCCCACGCGCACCTGCGCCACCTCAACCCGTTCCCGGCGAACACCGAGCCGGTCCTGCGCAGCTACCGGCGGGTGCTGATCCCGGAGGTCAACCTCGGTCAGCTGTTGATGCTGATCCGGGCGCGCTACCTCATCGACGCCGTCGGCTACGACCGGGTGCGTGGCAAGCCGTTCCGCATCGCCGAGATCGTCGACGAGGCTGAGCGCGTCCTTGCCGAGAACCGGTCATGACCGAGACCAACGGCCACGACAGCGCGGCCATCCCGACGCAACCCACGCTCAGCCCCGAGAACGCCCAGGTCATCGCGCTCACCCGGAAGGACTTCGTCTCCGACCAGGAGGTCCGCTGGTGCCCGGGCTGCGGCGATTACTCGATCCTCGCCCAGACCCAGAAGGTCATGCCGGACTTCGGCTACCCGCGCGAGAACATCGTGTTCATCTCCGGCATCGGCTGTTCGGGCCGGCTGCCGTACTACATGAACACGTACGGCTTCCACACCATCCACGGCCGCGCGCCGACGCTCGCGACCGGACTCAAGGCGGCCCGCCCCGACCTCATGGTCTGGGTCATCACGGG
Organism: uncultured Chloroflexia bacterium; assembly: GCA_963833285.1. Lineage (GTDB taxonomy): Bacteria > Chloroflexota > Limnocylindria > Limnocylindrales > CSP1-4 > SPCO01. Next base: position 449,922 of record CAWHXM010000001.1, on the reverse strand, counting down.
GGACGGCGACGCGCTGTCGATCGGTGGCAACCACGTCATCCACTCGATGCGCCGCAACGTCGACATCAACATGATCATGTTCAACAACCGTATCTACGGCCTGACCAAGGGCCAGGCCTCGCCGACCTCCGAATTCGGCAAGCGGACGAAGTCGACGCCGGCGGGGACCGTCGACACGCCGATCATGCCGCTGACCATCGCGCTCGCCGCCGAGGCCAGCTTCGTGGCGCGTTCGGTGGACACCCACACCGAGCATCTCCAGACGACCCTCGAGCGAAGCGGCCGGCACAAGGGCTCGTCGTTCGTGGAGGTCCTCCAGAACTGCAACATCTTCAACGACGGTGCGTGGCGCGACTTCACCGACCGCGAGGTACGCGAGGACCGGATGCTGTTCCTCGAGCACGGCAAGCCGATGATCTTCGGCAAGGACCGCGACAAGGGCATCCGGCTCGACGGGTTGCACCCGGAGGTCGTGACGATCGGCGAGAACGGCGTCACGGAGACGGACCTGCTGGTCCACGACGAGACGGCGGAGGAGCCCTACCTGGCGCTCATGCTGTCGCGCATGTTCTGGCCGACGTTCCCGGTCCCGGTCGGCGTCCTGCGCGCAGTCCCCCGCCCGACCCACGACCGCCTGATCGAGGACCAGCTCGCGGCCGCCGTCGCCAAGAGCGGAGTGGGGGACCTCGACGCCGTGCTCAACGGCGGCGAGACCTGGACCGTCGAGTAGGGCGCCGAGAGGAAGCGCACGATGCATTGCCCGGCCTGCGGCCACGACAACCTGACGGGGACGGAGGTCTGCGACAACTGCGGCGCCGATCTCGCCGGTGCCGACGTGCCGCAGGCGACGACGACCTTCCAGGGTCGCCTCCTCGGCGAGCACCTCGACGAGCTCGGGGCGCCGCCGCTCACCGTCGGTCCGGACACCCCGGTCGACGTCGCGATCGGCCGGATGCACGACGCGGGGGCGGACTGCGTCCTCGTCACCGTGGACGATCGGCTGGTCGGCATCTTCACCGATCGCGACGCCGTGGTGAAGGCGGCCGGTAAGCGGCTCGACGCGTTCCACGTGCGCGACTTCATGACGCCCGACCCGGTGGTCCTGCGCCACGACGACCCGATCGCCATCGCCATCCACAAGATGGCCGTCGGTGGGTTCCGCCACATCCCGATCATCAAGGATGGACGGCCGACCGGGGTGGTCACCGCCCGGGACGTCTTCCACCACCTCGCGGAGATGCTCGACTGACCGCCCGCGTCGCGGTCCTGGCCGATGACCTGATCTGGGCGACGCGGCTGGCCGATCTCGTGCGTGGCGCCGGTGGCGACGTCGTCGCGGTCAGGACCCTGCCGATGCTGTCGGCCGCGCTGCCCGGCGTCGACCACGTTGTGGTCGACCTCACGGCGCGCGCGTACGACGGCATCCTCGCCATCGCCGAGGCGCACGCCGCCGGCCGGCCGGTCCTCGCGGTCGGGCAGCACGATGACGTCGCCCTGCGTCGTCGGGCCCTGGCGGCCGGCGCCGACCGCGTCCACCCCTACCGTCGATTGTTCGAGGATGGCCCGCGCCAGCTGGCAGCGTGGCTGGCCGTCGACCGCAGCGTGGAGTCGCCCGCATGATCGCGGCGCGCCCATCGATCCCGGCCGAGCGCTACCGTGAGCGCCTGGCTGCCGCCGCGTCCCTTGCCGAGGAGGCCGGTCTGACCGCGATCCTCGTCGGCGTGGGTGCCGACATGCGCTATCTGGCCGGCTACGCGGCGATGCCGCTCGAGCGCCTGACGATGCTGGTGATCCCGGCCGGCGGGCGCCCGGCGCTCGTCGCACCGCTGCTCGAGGCGACCCCGGCCCGATCGTGCCCACCGGCTGCGGCGGGTCATCTCCCGGTCGTGACCTGGGAGGAGACGGACGATGCCCACGCCCTCGTTGCCGGCATGGTCCGCGGCGCCGACGTCCGTGGTCAGGGGTCGCCAGACGGCGGGCTGCGCGTCGCCGTCTCGGACGACCTGCCCGCCCGCCACCTTCTGCGGCTCGAGGACCGCCTTCCGGATGTCTCGTTCGAGCTCGGATCCCCCGTCCTCGGACGGCTCCGGATCGTCAAGGACGCCGACGAGATCGCGCTCCTGACCGAGGCGGCCCACGCCGCCGACCGCGTAGTGGCCCAGATCGCGACGGGCCGGCTGGTCGGGCGCACCGAATCGGACGTCGCGCGGGAGGTGCGCGAACGACTTGTCGCTGAAGGGCACGAGGAAGCCCAGTTCGCGATCGTCGGTTCGGGACCCAACTCGGCGTCACCGCATCACGAGGCGTCGGAGCGAATGATCGCGGCCGGCGAACCGATCGTCCTCGACATCGGCGGCACGATCGGAGGATATGGCTCGGACATCACCCGGACGCTGTGGGTGACCGGCGGCGATCCCGCCAAGGGCCCGGACGAACGGTTTCGCCACCTGTTCGGCGTGCTGCACGGGGCCCAGGCGGCGGCGACCCGTGCGGTCCGGCCCGGGATCGCGCCGGAAGCGGTCGATTCCGCGGCCCGCCGACCCATCGAGGCGGAGGGCTACGGCGAGGCATTCTTCCACCGGACCGGGCACGGCATCGGGCTCCAGGGACACGAGGACCCATACATCATCAGTGGCAACACCGAGCCGCTGCTCGCCGGGATGGCATTCTCGATCGAGCCGGGGATCTATCTCGTCGGCGAGTACGGGGCGCGCATCGAGGACATCGTTGTGTGCGGGCCCGATGGACCGATCGAGCTCAACGAGGCCCCGCGCGAGCTGTACGTCGTCGACGGCTGAGCGCGACGCCGCGAGAGCCGGCACGGGCCCGGCTTCGGCGGCCTGCGGTATCATCGGTTAACGGGTCGCGCCCGATGCGTCCCGCTCCAGGTTGCCGAGAACCGCATGACCCCTTCCCGACGACGCCGATCCGGCGCCGAGCCCACGCTTCGGGCCACCCGGTCCGGGCCGGACGGCCGATGAGCCGCCGGCACCACGGCAGGCCGCACCACCACGCCCCGGCGGCGGTCGACCGCCCGCGACGTGCGGCCGGCGTGAGCCCGAGCGCGACACCGCAGCCCGAGGGGAGCCCCGCTGCGAACGCGCGCCCAGCCGGGGCGGTCCCGCCGGAGCTGTTCCAGGCCACTGGGCAGACGCCCGACGCCCCACGCCCACCGTCCCCGGTCGTGCCGCCGATGCCGGTCGAGCCGCCGCTGCCGGTCGTGCCGCCGATGCCGGTCGCAGCGCCGACCTTCGCCCAGCACCAGGGGCCCCGACCCGAGCCGTCGAGTGCGGCCGCCGAGGGCTTGTCCCCGGCGGCCCACGGGCCGGCACCTGCGGCCCCCGCGGGTCCCGCGCCGATGGCCACCGCCGCCTCGAGGCCGCCCGGGCTGCCGGTCAATAACGCTCCGGATCGCAACGGCCAGTGCACCGCCCCGCAGCTCCGCCGCTTCATCAAGAGCCGGCCGTACGTGCCGATGCACGAGCTGCGTCGCCGTTTCGGGATCGACGGCGGAGACGACGTCGTCACCCCGGTTCGACTCGAGCCTGGCTGGGTCTACGTCGGCCTCCCGACGCGTGAGGGAAGCCTGCTCGGCGAGCTGCTCCGCGCCGGCGAGATCGGCTACGAGCTGTCCCTGGATCCACGCTCGCCGATCGTCATCGGCGTATACCCGATGCGCCCGATCCCGCGCGGTTGACCCGACACCACGACTATCCGGTGCGCGAATGCACCGCTCTGAGAACGTCGACTTGACACGAACTCGGCGCTGACGCACGCTCGCGCGGTCAGGACGTTCGTGCCAGACAGGCTGCCCGACCTACCCACCGTCACCAGGCCCGCGAGCCACCCCGGCGGGGTCCAGGAGGAGTTTCGATGCGCGCGAGCACCACATCCAAGGCACGACGCACCCGTGGGATCGCAGCGGCGGTCCTGACCGCCTCGGTGATGGCCCTGTCGGTCCTGGGCGCCGGCACCGCCTTGGCGAAGGTACCAAATTGGTCCGTCGGCCACGGCACGAGCAGCAACCCGAGCGATCCGCAGCCCGCTTCGGGCGCCTCCTCGACGTCCGTCTCGGCCGGCAAGCAGGTCGGGTTCTTCGAGTGGATCAAGAACGGCGGCCCGAGCAACATCTCGAAGCTGTTCGTGGACGCGACGACGACGCCGTCGGCAACGGTCGTCGGCGCGAGCTGGACGATCCAGGACGCGGCCGGTGCCGTGGTCGGCTCCGGGACGTGTCCAACCGCCACCCCGCTGGCCTGTTCGTTCGGTGCGTTGCGCGCCGGAAACACGCTGTATCTCGTCGCCTCATTCGCCGCCCAGGCCAACCTCGCCGACGGCAGCACGCAGGCGGTCCACTTCGAATTCACCACCAGCGGCAACGTGCCCGGCGGCAACAACAGCCACGGCGACGCCATCTCGATCGACGACTCGGTCGGGATCTCGAGCAATAACGATGCGGCGGGTGACTTCAACTTCGACCAGGCCAGCCTGACCGTTGCGGACAACCAGAACGTGTCCAACTCGAACAAGCAGGCGACGTCCGTGACGGTCAATGCCAGCGTGGTCGGCGCCTCGGTCGGCGACAGCCCGTCCCTCACGACGCCGTGCAACGCGACCCTGACCGCCGGCTTCCCGTCGTTCTTCACGTGCGCGAAGCTGACCTCGCTGACCTCCACCGTCGAGGTCGGCAACGGCAAGACGTTCAGCAATCCCAACGGCGCGGGCACGCCCGGGATCAAGGTCCTGATCCTGTTCAAGCACGCACCCAGCCAGCTGCACGGCGCCCACCCGTTCGTCTACCACTACTGGACCGATGCGGCCGGTGCTCACGCGGAGCTGGTGACGGCGACCTGCGCGCTCGGCGGCGGCTTCCCGACCAACACTGGTCCGTGCCTGATCGTCGGCAGCAACAAGGTGACCGTCTGGCTGACCCACAACGGCAACGCCCGGATGTAAGCCTCAGGCCGACGGGGCCAGGGCCAACCGCTCGCGGGTCCGCGCCGCCTGCGCCTCATCGCCTTTCCGTTCATACAGCTCGATGGCCTGCCGCAGGGCATGCCCTGCGGCACCCCCGTCGCCCGCGATCGAGCGGACCTCCGCCAGGTCGCGGAGCGCATCGGCCTGGCGGTCGATGTCGTCGGTCTCCGCCGCCTTCGTGACGGCGCCCTCCGCCAGTGACACCGCTTCGTCCATCCGCCCGGAATGAGCCAGGAGCTTCGCCCGGACCGTCCGCCAGATGACCTGGCTGTCGACGTCGTCAGCGTCGGCCAGCTCTTCGGCGATCGTGGCGAACCGGCTGGCTTCCTCGAAACTGCCCAGGCCCCACAGCGTGTGCGCGAGCAGCCCTGCCAAGGTGGATCGGAAGTACGTCTCGCCCATGGCGGCGAGCGTGTTGTAGTCGCGGCGGAGGTCCTGCTCGGCCGCCGTTGCGTTGCCGCTCAGGATCTCCACCCTGGTCGACTCGATCGAGGTCGATGCACCGGTCATGCTCATGCCGAGGTCGACCAGGTTCGCGCGGCTTCTGGCGGCCGCGTTCCGGGCGAGTTCGGCGTCACATCGCATCGCGTACAGCACCGCGAGCACGCTAAGGACGACGGCTTCCGCCTTGCGATCGTCCCGTACTGCCTCGACCAACTCCTCGCAGCGAGTCAGCGCATCGTCTACGTTCGTGGGACCGTGCAGCGCGCAGACGGAATAGTTGACGATGCCCGTTCTGACGATCCGCATCTCACCGGCGCTCTTCGCAACGTCGATGACCCGTTGCGCCGCTTCGCCGCCATCGTTGTAGCGTCCCGCCGTGATGTGGAGGCCCATCAACAGGCGCTGAGCTCTGGCGAACCCGGCGAGATCGCCTGACCGCTCGAGGATCGGGACGATGGCCTCGACGCTGGACACGGCACGATCGATGCCGCCCTCGATCCCGCCGGAGTAGAAGCCGACATGCATCCTGGTCAGTCGGATCCGCGCCCGCAAGCGATCATCGGCGAGCGTCTCAGCGGCTCGGTCGGCCTCATCGAGCACGGCCCTGGCCGGCTCGAACTCACCTTGTTCTGCAAGGGCTTCGGCGAGGTCGGGCAGAAGCTCGATCCGCCACGGATCGTCGACCCGGGCCACGTCGGCCGCTCGGCGCAACAGGTTTGCCGCGGCCGGGGCATCGCCGCGCCCGAAGGCCCGGCGACCGGCCCCGGCCAGCTTCGCCGCCGCCTGCCGGCCGATGTGGTCGACCGCCTCATTCGTCGGGCCCAGCTCGCTCCGGAACCGGTACGCCTGCTCGAGGTGGTAGCCAAGGATCTCCTCGAACTCGAGCTCGCGCCCACGCTCACGATTGATCGGCTCCGCCCAGTCGACGAACCGTTCGTGGAGCTCGGCGCGCGTCCGCTTGAGCAGGCTCCGATACGCGGCGTCCTTGATGACCGAGTGACCGAACCGATAGAAGTCCGCCTCCGAGACGGTCGGCCGAATGAACTGCTTGGCCGTCAGCGTCTGGAGTCGAGCCGGTACCTCCGGCGTCGCGTCCTCCGGGACGAGGTGGACCACGGCATCGACGGCGAAGCCGAGGCCGATGACCGACGCCGGGTCGATGACCGCACGCTCCTCGGACCCGAGCGCATCGAGGCGTGCCGCGACGAGCGCCTCGACCGTCGGCGGGATCGCGAGCTCATCGGACGCGGTCGTCGCGACCCAGCGATCGGCATCCAGCCGGACGGCGCCCGTCTCGACGAGCATCGAGGCGATCTGCTCGACGTAGAGCGGATTGCCCTCGGCCGCGGCCAGGATGCGTTGCCGGACGGACCCGTCGATGCCCTTCAGCAGCTGGTCCACGATCGCATCCGCGTCGTCGGCGCCGAGCGGCTCGAGCACGATCTGCTCGTCCTCGTGGCCTTCCGCCCACTCGGCACGCGTCTCGAAGAGCTCATGCCGAGCGGATGCGAGCAACAGGATCGGCGCGCCGTGCACTGCGTCGAGCAGGTGGTCGAGCAACTCGAGGAAGGTCGGCGCCGCGACATGGATGTCGTCGACGATCGCGACCAGCGGACGGCGGCTGGCGATCGCCTCGAGCAGCTTGCGGATGCCCCAGAACAGCTCCGGGCCGGGGAACTGGGTGGTCGACAGCCCGATGGCGGCCGCGACGCGATCGACGACCGCGGTCGGGTCGTCCGTCCGGCCCGCGACGCCGCGGGCGATCTCCGCGATCTTCGCCAGGGCCACGTCGAGCGGGTCCTCGTCGTTGATCCCCGCGGCGCTGCGTACGATCTCCGCGATCGGCCAGAACGTGACGCCGTCGCCGTACGGGAGACAGCGTCCGCGCAGGACCTGGCTCCGCTCGCGGGCCGATGCGCGCGTCGCGAACTCGCGGATGAGCCGGGACTTCCCGACGCCGGCCTCGCCGATCACCGTCAGCAGCTCGCACGAGCGGGTCGCGGCGACCTCGAGCAGGGTCATCTCGAGGCGGTCCATCTCGGCAGCCCTGCCGACGAACGGTGTCGTCAACGATGCGCGCTCGGCCTGCGGGCCCCGGACGGCGATCAGGCGGAACGCGGCGACCGGCTCGGCCTTGCCCTTGAGTGTCAGCGGCGGGATGGCCTCGACCTCGATCTGGTCGCGGGCCAGTCGATAGGTCAACGCGCCGAGCACGATCTCGCGTGGGCCGGCCGCCTGCTCGAGCCGCGCCGCGGTGTTGACCGCGTCACCGGTCACCAGGCGCTGACCGAGGCTCGCGTCACCGGCGATCACCTCACCCGTGTTCACCCCGATGTGGTTGCGGAGCTCGATCCCCCAGGTCGGCTTGAACGCCTCGTTGAGGGCGGGCAAGGCGGCCTGCATGGCGGCGGCTGCCCGGACGGCTCGCAGCGCGTCGTCCTCGTGCCGGACCGGCAGGCCGAATACGGCCATCACCGCATCGCCGATGAACTTCTCGACCGTCCCGCCGTGGTGCTCCAGGGCGACCTTCATCGCCTCGAAGTAGCGAGTCATGACGTCCCGCAGCGCTTCGGGACTCGGGGTCGTCCCATCGAGCATCACCGGCCTCGGATCGGCGAACACGAGCGTGACGGTCTTGCGGCTCTCACGCTGGAGCGCCACCACCGTGAGCCCCGCCCCACACATCCCGCAATGGCGGTAGGAGTCCGGGTTGTCCTCGCCGCAGGCCGGGCACAACCGTTGCCCGGCGGCCGCCGTGTCGGCCGCGGCGTGACCGGCCTCGGGTCGGGCGGCGACCGAGACGAGGCGGTACGCCGGCAGGGTGACCTGCCAGCCCTTGGGCGTCACCGGGTCCACGGTCTCGACCTCGACCATGTCGCCGACCAGGTCGTAGGTCGACCCGGCGATGAGGACCTCGAGCGGCGGGGCGTTCTGCTCCATCGCCGACGAGATCGTCATGGTGTCGCCGGTGAGGACGTGCTGGCCGATGCTCGCCTCGCCGAAGATGACCTCGCCGGTGGCGATCCCGGTCCGCACGACGAGGCGCACACCCCAGCTGGCCTCGAGCCGGTCGTTCAGGATGGCGAGGACGCGCCGGCTCTCGGCCGCCGCCTCGACCGCGCGCAGGGCGTCGTCCTCGTGACGCACCGGGAGCCCGAAGACCGCCACGATGGCGTCGCCGATGATCTTCTCGATCGTGCCGCCGTGCGACTCGAAGACGGCCCGCATCTCGTCGAAGTAGAGGGTCAGGACCTCGCGGAGCGTCTCGGGATCGAGGCGCTCACCGAGCGCCGTCGAACCCTTCAGGTCGGTGTTGACGACGGTCGCGAAGCGCCGGATCTCGGTGGCCGCGCGCTCCGCCAGGCGCGGCGTCCCGCACGACCCGCACACGCGGTAGCGGTCCGGGATGGCGGCGCCGCAGGTCGAGCACGTCGTGGGCCCCATGGCCTGAGTCTAGCGGTCCCGCGAACACACCCCCGCACCCGACGCAGCGCAGCGCACCGCCGCGCACGTACGATGGCGGCATGGCGACAGGTTCGGGCCAGGATCCGCTCGTCCGCGAGGCCCTGGCGAGCTGCCGATTGTTCGCCGGGCTGGACGAGGCGCGGCTCGATCTCGTGGTCGCTGCGCTGCGCGCGCGTCACTTCAGGCGCGGCGAGGTCATCTTCCACGGCGGCGACCCGGGCGACGCCCTGTTCGTCGTGTCGAACGGCTCGGTCAAGATCCTGGTCACGCCAGAAGACGGCAGCGAGCCGGCGATCCTGACCGTCGTCGGGGCGGGTGGGTTCTTCGGCGAGCTCGCGCTCCTCGACGGCGCCGCAAGATCCGCCACCGCGGTGGCGGTCGACCGGGTCGAGACGCTCGTCCTGAGACGCGACGCATTCGATCGGCTGGTCGACGAAGACGCCGGCATCCGCCGCGCGCTGCTCGGCGCCCTGGCCGCGGAGATCCGACGCCTGACCGCGCAGGTCGAGGACCTCCACTTCCTGGACCTCCCGGGACGCCTGGCCCGGCACGTGCTGCGCGAGATCAGCCCCGACGGCGAACCGTTGCCGGCGGGCGAGGTCCGGCTGCCGTGGCCGTACACCCAGGGCGAGCTGGCGGGCATGATCGGCGGCTCGCGCCAATCGGTGAACCGGCTGCTCGCCGATCTCGTCGGCCAGGACCTGCTGCGGTTCGACGGCGACGACCTCGTGATCCCGGATCCAGGCGCGCTTGCGGCGGCCGCGCGGCGATGAGCGACGGTCGAGCGGGGCCGGCCGGGTCGCCGCGCGATCGGGCGCTGGACGCGTTGCTGGCGGTTGCGGTCCGGCTGCGCGTGGCTGATGCCCTCGCCCCGTCGACCGCCGAACCCGCGCTGCGCGCGGTGGCCGAGGCTGCGGCCGCCGTCGTCCGCGTGACCGCGGCGTCGGTCGCCCTGCTCGATGCCGCCACGGGGCGCCTGGTCTTCCGCGCGGCGGCCGGGCCGGAGGGCGGCGCGGTCGTGGGCCTGAGCATCGCCGCACACGAGGGTATCGCCGGCTACGTCTATTCGACCGGGCAGGCGCTCGCGGTCGCCGACGTGGCCGCCGACCCGCGCTTCGAACGCGCGACGGCCGAGCGGACCGGCTATGTGCCACGCTCGCTGCTGGCCGTCCCGCTCGTCGACGAGGTCGGGGTCGCGGGGGTGATGGAATTCCTGGACCGGCGCGACGGCGCGCCGTTCGACCTCCTCGATGTCGAGGTCGCCACCCGGATGGCGGCGGCCACGACGGCCGTCGCCCGGGCGAGCCGGGTCGATCGCGACGCCGGGGAGCTCCTTCGGACGGTTCTCGGCGCACTGTCCGACGGCGAGGAGGGCCCGCTCGACGCTGCCGCGATCGAGGTCCTCATCGGGGAGGTCGCCGGGCGGCTGACCGCCGACGATCCCCTCTGGCGGCTGGCCGACCGCATCGGCCGCCTGAGGGCCGCCGACCCGGACGACGTCGACCTCGCGGTCGCCTGGCTGGACGCGCTGCTCGCTCGGACCGAGCGCCGGACGGGGACGGCGCGCCGACCGCGAGCCTGATCGTGCGGTGCACCCCGTGAGCGACCGCTCCCTGCCGGCGTGGAGCGACGCGTTCACCCGGGACGCACGCCCCGGCCTGGTCCGGACGCGCCCGTTCGGGACGCTGGGCCGCCGCGTCGCGTTCGGTGCCGGCCGGGGCCGCGGCGTCACCGTCGCGATCATCGATTTCGGGGGTCGAGCCGGACCATCCGGGCGTCGGCGGCCGCCTCGTCCGCAGTCTGCGGGTCGAGTCCGACGCCGACGGTCCGCGCGTCGTGGACGATGCCGAGCCGGGCGACCTCGTCGGCCACGGGACCGCCTGCGCCGGGATCATCCACGCCATCGCGCCGGCGGCCGAGCTCGTCTCCATCCGCGTCCTCGGCCCAGACAACCGGGCCGCCGGGCCGGCCTTCGCGGCGGCGCTCGAGTGGGCGATCGCGGAGCGGTTCGGCGTCGTCAACCTCAGCCTCTCGTCACGGAGCGAGGCGATGGCCGGACGGTTCCACGAGCTCGCGGACGAGGCGTATTTCGCGAACACGCTGCTGGTCGCGGCCGCGAACAACGTCGCCGGTCCGTCCTATCCCTCGCTGTTCGCCGCCGTCGTGTCGGTCGCGGCCCACGACATCGCGGATCCGGACGTGTGGTTCTACAACCCGTCGCCGCCGGTCGAATTCGGGGCGCACGGCCTCGACGTCGACGTGGCCTGGCGCGGCGGGACGCGGATCCGGGCGACCGGCAACTCCTTCGCGGCCCCGCACCTCGCCGGCCTCGCGGCGCTCATCCGGTCCGAGCATCCGGGGGCAAGCCCGTTCGAGGTCAAGACCATGCTGGCGGCGACCGCCGACGACCCCCGGACATGACGACACCGCCCGGGAGGTCGGGCGGTGTCGGGTCGGGCAGAGGCGATATCAGTGGCTGGGACCGGGGTCGTCGTCTTCCTCGGTCGGGATGAACTCACCGCCGGAGCTCGGGGACCGCGTCGAGAAGTCAGCGGGCGGTGCCGGATTGACGAACCCGTGTCCCTCCACGTCCTCGCCCTCGTCGATCCCGTATGGAGGCTGCGACCGACCCTCGGGCAGGAACCCTTCCTTCGGCAATCGGATCCGCTTGTTCGACATGGCCCTGGTCCCTTCCTGCCGTGGCGACCACGGCTTCGATGGCTCCACCGTAGCGCGTCCAGCGACGGCCATCGATGCCGCGTCCGACGACCGTCCTGTCGCCTAGCCGACAGCCCCGCCCGCCTCGTGCCCGTCGTATGTGCGTGGGAGGGCCTCGACCTGCGGCCGTGGCGTGCGCAGGTCGCGCAGGTCCGCCTGGTCGATGCCGGCCAGCCTCGGGAGGTCCGCCGACTCGGTCCGCTGGAGCCGGCTCGTCATCGTCGTGAGCATCACCCGCTGGACCTCCGGGACGGCCATCGTGGCCCGCAGCGCGTCGGCCGGGACCTCGAGCAGGGTCGTGTCGACGTCGGCCACCACGTCTGCGGTCCGAAGGCTGCCGGTCAGCGCGGCGATCTCGCCGAAGAAGTCACCGGCGGCCATCGTCGACAGTCCGCGGAAGCCGTCGTCGACCGGCACGCCGGCGGTCGTCGAGCCATCGAGGATGAAGTAGGCCGACGACGCCGCGTCCCCGTGCTCGACGATCCGCGTCCCCGCCGGCACCTCGCGGACCGTCGCATCGCGGACGAACGCCGCACGCTGGTCGGGTGTCAGGCGTGCGAACGGCACCAGCCGGCCCGCCAGCCGGTCGAAGTCGGCGAGGGTCGCCGAGCGGACCGGGCTGAGCCCGACCTCGCCCTCGGTGGCGCCCCGCAGGCGGGCCGCCGCGGCGCCCCAGGTCGCGACGCTCAGGCCCGGCAGGACAAGGACCAGGCCGGCGGCCCCGAACAGCAACACTCCGGAGACGATGACCAGCACGCGGATGTCGATGACGTCCGCAAGCCCGGCCGCGGCCATGCCGAACAGGAAGACCACGTCGCGAAGCACGAAGAACGCCGAGAAGACGCGACCACGCATCTCGCGCGGCGTATTGCGTTGGAGCAGGGTGGAACGAGCGATCGCCGATGGCGCATTGGCGAATCCGGAGATCGTGACGATGAGGATCGCCACGCCGACCTGCGTCGAGAGGCCATAGAAGACCGCGCACAGGGCCATTCCCGCCATGGCCAGGGACATCCATGCCGGCTCCGGGAGGAGTCTGGAGAAACGGGCCATGAAGAACGAGCCGATGACGAAGCCGACCGATGTAAGCCCCTCCTGCAGCCCGTACTGGAACTCGGTCGCGCCGAGGACCTTGAGCGAGAACGGCAGCAGGAGCACGTTCCACAGGCCGAACGAGAAGAACATCAGGGCGGCGACGATGAAGATCGAGCGGATGATCGGCGTCCCGACCAGGGTCACCATCCCGGCCTTCAGGTTCGCGGCGATGACCCGGACGCTGGCATCCTCGTCCGGCGTCGGCATCGTGTAGCGGCCCATCAGTGCGATGCAGCCGGCCGAGAAGAGGAACGACACGGCATCGAGGATGAATGCCCACTGGAGCCCGACCGTGCCCGCCAGGAGGCCGGCCCCCGCGAACCCGACGGCGGTCGACCCGAACGACGCGATCGACAGGAATGAGTTGGCGGCCGCGAGCTCCTCGTCGCTGGCGACCTCGGGGATCAGGCTGTCGTGGGCGGGATCGAAGAACTGCTTGATGCCCGCATCGGTCAGGAGCAAGAGGTACAGCCCAGGCAGGGCGATCGCCTCGATCCCGATCACGACCGCGATCAGGCCCACCGCCGCCGCCTGGGCCAGGTTCGTCACGATCATGATCTTCTTGCGGTCGTGGCGGTCGACGTACACGCCGGCGAGCAGGCCCACGATCAGGCTGGGAAGGGCCGTGACCATCAGCGTGAGGCCAACCGCGAGCGTCGATTCGGTCGCCCGCCAGACGTAGATCCCGGCAGCCAGGGAGGTCAACGACGACCCGGCCGTCGAGACCAGCTGGGCCACCCACAGGAGCGTGAAATCGCGTCGCCGGAAGACGGCGAACATCGACGGGGCCGGCGCGGCCGCGACGGTCATCAAACCTCCAGATGGCTGTCCCCGGTGGCGGGCGTCGGCCGAGTCTAGCCGTCGCGCGATCCGACCGTGACCCCTTCGCGCAGCAACAGGTCGCGCTTGATCGCGACACGATCCTGGACGCTTCCCCAGGCATCGCCGCCGTAGCCGCCGATCGTCCCATCCGCGGCGATGACCCGATGACACGGGATGAGCAGGCCGATCGGGTTGCGTCCGAGCGCGCCGCCGACGGCCCTGGCGGCACGCGGCGCGCCGATCCGACGGGCGATCGTCGCCATAGCTGGCGGTCCGGCCCCACGGGATCGCCGCGACCGCCCCGAGGACGGTGCGATCCCAGGCCGGCCGATCGGCCAGGTCCAGCGCGATGGCCTTCCTCGGAGGACGGCCGCCGAGGAACCCGTCGAGGGCGACGACGGCGGCCGCCAGCCGCGCGCGCCGCGGATCGTCGCGGCGGGCGTCCGCGACGTCGACCACCGGCGCCGTCAGCCGTCGGGTCAGGTCGGCCTCGAACGCCTCGGTCGTCGTCAGCCACGCGACCGCGACGACGCCACGCTCCGTGGCGGCGACATGGATCGGCCCCCATGGCCCGGCGATGGACGTCCGGACGGCGCCAGCATCGAGCATCCGGGCAGTCTCCCACACGTCAGAGCGATGTTATACTCCTAGGGAGTATGCCTGACCCGACGACCGTCGCCGAGCTGTCTCTTCCGATCGAAGGGATGACCTGCGCCACCTGCGTCAACCGCGTCGAGCGGTTCCTGCGCAAGACCCCGGGCGTCGAGACGGCCACGGTCAATCTCGCCACGGAGATGGCGACGATCCGCTACCAGCCCGGCGTCGCGGACCGGCTGGCATTCGTCGAAGCCATCGAATCCGCCGGCTACGACGTCCGCGCGCGACCACCTGGAGGCGCGGACGATCCGCCGCTGACGCTGGCCGCGGAATTGAGCGCCGACGACCTCGACCGTGAGCGTGAGACGCGGGCGCTGCTGGTGCGAGCGTCCGTCTCGATCGTCACCGCCCTCGCGATCATGCTGGTCATGTTCGCGCCGCAGACGGCGCTGAACCAGCAGCAGCTCAACTGGCTCGCGCTCATCCCCGCGACGCTCATCCAGGTCTGGGCCGGCGGTCGCTTCTACCGCGCGGCCTGGCGCGCCGCGCGCCACGGCACGACCACCATGGACACGCTCGTCGCGCTCGGGACGAGCGCGGCCTGGGCCTACAGCGTGGTCGTGACCGTCTGGCCTCAGGTCGTGGTCGCGGCCGGACTGGAGCCGGTCAGCTACTTCGACTCCTCGACGATCATCATCGGGCTCGTGCTCCTGGGGCGGTGGCTGGAGGCACGGGCCAAGGGCCGGACGACCGGTGCCATCCGCCGCCTCGTCGGGCTGACCCCGACGACCGCCCGCCTGGTGCGGGACGGCGTCGACACGGAGGTCGCGCTCGAGACCATCATGCCCGGCGACCTGCTGCGTGTCCGGCCGGGCGACAAGATCCCGGTCGACGGGCTGGTCGTCGAGGGCAGCTCGGCGATCGATGCGTCGATGCTGACCGGTGAGGCGATCCCGGTCGTGGTCGGGCCCGGCGACGAGGTCGTCGGCGCCTCGCTCAACACGATCGGCACGTTCGTCATGCGCG
Organism: uncultured Chloroflexia bacterium; assembly: GCA_963833285.1. Taxonomy (GTDB): domain Bacteria; phylum Chloroflexota; class Limnocylindria; order Limnocylindrales; family CSP1-4; genus SPCO01. The sequence continues at coordinate 434,778 of CAWHXM010000001.1, read as the reverse complement.
CGACGCGCGTCGGGCGCGACACCGCGCTGGCCCGCGTCGTCGAGCTCGTCAGGCGGGCACAGGGCTCGAAGGCGCCGATCCAGCGACTGGCCGACCGGATCGCCGGGGTGTTCGTGCCGCTCGTCCTCGTCGCGGCAGCCGCGACCTTCCTGGTCTGGTTCGTGGCCGGTCCGGAGCCGCGTCTCACGTTCGCGCTGACCGCGTTCATCAGCGTCCTCGTCATCGCCTGTCCGTGTGCGATGGGGCTGGCCACGCCGACCGCGATCATGGTCGGTACCGGGCGGGGCGCGGAAGGCGGCATCCTGATCCGCGGTGGCGAGGCCCTTGAGATGGCGCACCGGGTCGATGCGGTGGTGCTCGACAAGACCGGGACGATGACCCTCGGCCGCCCGGTCGTGACCGACGTGACCCCGGCGCCGGGTCACACGGTGCGCGAGCTGCTCGACATCGCGGGTGCCCTCGAGAAGGGCAGCGAGCATCCGCTCGGGGCCGCGATCGTGGCGCGGGCGCAGGAGGTCGAGCTGGGGTTCGCCCGGGTATCCGGCTTCGAAGCCGTCGCCGGCGGGGGCGTGGGCGGGATCGTCGAGACCGATGGCGGGCCGCGGGCCGTGCTGATCGGGAGCCGGCGCTGGCTGGCCGAACGCGGCGTGGTCGGATCGGCGCTCGACGCGGCCGCCGCGACCGCCGAAGCGGCCGGCAAGACGGTCACCTGGGTTGCCGTCGATGGGATGCTGGCCGGACTGATCACCCTCGGCGACCCGCTCAAGCCGACGTCGGCCGCGGCGGTCAGGGCGCTGGCGGCCGACGGCGTCGAGGTCTGGCTCGTCACCGGCGACGGCCGGGCGACCGCGGAGGCCGTCGCGCGGCAGCTCGGCATCCCGACCGACCGGATCGAGGCCGAGGCCCGCCCCGACGACAAGGCCGCCACGATCGAACGGCTGCAGGCGCGCGGTCTCGTCGTGGCGATGGTCGGCGACGGCATCAACGACGCGCCGGCCATCGCCCACGCCGATCTCGGCGTCGCCATCGGCACGGGCGCCGACGTCGCCATCGAGGCCTCGGACATCACGCTCGTCGGCGGCGACCCGCAGTCGGTCGCGGCGGCGATCGAGCTGTCGCGGGCGACCATGACCGTGATCCGCCAGAACCTGTTCTGGGCGTTCGCCTACAACCTGCTGCTCATCCCGGTGGCGATGGGCGTGCTCTATCCGGCGTTCGGGATCACCCTGAACCCGGCGCTCGCGGCCGCGGCCATGGCGCTGTCGTCCGTGTCGGTCGTCACGAATTCGCTGCGGTTGCGCGGTTTCGAGGTGCGACGACACGTACACTCGGAGCATGGACCAGCCGCCGCGCCCGCAGACGGCGTCCGCTGACCCGCGCGACCTGCCCGGTCCATTCCGCCACGTCGTCGAGGTGCCGGTGCGCTTCTCCGACACCGACGCGATGGGCCATGTCAACAACGCCAGGTACCTGACCTACTGCGAGCTCGCGCGGATCCGCTACTGGACCGACGTGACCGGCGAGCCGATCCTGCTCGGCACCGACCGGGCCGAGAGCCTGATCCTGGCCGAGGCGCGGATCACCTACCGGGCGCAGGCCTTCTACGACGACACAGTGATCGTGCAGAGCCGCGCGACCCGGATCGGGCACACGTCGTTCACGCTGGAGCACCGGCTCGTCGCCACGGCACCGGACGGTCCGCCGCGGCTGGTCGCGGTGAGCGTGTCGATCCTGGTCCGCTTCGACTACACGACCCATCGACCGATCGCGCTGGCGCCCCGGCATGTCGCCGCCCTCGAGGCGTTCGAGGGCCGGGCGCTCACGGGCCCGCCGGCGGGCTAGGCTTCGACGGCCCGGAAGATCGTCACTGCGTTCTGGCCACCGAACCCGAAGCCGTTGACCGCGACGGTCTCGACCCTGGCCTGGCGCGCCACGATCGGCACGTAGTCGAGATCGCAGTCGGGGTCCGGCCTGTGCAGGTTGGCGGTCGGCGGGATCACGCCGTCGCGGATCGCCCCGATGGCGGCCAGCGCCGAGGCGATCCCGGCCGCGCCGACGAGGTGGCCGATCATCGACTTCGGCGAGCTGATGGCGACCTTGTAGGCGTGGTCGCCGTAGGCCGCCTTGATCGCCTTGGTCTCGGTCGCGTCGTTGAGCGGGGTGGCCGTCCCGTGGGCGACGATATAGTCGATCTCGTCGGGAGCCACGCCCGAATTGCGCAGGGCGGAGGTCATCGCCCTCGTCTGGCCCCGGCCGGTGGGGTCCGGGGCGCTGATGTGGAACGCATCGGCGGTCAGTGCCCCGCCGATGACCTCGGCCAGGGGCGTCGCTCCGCGTGCCTGGGCGTGCCCCAGGGATTCGACGATCACGACACCGGCGCCCTCGCCGAGCACGAAGCCGTCGCGCGTCGAGTCGAACGGCCGCGATGCCGTCTCGGGATCGTCGTTGCGCTTGGAGAGGGCCTTCATGTTCGACAGGGCGGCCAGGCCCATCGGCCAGATCGGCGCCTCCGAGCCACCCGTGAGGACGACGTCGCATTCGCCCGAGCGGATGAGCCGGAGCGCGTCGTGGAAGGCGATCACGGACGTTGCACAGGCGGCCACCTGGGTGATGACCGGGCCGGTCAGGCCGTATTCCATCGACAGCATGCAGGCGGCCATCGAACCCGACAGCGCCGGCACCGCGAACGGGCTCACGAAGCGCGGCCCCTTCTCGTCGTGGACGTGCGTGCCGTCGATGATCTGCTCGATCCCGCCGCCGCCGGTGTTGACGACGACCCCGACCCGGTCGCGCTGGTCCTGGTCCATCGCCGCGAAGTCGATCCCGGCGTCGCGGATGGCCTCCATCCCGGCACCCATCGCGAGCTGGATGAAGCGGCTCATGCGCCTGGCCATCTTCGGGTCCATGACCGTCGTCGGGTCGAAGTCGAGGACCTCGGCCGCGATCCGGACCTCGAACGCCGAGGTGTCGAAGCGGCGGACCGTGCGCGTCCCGGTCACACCCGCCACGAGGTTCGACCAGTACGTCGGGAAGTCGTTGCCGATCGGCATGATCGCGCCGAGGCCGGTCACCACCGCACGGCGGGCTGGATCCTGTTCAGGCAATTGGGCTCCTAGGGTCGTCGATGGGAAAGGACGCTGATTGTAGGGGTCATGCCACGAGGCGCGAGCCCGCCAGTCCAGCAGAAGGCGCCGGCGAGCACGAGAGCGAGCGCACCCCAAGGTGCGTGAGCGACCGAGCGGAGCCGGCAACGCGCTGATGGGCGGGCTGGCTGCGCCGTCAGTCGCCGTCGTATCTCCCAAAGATGACGGCGCCGTTGTGGCCGCCCAGCCCGATGTTGTTCGACAGCGCGTAGCGGATCGGCAGGGCCTGCGTCTCGCGCACGACCCACAGGTCGCACTCGGGGTCCGCGTCGCGGTAGTTGATCGTGGCCGGCGCGCACTGCTCGGCGACCGACATGACCGTCGCGAAGGCCTCGAACGCCCCGGCGGCACCCATCATGTGGCCGGTCATCGACTTCGTGGCACTGATCGCCAGCGAGCGCGCCTCACCGGCCGATCGCGGTCCGAACACGCTCCAGATCGCCTCCGCCTCGCGCTTGTCACCGAGCGGCGTGGACGTCCCGTGCGGGTTGATGAGGTCGACCTCGTCGGCCGGGACGCCGCGCCGCTCGAGGGCCATCTTCATGGCCCGAGCCGACCCGGCCCCGGCGTCTACCGGCTGGATCATGTCCCACCCGTCCGCGGCCGAGCCGTAGCCGACGACCTCCGCATAGATCCGCGCGCCGCGCGCCCTGGCCAGCTCGAGGTCCTCGAGGAACAGGGCGCCCGCCCCCTCACCGAGGACGAAGCCGTCACGTGTCGCGTCGAACGGACGCGACACGGTCTGGGGCGCCTCACCGGGTCGGGGCATGCCCATCCCGCGCATGTTCGAGAACCCGGCGTGCCCGACCTCCAGCAGCGGAGCCTCGGTCGACCCGCTGATGACCGCGATACAGTCGCCGCGGCGGATCGCCTCGGCCGCCTCGCCCACGTTGTGCGTCCCGGTCGCACACGCGGACACGACACACATGTTGTGGCCGATCGCCCCGGTCTCGATCGCGATCATCCCCGAGCAGCTGTCGGTGAGCGCGTTGGCGATGAACGTCGGGGCGACGGTCCGCGGCCCGCGTTCCTTCATCGAGCTGTAGTTGTCGAGCATGAGCGTCTGCCCGCCCGCGCCCGATCCGAAGATCACCCCGACCTCGGTGCGGTTCTCGTCGGTCAACTCGAAGCCCGAGTCGGCGAGGGCCTGCTTGGCCGCCGCGACGCCGAAATGCATGCTCGACTCGCTCCGGCGGGCCGCCTTCGGGTCCATCCAGTCCGACGGCACGAAGTCGTGGACCTCCCCGCCGAGCTTGGCCTCGTACGGCGCCGTGTCGAACCGCGTGATGGGCCCGAGCCCGGACACGCCGTTGACGAGGTTGGCCCACGCGGTCGCGACGTCGTTGCCGACCGAGCTGATGACCCCGAGGCCGGTAACGACCACACGACGGTCGTAGTCGGGCTTGCGCAAGGTGTGTCCTCCGTTGTGCTGGAAAGGGGTCAGGCGGGGACGCCGCCGAGGGCGAGCAGGCGATCGAGTGACGCGGGATCGTCCGCGGCGATGACCTCGGCGTCCGGTGCGATCCGCTTGACCAGTCCGCTCAGGACGCGACCCGGACCGACCTCGACGAAGGTGGTCACGCCGGCCGCCGCCATCCGCTCGACGGCGGCGATCCAGTCGACGCCGGCGGTCAGGTGCTCGACGAGCTCGGTGCGGCATGCCTCGGCGGTCTCGATCGGGCGTGCGTCGGCGTTGGCGAGGAGCGGCACGACGGGGTCCGCGAAGACGATGCCGGCGAGGGCCGCGCGCATGCCGTTGGCCGCCTCGGCCATCAGCGGGGAGTGGGCGGCGACGGACACGGGCAGCACGATGGCCCGCTTGGCGCCCAGCGTCCTGGCGAGCTCCGTCCCGGCCTCGATCGCGAGTCGGTCGCCCGAGACCACGACCTGGCCCGGCGCGTTCCGGTTGGCCACGACGAAGATGCCGTGCGTCGAAGCACCGGCGACGAGCTCGGGGAGTCGCGCGTCGTCGAGCCCGATGAGCGCCGCCATCGCCCCGTCGCGGCCCCCTCCGGAGGCCTGCATCAGCCGGCCACGCGTGCGCACCAGGCGAACGCCGTCCTCGAGCGACAGCGCGCCGGCCGCGACCATCGCGGAGTACTGGCCCATCGAATGACCGGCGGCGAACGCCGGCACGGGAGCGGACAGACCTTCCGCAGTCCAGCGCTCGCGAAGCGCCTCGAGGATCGCGATCGACGCGGCGAGGATCGCCGGTTGGGCGTTCTCGGTCAGGTCGAGCCGTTCGGTGGGTCCATTCCAGGCGACGTCGCTGATGGCCTCTCCGAGCGCCTCGTCGGCGGCCGCGAAGACCGCGGCTGCGGTGGGCGACCCATCGGCGAGGATCCGTCCCATCCCGACCGCCTGGGAGCCCTGGCCGGGAAAGGCGAAGGCAAGCTGCTGCATGCTGGCAGGGTAGGCCGTCGAGCGGTCGCCATGTGCAACGACCATGCATGGTTGCATACGTTTCCTGCTCGCCGTACCCTGCCGGCGTGTCCGACGAGCGCCGCGCGATCCGCCCCTCCAGCCGCCCGTCTCCCGCCCGGGCGATCGCCCGCCAGTTCGAAGCGGACCTGTCCGCGCCCGTGCTGGCCGCCGGGAACCGCCTGCCGAACGTCCGTCAGATCAGCGAACGGGTGGCCATGGGTCGTGCGCTGTGGCGCGAGCTGGTCATCGGCTTTGCCGGCCAGCTCGGGGAGTTGCGCCTGGGCTTCACCCAACTGGCGGCGCTCTACGTGCTGGCCGACGGCAGCACGCTCACCGTCGGCGAGCTGGCCGAATCGATCGGACGATCCCCGTCGGCGACGAGTCGGCTGGTCGAAGGGCTGGTGCGACGACGGCTCGTGGAACGGCACCAGGAGCCCGAGGACCGGCGCCAGCGGACCCTTCGGCTCACGCAGCGGGGCCATGCCGTCCTGCGGGTCGTCGACCGCGCCCGGGCCGAGCAGTTCCTGGCGGCCGTCCGACCCCTGCCGACCGCCGAGCGGGCCATCGTCGCGATGGGCGTCGCCGCCCTGGCGACCCATGCCATCAGCGGGCGCGGGCGATTGATCCGTACCCCGCACGAGTAGGATTGCAGGCCAGGAGGGCGTCATGGATTACGGCCGGATCACGGAACTGTCATTGCGCGTGCAGCATCGCCATTCGGATGGCACATGGGGCTCGCTCGAGCCGCGGGAGCACCTCGACGTCGCCGATCACGACCCGGAGCGCGATTGGGCGAGCGGGACCATCTATGTCTGCACGACATGTGACGAGCAGGTCCACGTCGAGACGGTCGAGGACCCGAACGACCCGAGGACCTGACGACCGACCGGGGCCGCCGGTCGGTCGTCAGCCGCAGAAGCGCCGGACCACGTCGTAGAGGACCGGCAGCCCCCAGCGCATCGCCTCGACCGACACGCGCTCGTCGACGCCGTGGAAGCGCTCCAGGAAGCGCTCGTCCGGGTCGAGCCGGAGCGGTGAGAAGCCGTACGTTGGCGTGCCCACCGTGTCGCAGTGCTTGGCATCCGTGGCGAACGGGGCCATGACCGGCAACGGGATCCCGTCCGGGTCGTGGTCGCGGATGGTGGCCGTCAGGAGGTCGAACAGCGGGCCGTCCGCCGGCGCCTCGACCGGTGCGCCGTAGACGATCAGCTCGATCTCGCAGGCGGCTGCCAGCTCCGGCCCGAGCCGGGCGATGAGCTCGGCCCGCATCGCCGGTTCGGACGTGCCCGGCAGGACGCGGCAGTCGACCTCGATCGCGGCGTCGCCCGGGATGACGTTGTACTTGATCCCGGCCTGGACCACGTCCGGGCTCACGGTGTCGCGCAGGAGCGCGCGCAGCGCCCGCGCGTACATCGGGTCGCAGGCGACGGCGATGGCGGCCTCGGCTCGACCGGGATCGTCGCCCGACAGGCCGTCGAGGAGGAGCGCGGCGTCGGACGGCAGCTCGGCCGCGGCCAGGCCCAGGAAGCGGGCCATGACCGGGGTCACGCGGGTCGGACCGGGGACGGCGAGGCGTGCGATGACGGCAGCGGCGAGGACGGCGGCATTGTCGTCGCGCGGCATCGAGCCGTGGCCCCAGGTCCCGCGCACGGCGATCCGATAGGCGGCGAACCCCTTCTCGGCGACCTGGATCGGATAGAACCGCCGGCCGGCGACCGTGGTGGCCACGCCGCCGCATTCGTTGAGCGCCCCGGCCGCGCGGAGCCAGGCCGGGCGGTGTTCGGCGACCCACTTCGCGCCGGCCAGGCCGCCCGCCTCCTCGTCCGCGGTGCAGGTGAACAGGACGTCGCGTCGCAGCCCGGGGATCGGATGGTGCGCCGGATCGAGGCCGGCCGCCCGGGCCTCTGCCGCCAGCAGCCGGACGACGCCCAGCTCCATCGCGACCATCGCCTTCATGTCGACGGCGCCTCGTCCGTAGACGTAGCCGTCGACGAGGTCCGCGGCGAACGGGTCGTGTGTCCAGCGATCGGCCGGTGCCGGGACGACGTCGAGGTGCGACAGCAGGAGCAGCGGCTCGCCGCCGGTGCCGTCGCCACGGAGACGGGCGTGGACGGAGCCACGGCCGGGTTCGGGCTCGATGACCTCGGGCGCGAGGCCGGCGTCGGCGAGGACGGCCGCGATCCGGTGCGCGGCGACCAGCTCGCCATCGGGCGCGTCCGGCGACGGCGGGTTGATCGAGCGGATCCGGATGAGCTCGCGGACGGTCGCGACGAGCTCGTCCGTGGCGGCGGTCCAGGCTCGGTCGTCGAGACCCCGCGACGGCGCGACGGCCGGGATCACCGTGGCGCGCTCCCGGTCGCGATGACAAGGGCCACGCCGAGGATGAACCCCGCGAGGATCAGGGTCACGACCATGAACAGGAGCAGCTTCCCGTAGTAACGCTCCTCGCGCAGACCGGGCTCCGGATCGGGGTCGGCGCCGCCGGCGATGTACGGCGCCTCGAGGCCCTTGGCGCGGGCGATCCTGGCCCGCGCCGAGTCGTACTCGACTGGATCCGCCGGGAGCGAGCTCGGGCGCATGTCCGCGTCGTTCGTCACGGGTCCATGATGGCGCCGGCGGCCGGACCGCGCAGGACGAGGCGGTCGGCGACCGGCCGATAGCCGAGCCGCGCGTTGATCGCCCGCATCGGGGCGTTGTCGATGTCGTTGCCGGTCTCGAGCGTCTCGAGGCCGTGCTCGATCGCCCAGCCGATCGTGGCGCGCTTGAGCGCCCCGGCGAGGCCCCGCCCGCGCCAGACCCGGACGACCGCGGTCATGCCGTGCCACGCGGCCTCCGACCGACCCGGCATCACGAGCAGGCTGGCGTAGCCGACCACCCGGCCGGTGGTCGAGTCGATGGCGACCGTGAACGCACCGGGTGGGATGGACGGACGATCGACATCCCGGGCACGGAACTCACCGAGATCGCCCGTGGCCGTCGGCTCGTCGCCGCCGGGGATGTCGGCGAACGCCTCGACGGCGACCTCGTGGACCCCGGCCACCAGCTCCGGCCGCTCGGCGAGCGTCGTGAGGGTGATCCCGGCGGGAGGATCGAGCGGCGGGACGGCGAGCCCGGCGAGATCCAGCTGCACGACCCTGTCGCGCTCGTATTCGCGGAACCCGCGCCGGACGAGGAATCCCACCGAATCCGGGCGATCGTCCCAGACCGGGATGTGCAGCGCCGTCTTGCCCGACGCACGGGCACGCTCGGCGACCATGGCCAGCAGCCGGCTGCCGATACCCTGGCGGCGAACCGACTCCAGCACATGGAGGGTCGCCCACAGCGCATCGAACTCCGGCGGATGCATATGGATCCGACCGACCGACGCCGCCCCGACTGGTCGTCCGTCGAACTCCGCGAGGAAGCGGGTGGCGCCCGGATAGGTCGCGTCGGCCCAGCGGATCTCCTCGATCGAGCTCGGCTCTTCCGGGCTGGCCTCGTTGACGATCGATACGAAGGCGCCCAGGTCCGCGTCGCCGCGGCCGGCCTCGCGGATCCGCACAGCCCCCGCGGTCATCGCCCCGGGAGGTTCGCGCTCATCCGTGCCCCCGTCGTGACCGCGCCCTGCGATGCCGAGCCGACGAGCGCGGCGTACTTGGCCATCACGCCGGTCCGGTAGCGGGTCGCCGGCGGGGCCCAGCGAGCGAACCGTGCCTGGACCTCGTCCACCCCGATGTCCAGGTCGAGCGCACCGCGGTCCACGTCGATGACGACCGTGTCGCCCTCCTCGACGATCGCGATGGGGCCGCCGAGCGCGGCCTCCGGCGCGACGTGGCCGATCATCAGCCCGTGCGTGCCGCCGGAGAACCGGCCGTCGGTCAGCAGCGCGACCGAGTCGCCCAGTCCCTCCCCGACGAGGGCGGCCGTGACCTGGAGCATCTCCTGCATCCCCGGCCCCCCGACCGGGCCTTCGTAGCGGATGACCACGACGTCGCCCGCCTTGATCCGCTGGGCACGGACCGCGTCGTAGCAGGCCGCCTCGGAGTCGAACACGCGAGCGGGACCACGGTGCTGCCTGCGTTCGTGGCCGGCGAGCTTGACCACGCAGCCGTCGGGCGCGAGCGACCCGTGCAGGATGGCGAGGCCGCCGTTCGGCTTGAGTGGGGTCTCGAGCGGGACCACGACGGCCTGGCCAGGCGTCTCGACCACGTCGGCGGCGATCTGCGCGATGGTCCGGCCGTCCACCGTCGGCGCGTCCCCGTGGAGCAGCCCCGGACGCTTGAGCAGCTCGCGCATGACCAGGGCCACGCCACCGGCCTCGTACATGTCGAGCGCGTTGTAGCGGCCGCCGGGACGCATGTCGCCGATGAGCGGTGTGCGATCGGCGATCGCCCCGAACTCGTCGATGTCGAGGGGGATGCCGTACTCATGCGCGATGGCCAGCAGGTGGAGGACGCCGTTGGTCGAGCCGCCGGTCGCGGCGACGCTGGCGATGCCGTTCTCGAGCGCCTCGCGCGTGACGATCGAGGACGGGCGGACGTCGCGCCGGACGAGATCCATGATCAGCTCGCCGGTGCGCTGGGCCGCGGTCTCCTTGGCCGGGTCCTCGGCCGGGATGCCGTTGAGGCCGGCCGGCGAGAGCCCGATGAACTCCATCACGGTGCTCATCGTGTTGGCCGTGAACTGCCCGCCGCAGGCGCCCGGTCCGGGGCACGCCGCGTTCTCGATCTCGTGCAGCTCGTCGAGCGTGATCCTGCCGGCCCGGTACGCCCCGATCGCCTCGTACACCGTCACGACCGTTGCGCTCCGCTCGCCCTTGTAGACACCCGGGTTGATGGTCCCGCCGTAGAGCACGATGCCCGGCACGTCGAGCCGGCCGAGGGCCATCGCCGCACCCGGCACGGTCTTGTCGCAGGCGACGATGCACACGACGCCGTCGAACATCTGGCCGCGGACCACGAGCTCGATCGAATCGGCGATGACCTCGCGGCTCACGAGCGAGGTCTTCATCCCCTCCGTCCCCATCGTCACGCCGTCGCTGATGGCGATGGTGTTGAACTCCATCGGCGTGCCCCCGGCGGCCCGGACCCCGGCCTTGACGAACTCCGCGAGGCGGCGCTGGTTGATGTTGCAGGGCATCGTCTCGATCCACGTCGTGGCGACGCCGACGATCGGCTTGGCGAGATCCTCGTCGGTGAACCCGATGGCCTTCAGCATCGACCGCGCGCCGGCGCGATCGGGACCGTCGGTGATCGCGGCGGAATGGCGCTTGGCGGGATCGGACGTGGACGGCGCGTCGGACATGCTGGGGCTCCCTGGGCCGATCGATCCGGTGGTCGGCGGCTGCCTGCCTAACCCTACACGCGCGGGGCGGCGTCCAGCAGCGTGATCAGCGCGGAGTGATCGAGATCGCCGCCGCCATCCGCCACGAGCCGATCGAACCCATCGGCGACGGCGGTGAACCACGGCAGCTGGAACCCGAGCTCGCCCGCCGTGTCGAGGATGATGTGCGCGTCCTTGGCATGCAGCGCGGCCCGTCCCCCAGGCTCGAAATCGTGCTCGATCATGCGCCGGCCGTGGACCTCCAGCACGCGACTGGCCGCGAAGCCGCCGAGCAGGGCCTCGCGCACGACCGCCGGGTCGAGGCCGGCCGCGCGGGCGAGCGCCAGCGCCTCGGCGACCGCGGCGATGGTGGCCCCGACGATCAGCTGGTTGCAGGCCTTGGCGAGCTGGCCGGCTCCGGATCCACCGACGCGCACGACGGTTCTGCCCATCGACTCGAGCACGGGGCGGGCACGCTCGAACGCGTCAGGGTCCCCGCCGACCATGATCGACAGCGTCCCGTCCCGAGCGCCGATCTCGCCACCCGAGACCGGCGCGTCGAGCAGGCGGCACCCGTGGGCGGCACAGCGCTCGGCCAGCCGGGGCATCGCCGCCGGCAGGTGCGTCCCCATCGCGCACGCGATCAGGCCCTCGTGGGCGCCGGCCAGGATGCCGTCCGGCTCGTCGAGGACGGCCTCGAGGTCGGCCGTGTCGGGGACCATGACGACGAGGACATCCACGGCCCGGGCCACCCCGGCGGGTGAGGCCGCCGGCGTCGCACCGGCCGCGGTCAGCTCGGCGACGGCCGTCGCCGAGCGCGACGCCACGGTCACGGGGAACCCGGCGGCCAGGATCCGCCGCGCCATGGGACGGCCCATCACGCCGAGGCCGACGAAGCCAACCCTCGCGTTGGTGCCCGACGGCCCCGTCACGAGGAGCCCGTCAATGGAGGCATGCCCCGGTGCTCACCGCGGTGTGCCGTCCGATGCCGGGACGGATGGCCGTGGCGACCTCGACGCCCGCCAGGGCGTAGCCCACATCCTCGTTGGTCCGGGCCTCGGCGTAGACCACCCCACCGACCGTCCCGTCCTTGAGCACCAGCGGCCCGCCGCTGTCGCCGCGGTCGATCTCCGCGCGCAGCTCGAGGATCTGACGGCGGACTTCCCGCTGGCCGTAGATGTCGCGGCCGGTCGCCGGATAGCGCTCCGCGACCGCGGCGGGCAGGATCGTCAGGGCACCGCCGCCCGGGTAGCCCAGGGTCGCGCCGATGTCGCCGCGCTCGGGATCGTGCGCCGCGAACGTCAACGGGACCGCCTGCAGGCCCTCGACGTAGAGGAGCGCGACATCGAGGTTCGGGTCGAACAGGACCGGGACCGCGTCGCGGACCTGTGCCGCGCCGGTCACGCGGACCCCGCGGCTGCCCGCGCCGGCCACGACGTGGGCGTTCGTGATGACGAAGCCGTTGGCGACGACGAACCCGGTGCCGACCGACTGCAGGCCGCAGGTGGCCGCCGAGACCTTGAACGTGCTCGCCTCGGCCGCGGCCGCGATGGCCCGGGCGACGGGGTCAGCCGGGCGATCGACCGGGGGCGCCGGGAGCGGCTCGAAGCCGATGAAGACGTCGGGCAGTCCAGTCTCGTCGAGCCAGTCACCGAGTCCACCGGCGACCTCGGTGGCGGGCGGCAGGACCGCCGCCATCGCCCGCACGGCGGTCGAGGTTCCAGCGGTCTCCGCGAGCCGCGGGATCGGGCCCTGGGCGAGCAGGCTCCCGGCCAGCCACACGATCAGCAGCGCCTGCGCCACCGCCAGCGCCGAACCCGCGGTCCGGTCGGCGGTGCCGAGCAGGCCGTTGCCGAGGCGGTTGGCGAGCGCCCGTCCGAGCGCCGCGCCGAGCGATTCGCCGATGCCCACCGCGACGACGAGGCCGGCCAGCACGATGAACGGGCGAAGGGTCGGATCGACGCCTGACAGGGGCTCCGCGAGATACGGCAGGGAGAGGATCGCTGCGGCGCCGCCGAGGACGGCGCCGACCAGGCCGAGGATCTGCGGGATGGCACCCGAGCGCCAGCCGAGGATGACCGCGGCGACGATCAGGCACAACGTGATGGCGTCGAGCGCGTTCACCGACCGATCGTCGCACAGGCAGCCGCGGCGTGCGTCCGATGCGATCGCTCAGCGGCATCCGGCCCGACTGGACGTCCGACGATGGCCCGACTCGGCGTCTGCCCATGGAGCCGCCTGCCGCCGCCCGGCACCCTCACCCGTGCGCCATCCATCGGCGCACGCCAGCGAACCCGCATCAGCCTGGAGAGCATCCCGATGACCCGTCCTGCCGGCCACCCGGCCGTCCGTCCCTTCCGCCTCACGCAATCGGCCGTCGAGGCACATCGCGAGCACTTCCCCACGCCGTTCCTCGGTTGCCCGGTGTGCGCGCGTCGCACCGCGACCAAGGGCATCGACATCCGATGGATGTCGCCCCGCCGCATCTGACCTTCCAGCGACCCGTCAGCCGGCGCCCGCGCGGGCATCGATCCGCGGCGGGTGCGTCGCCTCCCAGGCGCCGAGCTCGGCGTCCTTCGAGAGCAGGTAGCCGAGCTCGTCCGTGCCGGCCAGGATCATCCGCTTCGCGAACGGATCGATGTCGAAGTCGATCGTCGTTCCGTCCGGAAGCAGGATCCCCTGCTCGGCCAGGTCGATCGTCAGCTCGGCATCGGGGTCGACGGCCAGCAGCTCGAACAGACGGGCGTGGGTCGCCGGGTCGACGACGATCGGCAGCACCCCGTTCTTGAGACTGTTGCTGCGGAAGATGTCGGCGAACGAGGTCGACAGGATCGCCCGGACGCCGAATGCCGTCAGCGCCCAGGCGGCGTGCTCGCGTGACGATCCGGCCCCGAAGTTGTCGCCCACGAGCAGGATCCGGCGACCGGCCATCTCGGGTCGGTCGAGCACGAACGGCGGTTCCCTGAGCGATCCGTCGGCCTCGAAGCGCCAGTCCCGGAAGAGCGCCTCGGCGAGCCCCTGCTTGTCGGTCACCTTGAGGTAGCGGGCGGGCACGATCTGGTCGGTGTCGACGTTCTCCGCCGGCAGCGGGACGACCCGGCTGCTGAACATCCGGAACGGCTCGGCCACGCTCAGCGCCCGCCGACAGCCGCGAGCGCATCGATCCCGGGGAGGCGCCGCGGGTCCGCGACGACGCCGGCGATGGCACTCGCGGCAGCCGTCAGCGGCGACGCCAGGAACGTCCGGCCGCCGGCGCCCTGGCGGCCCTCGAAGTTGCGGTTGCTGGTGCTGACCGCGTACTGGCCGGGGCGAAGCTGGTCCCCGTTCATCGCGATGCACATCGAGCAGCCGGCCTCGCGCCACTCGGCGCCGGCGGCCTTGAAGACCTCCGACAGGCCTTCTCGCTCGGCCTCGCGCTTCACCTCGTCCGACCCGGGTACGACCATCAGCCGGACGCCGTCGGCCACGTGGCGGTCCTTGAGCACGCTGGCCGCCAGGCGCAGGTCGCTGATCCGGCCGTTCGTGCAGCTCCCGACGAAGACGACATCGACCTTCTGGCCGAGGATCGCCTGGCCCGGCTGGAGATCCATGTACTCCAGGGCGCGCTCGAGCGCGCGGCGCTGGGCCGGGTCGGCCTGATCGGACGGGGAGGGGACCCGGCTGGTGATCGGGATGCCCATCCCGGGGTTCGTGCCGTACGTCACCATCGGCTCGAGCGCGTCCGCGTCGATCGTGATCGTCCGGTCGTAGGTCGCGCCGTCGTCGCTCGGCAGCGTTCGCCAGCGCGCGACCGCGTCGTCCCAGGCGGTCCCGGCCGGGGCGTGCGGCCGGCCGTCGAGGTATTCGAACGTCGTGTCGTCCGGGGCGATCAGCCCGGCCCGGGCGCCGCCCTCGATGCTCATGTTGCAGACGGTCATCCGCTGCTCCATGGTCAGCCCGCGGATGGCGTCCCCGGTGTACTCGAAGACGTGGCCCGTCCCGCCGGCGATGCCGATCCGGGCGATGAGCGCGAGGATGATGTCCTTGGCGCTGACACCCGGTGTCAGCCGGCCGTCGACCCGCACCTCGTAGGTCTGCGGATCGCGCTGGAGGAGGGTCTGGGTGGCCAGGACCATCTCGACCTCGCTCGTCCCGATCCCGAAGGCGAGGGCCCCGAACGCGCCATGTGTGCTCGTGTGCGAGTCGCCGCACACGATCGTCATCCCGGGCTGGGTCAGCCCGAGCTGCGGCCCGATGACGTGGACGATGCCCTGGGCCGGGTCGCCGATGCCGTGCAGCGTGATGCCGAACTCGGCGCAGTTCGCCTCGAGCTGGCGGATCTGCGCCGCGGCCATCTCGTCGAGGATCGGCAGCGACCGCGGCGTCGTCGGGATCGAGTGGTCGGCGGTGGCCACCGTCTGGCCCGGTCGGCGCACCCCGATCCCACGGGCCCGGAGGCCGGAGAACGCCTGCGGGCTCGTCACCTCGTGGACGAGGTGGAGGTCGACCGCGAGGACCGCGGGCGCACCCGGATCCTGGGTCACGATGTGGTCCGTCCAGATCTTGTCGACAATGGTCCGCGGGGCGGGAGCGCTCATCGGGCGAGCGTAGCAGAGCCGCCGAAGACCGGCGCCCGAACGAAAAAGGAGCGACCCGAAGGTCGCTCCCGCGAGTCGAGGACCGGGTCGGAGGTGACCCGTCCGCGGCTCAACTGCGTCTCGTCGCTACCACTTGAGGCCAGCGCCGAGCGACAGGACCCCGGTCGCCAGCAGCGACACGGCAAGAGTGAAGCGCGCCAGGTTCGCCTTCACGACAACACCTCGGATGAAGATCGGGGCGATGACCTCCGGCAACCGGGCGGTCTTCCCGAAGGGAGATCCCTGGCTTTGCGTCCCCATCTCGCGACGGGTTTGCCCTGGACGGCGGTCCATCACGGAGCGAACGTCGCTCCGTGTCCAAGGCTGCCCGCCGGCGATCGGGCGGGCCATTGGTCGCTAGTACGGGTGGCGCGGTCCTGTCGGGTCAGTGCACGGGCGCACCGCCGGCGCCGACGTCCGCGGTCGCGCGCGGCTCGAGCGGGCCGCGGCCGTGCATCGCGGCGACGACGGCGAGTGCCGCCCCGACGCCGATGAGCACATCGCCGATGCTGAAGATGTTCGCCAGCGGGACCCAGGCCGGCATCGCGAACAGGTCGGTCAGGGGACCGAGGACGACCCCATCGACCAGGCGGCTGTTCGAGTAGCCCTCGCGTGGGGCGCGACCCATCGCCGCGAGGGCCTCCGGGCTGACCGGCATGAAGCCGCGGTTGGCGACGATCGCAACCAGGTTGGAGATCCCGCCGATGAGCACCAGCGGCAACCCCGGGATGGCCAGGTTGCGCCAGACGGCGGCCAGGACGGCCACGTTCGAGGCGATGTAGACGACCGGCGCGGCGGGGCCGACGGCGTCGCCGAGCGGGCTCGAGAAGAGCCCCACCTGGACGGCCATCCCTAGCGCGATGAGCGGGGCCCAGCGGAAGCGCAGATCGCCCAGCCGAGCCGCCGACCCGCCTGTCAGCAGGCCGATGACGACGCCCGCCAGGACCGCGTAGAGGATGAACACGGAGCCATGGTCGCGCGCACCGCGAACGTCCGGATGCACCCGTTGGTCCTACTCGGGCGGAGTACCACGGTGCCTGTCCGGACCGGTCCGCTCCGGGCTATAACGGACTCCACACCCGCTCGCGCGCGAACCGCCCCGCCCCCGCTCCGGAGCCTTGGCCATCCACGACGACCCGGCCACCGACAACGTCCTCGGCAAATCGACCAACCTCCAGCTGGTCAGGCTTCGCCTGTTCCTCGCGCTCGTCACGATGTTCGCGATCCCGATCGTCATCACCGCGCCGATGGTCTACGGGCTGGCGTGGGGGTTCGGCGCCTCCCTCGTGCTCCCGACGCTCGGGCTGCTCGCCCTGGCCGGCATCCTCGGCTCGCTGACGGTGTGGCTGTCGCGTCGGGTCCTCGAACCGGCCGAGCGACTCGAGGCGGCGCGGCGGATCCTCGAGGACGCCTACGACCGGGCCCGATCCGAGGCGCTGCGCGACACCCTGACCGGGCTCGGCAACCACCGGGCGTTCCAGGAGGAGATGGAGCGGCAGTGGTCCGGGGCGGTCCGCCACAACCAGCCGCTGGCCCTCGCCATCGTCGACCTCGACGACTTCAAGCGGATCAACGACACCCGCGGCCACGCCGTGGGCGACGGTTTGCTCCGCCACGCCGCGACGAGGATGGCCGGCTACCTGCGGCGCTCCGACCGGGCGTTCCGCATCGGTGGCGACGAGTTCGCGATCATCATGCCGGGGACCGACGCGGACGCCGGCCAGCTCGCGGTGCGGCGGGTGCTCGCCGGCTGCCTCGATGGAGAGGGCGACGAACGGACGCCGGGCGGCGTCTCGTTCTCGGCCGGGATCAGCGCCATCCCGGGCCACGCCCGCGACCGCGACTCGCTCTATCGCCAGGCCGACGCCGCGCTGTTCTGGAGCAAGCGCCACGGGCGAACGTGCGTGACGATCTACGATCCCGAGCGACACGAGGGACCGCTCACGTCCCGGCCACCGGCGGAACTCTCGGCGCTCGTCGCGCGGATCGCGGCGACCGGGGCGCTGCGTGCCGTCTTCCAGCCCATCTACGACCTGACGACCGGTGTCCCGCGCGGCTTCGAGGGCCTCATCCGCCCGTTGCCCGACAGCGGCTTCGCCGATCCCGGCTCGATGTTCGCAGCGGCCGAGGCGACCGGACGGACGGCCGAGCTCGACATCGCCTGTCTCAACACGGTCATGGAGACCGCTGCGCGGCTCCGGCTGCCCGGCTCGCTGACGGTCAACATGTCACCGCGCACGCTCGAGATCGACGACTTCAGCATCCACGCCCTGATCCGGATGATCGTCCGCCACGGCCTCGATCCGCGGCACATCGTCCTTGAGCTGACCGAACGCGACGCCGTCGAGGACGTCGAACGGGTCCGCCGGGCGGCCGACGCCTGCCGGGTGGCCGGCATCCGGCTCGCCGCCGACGACATCGGGGCGGGCAATGCCGGCCTCCGGCTCCTCAGCCAGCTGAAGTTCGACATCGTCAAGATCGACCTCTCGCTCGTCCAGGGCGGCGCCGCCCACGAGGCGTCGCTCGAGGTCCTGCGGACCCTGCGCGACCTGGCCGATCGGTGGGGTGCGCTGGTCGTCGCCGAAGGCATCGAAACCCCCGCCCAGCTCGACGTCGTCCGCTCGCTCGGGATCGGCGCCGGCCAGGGCTACCTCCTCGGTCGGCCGACGGATCGGCCGTCGACCGAGCCGATCGATCTCGAAGGGCTGAGCCGCAGCACGGACTGGCTCATCGAGAAGCTGCGCGTCCTGCCGACCTGACCCTTGCCACGGTAGGACCCGGGACCATCGGGGGACGGTTGACGCATCACCGATCCCTGCTAGACTGCCGGCACGCTGCGGGTTTCCTGCAGCCGGATCACATGGAGACCCGATTGGGCTGGTTCGACTCCGGGGTTCGCCGCAAGGTCGCCGTCGTCGTGACGACGGATGGCCGGCGCGTCCACGTGCCGGTCGGGCCGGCGGGCCTGCCGGACGTATCCCTCCTCGACCTTCTTCGCTCAATTCCGGGGCTTGGTGGCCTTCTTGGGCTTATTACCGGCTCCCGGCGGGACCGAGGGACACGGAGGGACGAGCGCCGCTAGGCTCGATCACCACCGACCAACCTCAGGACCCTCGCCGGGGCGGCGAGGGTCTTTCGTTTCTCACGACGAACGACACGGAGGACCCGACCAGTGACCATCGCCAAGGGAGATCCGGCCGACCCGTCGCGGGCCGCCGCCCGTCCACCGACGCGACGCAGCCACGTGCCGAACGACGGCACCGCCGAGGCGGCCGCGGTCGAGCGCGCCCGCAAGGGGATGCTCCACGAGGGCCGCGACCTCAGGCGGACGCGCATCGGCGCTGACGTGCTGTGCGAGGCGCTCCTGCTGCAGGGTGTCGACGTCTTCTTCAGCTACCCGGGCGGGGTCATCCTGCCGCTCTACGACATCCTCGGCGACTATCCCGAGCTGCGCCACGTCCTGGTCCGTCACGAGCAGGGCGGTGCCCACGCGGCCGACGGCTACGCGCGGGTCACCGGACGTGTGGGCGTGTGCATGGGCACCTCCGGCCCGGGCGCCACGAACCTCGTGACCGGGATCGGCACGGCGCTGCTCGATTCGGTGCCGATGGTCGCGATCACCGGCAACGTCCCGGCGGCGCTCATCGGCAAGGACGCGTTCCAGGAGATCGACATCAACGGCATCACCCTGCCGATGACCAAGCACAACTACCTGGTCCGCGACGCGAACGATCTGCCGCGGGTCGTGGCCGAGGCATTCCACATCGCGCGCTCGGGCCGGCCCGGTCCGGTCCACATCGACATCACCAAGGACGCGCTCCAGCAGGAGACACGGGCCACGCACCCGAGCGAAGCCGAGGTCGTGGCCGGCCTGCCCGGCTTCCGGCCGAACATGGACGGCCATCCACGCCAGCTCAAGGCCGCCGCCGCGGAGATCGCCGCGGCGAAGCGGCCGGTCATCCTGGCCGGCCACGGCGTCCTCCACGCCGAAGCGTGGGACGACCTTGTCGCATTCGCCGAGAAGGCCCAGATCCCGGTCGCCTGGACGCTGCTCGGGATCGGCGCCATCGACGAGACCCATCCGCTGGCCTACGGCTACATGGGGATGCACGGCTGGAAGCACGTCAACCGGGCGATCCAGAGCGCCGACCTGTTGATCGCCGTCGGGATGCGCTTCGACGACCGGGTGACCGGGAACGTGCGGACCTACGCCCCGTATGCCCGGATCATCCACGCCGACATCGACCCCGCCGAGATCGGCAAGAACGTGGCCGTCGAGGTGCCGATCGTCGGCGACGCGAAACGCGTCCTGCAGTCGCTCACGGGTCTGGTCGGCGCGGTCGATCCCGAGACGCGGGCCGACTACTTCGCCCAGCTCGCCGAGTGGAAGGCTGATTCGGTGGCGTCGAGCTGGCACGGCTCGGGCGCCTGGCGCGACGGGCTGCTGTCCGCCGACTTCGTGGTCGAGCGGATCGGCGAGCTGACCGACCACCAGGCGACCTACGTCGCGGATGTCGGCCAGAACCAGATGTGGCTTGCCCGCTACGCCGGCTTCCGCAACCCCAACAGCCACGTCAGCTCCGGCGGGCTCGGCACGATGGGCTTCTCGGTGCCGGCCGCGATGGGCGCGGCGCTCGGGCGGCCGGACCGCGAGACCTGGGCGATCACCGGCGACGGCGGCTTCCAGATGACCTTCCAGGAGCTGATGACGCTCGTCCAGGACCATATCCCGGTCAAGATCGCGCTGTTCGACAACAAGAAGCTCGGGATGATCCGGCAGTGGCAGGAGATCATCTACGCCGGCAACTACCACTCGGCCCACCTGCTCGGCCCGGACTACGTCAAGCTCGCCGATGCGTTCGGGATCCCGGCCTTCCGGGCCCGGACGACCGATGAGGTGGACAGCGCGATCCGGGACGCCCAGGCCGTCGACGGGCCGGCGCTCATCTGGTTCGAGATCGCCGAGGAGCAGAACATCTTCCCGATGATGCCGGCCGGCAAGGGCCTGTCCGACCTCATCGAGAAGTGGGGCGGGGCTGACGAATGAGCGACTCCCAGACGAACGGCCGGCTGCCGGTCGGAACCGCGCACGGCGCCGGCCCGGCTGCCGGCGGCGCGGGTGGCGCGCCCGCCGGCCCGGCCCACAGCGCACCACCGGCACGGGCCCTGCCCGGCGGCGGCGAGACGCGTCGCCACGTCCTGGTCGCGGTCGTCCTCAACAAGCCGGGCGTCCTGAACCGCGTGGCTAGCCTGATGCGGGCGCGCAACTTCAACATCGATTCGCTCGCCGTCAGCCACACCGACAGCGACGACATCAGCCGGATGACGATCACCCTGCACGGCGACGACGTGGCCGTCGAGCAGGCGGCCAAGCAGCTCTACCGGCTCATCGACGTGCTCAAGGTCCAGGACGTCACGGGCGAGCCGACCGTGCAGCAGGAGCTGGCCCTGGTCAAGATCCGGGCGACCGATTCGACCCGTGCGGAGGTCCTCAAGCTCGTCGAGCTGTCGCGCGGCCGGATCGTGGACGTCGCCGACGGATCGGTCATCGTCGAGGTCACCGGCACCGAGCCCGAGGTCGACGCGTTCGTCGCGCTCGTGCGGACGTACGGCATCAAGGAGTTGGTCCGCACCGGCGCCGTGGTGATGGCGCGTGGCTCGGGTTCCATCGAGGAGGCTATCAAGCGATGACCGCCAAGATCTACTACGACAACGACGCCGACCCCGCGGCCCTGGCCGAGCAGGTCGTGGCCATCATCGGCTACGGCAGCCAGGGGCACGCGCACGCGCTCAACCTGCACGAATCCGGGGTGGACGTCGTCGTCGGGCTGGCGCCCGGATCGAAGAGTCGTGCGCTCGCGACCGACGCCGGGCTACGGGTGAGCGACGTCGCGGACGCGGTGCGCAGCGCGGACGTGATCATGATCCTCGTCCCGGACACCGCCCAGAAGGCGGTGTATGACGAGGAGATCGCCCCCAACCTGCGTCCCGGGCACCTCCTGATGTTCGCCCACGGCTTCAACATCCGGTTCGGCCGGATCGATCCGCCGGGCATCGTCGACGTCGGGATGATCGCGCCGAAGGGCCCCGGACACCTGCTCCGCTCGGTCTATCGGGCGGGCGGCGGCGTCCCCGCGCTCTTCGCGGTCCATCGCGATCAGTCCGGGACGGGTCGCGAGCGGGTCCTCGCCTACGGCCGGGCGATCGGATCCACGCGCGCGGGGATCCTCGAGACCACCTTCGCGGAGGAGACCGAGACGGATCTGTTCGGCGAGCAGGCCGTCCTGTGCGGTGGCACCGCGGCACTCGTCAAGATGGCGTTCGAGACGCTCGTCGAGGCCGGCTACCAGCCCGAGCTGGCGTACTTCGAGACGATGCACGAGCTCAAGCTCATCGTCGACCTGATGTATCGCGGCGGCCTCAATTTCATGCGCTTCAGCGTGAGCGATACCGCCGAGTACGGCGACTACGTGTCCGGACCGCGGATCATCGACGACCACGTCCGGTCGACCATGCATGACGTGCTCAGGGAGATCCAGGACGGGACCTTCGCGGCACGCTGGATCGCCGAGAGCGAATTCGGGCCGCGCCGAGTTCGAGCGCCTGCGCGCCGCCGATCGGGACCACCTGATCGAGCGGGTCGGATCCCGGCTCCGTGCCCAGATGCCGTTCCTCGACCCGATCGAAGTGGTGGCCGGCCAGGCCCAGGCGTCGGCGACGACGCCCGGTGCCGCCCGATGACCGCGCCCGTACCCCGGCCCGCCGGGCCGTTCGTGCCGGCGGGCTCCGTCCGCATCTTCGATACGACCCTGCGCGACGGCGAGCAGGCGCCCGGCGCCGGACTGACCGCCGCGGAGAAGCTCGACGTCGCGCGCCAGCTGGCGCGCCTCAAGGTGGACGTCATCGAGGCCGGCTTCCCGGCCGCCTCGCCGGGCGACTTCGAGGCCGTTCGCCGGATCGCCCAGGAGACGCGCGGCGGGATCGCCGTCGCCGCCCTGGCCCGCTGCAAGGACGGCGATCCGCAGCGCGCGATCGAGGCGATCAAGGTCGCCGAGCGGCCGCACCTCCACGTGTTCATCGCCACCAGCGACATCCACCTCAAGCACAAGCTTCGGATCGATCGCGCGACCGCGCTCGCCGAGGCGGTCCGCTGGGTCCGCTTCGGGCGCGACCAGCTCGGCCGCGACGCCGAGATCGAGTTCTCCGCGGAGGACGCCTCGCGCACCGACCTCGACTACCTGCTCCAGATCTACGAGGCGGTGGTCGAGGCCGGCGCCTCCACCGTCAACATCCCCGACACCGTGGGCTATGCGATCCCGTCCGAGTTCGGGCTGCTCGTCGAGCGGGTCGTCCGGCTGGTCGGCGACGCCGCGACCGTCAGCGTCCACTGCCACAACGACCTCGGACTCGCGACGGCCAACACGCTGGCCGCGGTCCAGGCCGGCGCCCGCCAGGTGGAGGTCACGATCAACGGCCTCGGCGAGCGAGCCGGCAACGCCTCGCTCGAAGAGGTGGTCATGGCGCTGCGGACGCGCCCGACCCAGTTCCCCGACCTCGGCTCGGGGGTCGCCACCGAGCAGCTCACCGCCGCCAGCCGCCTGGTCAGCTATCTCACCGGCTTCGCCATCCAGCCGAACAAGGCGATCGTCGGCGGCAACGCGTTCGCGCACGAGTCCGGGATCCACCAGGACGGCATCATCAAGAACCCGCTGACCTACGAGATCATGACCCCGCAGTCTGTCGGGCTGTCCGGGAGCCAGCTGACGATCGGCAAGCTGTCGGGCCGGCGCGGCCTCCAGGGCAAGCTCAAGGAGCTCGGCTACGAGCTCGAGGGCGACGCGCTCGACGAGATCTACCGCCAGGCGGTCGCCCTCGCCGACGCCAAGAAGGAGGTCACCGACGCGGACCTCCAGGCGCTCGTCGAGCAGCGCTCGTCCGAGGTGCCGGCCTCGGTCGCGATCGTCGGCTGGAGCGTCACCTCGTCGCACGGCGGGAACGCGACGGGCTCCGTCTCACTCACGATCGGCGACCAGGACCGCAGCGCCGAGACGACCGGCAACGGCCCGGTCAACGCCCTGTTCGGGGCGGTCGACGAGGCCCTCCAGCCGGTCCTTGGCTGGCACCCGGTCCTGACCGAGTACGAGATCAAGGCGGTCACGGCCGGCGAGGATGCGCAGGGCCAGGTCCTCGTCCGTTGCCGGCGGTCGTCCGACGAAGGCCCGGGCGCACTGGTGGTCACCGGACACGGGTTATCCACGAACATCATCGAGGCCTCGCTGGACGCCTACCTCGTGGCGGTCAACAAGCTCCATGGCGCGGAGATCAACGGCGTGTCGGTCGCCTTCGTGGCCCCTCGCCTCGGCGAGTCGATGCCGTGACCGACGGCACGCCCGGAGACCTTCCGCACTACCGCGTGGCGACGATCCCCGGCGACGGGGTCGGGCCGGAGGTCGTCGGCGCCACACGACGCGTCGTCGACGCCGCGGGCGGACGGTTCGGGTTCGCCGTCGACTGGTCGGAGCATGTCGTCGGCGGTGCCGCCATCGATGCCTTCGGGGTCGCGATCCGCGACGAGGACCTGGCCGCCTGCGGCGAGGCGGACGCGATCCTGCTTGGCGCGGTGGGTGGTCCGCGATGGTCGGATCCCGGCGCGTCGGTCCGGCCCGAGCAGGCCCTCTTCGCCCTGCGCGGCGGTCTCGGCCTGTATGCCAACCTGCGTCCGGTCAGCGTCCAGCCAACGCTCGCCGGCTCGTCACCGCTTCGCCCGGAGCTGCTGGCCGGGGTCGACATGCTCATCGTCCGTGAGCTGACCGGCGGGATCTACTTCGGCGACCGGACCGAGGCGTCGGCCGAACCCGGCGCCCGCTCGGCGCTCGACACGATGCCCTACGCAGAACACGAGATCGGGCGCATCGTGCGGCTGGCTTTCGACCTGGCGCGGACGCGTCGCGGCTCGGTGACCTCGGTCGACAAGGCGAACGTGCTGGCCACCTCGCGTCTCTGGCGGCGGATCGCCGACGAGGTCGCGACGGAGTACGCGGACGTCCGGCTGACCCACCAGCTCGTCGACTCGTGCGCCATGCTGCTCATCCGCCGCCCGGCCGACTTCGACGTCATCGTCACCGAGAACCTGTTCGGCGACATCCTCTCGGACGAAGCCGCGGTGCTGGCGGGGAGCCTCGGCGTGCTGCCGTCGGCGTCGCTCGGGGAGCGTCGCACCGCGCACGGCCAGTTCGGGCTGTACGAACCGATCCACGGGTCCGCGCCGGACATCGCCGGCCGCGACGTCGCCGACCCGATCGGCACGATCCTTTCGGCGGCGATGATGCTGCGGACATCGCTTGGCCGCGCCGACGCCGCCGACGCGGTCGAGGCCGCGGTCGCAGGCGCGCTCGCGGACGGCTGGCGGACGCGCGACCTGGCCGACCCGGCCGATGCCACCGACGGGCTCGTCGTGGTCGGCACGACCGCGTTCGCGACGGCGGTCATCGAGGCGCTCGAGGCCGGCGCCGGCAGCGGGGTCGCCGCATGACCGAGCCCACTGCCGGCGATCGCCCGGTCATCCTCTACGACACGACCCTCCGCGACGGGACGCAGGGCGAGAACATCACGCTGTCGCTCGCGGACAAGCTCCGCGTGGCGCGGATGCTCGACGAGTTCGGGATGCCGTTCGTCGAGGGTGGCTGGCCGGGCTCCAACCCGAAGGACATCGAGTTCTTCGCCGCCGCCCGGTCGATGCGCTGGGAGCGGGCCAGGCTCGCCGCCTTCGGCTCGACGCGTCATCGCGCGAACCGACCCGAGGACGACCCGAACCTCCGCGAGCTGGTCGCCGCCGAGACGCCCGTCGTGACGATCTTCGGCAAGAGCTGGCTGCTCCACGTCATCGAGGTCCTGGGCGCCTCGCCGGCCGAGAACCTCGACATGATCGCCGACTCGGTCGGCTTCGTCGTCGAGCGCGGGCGCGAGACGGTCTACGACGCCGAGCACTTCTTCGACGGTTACAAGTCGGACCGGGACTACGCGCTGGCCACCCTCCGCGCGGCACGGCAGGCGGGGTCGCGCACGCTCGTCCTGTGCGACACCAACGGCGGGACGCTGACGGACGAGCTCGTGGCGATCGTCACGGACGTGCGCACGAGCCTGGAGGCCGACCCCGACGCGCCCGTCGTGACCTGGGGGATCCACACCCACAACGACGCCGAGCTCGCGGTCGCCAACTCGATGGCCGCCGTGGCCGCCGGCATCCGCCACGTCCAGGCCACGATCAACGGCTACGGCGAGCGGGCCGGCAACGCGAACATGGTCAGCATCCTTGCCAACCTCGCGCTCAAGACGCCGCACGCCCTGGTCCCCGCCGGCGGCGGCGACCTGCCGGGACTGACCGAGCTGTCGCGCTCGGTCGCCGAGATCGCCAACGTCACGCCCGACGACTACCAGCCGTACGTCGGGCGGTCCGCGTTCGCGCACAAGGGCGGGGTCCACGGCGCGGCGGTCGCGAAGGTCGAGCGGAGCTACCAGCACATCGATCCGTCCGCGGTCGGCAACGAGGGCCGGCTGGTCGTCTCGGAGCTCGGCGGGCGGGCCAACATCTCGATCCGGGCCGAGCAGCTCGGTCACCAGCTCGAGGGTGTCGTCGACCCGCGTGAGCTGTCCAAGCTGATCAAGCAGCTCGAGGCCGACGGCCTCGCGTTCGAGGGCGCCGAGGCGAGCTTCGAGCTCCTCATCCGGCGCCACGCCGCCGACTATGTGGCGCCGTTCCGGATCGTCGACTACACCTGTCTCGTCGAGCAGCGCGACGGGCGGGAGATGCTGGCCGAGGCGACGGTCAAGGTCGAGGTCGACGGCGAGACGCTGCACACCGCGGCCGACGGGAACGGGCCGGTCAACGCCCTGGACGCGGCCCTGCGCAAGGCGCTCCGGGCCTTCTACCCCGGGCTCGACGAGGTGCACCTGGTCGACTACAAGGTACGCATCCTCGACGGCGGCGCGGCGACCGCGGCACGGACCCGGGTCATCATCGACTCGATGGACGGCGCCCGGACATGGTCGACGATGGGCAGCGACACCAACATCATCGCGGCGTCGGCGTCCGCGCTGGCGGATTCGCTCGAGTACGCGATCTGGAAGTCGGGCTCCGAGCTGCGTCGCCGCGACGAGCGCCACTTCACCACCGCGGGAGGCGCGGACGCCACGGCGCCGCGGCCGACCCGCGGCGCGACCGCGACCCCACGGAGGTGACCCGATGACCGACCGACCTGGGCTATCCGAGGACTCCCTCCGTCTCGCCCGCTGGACCGCGACGTCGGGGAGCAACGTTCGCAGCCGCGGCGCGGTCGTGATCGCCTCGGGCGACCACGAATGGCGGGCGTCGGCCGACGGGAACGGCGCGATCGACGCGCTCTACCGGGCGGTCGACAAGGCCCTGGCCGGGGTCCTGACCGGTCATCCGAGGCTGCTCGCCTACGACATCCACGCGCTCGGCGAAGGCACCGACACGATCGGCGCGGTGACCGTCCGGATCGCGCCGCCCGACATCGGTGGCCAGCGCGGGAGCGGCGAATACGGCGGCGAGGCCCGCGGCCCGAACATCATCGCAGCCTCGATCGAGGCCTACGTCGCGGCGCTCAACCTGCTGCTCGCCGAGGCGCACTGGTCGGGCGCGACCGAGGCAGCCGGCAACCGCAAGGGTGTCGCGGTCTCGGCCGGCGCGGCGCGCGACCAGCGTGCCGACATCGACGAGGACGAGGTCCCGAGCGACACCACGGCCTGGTTCGAGCGCTAGGCACCGGCCGGAACACACCGGGGACGACGAGCTCGGTCGACGGGCGCGGGTCTCCACGTGCCACGGTCAGAGCGGGACGGGCAGATCCAGGACTCGGTACTGGACCAGGCCGATGACGATCAGCTCCACCGCCACGGCGACGAGAAGGACGCCGAGGAGCTGTTCGAGCACAAGCGTCGCCTCGGCTGGCAGGCGCGGCCCGATCGGGCGCGCGGCCACGAGCACGATCAGGTCGAGCAGCGCGATCCCGAGGACGATCGCGATCAGGAGACCCAGCTCGTCGAGGCCGGTGGCCTCCGCGGAGAAGATCGTCGTCGCCGCGATGCCGGCCGGGTTGAGGATGAGCGGGACGCCCATCGGGAAGACGGCCTTGCGCATGAGATCGGCCTCGTCGGGCGGTGGGTGCCGCTGGCTGGCCGGCTCGGCGCGCAGGATGACCTCGATCCCGTAGGCGAGGAGGACGATGCCGCTGGCGACCACGAGCGCGGGCTGCGAGAAGTGCAGGAGGCGGAACAGCAGCGCGCCGATGACGAGCAGCCCGAGCGCGGTCAGCGTCGCGGTGCCGACCGCCCGGACCGCCACGCGGCGACCGACCGCCGGTGTGGCGTCGCGGATCGAGGCGAGGTAGTAGACGATGACCTTGACGGGCCCCATCCCCACGAACAGGATCAGCACGATCTGGTAGAGGGACGGGGTCATGCCTCCTCCGCCGTCACGACCGCGTCCGGCGAGGCGACGCCCGCGTCCTCGGCGCCTTCGCCGGCCGGTTCGTCCTCGGCTTGGGCCGCACGCAGCAGGACGTCGCGCTGGCGCAGGTAGTCGGTCACCGCGAGCACGGCCGCCGCCGTCGGGATCGCGAAGATGGCACCGATGATCCCGGCGATGGCCGTGCCGAGGATGACCACCACGAACACCGCGACCGGCGTCATCTTCACGGCGCCGGCCATCACGAACTGGGTGACCACCAGCTGGATGGCGACGGCCGCCACGATGCTGATGATCGCGGCCGGCACGATGACGGACGGTTCGAGCAGCAAGGCGAACGCCGGCAGGACGATCCAGCCGATGAGCGGCCCGATCCACGGGATGAACACGATGAGGCCGGCGATGACCGCGATGAGCGGGCCGTACGGGATGCCGAGGGCGAGCGCCGCGATGCCCACGATCGCGCCGTAGATCGCCCCGATCACGAGGCGGCCCCGGACGAACCCGCCGAACGACACGGCGATCGCCCGCTCCAGCTCGGTCAGGTCGCGGTAGGTGCTCGACGGCAGGAACCGGCGCAGCCAGCCCAGCAGTGAGACCTGGCCCATCGCCAGCCCGACCGAGATGATGATGGCGGTGACCAGGCCCGCGATCACGACGACCCCGTTTCGGATGATGGTCGTCGCCGCGTCAGCAAGGTCCGCGGCGTTCCCGGCGACCCAGCCCTGGATGGCGGCGACCGCGCTGCCTCCGCTCGGCATCGTGATGCCGAGCGTCTCGACGAGGGGCCGCAGCGCGTCGCCGAGCTTGGCCAGGATCGCCGGCAGGTTGTCGACGAACGCGACCGCGGCATTGATGATCGCCACGCCGGCGCTCGCGAAGACGATGAACGCGACGGCCACGGTCACGAGGTAGGTGACCGCCACGGCGATGCCGCGTCCCTTGAACGGGAGATGCCGCTGGACGAACGACACCGGTGGTTCCAGGACGTATGACATCAGCCAGGCGATGAACAGGATGATCGCCGGTGAGACGAGGACGGCGAAGAACGCGGTCCACAGCGAGAAGATGACTCCGATGAGCGACAGGACGACCAGCCAGAACAGGAGTCGCGCCTCACGCCTCGAGACCACGCCTCCGAACAGTGGCGCGGAACCCTCGGGCGGCATGGCCAGACAGTAGCGTATGGTGCGCACCTGATAGGAGGTCCTCCGTTGACACGACGACTTTTCGTGGCGCTCGCAGCCGGGGTGCTGACCCTGGCGGCGTGCAGCTCGACCCCTTCCGGGTCCGCATCCGCCGACCCCGCGGTCGCCTTCTGCCCCGCACTCCAGGCCTACGGCAAGAGCCTCGCGGCCCTGGAAGCGCTCACCCCGAGCTCCTCGCTGGCCGACTACCAGAAGGCGGTCACCGACGCCAAGGCTGCGCTCGCCGCGGTGACCGCGGTGGCGGGCCCATACGCCGGAGCCCAGCTGACCACGCTCGCGCAGGCACAAGCGCAGCTGGAGTCGGCGGCCAACGCGCTTGGGACCAATGCGACCCCGGCCCAGGCGGAGACCGACCTACAGGACGAGCTGACGGCCGTGATCCAGCAAGTCGCGCTGACCAACAACGCGATCTGCAACTTCCGGCCGACCCCCTCGACCAGCTCGTAGCGGCCTGAGCGACGGGCGACACCCGTGGCAGCGGAGCGACCGATCGAGACGCCCGTCGCCTACGCCGGCGAGCCCGGCGCGTTCGCCGAGGATGCCGTCATCGCGGCCTTCGGCGACATCGCCCGGGTTCCGCTCGGCAGCTTCCGCGAGGTCTTCGACGCCGTCGCCGACGGCCGCGCCACGGCCGGTGTCGTGCCGATCGAGAACGTCATCAACGGCACCGTCCGCGAGAACTACGATCTCCTGCTCGAGTTCGACCTGCAGATCCGCGGCGAGGTCGTCGTCCCCGTCCGGCTCTGCCTCGCCGCGCTCCCCGGCCGACGGCTCGAAGACATCGACCGCGTGTATTCGCACATCCAGGCGCTGGGCCAGGCCGAAGCCTTCCTCCGCGCCCGGCCCTGGCAGCTGCTCAGTACCTACAACACGGCCGGTGCCGGCAAGGCCATCGCCGAGCGCGGCGAGAAGGGTGCCGCGGCCGTCCTGTCGCCGCGGGCCGCCGCCCTGTTCGGGCTGGAGATCCTGGCCGACGACATCGGCGACCTGCCGGGGAACCGAACTCGGTTCCTCGTCCTCGCAACCGGTGGTGCCCCTCCCCTTCGACTTCGGGCGGATGGTGACGGGCGGCGGACCACCCTGGTCGTCGCCGTCCGGAACGAACCCGGGACCCTGCTGGCGGTCCTCAGGGTGTTCGCCGATCGCGGGCTGAACATGCACAAGCTCGAGTCGCGACCGAGCCGCGAGCGTGCCTGGGAATACGTCTTCTGGATCGACCTCGACGCGGACACCGCGGACCCTTCGGCGGCCGCAGCCTTCGACGCCCTCGCCGGCGTGACGACGATGGCCAGGGTCCTCGGCAGCTATCCGGCGGCGAAGACCCCCTGATCCCGTCGCACCCGTCCTCGGCGGCCCGCCGGCCGCGACCCTCCGCCGGCGGTTGGAGACGCGAATCAGCCATGCGGCGGATGGCGAGACGGCCGGCCGGAGCGAGCCTGTGGACATCGACTCAGCCACCGCCCACATGAGGTCGTTCCAGACATGTCTCGCATCACTCGTCTCGCGCCATCCGCCACCCTGCTCGGACGGATCGGGCGCACGCGCCTCGCTGCCATCGCCGTGGTCGTGGCGGTCGCCGTCGTCAACATCGTGCCGACGGCGGGCGCACCGCTCGCCCCGGCGGATGACGCCACCGTGGATGCGTACCTGGATGCGGAGATCGCCGATGCCGGCTATCCCGGCGCCTCGATCGCGATCGTCCGCGACGGCCGCGTCGAGCACGTCCACGTCATCGGCGCCGCGGACTCGACCGGTCGTCCGGTCACGACCGACACGCCGTTCGTCATCGGGTCGCTCTCGAAGTCGCTGACGGCCCTCGGGATCATGCGCCTCGTGGACGCCGGCCGCATCGACCTCGATGCCCCGGTCGCGACCTACATCCCGGGCTTCCGGACCGGCGATCCGGGCGCCGCCCCGATCACCATCCGTCAGCTCCTCGATCACACCAGCGGCCTGTCCCCGGCGGCCGCCAACCTGTCCAGCGCGCCGACGACCCTGAGCGGGTTCGTCCGACAGCTGGCTGACTGCCAGCCGATCGCCGCGCCCGGCGCGGCCTACGCCTATGCCAACGTCAACTACGTCGTCCTCGGCGCCGTCATCGAGGCCGTGACCGGTCGGTCCTACGCGGACGCCATGCAGGCGCTCGTCTTCGGGCCGCTCGCCATGCACCACACGACGGCGGATCCGGGCACCGCCCGGCGGCTCGGTCTCGGCGATGCGCATGGGCTGTGGTTCGGGCTGGCCCTCGCGCATGCGCCGCTATTCCGCGCCGATCTCGCTCCGGCCGGCTTCGTCGCGTCGAGCGCCGACGACATGGCGCATCCGATCGAGATGCTCCTTGCCGGTGGGGTCTTTGGCGGGCAGCGTTTCCTCAGCGCCGCGACCGCCGCGGCCATCACGACCGGCGCCGTCGCGTTACCGTTCGGTTCGGGTCGCTATGCGATGGGCTGGGTGGATGACACCCGCGACGGGCTCCGGACCGTCAGCCACGATGGCAGCACGACCGACATGGCCGCCGTCCAGGCGTTCGCGCCGGCGACCGGGACCGGGATCGTCGTGCTCGCCAACGCCCAGGCGATCCCGTTCGAGACCTTCGGCAAGATCGACGCGATCGGCATCGGCGCGCTCGACCGGATGCTGGGCCGCCAGTCGAACGGGACGCTCGAGCATTTCTACCTGATCCTCGACCTCGCGCTCCTCGTCCTCCTCGCGTTGTGGGCGCGTGGGCTCGTGCGGCTCGCCCGAAGGGCCTGGCGTCGGGAGCCCGTGTCGGGCGGCTGGCAAGTCCGTCGCGTCGGGGCGATCGTGATCCGGAGCTACCTCGACATCGTCATCCCGGTCCTCCTCGTCGTTCGCGTGCCGGAGGTCTTCTCGGCACCCTGGAGCGCCATGGTCCGGACCGACGTCGGCCTCGTGATCGTCGTCTTCCTTGTGCTGCGAGCCACCGACGGCGGCCTTCGCCTCGCCGGCTGGTGGCGACGCGGCGCGTTCGGTCGCGGGCTAGGCTTTCGGCCATGGATCGTCGCTCGGTGACGGGCTGGACGCGGCGCCACCCGGACGCCACGGATCTCACGGTCGCCGTGGCCTTCGGGCTGCTCGTCCTGGCCGGCACGCTGATCCAGCGCGATGGCCAGCCCGATGCCCTCCTCGGCGCCGCGAGCCTCGGTCTGGCGGTCGGGGCACTGGTCCTGTGGTCACTCCGCAGGCGCCGCGACCGGTCGCGGCGTCAGGCGGCGGCGCTCCTCGAGCAGCGTCTCGGGATCGCCCGTGAGTTGCACGACGTCGTCGCCCACCACGTCAGCGTGATCGGCATCCAGGCGGCGGCCGCGCGACGGAGCCTGGACCGGGCGCCCGGGGAGGCCGCCGAGGCACTGACCGCCATCGAGACGTCGAGTCGGGCGGCCGTCCTCGAGATGCAGCGGCTGGTCACGACGCTTCGGCACCCCGACGAGGACGACGGGTCGGGCCGCCTCCCGTCGCCACCGCCGCCGACCCTCGCCGACTTGCCACGCATCGTCGCGCCGATGCGGACGGCGGGTCTCGAGGTGGAGCTGGTCGGGTTCGATGCTCCCGACCGGCCGACACTATCGGCGCCGGCCGAGGTCGCGCTCTACCGCGTCACCCAGGAGGCGTTGACGAATGCGCTCCGGCATGCCGGAGCCGTCGCCGTCCGGGTGTCGCTCGAGCCCGCCCCGGGCACCGCCATCCTCAGGATCGATCACGGCCCCGCCACGGGTCGGGGAGCGACGGGTCCGGGAGCGACCGGGACGTCATCGGGCGGGATGGGGATCCCGGGGATGCGCGAGCGGATCCGCGCCGTCGGCGGGGTGCTCGATGCCGGACCGACAGCCGACGGCG
Source organism: uncultured Chloroflexia bacterium (assembly GCA_963833285.1). GTDB lineage: Bacteria > Chloroflexota > Limnocylindria > Limnocylindrales > CSP1-4 > SPCO01. Next base: position 401,741 of record CAWHXM010000001.1, on the reverse strand, counting down.
GGTTCGCGGTGACGGCCAGCGTCCCGTTGGATCCGGCATGACCGCCCCGATCCGCGTCGCCCTCGTCGACGATCAGCAGCTGGTCCGGGTCGGGTTCCGCCGCATCCTCGAGACCGAACCGGACATCGAGGTCGTCGGCGAGGCCGCCGACGGCGCCGAGGCGCTGGAGCTCGTCCGATGGCGAACACCCGATGTCGTGCTGATGGACGTCCAGATGCCGGTCATGGACGGGCTCGAGGCGACGCGACGGATCCTCGAGAGGACCCTGCCGGCGACCGGCCAAGGTGAGGACGCCCCGAAGGTCATCATCCTGACGACGTTCGAGCTGGACGAATACGTCTTCGAGGCGCTGCGCGCCGGCGCCAGCGGCTTCCTCGTCAAGAACGCCCCGCCGGAGGACCTCATCGGCGCGATCCGCGTCGTGATGGCCGGCGGCGCATTGCTGTCACCGGGCGCGACGGCCCGGGTGATCGTCGGCCTTCGCGCATCGGCGCGCCACGGATCGTGAGGCTCGCCGGCTGGCCGCGCTGACCGATCGCGAACGGGAGGTCCTCGTCCTCGTGGCTCGCGGTCTGTCGAACGCCGAGATCGCCGAGCGGCTCGTGCTCGGCGAGGCGACCGTCAAGACGCACGTCTCGAGCATCCTCGCCAAGCTCGACCTGCGCGACAGGGTCGGCGCCGTGATCCTGGCCTACGAGACCGGGCTCGTCGAGATCGGCGGGCGGGAGCCCTGAAATCGAGCCGGCCCGCCGTGTGGCGGGCCGGCCGGATCGATCGCTCGACCTCGTCCATCTCCACCGTCGCTCCCTCCGCTGTCCCCCGGCGTGGCTGCGCTGGGGGGCCCCGATGATACGCTTGCGGACCGTCGGGACCGACCTCAGGCGCACCCGGAGGACACATGGATCAGGCGTTCCGCGACGCGATGACGGCCGGCTACGCGCTCGCCGAGCCAGGGCTCGTGATCGGCAGCCCGATGCACGACGGCGAGCTGGCGAACGACGCCCGGGTCCAGGTCGCGCTGTCGATGCTCAACCGCCACGGGCTCATCGCGGGGGCCACCGGTACCGGCAAGACCAAGACCCTGCAGCTGCTCGCGGGACAACTCTCCAAGGCGGGCGTGCCGGTCTTCGTGGCCGACATCAAGGGCGACCTGACCGGGCTCGCGGCGCCGGGCGATGCGGCCAACCCCAAGGTCGTCGAGCGCGTCACCTCGCTCGGCTGGACCTTCGTGCCGGCCGGCCATCCAGTGGAATACCTGTCGCTGTCGGGCAAGCTCGGTGCGCAGGTGCGCGCGACCGTCCATTCGTTCGGGCCGCTGCTGCTCGGCAAGGTGCTCGGCCTCAACGACACGCAGACGTCGATCCTTGCGCTGATCTTCAAGTACTGCGACGACAACGACCTGCCCCTGCTCGACCTCAAGGATCTCTCGGCCACCCTGAAATACCTTGCGTCCGACGAGGGCAAGCCGGTCCTCGCGGACTACGGCGGGATGTCGAGCGCATCGGTCGGCGTCCTCCTGCGCTCGATCGTCGTCCTCGAGCAGGAAGGTGCCGACGTCTTCTTCGGTGAGCCCGAGTTCGAGGTCGAGGACCTGCTGCGCACGACGTCGGCGGGCGAGGGGATCATCAGCATCCTCGAGCTGTCCGACGTCATGGACCAGCCCCGCCTGTTCTCCACGTTCATGCTGTGGATGCTCGCCCAGCTCTATGAGTCGCTCCCCGAAGCCGGCGACCTGCCGAAGCCGAAGCTGTGCTTCTTCTTCGACGAGGCCCACCTCCTGTTCGACGATGCCTCCCAGGCGCTCCTCGACGAGATCGAGCGGACCGCCCGGCTCATCCGTTCGAAGGGGGTCGGCGTCTACTTCATCACGCAGGCGCCGACCGACGTCCCGTCGAGCGTCCTGGCCCAGCTCGGCAATCGCGTGCAGCATGCCCTGCGCGCGTTCACGCCCGACGATGCGGACGCCCTGCGCAAGACCGCGCGCACCTTCCCGACGACCACGTTCTACGACGTCGAGAAGACGATCACGTCGCTCGGCATCGGCGAGGCGCTGGTCACGGTCCTCTCGTCTCGCGGGATCCCGACCCCGCTTGCGGCGACCCGCCTGCTGGCACCCGATTCGCTGATGGCCCCGCTGGACGAAGTCCAGTTCCGGGGCATGATCGCGACCAGTCCGTACCAGGCCAAGTACGGCACCACCGTCGATCGCGACAGCGCCTACGAGCGGATCACGGCCCGCCTGGGGGCCGCCAAGGCCGCCGCCGCGGAAGCCGCCATGCGCGCCGGTGTGGATCCGACGACGGCGACCGGGATGAACACGATGACGCCGGCCCAGCAGCAGCGCGAGATCCAGCGCCAGGCTCGAGAGATCGCGGCCGCCCAGAAGGCCGCCGAGCGCGAGCGCAAGGCCCAGGAGAAGGCCCAGCGCGATGCGGCCCGCGCCCAGCAGCGGTCGATCGACAACGCGATCCGGACCGGCGGGCGGGTCGTCACCTCGAGAGTCGGGCAGGATCTCATCCGCGGCGTCTTCGGCACCCTGTTCGGCGGAGGCAGGAAGCGCTGATCACGACCGGCCGGCGGACCTGGCTCGATCAGGCCTGGCACGCCGACGTCCTGACCTGGGTCGAGGCGGAGCTCGCGGCGGTCGACCGGCGGATCACCGGGCCGGTCGAGCAGCCGCACGTCATGCCGTGGTCGACCGCGATGCGGGTCCCGACAAGCGAGGGTCCGGTGTGGTTCAAGGCCTCGGGTCCCGGAACCGCCCACGAGGGCCCGCTCCTCGAGGTCTTTCGCCGGCTTGGTCTCGCCCGGGTCGTGCTGCCGTTCGCGGTCCATCCGTCGCGACCGTGGCTGCTGTTCGACGACGCCGGGCCGACCCTGCGCTCGGCGCGACCCGATGGCCTCGGCGACCATGATCTGGCTGCGTGGGAACGCATCCTGCCCGAGTACGCGACGCTCCAGCGGTCCGTGGAGGGAGCGGCCGCGCAAGCCGAGATGGAGGCCGCCGGCGCCCCCGACGGGCGACCCGGCACGCTGGGGCGCGAGCTCGACCGACTGCTCGACGACGAGCGGATCTGGGGCCTCGTCGCGACGGACGATCGGGCCGCATCGGCTGTGGCTCGCGATCGGCTTCGGGGATCCGGCCGCCTGGTCCGCGAGGTCATCGCCGAGCTCGAGACGGCAGGCGTGGCCGATACGATCCAGCACGACGACCTCCACGGCGGGAACATCGTCGTCGGGCCGGCCGGCGATCGGTTCTTCGACTGGGGCGACGCCGTCATCGCCCACCCGTTCTCGACGCTCAACGTGACGTTCAACTCGATCGCGCACCGGACCGCTCGCGCGCTCGACGATCCGGCGTTCGATCGGTTGCGAGGCGTCTACCTCGAAGCCTGGACCGACGTCGCGCGGCGCGACGTGCTGCTGGGCACGGCCGCGATCGCCCGCGACCTCGGCTGCATCGGCCGGGCGCTGGCCTGGGAGCGCGCCCTGCTGGGTCTCGACCTCGACGAGATGGACGGCCACGGCGACGCGATCGCGGGGTGGCTCATCGAGTTTGCGGAGCGGCTCGATGGCGCGTCCTGGAGGCGCTGACCAGGCCCGAAACCGCCCGGCTCTGTCGCTCGTACCTACCGCCAGCAGCGTTCGAGGTCCGCCCGGACGACGGATGCCGCTGTGACATCTTGAATCGCGGACCCACGCGTCCCATAGTCCTCTTGGGATGCAGCGGGTCGACATCGATCGACGCGGGCCGTCAGCGGCCCGAGCCAGCCACCCGCGCGTCAGATGGTCGACCGGGGTCCGTCCCAGCAGAGTGGAAGGAGAACATCGCGTGCCGACGTACATGGATATGCACGACATCCCGGGGGTCAAGGCCGAGGACGTGGCCGGCGCCCATCAGGCCGACCTGAAAGTCCAGGGCAAGTACGGCGTGAGCTACAAGCAGTACTGGGTCGACGAGGCCGACGGCAAGGTGTTCTGCCTGGTCGATGCGCCCGACCGGGAGACCGCGACGCGCGTCCATCGCGAGGCCCACGGCCTCGAGGCGCACACCCTCTACGAGGTCGAGGAAGGCGCCTAGCGCCCGAGATCGGAGGTATCGCCCCACCGCCGGCGGTGGGGCCTCCGCTTCATTCGACGACGAGGTTCGGCGGCAGATCCGGCGGACGCGGGTACGCCGGCCGCAGCCCGGCGATCGTGTCGGCCAGGATGGTCGCGACCGCGAGGTCGCGGAACCACTTGTGGTTGCCGGGGATGACATACCACGGCGCGACATCGGTTGACGTCTTCGTCAACGCGTCGTCGAACGCGGCCTGGTAGTCGTCCCAGCGCGCCCGCTCCGCCAGGTCGGCCATCGAGAACTTCCAGCGCTTGGTCGGGTCGTCGTAGCGAGCCTGGATGCGCTTGCGCTGCTCGTCGCGGTCGATCGTCAGGAAGAACTTGACGATGGTCGTTCCGCCCGCCGCCAGGGTCCGCTCGAAGTCGTTGATCTGGTCGTAGCGGGCCGCCCACACGCGCCGTGGGACGAGACGGTGCACCCGGACCACGAGCACGTCCTCGTAGTGCGAGCGGTTGAAGATCCCGATCTCGCCCTTCCGTGGGACGCGCCTGTGGATCCGCCACAGGAAGTCGTGGCCGAGCTCCTCCGGGGTCGGGACCTTGAACGACGAGACGACGCAGCCCAGCGGGTTGAAGGCCTCCATGACCTTGTTGATGGTCCCGTCCTTGCCCGCCGCGTCGATCCCCTGCAGGACGACGAGGACCGATCGCGACGCATCGGCCCAGAAGCGATCCTGGAGGACCGCCATGCGGTCGAGCTGCTTGAGGAGGATCGGTGCCGCAGACGCCTTGTCGTAGCCGTACGTCCTCCCCGGATCGAGCTTCGCCAGCCGGACGCGCGAGCCCGGCTCGACGCGGAGGGTGTCGCGCATGTCGATCGATGGGCTCATGGTGGTCCTCACCTCCGGGCGGGAATGGCGCAGGCCGGTTGTACGATGGCAACGTACCCCAACGGGAGAGCCGCACCGATGACCGTCGCCGCCGGAACCAAGCCGCATCCGATCTTCCTCGCCGGCCGCTGGGTCGAGTCGCCCGACGTCCTGGTCATCGACAACCCCGCGGATCCGACGACCCCGGCGGGCACGACCTACAACGCCACTGAGGCGCAGTACGACGAGGCGGTCGAGGCCGCGGTCGCGGCCTTCGAGGTCACCCGGAAGCTGCCCGCCTACGAGCGCGGACGGATCCTGCGCGAGATCAGTGCCGGGATCCGGGCCCGGCGAGAGGAGCTCGGCCGGCTCATCGCGCTCGAGGCCGGCAAGCCGATCCGCGACGCGCTGGTCGAGGTCGATCGCGCGGTGCTGACCTTCCGGCTCGGCGCCGAGGAGGCGGAACGGATGATCGGCGAGCTCATCCCGCTCGACCTGATGCCCTCGTCCAAGGACCGGATCGGGCTCACGCGGCGCTTCCCGATCGGCCCGATCGCGGGCATCAGCCCGTTCAACTTCCCGCTCAACCTGGCCGCGCACAAGGTCGCCCCGGCCATCGCCAGCGGCAACCCGATCGTCCTCAAGCCGCCGTCGAAGGATCCCCTGACGATGCTCGCCGTCGCCGAGATCATCGAGGCGGCCGGTACGCCTGCCGGTTCGGTGTCGATCCTGCCGATGACCCGCGAGCTCGGCGATCGGATGGTCGCCGACCCCCGGTTCAAGCTCCTCACGTTCACCGGCTCGCCGTCGGTCGGCTGGCGGATGAAGGAGCGGGCGGGCAAGAAGAAGGTCGTGCTCGAGCTCGGCGGCAACGCCGGCGTCATCGTCGACAGGAGCGCGGATCTCGACTGGGCCGTCCGGCGCAGCCTCGTCGGCGCCTTCGCGTACGCCGGCCAGGTCTGCATCAGCGTCCAGCGGATGTTCATCCACGAGGACATCTGGGATGCCTTCATGGACGCATTCGTGGAAGGTGCCCGGTCGCTCAAGGTCGGCGACCCGCTCGATCCCACGACCGACGTCGGGCCGATGGTCGACGCGACGGCGGCAGGCCGGACCCAGCGCTGGGTCGACGAGGCGGTCGCCCTCGGCGGGAAGCTCCTCCTGGGCGGGACCGCGAGCGGCACGTACTTCCCACCGACCGTGCTCACAGACGTCCCGTCGTCGGCCCAGGTCTGCTCGAACGAGGCGTTCGCGCCGCTCGTCGTCGCCTTCCCGTTCCACGAGCTCGACGACGCCATCGCCGGCGTCAACGACTCGATGTTCGGGCTGCAGACCGGCGTCTTCACCAACGACCTCGCGGGCGCCTGGCGCGCGTTCGGCGAGCTCGAGGTGGGCGGGGTCATCGTCAATGACATCCCGACCTACCGGATCGACCATATGCCCTACGGCGGTGTCAAGGACTCCGGGCTGGGGCGCGAGGGGTTGCGCTACGCGATCGACGACATGACCGAGATCCGGATCATGGTCCTGGCCCAGCCGTCCTGATCGCGGCCGGGTTGGTCGCGACTCGACTTCGTGAGCGCGATCGCTTAGTATCAACCATCATGCTTAGCGTCAAAGTCAGTACAAAGCACCAGATCGTCGTGCCCAGCGAGGCGCGCCGTGCGCTGGCCATCGAACCCGGCGACCGACTCGACGTTCAGGTGACGGACGACGCGATCATCCTGCGCAAACGGCCCGATCGGCCGTCGGACCGGCTGCGTGGCCTCGCTGCGGGGCGCGGCTGGTACGAGCCGGATCCCGTGACATTCGTCAGGGGACTGCGCGAGGAATCAGAGGCACGCGCGCGTGAGAGGGAGGAACTGATCGCCCATGCTGTCTCTGGCCGGTCACGCCCGGATCGGGCTCGATAGCAACGTCCTGATCTACCTCCTCGAGACGGAAGGACCGCTCGCGAACGCGGCGGCCTCGATCGTCGACGCCATCGGTGCAGGGAAGGTAGAGGCGGTCCTCGCGACTGTCGGCTTCATGGAGATCCTCGCCGGGCGAGGCACGGAATGGCGATGCCATCGCCTTCGAGCTCACCGCGGATGCACTGCGAGACCTGCCGATCCGCATCGTCAGCCTGGACCGTGCGCTTGCAGAGGATGCCACCTGGATCCGCGGGTCGCTTGGCATCGGCGTGGAAGACGCGGTCCACCTGGCGACAGCGCGGCGGGCGGCCGCGACTGCCTTCGTCACGAACGGCCGACGCATCCGATCGATCCCGCGGCTGGAGGTCGTCTCCTCGAGGATATGGTCGCATAGCGCCAGGGTCGACTCGTATCGCGGCCCGCGACGGGGTCAGCAGGGGCCATCGCGTGGCGCATTCTAGACGCGATGGACCTCACCCTCAGCCCGCACCAGCTCGAGCTCCAGACCCGGGCGCGGGCGTTCGTCCGCGATGTCCTCCAGCCGCGCGAGGTCGAGTTCGAACGGGCGAACGGGAGGGTCGCCCGCGACTGGGGCGATCCGATCCGGCGCGCCGCCATCGACGCCCGGCTCCACGGCGGCTCGCTGCCGGCCGAGGTCGGCGGCCAGGGCTGGTCGGTCCTCGAGCAGGTCTTCGTCCACGAACAGTTCGGGCAGGCGACCGGCGGATTGTGGTCGTACGTGCCGGGCGCCTACAACGTGCTCGTCCACGCCGACCCCGAGCAGCGCCGTCGCTACCTCGAGCCCAGCCTGCGCGGCGAGCGATCGGGGAGCTACGCGATCACCGAGGACGGCGCCGGTTCCGACGCCCGGGCGCTGCGCGCAACCGCCGTTCGCGACGCGGCCACCGGGGAGTACATCCTCAACGGCGAGAAATGGTTCGTCACCGGGCCGGACGACACCGATTTCATGATCTTCCACTGCCTCGTCGTCGATGGCGACGATCGACGCCCAACGCTGTTCCTTGTCGACTACGACGTGCCCGGCGTGGTCGTGCAGCACGACCCGGACTACACCCATACCTTCGCCGACCGGCACCCGCAGTTCGTGCTCGAGGACGTCCGCGTCCCGGCGGCGGCGATCCTGGGTGGGATCGGGCGTGCCGACGACCTGACCAACGAGTGGTTCGTCGAGGAGCGGATCCACATCGGCGCGCGCTGCTCGGGGGCGATGGAGCGCCTGCTGACACTCGCCCTCGAGTGGGCGACCGAACGCGTCCAGTTCGGCGAGCGGATCTACGACTTCCAGGGGGTGAGCTTCCCGCTCGCGGACTCGGCCGCCGATGCGTCGGCCGCGCGACTGCTCACCCGCGAATGCGCCTGGCTCGCGGATGACGGCGCGGACCCGAAGGTCGTCCATGCCAAGGCGTCACTCGCCAAGCTGTTCGCGTCGGAGGCGGCCTGGCGATGCGCCGACCGGGTCGTCCAGGTCTTCGGCGGGCGCGGCTACATGCGCGAGTTCGCGCCCGAGCGGTTCCTGCGCGAGCTCCGCGTCGATCGGATCTGGGAGGGCACCTCGGAGATCCAGCGGATGATCATCGCCCGGGCGCTCGAGAAGCGGGGCGTCGGACGGGTCGTCGGGTGACGGGGATGGGCGGGCGCGACGCGGCGGCGACCGGCGCGATCGACCTGCGACCGGTCTTCTCGCCGCGGAGCATCGCGGTGGTCGGGGCGTCGCCGCGCTCGTGGATCGCCGAGACCGTCCGCGACAACCTGCGCGTGATGGGCAGCGAGACGCGCTGCCATTTCGTCAACCCACGGTATGACGAGCTGTACGGCCAGCCCTGCCATCCGTCGCTCGAGGCGCTCCCGGAGCGGCCGGATATCGCGCTCGTGGCGCTCAACCCGTTGCGTGCCGCGTCGGTGACGGAGGCGGCGGCGGCCGCCCGCGTGCCGGCCGTCATCATCCCGGGCGGCGGCGTCGTGGAAGGTGGGGAAGCGGCCGCGGCGATGCAGGCGGACGTGGGTCGCATCGCGCGCGAGCATGGCCTGGCGCTCGTCGGGCCCAACTGCATGGGCGTCATCGACCTCGTCGCGAACAGCGCGACCTACATCGGCGACGTCTCGCCGTACCTGCCCCGCGGCGGGGTGGCCGGCATCGCCCAGTCGGGCTCGGTGAGCGACGCGTTCGTCCACTCCGGCAACCGGATCGGGTTCTCACGGATCATCAGCTGCGGATCCGAGGTCGTCCTCGACGTGTGCGACTACCTCGCCTTCTGCCTCGACGACCCCGAGACGAGCTCGGTCATCCTGTTCGTCGAGGGGTTCAAGCGGCCGGAACGATTCCTCGCGCTGGCGGACCGCGCGCTCGAGATGGGCAAGCCGATCATGGCCGTCAAGGTCGGCCGGAGCGACCAGGCGCAGGCGGCCGCCGTCGCTCATTCGGGGTCGCTCGCCGGCGAGACGCGGGTCACGGACGCGGCGCTCGATGCGGCCGGTGTCATCCGCTGCCGCGACCTCGATGAGCTGCTCGAGACCGCGGAGCTCGTCGAGGGCGTCCGCCGGACCGGCCGGCGGGTCGGCCGCGGCCGGACGGGCGTCGTCACCGTGTCGACCGGCGAGGCCTCGCTCATCGCGGATCTCGTGCCGCGGACGGGCCTGGACCTGCCGCCGATCCCGGACTCGGCCAGGGCCGGCATCCTCGAGGCGCTCCCGACGATGGGCTACATCGGGAACCCGCTCGATCCATGGGGTGCGGCCGACCCGGCGACCGCCTATCGCGCGGTGTTCGAGGCGATGGCGGCATCCGGCGCGTACGACGTCCTGGTCCTCGTCCACGACTTCCCATATCGCTCGCTCCCGTCCGAGGTCGCCACCGCGAACAAGCGTCGCGAGCGGGTTGCTGGCCGCGACGGCCGGTCGCCCGGGGATCCTCCCGGCGTACGTGTCGCTGACCTCGGGCGAGCCGCCGCCGGAGACCAAGGCGTTGCTCGATACGATCGGCGGCGGCGCTCCGCTGCTGCGCGGCACGCTCGAGGCGTTCCGGGCGATCGCCGAGGTAGCGCGCTGGGAGCGACGGCACGCCGCGAGGATCGAGCACGGACCGTGGCGCATCGGCTGGGGGGCTCTGGCCCGCGACCGCACCTCGTACGGCGCCGACCCGGAGCCGACCCGACGGGCGAGCCGTCCGCCGGTCGCGCTGCCGGAGCGCGAAAGCCTGGCGCTCGTCGCTGCCGCCGGGATCGCGGTCATCGACGCGGTGCCAGCTCTCGATGCCGCCACCGCCGTGGCCGTGGCGCGCCGGATGGACCGGCCGGTCGCGCTCAAGCTCGATGCCGTCGGGCTGACCCACAAGACGGACGTCGGCGGGGTCGCGCTCGCGCTGCGCGGTGACGATGCCGTGTACGGCGCCGCATTGACCCTGCTCGAGTCGGCGCGCCGCCACGGTCTCGCAGTCCGACGGCCTGCTCGTCGAGCCGATGGTGCCGCCCGGGCCTGGAGCTCATCGTCGGCGTCCGACGCGATCCGCAGTTCGGCCCGGCCGTGCTCGTCGGTCTCGGTGGGGTCCTGACCGTCTTCCTCGACGACGTCGCGGTCCGGCTCGCCCCGCTCGACCTGCCGACCGCCGAGGCGATGCTCGACGAGCTGCGCGGGGCACCGCTCCTGCACGGCGTCCGCGGCCGGCCGCCGGTCGATCGCGCGGCCCTGGCAGCCATGCTCGTCGCGCTCGGACGGCTCGCGATGGAGCGACCGGACATCCTCGAGGTCGACCTGAACCCGGTCATCGCCGCGACGGCAGGCGCCGTCGCGGTCGATGCCCTGGTCGTGCTGGAGGGAGGGGAGTGATGGCCGACCCGACCGAGCCCGTCCTGCTGACCGAGCGGACGTCGTGGGGCGTCCGGCTCACGCTGAACCGGCCGGCCAAGCTCAACGCGATCAGCGCCGCGTTGCGCGAGGCGTTGACCGCGGCGATCGCGGCCGCCGTGGCCGACGACGCGGTCCGGGTCATCGTGCTCGCCGGCGCCGGCCGGGCGTTCTGCGCCGGGTACGACCTTGCGGAGGCCCAGCCGGACACCGCGTGGGGCTGGCGCGGCGTGCTGGGCGAGGACGTGGATGCCACTCTCGCGATCTGGCGCTGTCCCAAGCCCGTGATCGCGCAGGTACACGGCTACGCGCTCGCGGGTGGCCTCGAGCTCGCCATGGCCTGCGACCTGATCGTGGCGACGGCTGACGCGCAGCTGGGCGAGCCGGAGATCCGCTTCGGGTCCGCGCCCGTGACGCTGCTCATGCCGTACCTCATCGGCCAGAAGATGACCCGCGAGCTGCTGCTCACCGGCGACCTCATCGACGGGACGGAGGCGCACCGGATCGGGCTCGTCAACCGGGTCGTCCCGGCCGAGCGCCTGGTCGACGAGGTCGACGCCCTGGCGGATCGGCTGGCCCGGGTCCCGCCCGATGTCATGGCGCCGACCAAGCTCATGCTCAACCGGGCCATGGAGGCCGCCGGGTTCATCGAAGCCGTCGAGGCCGGGCTGGACCTCCAGTCGATGATCAACATGAGCGAGACCCAGCGCGAGTTCGACGCGATGGTCCGGCGAGACGGGCTCAAGGTGGCGCTGGCGTGGCGGGACCGGCGCTACGACGAGCGGCTGGCGGAAAGCGGACGAAGCGAGGGTTGAGGTCGCAGATCGGTGCCTGGACGCACCATCTCGGTTGTCGGCGGCCGACAGGCCGAGCGCACAGGGTGATCCATTCCAGACGAATTGCTTGACGCGGGTCCGCTCGACTGGTACACCGTGCCTCTGCACGTCGGAGTCGCAGCGCCGGGAGCGCGCCTCCGCGGGCCGACAGAGCGCGCGCACCGATACGACAAGGCGTCGGCCGACCGACGGGCGACATCGGCCATGGACGCTCCGAACTCCGGGGGAGGAAGGGTCGGGACCGTGGAGTACACGTCCGAGCGTGCCTCACCTTGCGGCTCCGCCCCCGACCCAGCGACCACGCCGGTCCCCGAGGCCGGGCTGGAGCCTCCGCGACCCCCCGGCGCGGGGGCTCCTGCCTGACTCGCTTCCGCTCTATCGCGCTGGCTGCCCGGACCTGGCGGAAGGGCTACTGGCCCGCCGCTCGGAAGGTGGCCACCTGCATGACCCAGCCGCCTGACTGCGTCGCGATCGCGGCATAGCTCCCGGCCGTGGTCGTCACGCGATCGTTGACGATGTCGGCGTCGGGCCGGTGATGATGCGGGTCGTGAAGCCGGTCCCGGAGCCGGTGAACCCACCGGTCGTCATCCCGGCGCCGAAGATCAGCTCGACGGCGGAGGCGGTCGTGACGTTCCGCTGCTCGCGCTGGCCGAGGTGCCCGCGGCCGACGCGGACTTGTCGAACGGGGTTGACGGATCGAGCCCGCTGTACTCGGTGATCGCGCACGTCGGCGTACGGCACCGCGGTGCTGAAGCGTGACCGTGACCGTGTTCGCGCCCGCCGCCGCCGCCTTGATGTTCGTGCGCGTAGTAGATCGCCTGGCTGAGGCCGCGCTCCGCGTGGTCGTCGGCGCCGCCAGCTGGTAGGTGTTGCCGGCGCTGTCGGTCACCGAGGTGATCGTCGACGTCGACGTCGTTCCAGCCGATCGCGACGATGTTGGTGTTGCCGGCGGTCTGCGCGCCCGGGTAGGCGACGGTCACCGTCGCTCTGGCTGGTCTGCGGCGTCGCGCTGTTCACCTGGACGAACGTCGGGCGTCGCCGTGGCGCGTCGAGGTCGTGTAGGTCGCGGTGTACGTCTGGTCGGCGCCGGGCACGGTGATCGTGTGCGGCTGCGCGCCGCCGTCGGACCACGATGCGAACGTGTAGTGTCGTTCGGCCCCGACGTCTGGTTGCGCGCCTCGATCGTGTGGTGGAAGCCGACGAGCGTGTCGTAGACGAACGGCGTCGTCTTCGCGATGCCGTCGAGGTAGAGCGTGAGGCCGCGCGGGCACGGTGTCGAAGGTCAGGTTCACCTTCTGCGGCCAGACGATGACCGACGTCGTCGACGGTCAGGCCGTTCGAGTCGGTCACCGTGAGCGTGATGCGGTAGCGGGTGTTGCCGCTGAAGTCGTGACCGGTCGTCGGGATCGTGAACGTCCCGCTCTTCACGCCGGTCATCGGGATGCCCGGGTGCACGTGGCCCTCGTGGAGGAAGTCGATGTTCCAGGTGAAGGCGCTCGCCGGCAGCGTGCCGTCCTCGGCGTCGGTCGCGTCGCCGCTGAAGGAGATCACGTCGCCGGCGACGAAGAAGGCGCCGTCGCTGCGGCGACGAGGATCGTCGCCGTCGGCGGCGTTGCCGGCGCTGATCGTGAGCGGCGTGCGACAGCGTCGTGTTGACGCCGTCGGAGACCGTCAGCCGCGCCGTGTACTGGCCCGGCTGCGGTGTAGGTGTGGACCGGGTTGGCCGCGGTCGAGGTCGCGCCGTCGCCGAAGTCCCAGGGGTACGTGAGCGGCTGGCCTTCGGGATCGAGCGAGCCGGCGCTCGAGAAGGTCACCGTCGAGCGGCGCCGGCGCCCGACGTCGGGTTGGCCGCGGCGACGGCGATCGGCGGCTGGTTCGACTGGACGTAGCGGATGCGGCGGATCTTGCTGACGCCGAACGGTGCCGCCGATGTCCGAGTAGCCGAGGTCGACGTAGTAGAGCGCGCCGTCGGGGCCCTCGGTGAGGTAGACGATGTCGCCGTAGGGTCCGTCGACGCGAGCCGTCCGGCGGCTCGAAGTTGAAGACGCCGGTCACGTTGCCGTTCGCGTCGAAGGTCGAGGCGCTGGATCCAGTTCTGCGTGTAGTCGGCGAAGAAGTAGCTGCCCTGGTACGCCGCCGGGAACTGCGTGCCGTGGTAGACGAAGCCGCCGGTGATGGCGGCGTCGCGGCCGTTGTGCGGGATAGGAGTAGAGCGGGCTGGTGCACGGCGCCGCGCAGGTGCCCTCGCAGTTCGGCCAGCCGTAGTTGGCGCCGGCGGCGCCGAGGTCGACCTCCTCGTCGGCGGTCGAGTAGTCGTTGCCGCCGACGTCGCCGACGAAGAGCCGGCCGGTCGGCGCGTCGTAGTAGGCGCGGAACGGGTTGCGCAGGCCGGAGGCCCAGATCGAGTCGCAGTTCGGCCCGGCGCCGTCGTAGAACGGGTTGTCGGTCGGGACCGTGCCGTCCGGGTTGATGCGGTGGATCTTGCCGCGCGGGTTCGTCAGGTCCTGGGCGTTCGGCGGCGTTGAAGTGCTCGCCGGTCGTGAAGTAGAGCTTGCCGTCGTTGCCGAAGTTGACCGCGCCGCCGTGGTGCTCGGCGTTCGCGTCCTGCGGATCCTGGTAGAGGACGACCTCGCTGCCGGCGACCGTCCCGGTGAGCGTGGCGTTGGCGGTGAACCGGGACGAGGCGGTCGCGGTTCGGCGTGCCGAGCGTGTAGAAGACGTAGTAGTAGTGGTTCGTCGTGAAGTCCGGGTCGAGCGCGATGTCGAAGATGCCCTGCTGCACGCCGGCCGAGCCGATGTTCGTGAGCTGCAGGAACGGCGTCGGGTCGGGCTGTCGTGTACGGCGGCGGCAGGACCTTGATCGTGCCCGCCAGCTCGACGACCAGCATCCGGCCGTCGGGCAGGAACTCGATGTTCGTCGGCAGGTTGAAGCCGGTCGCGAGGACCTCGTTCTGGAAGAAGTTGGTGTTGGCGACGTTGACGGTGACGCGGCGCCGACAGCGTGCGTGTTGCCGGCGGCGTCGCGCGCCCGCGCCGTCAGCGTGTGGGCGCCGTTCGGCGACCGTGCGCGTGTCCCACGGCGAGCCCGTACGGCGCCGTGCGTGTCCTCGGCGCCGGTCGCGACGCCGTCGACGTAGAACTGCACGCCGGCGACGCCGACGTTGTCGCCGCGTTGGCGGTGACGTTCACGATGTCGGTCACCTGCGCATTGGCGGCCGGCGCCGTGATCGACACGGTCGGCGGAGTCGGGTCGCCGGCCGCCGCGCCCAGACGGCGTGGTCATGTCGGCCTGGATCTCGGCCGCGGTCAGCGCGCGGTTGTAGATGCGCACGTCGTCGATGCGCCCGTTGAAGCTGATACCCGCCGCTCGGCGCGCTGGCCGATGTGCACGTTCTGCGGGCGAGTTCTGCTGGGCCGACGGTGACCGTGCCGACCAGCGCGCCGTTGTCGAGCTGGCCGTTGAGGTAGACGTGTCATCGTCCGGGCGGTCGCGTCGTAGACGCCGGCGACGTGGTACCAGGTGTTCGGCTGCAGCGCGGTCGCGCCGTAGCGGATCATGTCGGCGCCCGTGCTGCTGGTCAGCTTGAAGCCGATCGGTCCGTGGGACCGGTGTCGATCGTGGTGTCGAGCTGGAAGCCGATCGATCCCCGCTTGGAGACGACGGCGGCGTCGTCGCCGGGGAATGCGGCGCGAGTTGATCCACGCGCTGATCGTCATGCTGCCGGTGAGGCTGCAGCGCGGTCGGGTTGCCGAGGTCGACGTAGTCGTCGACGCCGTCGAGGCTGACCGCGCCGCCGTACTTGCCGGTCGTCCCAGCCCGGACCGTTCGTCAAGCGTGCCGGTGATCCCGTGGCCGGAGGCGTCGGCGGCGCGTCGTTCCGCGCCGTCGTCGAAGGCGTAGCCGGCGACGATGCCCGGACGGCGGCGGCGATCGGTGTTGGAACCGTCACGCCGACCGGGGACGACGTCGTCGCGTTGCCGGCCGCGTCGCGGGCGCGTGCGGTCAGCGTGTGCGTGCCGTTCGTCGCCGTCGTCGTGTCCCAGGACGACGGAGTAGGGCGCGGTCGTGTCCTCGGCGCCGAGGTCGACACCGTCGAGCAGGAACTGCACCCCGACCACGCCGACGTTGTCGCTCGCGTTGGCGGACACGGTCACGGTGCCCGACACGGTCGCACCCGCGCGCCGGTGCCGTGAGCGAGACGACGGGTGGCGTGGTGTCGGTCGGCGGTGACTGCGTCGTCGCGGACGCGGGAGCGGACTGGCGCGGATTCGTTGCCGGCGGCGTCGTACGCGCTCACCGTGTAGGTGTACGTCGTTCCCGGCGGCAGTCCCGTGTCCTGGTACGCCGTGGTGGATGGGGTCGCCACCTGCGTCCCGTTGCGGAACACCCGATAGCCGGTCACGCCGACGTTGTCGGTCGAGGCGACCCAGCTGAGATTGACCTGCGTCGTCGAGAAGGCGTTCGCGCTGAGACCGGTCGGAACCGACGGTGCGGCCGTGTCGGACGATGAGGTGTCGGGCCGAAACGCGACGAGCTGCATGACCCAGCTCGTGCCGTTCTGCGTCGCGGTGGCCGAGTACGGTCCCGGAGCGGTCGCCAGTCGGTCCTGGGTGCGGTTCCCGTAGGCGGTGGATCGCGTCGTCCATCCAGAACCGGCCCCGGTCACGGTGACCGACGACGCGCCGGCAGCGAAGAGCAGGTCCCCCGCGAACGTCGTCGTGAGCGAGCCCGAGCTCATTGCGCCCGCGGTGCCGATCGCACCGGTCGTCACGTCGAGCGGCTTGACCTTGTCGATGCCGGAGTACTCGTGGACGTAGACGATCGCCCAGCCCGTGATCGACGTCGCGAACGTCGCCGTGACCGTGTTGGTCCCGCCGGCGACGTTCCCGGCGAAGAACGTCTGCTCGCTCCAGCTCGAGCCCCAGGATCGACGGGGCGCGGTACTCACGTAGCTGTTTCCACGGGTGTCGGCCAGCGTGACCGACGCCGGTGTTGCCCCAGAACACGCTGACCACGATGAGATTCCCGGCCGTATTCGCCTGCGCGAACGTGACGCTATCGGTCTTGCCGCTGGTGACCTCGTTGGCCCGAACCTGCACGAACGACGGCGCCGCGGCGCGCACCGATGCCGGGCTGGCAGCCGAGGACCCGAAGGTCAGAATGACGATCGCACCGGCGATCACGAGTGCTCGAACGCGCACCTGGCGCTCCCCCTATCCCACCGGACATGGCCCGCTTAGTGTGCCCCATCACGCCCCGGCAATCCACCTCAGCTCGATGGGCGGCTCGACCTCGCTCGCCGCCGCCGTTCGCCGAGGGCCCTCCACGAGAGGAATGCCATCAGCAATGCGGTGACCGCGATCGCCGCGCCGGAGTCGTCACCGTTCTCCATTCGTAGCCAGGTGCCGGCAACGACATAAGCCAAGCTGATCGCCAACGATATCCACGCCCAGGGGTCAACATCGACGGCGACCAGAATCGCAGTCGCGACGGCCAGGAGGATGAGTGCCGCGCCTAGAGCGAGCAACAGTGGAGGATTCTGCGTCGCCTGCGACGTGTCAGTGATCCCCCCGAGGGTGAGGATACGCTCGAGCAGCAGAGCAACGAGCAGGCAACCGATCGCTATCATGAATCTGGTCGCTTTGGCGACGGGCATGACCCGCAGCTTAGTCGATGGCGCGTCCCCACCCCTCCACCGGCCATGCGAGCGTCGACGACAGCCAGGGCATGGACGTTCCTCGGCGGCAAGGGCGCTGACGCGTCATGATCTCGTCGGGACGACAGACCGAGCATTCGAGCGGCCTGACGCCAGTGGGAGTGCGTGATCGATGCGGGTCCTGGTCACTGGAGGTTCCGGGTACGTCGGCGGGCCTACGGTCCGGAGGCTTACGCAAGACGGCACCGCGGTCGTGGTAGTCGACCGGGTCGAACCGCCGTCCGTCTTGGTGCCATCGATCGAGTGGTTCGTGGAGGGCGACATCAGGACACCCGGCCTGCTCGATCGCGTGTTCGCGAACGTCGACATCGACGCGGTCATCCACCTCGCCGCCGACAAGTCGGTCGAGGAATTTGTGCTGGACCCAGGCCGCTATTTCAACAACAACGTCGGCGGCACACTCGCGCTCCTCGAGGCCATGGAGCGCGCCGAGGTCAGATCGATCGTCTTCTCCTCGACCTGTGCCGTGTACGGCACGCCGGAGACGGTACCCGTGAACGAGGCCAGCCCGATCGGACCAGAAAGCCCATACGGAGCCAGCAAGATGATGGCGGAAGGGATCATCGACTGGTACGGTCGCTGCAACGGGTTTCGCTACGTATCACTCCGCTATTTCAATGCAGCCGGTGCATCGCTCGCGGGCGATCTCGGCGAAGATTGGACGGACGCCCAGACGCTCGTGCCTCGGGTCATGAAGGCCGTGCTTGGACAGTCCGGCCCGCTCACCGTGTACGGGACCGATTACCCCACACCCGATGGGACGGCGATCCGCGACTACGTCCACGTCCTTGACCTCGCCGATGCCCACGCCATCGCCGTGCGCCACGTCGTCGACTCGAACGTGTCGTCGGTCCTCAACCTCGGGACGGGGACCGGGACCTCCGTCCGCGAGGTGATCGCGATGACCGAGGAGATCGCCGGCATGACCGTGCCGGTCGAGGTCGGAACGCGCCGGCCGGGCGATGCCGTCGCGCTGTGGGCCGACACGACACGTGCCGTCAACGAGCTCACCTGGCGTCCGAGGTATACGTTGCGGGACATCGTGGAGACGGCGTGGCGATGGCACGCCTCGCAGGCCGCCGCTTCCCGGTGACCGAGGTAACACGCGGCCGGGTTCCTCAGAGGACGATCTTCCGTCCGTCGAACGCCTCGGCGTAACCGGACGCCGAGCGTGACTCGATCCCCCGGAGCCGCATGATCGACCTGAACGTCTCGGCGTCGTACCAGTGACGGTCGAGCTGCGACGTGAACGACGTCTCCAGGATCTCGACCTTCCTGCGAACGAGCGCCTCGGGGATCTCGACGAATACATTCGGGTTCCCAACGTCGCCGTCGTACTTGGGAATCTCGTACTCGAGGATCATCGAGTTACGGAATGTCTGCCACGTCAGGTCGGAGATGAAACGGTGGTCCTGGTGCCGGTCGTCGCGTCGATGGGTGAGGATCAGGTCAGGTTCTGCGCTCACCTTGAGATCCTCGAACGACTCCTTGATGTCGATGCCGGTCTGGGGGAAGAATCCATCGCGGCCATGGAGGATGGTGATCTCGCGATCCACGATGCCGTCGAGGACGGCGAGTGCCCCGCTCTGCGCCTCCTCCGCCCGGCGCCCTTCGCCGCTGCAGACGACCCAGCGGACGCTCGCGACCCGGCCGTCCGCCACGAGCCGCAGGATGGTCCCCCCACAACCGATCTCGATGTCGTCGGGGTGGGCACCCAGTGCCAGGATATCCAGGCGCCCCGCCGGCTGGTCGGTGAACGTCAGGCGCCGCATGTGGACCGGCCTACGTCGCCGTTGAAGGTGTGACGTCCTCGTCGACCTCTTGCCATACGGCCCAAGGTGGCCGACCTGCGTCGGACAGGGCCTCGAGGTTCTGCATGTCCTTCAGGGTGTCCATCGGCGCCCAGAATCCCTCGTGCGGGTAGGCGATCAGCTGACCTTCGGAGATCAATCGCTGGAAGGGTTCCTCGACCAAGTCCTCGCCGGGCCGTATGTAATCGAAGATCTCCCGCCGCAGGATGAAGTACCCGCCGTTGATGCGCAGGCCCGATGCCGCCACACCCTCGATCCCGACCACGACCCCGCCGTCGCCAAGGTGCACGACGTGGAACGAGTGCGTCGGAGGGACCGACAGGAACGCAGCGATCTTGTTTCGCCCCCGGAAGTCTTCGATGAGTCGATCGAGCGGAGCGTCCGTCAGGTTGTCACCGTAGTTGGCCAGGAACATCTCGTCGGACCCGATGTGGTTCTGGACGGCCCTGAGCCGCTGGCCGATCACGGCATTCATCCCCGTGTTCACGAATGTGATTCGCCAGTCCTGGATGTCCGTCCTGAGGAGCTCCAACTTCCCGTCACCCGACAGGATGAAATCGTTCGAGAGCGCCTCGTTGTAGCGCAGGAAGTAGTCCTTGATCACATCCGCCTTGTAGCCCAGGCACAGGACGAATTCCTTGTGACCGTAGTGGGCGTAGTAGCGCATGTTGTGCCACAGGATGGGCCGCTGGCCGATCGGGACCATCGGCTTGGGGATCGCCTCTGAGTATTCGCGGAGGCGGAGACCGAGGCCACCACAGAAGATCACGACCTTCACCGGTCCGATCCTCGATCCGCCACACGATCGGGCGAGCGGCGAGATGGTGCCCCGACCGCCTGGGAAATTGCGACATACGCGCGGTTGCTACTCATCGTCAGCGCAGTGTGCCCGATGGCCGGCTCGCGCGTAGCCCATTTGGTGCCCCTCGTCACCGGTCATTGACCGCGGCCTGCCCGCAACCGAGAACCGAAGGAGGCACCGCCGCATAATGTCGGCCATGTCATCCGTCCCCGGTCCATCGCCCCAGGCTCCGATCGATGGCGTCCAAGTCGTTCCGCTTCGGCGCATCCCCGACGAGCGCGGCACGATCTTCCACATGCTCCGGCGGACTGACCCCCATTTCATCGAGTTCGGCGAGATCTACTTCAGCACGATCTACCGCGACGTCGTCAAGGGTTGGCACAGGCACAGCCAGATGACCCTGAACTACGCCTGCATCGCCGGGCGGATCAAACTGGTGCTGTACGACGATCGGCAGGATTCGCCCACCCGCGGCGGACTGCTGGAGCGGTTCCTGGGCCCGGACGACTACTCGCTCGTGGTGATCCCACCCGGCATCTGGACCGGCTTCAAGGGCATGGCGGAGATGTCCATGGTCGCCAACTGCGCGACCCATCCGCACGACCCGACCGACACCGAACGGCTCGACCCGTTCGGAAGCGAGATCCCCTATGACTGGGCTGTCAAGCACCGTTGACCGACCTCGAATGACGGGCACACAGGACGCGAGCCCGTGACCGCAGCGTTCGATCCGTCCGTCGTCGGTGTCCCGACGGAGCGAGCGAGCACGTCCTGTCGATCGTGCGGCGCGACCGGCCTCTCGGCCGTGGTCGACCTGGGATCGCAGCCACCGGCCGAGCGATTCGTGGACGCGTCCGACCTCGCGCAGCCCGACGTCCGCCTCCCGCTCCGGATCCTCGTTTGTCCGGCGTGCTGGCTCGTGCAGCTCGAAGGCGACCCCGTGCCACCCGACGACGAGCCGGGTGGGATCGCGTTCTCGGTATCGTCGACGATGCAGGCGCACGTGCGGGGCCTCGTCCGGGACGCGATGCTCCGAGCCGGCTCGCATCCGGGCATGAACATCATCGAGGTCGCCAGTCACGGAAATCGGCTTCACGAGGCATTCAGGTCCGAGGGTGCGCAGAGCACACTGCTGGAATCCGTTCCGCATTTCGCGAGTGCTGCCCGTGAGGCCGGGGTTCCGACGATCGAGGAGCGATTGACCCCGGCGAGTGCGGACACGCTTGTCCAGGACGGACGGGCCGCAGAACTGTTCGTCGATGCGTTCTACCTGGCGCACGATCCGCGACCAGCCGAGTATCTGGCCGGCGTCAAGCGGCTCCTTGCACCCGGAGGCGTCGCCGCGTTCGAGTTCGATCATCTGCTGCCGGTGGTCCTCGACCGACAGTACGACGGCTTCCGGCACGGCCACGCGTCGTACCTGTCCCTTTCCGCGTTCGCGACGATGCTAACGAGGGCAGGGCTCAACCCCGTGGACGCCATCACCACGACGGCCTACGGAGGCTCCCTGCGCGTATTCGCCGCCCACGCCGAAGAACGAACCGGCGTGGCCGATGGCGTCGAGCGCATCCTGGCAGCCGAGGACTCCGCTGGCCTGACTCGACTCGAGGCGTTCGGGTCATTCGCCGGTCGGGTCGAGGAAGCTCGTCACGGGTTACGTGCGTTTCTCGACGGTCGGCGGCACGATGGGAGGCTGGTCGCGGGGTATGGGGCGCCATCGCGCGGTAACACCTTGCTCAACTCGTCGAACGTCGGGCCTGCAGACGTCGCCTTCGTGGTGGATCGGGCGCCGTCGAAGCAGGGCCGTTACCTGCCCGGCTCCCGGATCCCGATCTTCGCACCGACGAGGATCGACGAGGTCCGGCCTGACTACCTGCTGATCCTCACCTGGGACATCCGCGAAGAGGTGATCGCCCAGATGTCCCACGTCCGCCGCTGGGGCTGCCGCTTCGTCGTTCCGTTGCCATCCGTCACGGTCATCGACTGAGCATCGATGGACGCCGCGATCGTGACCGGCGACCGGCTGGACGTTGCGGTGATCGGCGGCGGGATCGTCGGCCTCGCCACCGCGCATCAGCTGCTCCGCGATCGGCCCGGCCTCCGTCTGGCCGTCATCGAGAAGGAGCCGGAGCTGGCGTTGCACCAGTCGGGGCACAACAGCGGGGTCCTCCACGCCGGCCTGTACTACGCCCCCGGCTCGCTCAAGGCGAAGCTGTGCCGGGAGGGCAAGGGCGAGGTCGAACGCTTCGCCGAGACCCATGGGATCCCGTTCCGCCACCCGGGCAAGCTCGTCGTCGCGCTGACCGAGGCCGAGCTGCCCAGGTTCGAGGCGCTCCGGGCGCGGGCCGAGGCCAACGGCGTGGAGGGGCTCGAGGTCGTCGGGCAGGACCGGATCCGCGAGCTGGAACCGGAGGCGACCGGAATCCGTGGCCTGTGGTCGCCGAGGACCGGGATCATCGACTTCCGGGCCCTGGCCCTGGCGATCGCCGAGGAGGTCCGCGAGCAGGGCGGGACGATCCATACCGGAAGAGCGGTCACCGGCCTGGCCGAGCGGGCGGATGGGGTCGTGCTGTCGACGGCCGCCGGCGAGCTCCGGGCCGACCACGTCATCGCCTGCGCGGGTCTCCACGCCGACCGAGTCGCGGCGATGAGCGGCGATCGCGGGCCGGAGGTGCCGCGGATCGTCCCGTTCCGCGGCGACTACTACCGCTTGAAGCCGGACGCGCGCCATCTGGTCACCCGCCTGATCTATCCGCTGCCGGACCCGCGGTTCCCGTTCCTGGGGGTCCACTTCACGCCCCGGATCGACGGCGAGGTGTGGGCCGGACCGAACGCCGTCCTGGCCTTCGCCCGCGAGGGCTATCGCCGGCGCGACCTCGACCTGGGCGACCTCGCGGGGACCCTCGCCTATCCCGGCTTCCGCCGCCTCGCCCGGCGCCACTTTCGGATGGGCCTGGCCGAGATGTGGCGCGACTGGTCGAAGCGAGCCTTCGTGGCCGCGCTCCAGCGCTATCTGCCCGCCCTCCGCGCCGACCAGCTGGAGTGGGGTCCGTCTGGCGTCCGTGCCCAGGCGCTGGCGATCGACGGGACGTTGGTCGACGACTTCAGCCTGGGCGGCTCCCGACGCATCGTGCACGTGAGGAATGCCCCATCGCCGGCGGCCACCGCCTCGCTGGCCATCGGCCGGGTCCTGGCCGAGCAGGCGATCGAGCGGTTCGAGCTGACCTGAGCCGAGCGGCTCAGCGACGTACACTGCGTCGACCGGACGGGGTCGGGTCTGCCGGCCGTCGACATCCGACCGGGCGATCGAGGTGTCATGCGCATCCTTCTGACAGGCAGCGAAGGCTCCATCGGCACCGTCGTCGCCCGGCGGTCTGCCGCGTTCTCCCAGCCGGCCGGCGTGCTCGCGTGAGCCAACGCGGCAGCCGCTCCCTCGCCGGGCGGCGGATCCTCGTGACCGGCGCCAGCGGGTTCATCGGCGGCGCGCTGACGCGCCGGCTGCGCGCGGTGGGCGCCGAGGTTCACGGCTTCACGCGCCGCGAACGCGAACCCGACGCGTCCGTGGACCGGTGGTGGGTCGGCGACATCACGGACGCGGGAGCCGTCCAGGCGGCTATGGCCGGCGCCCGGCCGGAGGCGGTCGTCCACCTCGCGGCGGAGGTCCTCGGCACGAGGGCGATCGACGCCGTGCTGCCGACGCTTGGGGCGAACCTCGTCGGCGCCGTCAACATCCTGCACGCCGCGACCAAGGTCGGCTGTTCCCGGATCGTCCTCAGCGGCACGTTGCTCCAGGAGCCCGTCGGTGGGTCGGCCGACGTCGTGCCGCCGTCGCCGTACGGCGCCGCGAAGTGGGCGGCAGCCGCCTACGCGCGGATGTTCCATGCGCTGTACGGCACCCCGGTGGTCATCGTCCGGCCCTCGATGATCTACGGCCCGGGCCAGGGCGATCTCGAGAAGGTCGTTCCCTACACGGCGTTGTCGCTGCTCCGCGATCGCGCACCCAGACTCTCGTCGGGTGGCTGGCGCGTCGACTGGCTGTACGTCGACGACCTGACCCGGGCGCTCGTCGCGGCCGCCGCCGTCGACGGCCTCGAGGGAATGACCCTCGACCTCGGCTCGGGGGAGCAGCGCTCGATCCGTGAGGTCGTACTGCTCATCGCCGGCCTGGTCGGCTCGTCGGCGGAACCCGCCTTCGGGAGTCGTCCCGACCGCGCGTCCGAGCCATCCCGACCGCGGGTCGATATCGACGCCGTCGGCTCGATCCTCGGCTGGAGGCCGGAGGTCACCATCGAGACGGGCCTGGCGAGGACGGTGGACTGGTATCGAGCGGAGCTTGCCGCGGGCCGCATCGACCTCCCTTGAACCGGTGTCCGATCGGACCGGTTTCCGGTGCCGGCGTGCACCGATCCCGACGCTCCCGCGGACGGGGGAGACGCCGCGCACGATATCGTGGGCGGGCCGCCCGCCAGCTGGACGGCCGAGCAACGACACAGAGGAGAGGGCGGTGATGGACACGATCAACGTCGACGCGGTGCGATGCGCATCCTGCTGACCGGGAGCGAAGGCTACATCGGCGCGGTCCTGGCCCCCTACCTCATGGATCGAGGCCACGAGATCGTCGGCCTCGACAGTGGCTTCCACCGCGTCGGGTGGTTGTACAACGCGGTCGCGCGGGCGCCGTCGTGGGTCAATCGGGATGTGCGCCTCATCACCCCGGACGATGTCGCCGGTTTCGACGCCGTCGTGCACCTCGGCGAGCTATCCAACGACCCACTCGGCCAGATCGACCCGGCGATGACGTATCGCATCAACCACGAGGGAAGCGTCCGGCTTGCGGGTCTGGCGCGGGATGCCGGTGTGGAACGCTTCGTCTACATGTCGTCGTGCAGTGTCTACGGCGCGGCGGGGGACGGGTACAGCACGGAGGAGTCCCCGACCGATCCGCTGACGGCCTATGCGAAGTCGAAGGTGCTCGTCGAGCGCGACGTGAGCCTGCTGGCGAGCGACGACTTCAGCCCGACGTTCCTGCGGAACGCGACAGCCTTCGGTGCATCCCCCCGGATGCGGTTCGATCTCGTCGTCAACGACCTGGCGGGCCACGCCTGGACGGAGAAGATCATCCGGATGACCAGCGACGGCCGACCCTGGCGCCCGTTCGTCCACGTCCTCGACATCAGCCAGGCGATCGCCTGCGTGCTCGATGCCCCGCGTGACGCCGTCCACAACGAGATCTTCAACGTCGGGGAGAACGCCCAGAACCACCAGGTCCGCCAGATCGCCGAGATCATCGCCGAGACGTTCCCGGGCTGCTCGACGGTCTTCGGCGACAGTGGCGGCGACCAGCGCAACTACCGCGCGAGTTTCGACAAGATCCACGAACGGTTGCCGGCCTTCCAGGCCCGCTGGGACGTCCGGGCGGGAGCGCAGCAGTTGCTGGAGGTCTTCAGCGCGATCGACATGTCACCCGAGCTCTTCGCCTTCCGCGGGTACACGCGCCTCAAGCAGATCACCTACCTGCTGAGCACCGGCCAGCTGGACCACGAGTTCTTCTGGAGGCGGCCGGCGTTCGGCTGAGCCCCTCGCCCGCCGCTCGGCTGCTAGTGCCGTTGCCCGGGGATCGCGGCCGCCTCGATGGACGTGCCGGTGGTCGTGTCGCGCGGACCCGGTGGTTCGACACGAGTCAGCCAGATCTCACGCCAGTAGAAGTACATCCGACGCTGGCAGAACCGGTGGTAGAGCGCAAGGCACGCGGCGGACTCGAGCATGATGCAATCGCCCCGGATCGGCATGAGTTCCCCGGTCCGCTCGTTGATGATCTGCTCGACGCGCCGATGCACGACGAATTCGCGCCCGCAGTAGGGGAGCATCTCGGAGTCGAAGGACAGCCCCCGGTTCCGATTCCCCCGGTCCAGCGTCGCCTCGATCTCCCGTTTGGACTTCACCCGGACGATCTCCCCGGGCTGCAGGTCGAGGACCGCGGTCGGCGTGCGCGTCAGCCGTCCGCGGACGAACGGGATCGGGCTGCCGTTGATGAACCGCTGCTGGACCTTGGCGTATCCGAATCGGACGAGACCCACCAGGACCTCACCGAGGCTGACATTCCGCGATCGGACGTCCCGGACGTACTGGGTCGGCTCCCACCAGGGCAGCGCCGTCGACGCAGCCGGCAGCTCCGTCGCCTGGCAGAAATAGCGCTCCAACGTCGGGGACTCGGCCGTCCGACGGTTGGTCAGCTGGATAAGCGTCTGACGGTCCGGACCGATCCCTTCGCCGGGGGTCGGCGCCGCGGGCACCGGCGCCCTCGTCGTCGCCTCCGATCCGCGAGCGCCCAGGCGGGTGAGCCACGCTTCCTTCCAGTGGATGAGGCACTCGGCCTGACACCCGCCGTGCGCCGAGCCGTCGCAGCGCACCATGTCCAGGTGGACCGTATCGTGCAAGCGTCGCATGCCGGACGAGCCGACCGTGTCGCACGTCTTGTCCGCTCGCTTGAAGACCCTGTACGTCCGGCCGCAGTGGGCGAGCATCTCCGGCATGAAGGGAAGGCCATCGAGGCGCCCGTCGGCGTCCAGCGTCGCCCTGATCTCCGCTTCGGAGCGGACCGCGACCATCTCGCCCGGCAGCAGGTGCAGAGCCGCGTGCGTGGTGTGATCTGCGAGCGCGGGCACGGAACGCTCCTGTCTCGGGCGCCGACATCGATTGCCAGGTGACGGCTCGACCGGATGCGGCGCGCCGGTGGGCCGAGCCTGACGCTTCGCATACTATCCGATGGATGACCGGCTTCCGAGGCGACCTTGCGATGACGGCGCGCCGCGCCCGACCCGTGGCGGGCCGGGCGGGCTGGGGTCTCATCGATCAGGCCTTCTCGAGTCTCACGAACTTCGCGCTGGGCATCATCGTCGCCCGGACCGTGCCCGTCGCCGAATTCGGCGCGTTCAGCCTCGCCTTCGCGGCTTATCTCCTTGCGGTCAACATGACCAGGGCGTTTCCAATGCAGCCGCTGGCCATCAGATACAGCGCGATGACAGCGGATGCCTGGCGTCGAGGGAGCGCGGCGGCCCTCGGGACCGTCCTGCTCGTGGGTCTCGTCGCGGGCCTCGCCTTCATCCCGCTTGGTCTGCTCCTCGGCGGAACGATGGGGCCGGCGTTCGTGGCGCTCGGGCTGACGATGCCCGGCCTCCTCCTCCAGGACGGTTGGCGGTCGGCGTTCTTCGCGGCGGGTCGCGGGTCGCAGGCCTTCCGGAACGACCTGATCTGGACCTGCACCCTGTTCCCGGGGCTCGGCTTGATCGCAGCCGCCGGCCAGACGTCCGTCTTCTGGCTGACCCTTACGTGGGGTGGCGCGGCGACCATCGCCGCGGTCGCGGGCGTCATCCAGTCCGGGGTGCGTCCGCGCCCCCTCATGGCCATGATGTGGTGGCGGGAGCACCGCGATCTGGGGCCGCGCTACCTGACCGAGGCGGTCGTGAGCACCGGAGCCGGCCAGGCCGCGTGGTACGGCGTGGGCATCGTGGCCGGACTCTCGGCCGTCGGGGCCGTGCGCGCGGGGCTGCTGATGTTCGGCCCGCTCCAGATCCTCTCCACCGGCATCGGCCTGATGGCGGTCCCGGAAGGCGTTCGCGCGATGAATTGATCGCTGACCGACCTCGAGCGTGCGGCCCTCGCGTTGTCCGCCGGGCTCGTCGTCATCGCCGTCGGCTGGGGCTTGGTCCTGCTGCTGATCCCCGAGTCGTTCGGGGTGTGGCTGATGGGATCGACCTGGAATGCGGTCGTCCCTCTGATCGTCCCGCTGGCCGTGACGTTCGCGGGTCTGCTCGCGATGATCGGGCCGATGATGTCCCTTCGCGCGGTCGCCAACTCGCGACGCAGCCTGCGAGCCAACCTCGTCACCTCCGCGGCGACGCTCGTCCTCATCGTTGCCGGTGCCTGGCTGGGATGCTGCGCTCGGTTCGGCGTGGGGCGCAGCGGCGGCGGCGTGGCTGGGTACGGTCGTGTGGTGGCGTCAATCGCTTCTGGGGATCCGCGATCGGCGACGTGAGGCGACGAGCGTCGAGGGCGCCCCGCAGTCGCTGCCAGGAGCGACCTTGGGCAACGATGGCCGGGACTAGCCCCCCGCGGCGCCGGGACGCCCGCCGAGCCGGAGTCCCGAGGATCGTCGCCTACGCGTACAGCTCCGTGCCGGGAGGCGGTTCCGAACATGCGGTCGGCTGGACCTGGGCGCGGATGCTCGCCGGCTTCGCAGAGGTCTGGGTGATCACGCTCCCGATCGAGGGGGATCGAGCTGACTTCGAGCGTCGCCTCGGACTGGCTCCGGAGCGCACCCGGATCCATTACGTCGAGGTCGACCCGCCGCGCTGGCTGCGCAGCACCCCATTCCTGGGGAACGTTGGCCGGTTCCATCGGTTCAAGTACGTCGTGTGGCAGTTCGCGGCCTTCCGCGTCGCGCGGCGCCTGCATCGGAAGCACCCGTTCGACGTCGCTTGGCACCTGACGTGGGCGAACGCCTGGCTGGGGTCCACGGCCGCACTCCTCGGCGTGCCATTCGTCTTCGGGCCCGTTGGCGGCGGCGTCGAACCTCCCTGGCGCCTGGCGAGATTCCTGGGGACCCGGGGCCTCATGTCGGAGCTGCAGCGGACGGTTGTCCGGTGGCTCGCCCGACGCTTCAACCCGCTCGCGTTCATCACCTGGCGTCGGGCGAGACTGATCCTCGTCCAGAACCCGGAGACGAGACGTTGGCTCCCGAAACGGTACCGGCACAAGTACGTCCTGTTCCCGAACGCCATCCTCGGAGTGGCCCCGGCACCTCGCACGGTTCGAGAGCCCGCCGGAACGACGGCCCTCTACGCCGGCCGTCTCATCCCGCTCAAGGGGTTGCCGCTCGCACTCGAGGCGATCGCCAGGCTGCCGGCGTGGCGGCTCGTCATCCTGGGCGATGGCCCGGAGGAGCTCCGGCTGCGGAGCCTTGCCGGTCGCCTCGGGATCGCCGACCGGGTCGAGTTCCGGGGCATGCAGACTCGCGACGAAGTCATGCGCGTCATGCGCGAGGAGGCCGACGTCCTCGTCTTCCCGAGCTTCCACGACGAGGGGTCGCTCGCGGTCGTCGAGGCGGTCGCGACGGGCCTTCCGGTCGTCTGCCTCGACCGCGGTGGCCCGCGCATCCTTGGCGGAACGGCCGTCCCCATCGGCAGCCCGGGACGGACCGTTCGACGCATGGCAGCCGAGATCGCGCGATCACATGCGTCGATCCCCGTCCCACACGCTCCGTTCGATCTCGAGACACGTCGTCGCGATCTTGCCGAGCTGCTCGCGGCCTTCGGGGTCGTGCGGGTGGGAGACCCGCCTCCGCGCTAGGCGCGAGCGAGCGGTCGGGGCCCGTCCGGCGCCTGCCCGGACGGCGATGCGGCCGCCCCGACCGCGTCGCGTGACAGGTCCGCCCGGACGCTTGCCGCCCGTTCGTTGACCATGCGGATCAACGCCAGGCCGAGACCGATCATGGACCAGAACCAGATGCCGCCCTGCGGACCGCCCAGGTAGACGTCGAACGAG
Source organism: uncultured Chloroflexia bacterium (assembly GCA_963833285.1). Taxonomy (GTDB): domain Bacteria; phylum Chloroflexota; class Limnocylindria; order Limnocylindrales; family CSP1-4; genus SPCO01. The sequence continues at coordinate 372,330 of CAWHXM010000001.1, read as the reverse complement.
CCGTTGACCAGCGCGGCCAGCCAGTACACGAACACCCAGCCGAGCAGCGGGATCCAGGCCGGCTCGTTGATCCGCCGCGCGACCGCGACGGCCCTGAGCACGGCACTCGCGAATGCGACCTGGAACAGCGCCCAGAGGGCGAGCCCGGGGACACCCGCCCGCGCCAGGATCTCGAGGTGCGCGCTGTGCGGCGCCCGGAGCGACTGCTGGGCATCGACCTGGAACCCATCCTGGGTCGCGAGGTTCACGCCGAACCCCTTGCCCACCCAGAAATATGGTCCGTCCACCGTGTAGCCGTAGATCTTGTTCCACCAGGCCAGTCGCCAGTCCCTGGACGCGTCGAGCTGCGCGTCGTCGCTGCCGGTGATGCTCCCGAGGTTGGTGATCAACTGGGTGATGGAGACGTTCCGTCCCAAGCCCAGGTCCACCTCCGGGTTGACGGTCAGCAGCATGACCGCGAAGACCGAGCCGACGAACGCGAGCGACAGCACGCGAGGGACGGAGAACACGAACATGAGGCAGGCCGCGGCCGTCGCCATCGCCAGCATCGCGGATCGACTGAGGGCCGCGAGCCCGGCGGAGACGAACCAGCCGCCCCACAGCACGATCTGGCGAATCGGCGCGGTCTCTCGAGCCGAATACAGACCAAGCAGGACGAACGCGGCGATCCCGGCAAGCTGCACCCCAGAGTCGCCGGCCTTGTAGAAGACGAAGGGAACGGGAGAACCCGGGTACTTCGGCAGGCTGGCGGCGAACCGGAACGTCAAGATCGCCGCAACGGGCATCCACCAGACGAGCAGCAGGGCTCCCCGGCGGTAGAGCGCGACGACCCGGTCGACGTGCTCGTGCCGGACGGTCAGGGCGACCGCGATCGCGAACAGGCCGTACTCCCAGGTCACCCCGTCGCGGATCGCGAACAACCCGTACGTGCCTACGTAGGGAACGGTCCGGAGAAGTCCCCACGCCATGAACAGCACCAGGAACAGGAGCGGCAGGCTGAAGCGAGCCTGCCGGATCGAGTACAGGATCGCGACCACGGCAAGGGCGAGGCACAACTCGCCGACGTACAGCGGCGGCAGGCCGAAGTAGGCGAACCCCTTGCCCAGGAAGGCGTACCCGATCAGGAGCGCGACGAGGGCGCCGTGGAAGACGGCGATGCTCCGGCGGCCGATGGCGACGAGCCAGATCGCGATCAGCGACCCGCCGATGACCCCCAGGCTCAGTGGGGAGACCGCGACCGCGACGCCGACGCCGATCGCGATCACACCCGTCAGGAGGCCACGAACGACCCGGTCGCGCGTGGGAACACCCGGGCCTCGGCCCATCCATCGGCCGGGACTTGCCGGCTGCGAGACAGGATGCTCCGCGACCGTCATCGCCCGACGACCCGCCTTCCGTACTGGGACCAGAATCCTCTCGGGACCTTCTCGATGATCACGGCCAGGCAGCCCAGTTTGGTCATCGCGTCAACCTTCGCCTCCTGAACCGCCCGAAGATAGCCGATGATCTGACGGGGGCCCATGAGCGGGAACCGGCCCGTCCACGTCGGGTCGAGCCCACGCGTGGCCTCTGCCGGACTCTTGGACCCCATGTGGCCCGAATGGATCCGCCACGAGTAGAGTGGTTCCGGGACCAGCGCGAAGCGACCGATCAGGCTGAGCTGCGCAAGCATGACCTTCTCCGAGCCGACGTACGGCTCGACGAGGATCGTCGAGCGCAGTGCCTCGAGGCGTATCAGGCTCATGTCGTATGCCGCGAGCCCGCTGTCCGTCACGTAGAGGACGACGCTCCTGAACCGTCGAAGCGCCGAGTGCGACGCCAGACCCGTCGTCGGGGCGTGCGGCGCCGTCTTCGTCTCGCCGTGCGGGGCAACGAAGCGATTCGTCCCGGGGATTCGTTGGAGCGGCTTCCCGTCGAGGTCGATGAGGCGGACCTGCGGCGTCACCAGCACGGCGTCCGGCTCATGCTCCAGTACGGCCACGCACCGTTCGAGGTACGACGGCGCGATGAGGTCATCGGCGGCGAGCCACCTGAAGTAGCGTCCGGTGGCCAGCTCTACGACTCGGTTCCAGTTGGCCGCGGCACCTTGGTTCTGCTCGAACCGCACATAGCGGAAGCGCGGGTCCCGGTCAACGAACGAGCGGGCCACGTCGGCCGTGCCGTCCGTCGAGGCATTGTCCGAGATGATCACCTCGAAGTCGCCGAACGTCTGCGCTGCAACGGATTCGAGGCATGCTTCGAAGAACGCTCCCCCGTTGTACACGGGAAGGCCGATCGAGACTGTTGGGCGACGATCCGTCATGCGTCCACGAGCAGCCTGCCGGAGGACGCCGCGCTCTCACGCCTTGGACGCCCGCGGACCCGGGTGCTGTTGTTGCGATGCGACAACGGACGGCTGGCCTCTGATCACGGGTCGATGCCGCGGCGCGATCGGCTCCGACGGTCGAGGTAAAGTACCATCGATTCGTGGATTCGCGGCACGCCCGGGGCGTCGTCACGTGGAGGCTCTCGGCGATTCTGGTGCCAGTCATCACCGCGGCCATGGCCCTCACGTTGGTTGCCGACGAGCAAGCCCCCGCTCGGTCGGCAGTCACGGCAATGACCTGCCCGACCTCTCTGCAGACGCTGATCGACGACACGCCGAGCGGTGGCACGCTCGACGTGCCCGACTGCGTCTATCGCGAGACCGTGACCGTCTCGCGTCCGATGACGATCGACGGCTCGGGCGCCGTCATCGACGGCCGCGACGTGGCGGGCACGGCGGTGCGCCAGCGCTGGCTGTTCGTGTCCGCCAGCGACGTGACGGTCCGCGGCTTCCGGATGCAGTACACCGCCGGCGGTTATGCGGTCGGCGGGGTCGAGACCGCCCAGACCGGCGTCCAGCGGTTCCGGCTCGAGGACTGCGACGTGTCGTACGCCTATGTGAACATCAACCTGACCGGGACGACCGATTCGGAGATCCGCAACTGCGCGATCCACGATGCCACGCACCTCGGCATCAGAGTCGCCGCCACCGCCCCCCACGGCGGGCTGCGCAACCGGATCGTTGGCAACCGGATCTACCACAACGACCGGACCGGCGAGCCCGACCCGAATGTCGATGCCGGCGGCCTCAAGGCCACCTGGCAGGACGACCTGCTGCTCGATGGCAACGCGGTCCACGATAACGGCGGGGCGGGCCTATGGCTCGACGCCGCCTGCCTCAACGCCACGATCTCGGACAACGAGGTCCATCACAACGACTCGGCCGGGATCACGGACGAGACGAGCACCGGCACGAGGATAGTCGGCAACGCGGCCTGGAAGAACGGCTTCGGCCCAGGAGCGACGTGGGGCTGGGGGGCGGGCATCCTCATCTCGTCGTCGAAGGGCGCCGAGGTCTACGACAACGTCGTGGCCTGGAACAACGTCGGGATCAGCGTCATCAGCCAGGATCGCCCCGACAGCCCCGGCGCGACCGGCACCTCAGTCCACGATAATGTCATCGTGGAGGAGCAGCCGACGGCGGGCCACGATCATTTCGGCCTGTTCTGGGGCCAGGACTGGGCCGGTCCGCTGTACGTCGACGCGAGCAACAACCGCGGATCCGACAACCGCTACTACTACCCTGGCCCCGAGGATCGGTACTGGCGGTTCGTCTGGGATGGTGGTCGATCCACGTTGACCGACTTCAACGGTACGCCGGGCGAGCGGGATGGCCGCTATCTCTCGTCCTCGGAGAAGGACGCCATCCTCGAGGCGGCCGACGTGCCGACCGCACCATGACCGAACCGAGCGAGCGGGTCGCCGACCCGGCCGGCCGAAGACGCTTGCGGCAAGGGAATTCGACGACCTGCAGGAAACGTGGCAGACCCTTGGCAGGGACGACCCGCTGTGGGCCATCCTCACCGACCCGGACCGACGGCGCGGGCGCTGGGACCTGGAGGACTTCCTCGCGACCGGCGAGGCGGACGTCGCCAAGTACGAGGTCCTGTTGCGCGAAGCGGGGCATTCGGGGGATTTCGCCTCGGTGCTCGATTTCGGTTGCGGTGTCGGGCGCCTATCGCTGGCCTGGGGTCGTCGGGCGGACGCCGTGACCGGTGTCGACATCGCCGCGACGATGATCGAGCGGGGGCGTCAGATCGTCGCCACCGCGCCGAACGTGCGCCTGCTCGTCAACGACGGCGTCGATCTCCGCCAGTTCCCGGACGGCACCTTCGACCTCGCCTTCTCTCATATCTGCCTGCAGCACATGCCGTGGCTACTGGCCGCCGGCTACATCGAGGAGTTCGGTCGGGTCACCGCACCCGGGGGCTTCGTCGCGTTCCAGCTGCCATCTCGCGGACCCGAGGGGACATCGACGCGGCGACGTATCGTCGACGCCCTTCCTGCAGCGGTGCGGACGCGATACCGACGATGGCGGCTCGGTACGACCGCGGTGTTCGACATGTACTACACCCGACCGGAGCACGTCGTAACCGTCGCCGGCGCTGCCGGCCTCGACCTCCTGAAACAGGAACCGGACGAGTCGGCGGGCGTCGGGATCGAGGGCTACATCTACGTGTTCCGCCGTCGTGCCTGATCCGTGCGCCGCCCTCACGGGTCGTCGCCCGCGGCTCCCGCGCGCACCCTGGTGGGCGCCACGGCCATGAAGCTCGTCTTCGTGCACGAACGATATCAGCAGGCCGGCGGCGAGGACGGGATCTTCGAGGCCGAGAGCGCCCTGATGGAATCGTATGGCCACGAGGTCATCAGGTACACCGACGACAACGACCGGATCGCCGCGATGCGCCCATGGAACGTCGCGGCGACCACGGTCTGGAGTCGCTCGGCCAACCGCGATCTCCGGCGCATCTTCCGCGAGCACCGGCCGGACATCGTCCACTTCCACAACACGTTCCCGTTGATCTCCCCGTCCGCCTACTACGCGGCCCGGGCCGAGGGCATCCCCGTCGTCCAGACCATCCACAACTACCGACTCGTCTGCCCCGCCGCGACGCTGTACCGCGACGACCAGCCGTGCACCGACTGCGTCGGGCGGGCCTTCGCCGCGCCGTCGGTCGTCCACGGGTGCTATCGCGGCAGTCGTGCGGGCAGTCTGGTCGTGGCCGGGATGCTGACCACCCATCGCTTCCTGCGGACCTGGAGGCGGCTGGTCCACGTCTACATCGCCCCGTCACAGTTCGCCCGCCACAAGCTGATCGTCGGCGGCCTGCCGGGGAACCGGATCGTCGTCAAACCGAACTTCATCAATCCGGATCCGGGTGTCGGCGAGCACACCGGTGACTTCGTCCTGTTCACGGGCCGTCTCGCGCCCGAGAAGGGGATCCGAACCCTGCTGCGCGCCTGGGACCGCCTCGGGGCATCGATACCCCTCAAGATCGCAGGCGACGGGCCGCTGCGGGAGGCGGTCTCGGGCGGGTCGGACGCTGTCGAATGGCTCGGCCATCGGACGAGGGACGAGGTCGTCCGTCTCATGAAGGACGCCCGGGCCCTGATCGTCCCGTCCGAGTGGTACGAAGGCTTCCCGATGGTCATCGCCGAGGCCTATGCGACGGGTCTGCCGGTCATCGGGAGCGACATCGGCGGTCTCGGCGAGCTGGTCAGGAACAGCAAGGGTGGAATCACCTTCGCCCCCGGCGACGCCGACGACCTGGCCGCAACGGTCCGCGAGGCGTGGTCGAAGCCCGATGAGCTCCGGGCGCTCGGTGAGGCCGCGCGGCGGGATTACGAGGAACGCTGGACGCTCCAGCGCAGCTACGAGATGCACCTCGACATCTATCGCCGGGCGGCGCGCGTCCGCGGGCGTGCCGCCTGATGCGCGTCGGGATCGACACGAACGGCCTGTACACGACCCAGGCCGGCGTCGCCCGCTACATCCGTGGGCTGGTGGGCGGGCTCGACGCGCTGGACGATCCCGGACTGGAGGTCCTGCCGATCGCGTGGGAGGTCGACAATCTCACCTACGGGCAGCCGCAGCGGACGCTCAAGACGCTCTACCGCGAGGGGTTCTGGGCGCCCGTGGCCGCCCCGCGGCGGATGCGGTCCGCCGGCGTCGACCTGTTCCACGCCGCCGCCGGCCCGCTGCTCCGCGTCCCCGGTTCGTTGCCCAAGGTCGCCACGGCGCACGACATGGCGGTGTTCAGGTTCCCGGACCGGTACCGTCGGTGGCAGCGCCGCAGCGGCCCCCGCCGCCTGCGGGCGCTGGCGGCCTACGACCGGGTGATCTGCATCAGCCGGTTCACCGCAGACGAGACGATCCGCTGCCTGGGACTCCCGGCATCGCTGCTCGAGGTGGTCCACAACGGCTGCGACTTCAGTCCGGACGTCGTCCCCGTCGAGCGGCCGCCCGACTTCGACCTCCCACCCGACTACTTCCTCTTCGTCGGCTCGCTCGAGCCGGTCAAGAACCTGCGGCTCCTGCGCGCGGTCTACGAGGCCGCGGCCGGGCAGGGGGTTCCCCTGCCACCGCTGGTCATCGTCGGCGCGCGCTGGCTAGGTGTCGAAGGCGAAGGATCGCCCCCGGCGGGCTGGCGATATCTCGGCCGGCAGGACGATGAGGTGCTCGTGCACCTCTACCGGCGCGCTCTCGCGCTGGTCTTTCCGACCATGTACGAGGGATTCGGGCTCCCGCTGGTCGAGGCGATGGCCCTCGGATGTCCGGTCATCTGTTCGGCGGTCGCGAGCCTGCCCGAAGTCGGCGGGGATGCCCCGATCTACGCCGAGCCGACGCCCGACGCCTATCTCCAGCAGATGCTGTCCATCGCACGGGACCCGGCCCTGCGCGACGAGCACATCGCCATCGGGCGCGCGAGGGCACGAACGTTCTCGTGGCGGCGCTGTGCGGAAGAGACCGCGGCCGTCTACCGGAGCGTCGCGTAGGCGGCCGACTCGATCAGGGGTTCGCCGGGATCCCCTTCGCCGCCAGGGCGGCGGTCGCGTCCGCGGTGGTCATGTACGACGAGCCGGTCCCGCCGGGCACGGTCACGAACGTCGCCATGTACTTGTAGCCGTTCCAGATGAATCGGGCGTACTGGTTCTCCGGACCGGGGTAGTAGAAGCGGTTGTTTGCGCCGCGGTTGTTGCTCGCGGGGGCGTACAGCGGGCCGTTGTAGTCCTGGCCCCAGAACAGGCCGAAGCGATCCTTGCCGGCCGCCTGCTGGTCCGCCACGACGATATTGTCGTGGACGTAGTTGTCGGTCGTGCCGGGGCTGTCCGAGCGCTGCTGGCCGATGACGCTGATCCCGGCGTAGTTCCAGGCGACGGTGTTGCCAGACACGTTGGCGCCCTTCGAGGAGGCCACCAGGATGCCCGCACCCCAGCCCCACGTGGCGGCGCCGAAGCCGTTGTTCCACACGGCATTGCCGCTGATCGTGGCCCCCGACGACGTCTCCATCATGATCCCCGGGCCGATCGTTGTGGTGGACCCGGTTGCCCGAGATCGTCGTATCGATGTTCGCCACGTCCAGCCAGATGGCATGGCCCTGGTTCTCGTACACCTCGTTGTCGCGGAGCTGCAGGTTGTGCTGCAGGGTCGCCTTCACGGCACCGTCGACGCCGGTCTCGACGGCGGGCTTGCGGTTGTGATAGATCCGGTTGCCGATCAGTGCGTTGCGATAGCCGTGCGTCGTCCCGTTCATGTCTCTTCCCAGGAGTACGCCCATCTGTCCGTTATCGTGGATCGCGCAGTTGGCGACCGTCGAGTCGTTCGCGCCGCCGTAGCCGACCGCGGCGCTCGCCGCCCAGGACAGGTCGCAGTTGCGGATCGTCACGTTGCGACAAACCGTCGGCGACCCGCGAGCGCGGCGGTCGCGGACGGATTGGTGGCGTAGCGCATCGTGAAGCCGTCGACCACGACGTTGCTCGCGTTCACGCTCATCCATGTCTGGCGGACGACCGTCCCCGACGCGTCCCGGCCGTCGATGACCGAGCCCGCGCCGTTGATCGTGAGCGACTTGCCGACCGTCACCGACTCGCGGTACGTGCAGGCCGGCACGTTGAGCGTGCCGCCCGACGGCGCCGCGTTGATCAGCGCCTGGAGGCTGGTGGCGCAATTCGGGGGCGCCGCCGATGTCGGGGTCGGGGTCGGCGCGGGGGTTGGCGTCGGTGTCGGCGTCGGTGTCGGTGTCGGGGTCGGGGTCGGTGCGGTTCCGTTGGCGATCGTGACGTTCGCCGTCGCCGACGTGCTGCCTCCACTCGACGTCCGCGCGATGACCGTCAGTACGTGGCCGCCGTTCGTCAGCGTCGTCGTCACGAGCCGTCCATCGGGGTCGCCATTGAACTGATGCGGCGCCCAGGCCTCGGTCCAGCGCTTGGTGCCGTCGATCCAGAACTCGACCGACGAGGCCGTCCCGTAATTGACGGTCGCCGTCCAGCTGATCGACCCCGACAGCTGCTGTCCGGTCGTGATGCTCGAGGTGACGCCGATCGTCCCGGCTGGGGTGGGGGTGGGCGTCGGGGTCGGCGTGGGCGTGGGCGACCCGTTCGCGACCGTCACGTTCGCCGTCGCCGACGTGCTGCCTCCACTCGACGTCCGCGCGATGACCGTTAGTACGTGGCCGCCGTTCGTCAGCGTCGTCGTCACGAGCCGTCCATCGGGGTCGCCGTTGAACTGATAGGGCGCGTAGAACTCGGTCCACCGATTGCTGCCGTCGATCCAGAACTCGACCGACGATGCGGTCCCACCGTTGACGATCGCGGTCCAGCTGGTCGTGCCCGACAGCTGCTGCCCGGTCAGGATGCTCGATGTCACGGTGACGGCCTCATCGGCCGCCCGTACGGGAGCAATCCCGCGCGCGAGTGTTGTGGTCATCACTGCGACCAGGATGATCAGGACGGCTGAGCGCCAGGAGGCCGGCGAGCGCGATGGTTGGCCTGCCGCGCGGAGCATGGGGCGATGGCGGTGAGGGTGGAGCATGTCGAGGTCGTCTCCCTATGGCGGCCGGGGGCTGGCCGCATCGGGCCGAATCGGGTGTTCGACCCGCAATGCGCCGCGCATTCGCGTTGGAGGCTGTGCGACGGACAGCCCACTCCACGGACAGATGGCGCGGATCCGGGTGGCTGCTCGACCCTGGGGGATCGAGGCGTCTGGCGGCGAGTCGGGCTCTCGCTCGCGTACGGCGAGCGGCGCAACCGAAGGGCCCGACGACCTCCGGCGGAGACTCGATCGCCTCCAAGCGGGGCGAAACCGAGCCATCAACGGCCGCTCTTGGTTTGGTCCGATCGAGCCGCCAGCAGGAACTTGTCCTGCGAAGCGGGTGACCGACTGTCCGTGGCCGGACGTCCCGGATGGTACCAGACCTTCGACGCCGTCGTCAGTAGCCCGCCGACCGGGTATCCCGCTCGATGGTCCAGGCCGCAACAGGACGTCGCCCCGGACTGGCGGGTGTCATCTCGAGGACGAGGCGTCCGCGACGCTCGATCCGCCGCGTCGGCGCCGCCACAATCATCATCAAGATGACTCCACGCCCGGAGTCATGACCTGGTGTCGGGTCCCTGTCACCAGCGCGACCACTCGCTCGGCTAGGGCGAGGCTGGCGCTCCACCGGCCGCAAGGGCGGCGCTCTTCTCTGCGTCCGTGAGCCAGCGCGAGCCGGTCCCGCCGGGGACGGTCACGAAGGACGACAGGTTGCGGTAGCCGTCCCAGATGAACCGGGCGTACTGGTTCTCGGCGGCCGGGTACCAGAACTTGTTGGTGGCGCCCCGGTTGTTGCTCGCGGCCGCGTACAGCGGACCGGACCAGTCCTGGCCCCAGAACAGGCCGTAGCGGTCGTGGCCCGCCGTCGGCTGCTCGGCCATGACCAGGTTGTCGTGGACGTAGGTGCCGGTCAGGCCGGGGCTGTCGGACCGGTTCTGGCTGATGACGCTGATGCCGGCGTAGTTCCAGGCGACGGTGTTGCCCCAGACCTGGTCGTCCTTCGACGACGCGATGAGGATGCCCGCCCCCCAGCCCCACACGGCGCCGTACGGGCCGAAGCCGTTCTCCCAGGCCGAGTTGCCGGTGATCTTCGTGCCGGTGCTGGTCTCGTCCATGATCCCAGCCGAGTCGTTGTGGTGGACCTTGTTGTTCGAGATCGTGGCGTTCAGACAGGCGGCGTCGAGCCACAGGCCCGCCCCGCCGTTGTCGTAGACCTCGTTGCCGTCGAGCGTGAGCCCGTCCTGCCAGGTGGCCTTGAGCCCGCCGGCATCGGCATTCGGATCGGGCTCGCCGGTCCGATTGTTGTGGTAGATCCGGTTGCTGCTGATCTGGTTGCGCTGCCCGCCGTGGGGGGCATTGGCGGCGACCCGGACCCCGAGGTGGGTGGCGTCGTGGATCGCGCAGTCGCGGATCGTCGAGTCGGTCGTGCCGGTCAGGTTGATGTTGACGTAGGCGTGCGACACGTCGCAGCCCTGGAGCACGAAGCGCTGGACCCCCGTCGCGGTCTCCACCCCGCCGACCGCGTAGCCGCCGGAGGTGTACTGCATCGTGAAGCCGCGGACGGTCACGTCATTCGCCGACACGAACAGCCAGCGCTGGCGGACCGGCGTGCCGGCGGCGTCGCGTCCGTCGATCGTGGCCCCGGTCCCGTCGATCGTCATCGGGCGGGTGACCGTCACGCTCTCGCGGTAGAGACAGTCGGGTACAGCCAGCGTGCCGCCCGTCGGGGTGCCGTTGATGAGCGTCTGGAGGCTGGTGCCGCAGGTCGCCGCCGGTGGCGTCGCGGTTGGCAGCGGAGTCGGCGTCGCGGCTGGTGGCGGAGTCGGCGTCGCGGCCGGTGGCGGCGGCGGGGCGACCGCCTTCGCGGCTGGTGGTGGCGGCGGGGCGACCGCCGTCGCGGCCGGGGACTTGAACAGGGCGGTCGCCGCATACAGATACTGCACGCCGAAGAGCGACCTGACACTCCTGCCGTTGACGGCGCTGATCCGGTACCAGGTTCGACCGCTGACGGACCTGCCCGCGCAGCTGACCCGCCAGCGGCTGCCCGTCACGTTGGCCACGACCGTCACCTTCGTGCCGGTCCTGGCCATCTTCCTGACCCTGGCGACGGTGGTCGGGCGGGTTCGCAGGTTCGCGGAGCATGCCGCGACCTTTGTCGAGGTGGCGCCTTCGACGCTTCCCGGGTTCGGGAGGGAGGTCGTACCGAACACGACCAGAGCCGAGAGAACGGCCGCGGTGACGACCGCTAGGAAGGACCCACGGGGTGAGCGGCGTGGGGAGTCGATCAACAGGTACCTCCGTGCGGCCTATCTCGCGTCGGGTGCCATTCGCGCTAGGGCGAGGCTGGCGCTCCACCGGCCGCAAGGGCGGCGCTCTTCTCTGCGTCCGTGAGCCAGCGCGAGCCGGTCCCGCCGGGGACGGTCACGAAGGACGACAGGTTGCGGTAGCCGTCCCAGATGAAGCGGGCGTACTGGTTCTCGGCGGCCGGGTACCAGAACTTGTTGGTGGCGCCCCGGTTGTTGCTCGCGGCCGCGTACAGCGGACCGGACCAGTCCTGGCCCCAGAACAGGCCGTAGCGGTCGTTGCCCGCCGTCGGCTGCTCGGCCATGACCAGGTTGTCGTGGACGTAGGTGCCGGTCAGGCCGGGGCTGTCGGACCGGTTCTGGCTGATGACGCTGATGCCGGCGTAGTTCCAGGCGACGGTGTTGCCCCAGACCTGGTCGTCCTTCGACGACGCGATGAGGATGCCCGCCCCCCAGCCCCACACGGCGCCGTACGGGCCGAAGCCGTTCTCCCAGGCCGAGTTGCCGGTGATCCAGGTGCCGGTGCTGGTCTCGTCCATGATCCCAGCCGAGTCGTTGTGGTGGACCTTGTTGTTCGAGATCGTGGCGTTCAGACAGGCGGCGTCGAGCCACAGGCCCGCCCCGCCGTTGTCGTAGACCTCGTTGCCGTCGAGCGTGAGCCCGTCCTGCCAGGTGGCCTTGAGCCCGCCGGCATCGGCATTCGGATCGGGCTCGCCGGTCCGGTTGTTGTGGTAGATCCGGTTGCTGCTGATCTGGTTGCGCTGGCCGCCGTGGGGGGCATTGGCGGCGACCCGGACCCCGAGGTGGGTGGCGTCGTGGATCGCGCAGTCGCGGATCGTCGAGTCGGTCGTGCCGGTCAGGTTGATGTTGACGTAGGCGTGCGACACGTCGCAGCCCTGGAGCACGAAGCGCTGGACCCCCGCCGCGGTCTCCACCCCGCCGACCGCGTAGCCGCCGGAGGTGTACTGCATCGTGAAGCCGCGGACGGTCACGTCATTCGCCGACACGAACAGCCAGCGCTGGCGGACCGGCGTGCCGGCGGCGTCGCGTCCGTCGATCGTGGCCCCGGTCCCGTCGATCGTCATCGGGCGGGTGACCGTCACGCTCTCGCGGTAGAGACAGTCGGGCACAGCCAGCGTGCCGCCCGTCGGGGTGCCGTTGATGAGCGTCTGGAGGCTGGTGCCGCAGGTCGCCGCCGGTGGCGTCGCGGTTGGCAGCGGAGTCGGCGTCGCGGCTGGTGGCGGAGTCGGCGTCGCGGTCGGTGGCGGCGTGGGCGTGGGCGACCCGTTCGCGATCGTGACGTTCGCCGTCGCCGACGTGCTGCCTCCACTCGACGTCCGGGCGATGACCGTTAGTACGTGGCCGCCGTTCGTCAGCGTCGTGGTCACGAGCCGTCCATCGGGGTCGCCGTTGAACTGATAGGGCGCGTAGAACTCGGTCCACCGATTGCTGCCGTCGATCCAGAACTCGATGGACGATGCGGTCCCGGCGTTGACGATCGCGGTCCAGCTGATCGTGCCCGACAGCTGCTGTCCGGTCAGGATGCTCGATGTGACGGTGACGGCCGCTGGCGGAGTCGGCGTCGGGACCGGTGTCGGAGTCGGCGTCGGGACCGGTGTCGGAGTCGGCGTCGGGACCGGTGTCGGAGTCGGCGTCGGGACCGGTGTCGGAGTCGGCGTCGGGACCGGTGTCGGAGTCGGCGTCGGGACCGGTGTCGGAGTCGGCGTCGCGGACCGGTGTCGGAGTCGGCGTCGCGACCGGTGTCGGAGTCGGCGTCGCGACCGGTGTCGGAGTCGGCGTCGGGACCGGTGTCGGAGTCGGAGTGGCGACCGGTGTCGGAATCGGTGTCGGGACCGGTGTCGGAGTCGGCGTCGCGGCCGCCTGGACGTCAACCGAAAGCACGGCGAGCGGAGCAGGCGCCGTGGGCGTCGGTGATGCCGTCGGCGCTGGCGACGCCGTGGGCGCTGGGGACGTCCTGGGTCGCTTAGGCCCCCCGGACGTCGTGGAACTATCGGCCGTCGTGGACGTTGCCTTGGTCGCAACAAGCAGGGCGGCCAGGTCGTGCTTCCCGATCTTGGTGTTCGAGGGGATCGTGAAACTGGTCGCTAGTCGACCGGCTCCGTTGGTCCGGGTCGTGGGCATGCCGGAGGCGCTGGCATCCCACGTGAGCTGGATCTTCACCCGGGGTGGGAAGCCTGTTCCGGTCACATTGACGGTCGCGCCCGGGACGGGTGCGGTGGTCAGGGCCAGCTGGGGGCCTGACGCGGCCATGCTGATCGCGAACGGCGCGATGAGCGCGGGGATGAGGAAGACGATCGGCATCGTCGCAAGCCAGTCGCGAAACCGTGAGCGGCGTCGGGCGGGCGGTTTCGCCGGAGGGGGGGCGATCGGGGTCGAAAGCGCGAACGGCGACTGGGCCTTGTATCGCAATGCTCGGTCCCTCGGACCACGCGACGCGGCGTCGCACGGCCTCGACCGGCGACCGATCGTCGGGCGAAGACGCAGACCGCACGCAACGGCACCGCGTGGTCGGTATTCGGCAACCCGTCTGGCTTCCGCGAACGCGGAAGTCACGTGGCTTTCCGTGCACCCGCATCACTGCGGGGTTGGCTTTGTCGTACCGAGTGGTGCGGGCATTGCCGACCGTCGGTTCGTTGACCCTAAATGCCGGGGCGTCGTCCTGTCATTAGGTCGATAGTTTCGAACGATCCCATTCGAGCCCGGCCCGCCCGGTCGGGACTGTGTCGACAACCCATGGATTGGAGCAGTTAAGGGTGTAACGGGGTCACAAGACGCGCGGACCGAAAGTTCCGTGGTGCGGCCCTGACAACGACCTGTAGCAGTTTCGCGAGCGTTGCTGTCATACTCGGAATCCGCCGCTTCAGCATGGGGTCATCCTTGGAACTTCGAACGCAGCTGGGTGTGTTGCGCGCCCGATACAAGCTGATCATCGTCGTCATCGTCCTTGCAGGCCTTGGTGCCTTGGCGACAAGCCTTTCCGCTGCGAAGAGCTACGACAGCCAGGCGAAGGTGATCGTCGGCCAGTCGCTGACCGCCGTGAACCCGGACCTGGCCCAGATGGCGGCCTCGCAGCAACTCAGCACCACGTATGCCCAGATCGCCACGACTCGAACCATCCTGCAGGGCGTCGTCGACAAGCTCGGCTTGAAGGTCGATCCAGGTGTCCTCCAACGACAGGTCAGCGTCGAGACGCAGGCCGACAGCAGCCTGATCACGATCCGGGCTCGAGACTCCGATCCGCAGCGCGCGGCCGCGATCGCCAACGAAGTGGCCGCCCAATTGATCGCCTACTCCCCAACGGTCCAGGGCCAGGGATCCGATGTCGGACAGTTCGTGGTCCGCGACCTCCAGACGCTGCAGGAGCAGATCGGGTCGACGCAGGCGGAGGCAGACCGTTTGGCCCGCCTCGCCAGCCCGACCGCGAAGGAAAGCACGCAGCTCGAGGCTCTCCAATCACGCCTCGTGAGCCTCCGCTCGACGTATGCCGCTCTCCTGTCGTACGCCTCGAACTCCGCGGTGAACCACCTCGCTATCGTCGAATCGGCCATTGTGCCGTCGTCGCCGTCGTCGCCGCAGGTCCCCGTCACCCTTCTGCTTGGCCTCGCCGCGGGCGCTCTTGTCGCGGTGGCCCTGGTGTTCCTGCTCGATCATCTCGAAGACTTCATCAAGACTCGAGACGACGCCGAGCGCGCCACTGGTTCGGCGGTGTTGGGCCTGATCCCGCGCATGCGGAACGAGCGAGGGCGGAACCCGATCTATGGATTGGTCACGGTGCTCTACCCGCGGTCGCGCGCTACGGAGGCATTCCGGGCCCTTCGGACGAACATCGAGTTCACAGCGATCGCCGCGCCGACACGGACGATCCTCATCACGAGCCCCCAGCCACTCGAGGGAAAGACGATCGTCGCCTGCAACCTTGCCGTTGTCTTCGCCCAGGCCGGCAAGCGCACGATCCTCGTCGACGCCGATCTTCGCATGCCCAGCGTGCATCAGTTGTTCGCCCTGTCAGGGGCGGTCGGTCTGACGGATCTCATCCTCTCGGACAAGACCGCCATCGATTCCGTGGCCCAGCTGACCGAACAGAAGAACCTGCGGGTTATCGCGAGCGGGTCGCCGCCGCCAAACCCGGCAGAACTCCTTGGCTCCGAGCGCATGCGCACGATCGTCGACCGGCTCGCGGCGGCGGCCGACATCGTGATCTTCGACTGCTCGCCGATCAACATCGTGACGGACCCTGCAGTCCTGTCGACGATCGTCGACGGTTCGATCCTGGTCATCGACTCCGGCCACACTCGTCGCGACGCGGCGCGCGCGGCGCGCGCGGCATTGTCCATGGTCGGTGGTCGGGTGCTGGGACTGACGCTGAATCGCATCCCCAAGGACGCTCCGGGACAGGCCGTACGGCTACTACCCCAGCGCCGCGACCCTCGCCATCCCTTCGGCGGTACCCTCCGGCCCGGAAGGCCTGGCCCCGATCAACGAAGCCGTGCGACCACGCGGATCCCGCCAGCGGGTCGCCGGCGGGCCGGGCGGTTCCGTGGTCGAGGACTCTCCTCGTTGACCGACCGACCATGTCTCGTGAAGACGCTCGCCGGGTCGTGAGGATCGGCGGCATCCCCGTTGCCGCGGTGACCTACGAGGAGGCGATCGACGCGTTCCTGGCGGCACCACGGAACGGCGACAATCTGCGGGTCCATTTCTGCACGGCCCACACGATCGTGGAGGCGTCGGTCGCGACCGGATCTGCGGGACGCCCTGCAGCGGGGCGGGATGGTGGTTCCCGACGGCGTGCCGCTCGTCTGGGTCGGGCGGGCCCGCGGCCGGAGGATCGGCCGGGTGTGCGGGCTCGATGTCCTGCCGGACATCTGCGATCGCGGTCGGTCACAGGGGGCCCGGCACTATTTCTACGGCGGAGGCGATGGTGTCGCGCAAACGCTTGCGGATCGGCTGATCGCGAGGTATCCGGGGCTGCATGTCGTCGGCACCGAATCGCCGCCGTTTCGACCGCTGACCCCCGAGGAGCGTCAGGTGATGCTCGATCGATTGAACGAAGCCAGCCCCGACTACGTGTGGGTCGGGCTCGGGACGCCGAAACAGGATCTCTGGCTCGCGGACCATCGCGAGGACCTGAATGCGGGTGCGGTCATGGCGGTCGGGGCCGCCTTCGACATCATCGGCGGGTTTCGGCCGCGGGCGCCGTACGCGATGCAGCGGGCTGGTCTCGAATGGCTCTACCGGCTCGTTCAGGAGCCGCGCCGGCTGGCGGCGAGGTACACGGTCGTCAACGTCCGGTTCTTGCTGATCGTCGTTGCCGACCTCGCCCGGCGCCGGCCGAGGGCGCGGTTGCGCCGACCTCGCCCATCGGTTCGATCCTAGACGGTGACGCCCGTTCGGCGAAGCGCTTCGATCGTGCGATTCAGTCCAACCGTCGAGGTCCACGGTCGGCTCCCAGCCGTAGCGGGCCCGGACCCTGGAGATGTCCGGACGGCGGCGCGCCGGGTCGCCGGGACGCGCATCGGTCGAGACGATCGGAAGGTCGGGCTGGACGAGATCCCGGATCCGCTCGGCGAGCTGTCGGATGGTGATCTCGGCCGGATTGCCGAGGTTGAAGATCTCGCCGTCGTTGCCGTCGTCGAGGCCGACTCGAAGCAGCCCATCGACGAGGTCGCTCACGTAGCAGAACGATCGTGTCTGGCTCCCATCGCCGTGGAGCACGAGCGGCCGCCCGGCCAGGGCGTTGCCGAGCAGCTCCGGGATCACGCGTCCGTCGTTGAAGCGCATCCTCGGCCCGTAGGTGTTGAAGACCCGCACGATCGTCGCCCGCACGCCGCGAGCCCGTCGCATCGACATCAGCAGCGCCTCACCGAACCGCTTCGACTCGTCGTAGGACGAGCGTGGCCCGACCGGATCGACGTTGCCCCAGTACGTCTCGGGCTGCGGGTGGACGAGCGGGTCCCCGTAGACCTCCGACGTCGAGACGAATGTCAGCTTTGCGCCAGTCTCGTGCGCGATCTCCAGGAGTCGCCATGTCCCGAGCGAGTTCGCGGACATCGTCTCGAGCGGCATCCGATCGTAATCGACCGGGCTTGCCGGCGACGCGAGATGAAGGATGACGTCCGACCTCGATCATCGGCGCCTGCGCGACGTCTGACAGGACGAACCGGAAGCCCGGGCCGCCCGTCGAGGCCGGATAGGTTCGCCATCGCCCCGGTCGAGAGGTCGTCGAGGCAGACCACGACGTGGCCGCGGTCGAGCAGCGTCTCGCAGACGTGGCTCCCGACGAACCCGGCGCCTCCGGCGACCAGTACCCTCATCGGTCCGAGCTGCGCCGCCGCGCCGCGGTCGGGACGCGGCCGACCCCGAGATAGACGAGGCCCGCAGCTTCGACCTCCGCCCGGTCCAGCATGTTCCGGCCGTCGAAGACGACATTGCCGGACATCGATTCGCGCACCGCGGTCAGGTCGATGGACCGGAAGTCCGTCCAATCCGTCAAGATCGCGAGCGCGTCCGCCCCGCGAGTGGCCTCGATGGGATCGGAGCAGACGAACGACCGGAAGCGTTCGAGGACGAGTTCTGGGTCCGCCGACACCGCCGGGTCGAACGCCTGGATCCTCGCGCCCGCGTTGGCGAGAAGGCTGACGACGTCCATCGCAGGCGAATCGCGCGTGTCCTCCGTGTCGCCCTTGAAGGTCAATCCCCAGACGCCGATCCGCCGGCCCTCGAGATTGCCGAGCCTCGCCTGGAGACGGCGAACGGCGTTCGTCCGCTGAGCGCGATCGACCTCCTGGACGCCCGAGAGGACTGGCGTTGCGACACCGTGCGTCTCCCCGATATACCGCAATGCCGCGACATCCTTCGGGAGGCAGCTCCCGCCGAACCCGATCCCGGGGCGGAAGAAGTGGTCACCGATGCGCGGGTCGAGGGCGATCCCCTGGACGACCTGGTCGACGCCGACACCGACGGCCTCGCACAAGCGGGCGATCTCGTTGATGAACGAGATCCGCGTGGCGAGGAACGAGTTCGCGACGTACTTGATCATCTCGGCCGTGCGAAGGTCGGTGACGATCACCTCTCCACCGAGCGTCTCGAACAGATCGGCGACCTCGCGCGCGTCCTCCGAGGACCGCGACCCGACGACGATCCGGTCCGGGTTGAAGAAGTCTTCGACCGCGCGGCCCTGCCGCAGGAACTCCGGGTTGGACACGATCCGGGGTCGCTTGTGGCGTTCCTCGAGCGCGATCGCCAGGATCTCCTCGATCGTCTCACCGGTCCCGATCGGGGAGGTGCTCTTGTTGGCGATGATCGGGGTGGACCCGTTGAGCGAGGCCGCGATCGATCGGGTCGCGGCCCTGATGTTGCGCAGGTTCGCCGCCCCGGCCATGGTCTGTGGTGTGTCGACGGCCAGGAAGATGACTTCAGCGTCCGGGATCGCCTGTTCGTAGCTGGTCGTGAAGACCAGCCGTCCGGAGGCCACCCCACGGGCGACCAGCTGCGACAGACCGGGCTCCTGGATGCGAAGTACGCCCGCGCCCAGCTCGGCGACGAGGCTCTCGCTGACGTCCACGCCGGCGACCGAATGGCCCAGCTCGGCCAAGCCCGCGGCGAGCACGAGCCCGACGTGGCCACAGCCGATCACCGCGACACGCCGCGGCGCGGCCATATCTCGCGAGGGAGCCTCAGGGCGCGACGGAATGCCGAGTTCCAATGATGAGATGCCCGTATCGATCTTGAGCAATCTAACGACCCTCCGCGCGAAGCATTGCCGGGATAGTGCGAATCAGTAACCGCAGGTCGAGCCAAAGTGACCAGTGATCGATGTACTCGAGGTCGAATTGGACCCACCGGTCGAAGTCGGGCTCTCTGCGACCCGCGATCTGCCACAAGCCCGTGATGCCGGGCTTCATGGTCAACCTGCGTCGATGCCATGGGTCGTACCCAGCGACATCGTCAAGCGGATGCGGGCGCGGACCCACCAGACTCATCTCGCCGCGGAGGACGTTCCACAACTGGGGCAGCTCGTCGATGCTCGTCCGGCGAAGCACCCGGCCGATCCGGGTGATGCGAGGGTCGTCGGTCATCTTGAAGGACGCGTTGCCGCTGACCTCGTTGTACTGGCGTAACGCAGCCCGCTGGTTGTCTGCGTCCAGTGTCATCGTCCGGAATTTGACGACCTGGAAGGTGCGGCCGTGCAGTCCGACCCGCGGCTGGCGGAAGAGGATGGGCCTGCCGTTCGACGCGCCGATCGCGACCGCCACGGCCGCGAACAACGGGCTCAACAGGATCAGGCCGATCGTCGCACCGGCGATGTCGATGAGTCGTTTTGCCGCGAGTGACAACGCCTTGTCCGGACCGGTCACGAGCGACACGACGGGTTGCCCGTCGAGGTCCTCGACGTAACCCGCCGAGATCATGTATCCGGGCAACTCCGTCGGGATGCGAACGATCTTGCCTTCTGCCATGGCCATCTCGGACAAGTCGTCGATCTCCGATCTCGTGGCCGAGGAAAGGCAGATCGCGACCTCGTCGATCACACGTTCGTGCAGGACGCTCGGCAGCCGATCGATCTCGCCGAGGTAGCGCTCTCCCAGCCGGGACCCGTCATCGCGGCGATCCGAGGAAGCCCTCGACGCGCAAACCCAACTCCCAGTGCTCGGCCAGCTTCGCGTCGAAGGACAGCGCCGACTCACCGGTGCCGATGATGAGGATCGACCGGAGGTTCCGACCGCGCCGCCTGGCCTGACGGAAGGCACCGCGGATGGCCGCTCGCGACAGGATGCTCGCGATGGCCTGGGCGGGCAGCGCGATCAGGAGTACAGACCCGAGCGCGGTCAGCCCTAGCGCATAGAGCATCACCACGGATACCAGTGCCAGCACGGCGACCGCACGACCCACCGCGAAGGACTCGGTGCGTGCCGACCAGCGGGCGCGAACCCGGTACAGCCCCTGCGCCGCAAGACTCCACACCCACGCGAGTCCATAGGCCAACAACAGCAGATCCGGAGCGCCCACGCGTTCCACGGCCAGCCTGGGTTCCGGTCCGGGTGTCAGAAGGAAGGCGCCGACCGCGATCACCATGGCTGACGCGCCATCGAGCGCCATCAGTGCGATATGAAGTCCAGCGGCATAGCGGCGGATCATGCGAGAGCCTCACCATTCTCGGCCTGGGTCCTATCCGATGGCGACGCGCACGGAAATCAGCACGATCACTGTCCGATATTACGCGCGCTCCGGCCGTCCCTCGCGAAAGGCGCGTCCCGCGCTGCGGCTCTCACGTCCGGACGACAGGTATAGCAGTACGACGGTACTGGGTCAACGTCTAATTCGTCACAACGAGTTGCAGATGGGTTGCCCGGAACGAACTGTGGTGCATCCGTGCGCCAACAGCTCCGCAACGCCTCAGTCGACGACCTCCACGGCCGGGATCGCGACCACGAGGCGAGCTCCCCACGACCTGGCAAATGACAGCTGGCTCGCGATCTCATCGCGCAGGTTCCACGGCATGATGACGATGACGTCCGGTCGAGTCTCGGTCAGGTGGTTCGGGGCAAAGATCGGGATATGAGTACCTGGGGTGAATCGCCCATGCTTGTAGGGATTCCGGTCGACCAGGTAGTCGATGAGGTCGGTCCGGATCCCGCAGTAGTTGAGCAGTGTGTTCGCCTTCCCGGGGGCCCCGTAGCCAGCGATGGTCGATCCCCGCCGTCGCTCCTCGATCAGGAACGCCAGCAGGTCATGCTTCGTGCGCTCGACCCGCTCGGCGAACCCGCCGTACTTCCCGGGGTCATCGAGCCCCGCGGATCGTTCGCGAGAGAGGAACGCTTCGACCGCGGCCGTCGACGGACGTGGGTCGTCCCGGTGCACGACCCACAGTCGGATGGATCCGCCATGGGTCGGGAGCTCCTCGACGTCCAGCAGGCGGAGCCCATGTCGCGCCAACACACCTTCAGCGCTGAGCACCGTGTAGTACATGTAGTGCTCGTGGTAGATCGTGTCGAACTCGTTGTGCTCGATCAGCCGGACCAGATAGGCCACCTCGATCGACAGGAGTCCATCCGGTCGAAGAAGGGCCGCGAGCCCCGCCGTGAAATCGTTGAGGTCGGGAACGTGCGCGAAGACATTGTTCGCGACGATCAGGTCGGCCTGTCCGGTCGAGCGGACGATCTCGTTGGCGACCTCCGTCGAGAAGAAGTCGTTGATAGTGTGGATGCCCTTCGCCGTGGCGACGGCGGCGATGTTGCGGGCCGGCTCGACGCCGAGGGCAGGGATACCCTTCGCCACGACGTGTTGCAGCAGGTACCCGTCGTTGCTCCCGACCTCCACCACCCGAGACCCCGGACCGAGGCCCTGTCGCCTGATCGCTTCGTCGACGAACCGGCGGGCGTGCTCGACCCAGCTGTCGCTGTACGAGGAGAAGTACGCATACTCGGTGAAGATGCTCGCCGCCGCCACGTATGTCGGCAGCTGCACGAGCAGGCATCGGTCACAGATCCGCACGTCGAGTGGATAGAACGTCTCGGGTGCGTGCAGACGATCCGCCGCGAGGAAGTCCTCGCACGGCGGCGACATCCCGAGGTCGACGAATAGTCGTTCGAGAGGTGCGCCGCAGCTGCGACACGATCGTGTCATTGGGCCTGCCCTACCTCCCAGTCTGGTCACGCCTGCGATCCTCGGTGGAGCAACGATCATAGGATCGATCGCCACCGCTCGTGGCGGGTGCGCCCCGACGCTGTGGAGGTGAACCTTGGAGGCACAAGACCTGACGGTGTCGATACTGCAACGCGCCTGCTGCTAGATTGGGCGCCCGTCGAACCATTGGACGACAGTCAAGGTTATGGAGCTCGAGTGGGAGGCGAGTCGAACGGCGAGATCAGGCGTCTGCGGTCGCAGGGCCAGAGGCTGGGCATCGCGATCCGAATGCAGCGTTCGTCGCCGGCGTCGCAGTCCCGAGCCTACAGCCTCATCGACCGTGACACCGGAAAGGTGATCTACGCGGACGTCGCGCTCGACGACGTCCAGACGCGATTGTGGTGGATCATGCGCGACCGCCGACGCGTCACGATCGCGCCCGTTCAGGCCGCCCAGACCCCACCGGAACGGTGTTCATCGTGCGGAACGTTGCGGATCGCCGCGTTCCGCTGGTGCACATCGTGCGGATTCGACTACGAAGCGTCGATCAAGCCCTCGCCCTATCCAAGTACGTGGGCTACAGGGCCGGCCGCCGCCGACGTTCTTCTCCCAACCGAGGCGCGACGGAAGCCGGTGGACCTTCCGCGAGGTCGAGCGCCGCTGCGCACCCGGTTGGTCGAATTCGGCTACTGGGCGTGGCGCGATCTTCGATCCGCCCCGTTGCGGGAGATCGGCATCGGGGCCGTCCTCGCCCTGCTCGTTGGGGTGATCGTCAGCATCGTGGCGTCGGCGAGGTAGCAGTAGCCGCTGAGATCGCGCCCGAGTCCAACCGCCACCGGCAGCCGCGCGGTGCGGTCCGGCAGCGGCGGTCAGTTGCCTTTCCCGGTGCCCGGCGTCGCGGCCGGCGTGGCCTTGTCCTTGTTCTGGCCCTTGCCGGGCTTGCCGCCGGCCATCCAGTCCTTCCAGCCGGGGTGCGTCGGTCCGACGGCCCACGGCCCGCCGGCCCACGGCGGCTTGCCGGCCGCGCGGATGGCCTTGCCGTCGACCGTGTCGACGTCGAGCTCGGTGCTGCCCTGCCCGGATTCACCGACGACGGTGACCGACTTCCCGACGTACGCCGCCAGCGGGTTCTTGTCGCCCCAGTACCACGGCGGCCCCGCCGATAGTTCCCAGGTCGTCGCGCCGGCCGTCAGCGTGAAAGTCGGCCGGCCCTTGCCGTCCGTTCCCTGCTTGACCGTGCCGGTGACCGTGACGGCGACCTCGGGTGCCTTCTCGGCCTTCGGTGCCTTGTCCGCCTTCGGCGACTTGGCCGGCTTCGGCGACTCGGCGGCCTTCGGGGAACCGGACGGACCGGCGGCGGGCGATGGGTCGGCGCCCATGACCGGGATGGCGATCGCGACCGCGGCGATGACGCCGATGAGCAGGAACAAGCGTCGGCGAGGAGCCGTCATGCGGAGAGTGTCCTCCGCCGACCTTGCGAGTTCAATGTCACGACCGTGGAACGACGATCCTCTGGTGCCGGCGCGCACCACCGACGACGCTGGATGAGCTACGTCGGTGCCGGGTTCGGGGTGACCAGTGCGACGCTCGCGACCGCCAGCAGGATCAGCCCGACGATGGCGATCAGGACCAGGAGTCGATAGCGCGTTTGCGCGCGGGACGGACCTGCGGGACGCGTCCGCGTGCGGCGCTGCGCCCGGCGCTCGCTTCGGTTGGTCACGTCACCGTCCCACCCGGCTCGGGTGCATGGATCTCGACCGCGCCGAGCCCTCGCGCGTCGAGCGCCGACGCGCAGCTCGGTCGGCGTCCCGGTCAGGATCGGGAAGGTCCCGTAGTGGATCGGGATGACGTGCTTGACCCCGAGCAGCTCCACCGCGAGCGCTGCCTCGCGCGGGCCCATCGTGTAATGGCCGCCGATCGGCAGCAGCGCGAGCTCCGGCGCGTGGAGCTCGCGGATGAATGCCATGTCGCCGAACGCGGTCGTATCGCCGGCCGCGTAGAACCGAAACCCGTTCTCGACCTCGACGACGAAGCCCGCCGGATCGCCGAGGTACAGCGTCGTCTCGCCGCCCGGGTTCCAGTCCCCGGCCGAATGGTCGGCGTGGGTCATCGTGACCTTGATCCCGGCGGTCTCGAACGTGCCGCCCTTGTTCATGCCGACGGCCGCGTCGGCGCCCCCGGGCAGGCGACGCCCGAGCCACAGGCTCATCTCGTGCATGCACGGCCAGGCGGGTCGCAGCCGGCTTGCCAGCGCGATGGCGTCGCCCATGTGGTCGAAGTGGCCATGCGTCACGAGCAGCAGGTCGCAACGCTCGATCGACTCGGCGGTCCGCGGACTGCGCGGGTTGGCGAAGAACGGGTCCAGCAGGATGACCGCCCCGCCGGGCGTCCGGATCTCGAAGCAGGAGTGCCCGTACCAGGTGAAGGCCGTGTCGCGATCGAGTGCCATCGTTCCACCTCCGAGTCGATGCCTGTTCGCCGCTACACTCGACCCCGTGTCCGCGACGCAGATCGGTCAGAACCTTGCCTTCGTCAATTGGACCCTGTTGACGGGCCTCGCGCTGGGTACCTACGCCGCGGTCGTCATGCTCGCACGGCGCACCACCGCGACCCCCGGCTATCTTCGCTTCACGACGCTGTGCGCGCTCGGGTTCGGGGTCCTGGCCTGGATCTCCGATGGCGCCCTGCCGGCCTCGCTGGTCGACTCGCCGGTGGTGGTCGACCCAGCCTGGGACGGGCCGCGCCGAGCGGCCCTGCTCGCCTTCACGGTCCTGGTCGCCGTCGGGCTGGTCGTGGGGCGGTTGGGCCCGTCCGGCCCGCGCGTGGCCGGGGCGGTCCGCTGGGCGGCGCTCGCCGCGGCGATCGCGACGTTGCTGTTCGGCGCCCTCGCCTGGGGGGACGGGTCGCTCGGCGCCGTGTCGCTGCTCGTCCAGCTCGCGGTCGTCAGCGCGGCGATCGGCGGCGTCTTCGCGGCGATGATCCTCGGCCACTGGTACCTCGTCACCCCGAAGCTCCCAGAGGCGCCGCTCATCCTGCTCGCACGTGTCCTGCTGGTCGTCGTCGTCGTCCAGGTCGTCCTGTTCTGGGCGTGGATCGCGACCGGCGCCGGCCCCGCCGAAGTCGCCCCGTTCTCGTCGCTGACCGGACCGTGGGCGCTGTTCGTGTGGTTGCGGCTCATCGTCGGGCTCGTCTTCCCGCTCGTCGTGTGCTGGGCGTCGGTGCAGACGGCACGGACGCGCTCGATGGAGTCGGCGACGGGTCTGCTGTACATCAACGTCGGTTCGATCGCCGCGGGGACCATCCTCGCGGCGGGACTCTATTTCGGTGCGGGACTGCTGGTGTGAGGACCTGATGGCAAAGGACGACGAAACCTGGATCCCAGATCGCGTGGACCACGACTGGATCGAATCGCTGGCGCCGGCTCTGCCAGCCGCGCTGGCGGCGATCGAGGTCGCCGCCGGGCCGCTCGACGTCCCGATCGTCACCCGCGACACCGGGCGGGTGCTGCAGGTCCTCGCCGGCGGGCGGCGACGGATCGTCGAGGTCGGCACCGCGTACGGCTATTCGACGCTGTGGATGGCCCTCGGCCAGCCCGCCGACGGCACGATCGTGACGATCGATCCGGACCGCGGCCGGACCGATCTCGCGCGCGGCTGGTGGCGCCAGGCGGGCATCGCCGACGAGCGCATCACGGTCGTGACCGCACCCGCGCTCGACGCGTTCGCGGCTCGGGAGCCGACCCTCGCCGGGCCCTTCGACCTCGCGTTCATCGACGCGCTCAAGCCCGAATACCTGGGGTACCTCGACGCGCTCACCGAACGCCTCGCCCCGGGCGCGCTGGTCCTCGCCGACAACGTCCTGTGGAGTGGTCGCGTCTCGGGCGCCCGGCCGGTCGCCGCCGACGACGCGAATACCGTGGCGCTGCGCGCGTTCGACGCCGCGGTGCTCGCCGATCCTCGCTTCAACGCCACGATCCTGCCGGTCGGCGACGGCCTGCTCGTCGCGTCGTGGCTCGGCTGACGGCCGCGTCGGACGTGGCGCTCACCGTCCGGGTCAGGTTGTTCGCGGTCCAGCGCGAGCTTGCGGGGACGCGTGAGGTGACGCTCGAGCTCGCTGACGGGGCCGACGTCGAAGCAGCCTGGACCGCGTTGGCGGCGCGTTTCCCCGTCCTCGCCCCGGGACGCGCGTCGCTCCGTTTCGCGCGAAACGGGGACTATGCCGAGCCGACGACGCCGCTCGTCGACGGCGACGAGGTCGCGATGATCCCACCGGTATCCGGTGGCGACGGGCGGCGCGTCCTCGAGCTCCGCGAGGGGCCCCTCGACGCGTCGATCCTCGCCGAGCTGGCCGAGGCGCTCGCGATCCCCGAGGACGGCGCGGTCGTCGGCTTCCTCGGCCGGACGCGCTCGACGCCGGGCACGCCGGCGCCGGGCCAGGAGGCGGAGGCCGCGCGCCACGCCGGGCGGAGCGTCGAGTCGCTCGAGTACGAGGCGCTCGAATCGATGGCCGTCGCCGTCTTCGCCACGATCGCGGACGAGATCGGCGCTCGCTTCGGAGTGGACCGGCTGGCGATCGTCCACCGGACCGGCGAGGTGCCGCTCGGCGAGGTTTCGATCGCGGTCGTCGCCGTCGCGCCGCACCGAGATGCGGCTTTCGCTGCCGCCCGCTATGCGATCGACGAGACGAAGGCGCGCGCCCCGATCTGGAAGGCCGAGCGGTTCGCCGACGGCCACGTCTGGATCGGCCACCAGGCACGGACCGGGCCGGCGGAGGACGCATGAAGGTCTACATCAGCGTGGACATGGAGGGCATCGCGGGGGTCAGTCACCCGAACCCGACGGAGATGGGCCACGCCCGCTACCCGGCCGCCGTCGAGCTGATGATCGACGAGACGAACGCCGCGATCGAGGGTGCACTGGCAGGCGGCGCCGGGGACGTCCTCGTCAACGACAGCCACGGCTCGATGTACAACCTGCTGCCGTCGCGGATCCATCCGGCGGCGCGCCTCCTGCAGGGCCAGAAGCCGTGGTCGATGGTCGAGGGCGCGGGACCCGATGCGGGCTTCGGCGTCGCGCTGTTCGTCGGCTACCACGCGCGAGCCGGCCACCCGCGCGGCACGATCGCGCACACCTACTCGGGAGCGCCGGTCGAGACCCGGCTGGATGGCCGGCCGACCGGCGAGTACGGGCTCAATGCGCTGGCGCTCGGGGCGCTGGGGCGTGCCGGTCGGCCTGGTCGCCGGCGACGATGCGCTCGCCGAGGAGGTCGAGGCCTGGCTGCCCTGGGCGGAGCGGGTCGTCGTGAAGACGGCCGTCGGCGGCCACGCGGCGGCGTCGGTGCACCCCTCCGTCGCCGCGGACCTCGTCCGGGCCGCCGCCGAACGGGCCGTCCAGCGGGCAGCCGCCGGGGACCTGGACCTCCTCCGTGTCGGCCCGCCGGTCGTCATCGAGGTCGACTACCGGCGAGGCGTCGAGGCCGACCATGCGGCGATCGTCCCCGGCGCCGAACGGGTCGGCGACCGCGGCGTGCGCTACGTCGCCGACGATCCGATCGTGGCCTACCGGGGCTTCCTGGCGGGGAACCGGCTGGCGACCGCGGTCGATCGATGAGGGCGAGGGCGACGGCGAGAAGGGCCGGGAGGGCTGCTCACGGCTGGTCGCACGCGGCATACTGCCCGGCATGAGTGCGGACTGGGGGCCGCTCGACGCGCTCGTCGCGCGGGCGGAGGCACTGGCGGGCGCCTGGGGCGCACGGGCGCGGGCCTCCACGACGATCGGGCAGGAGCGCGCGATCCTGCGGTTGTTCGGGGTCAGCGGGCTCGACGCATCTCGGCGGCCGCTGGCCGGCGCGACGATCGACCGCTGGCTGGCCGGCGATCCGCACGGGCTCGGAACGGGGATCGCGCTGCCGTTCGCGATAGCCATGCTCGAGTACGACCTCGAGCCGCAGCAGCTCGCGATGGATGTCGCCTCGGGTGCGATCGATCTGGCGCTCGAGGCGGAGCTGCTACGCGAGCCGGACCGGCGCGCCGTCGCCGAGGTCGAGGCGACCCGCCTCGCGGCCGCGGCGATCGAGCGGATCGACGCCCAGCGGACGGTCCGCCGCGAGACGCTCGACATCCTCGGCGAGGCGACCCGACCGTGGCTCGGGGTCACGCTCCGCGAGCCGGACGCCGACGCCGCGCTCGAGGAGGCGACGACCCTCATCGGGGCCGGCATCGACCTCATCAGGATCGAGGTGCCGATCGGGCGCGAGCTTGCGGACCGGATGACCGACGCGGGGCTCGACGTGCCGGCGTGGCAGCCCCGCGACGGCGCACCACGGGTGACCGAGTCGAACCTGTCCGAGGCTGCGCCGACCGGCAGCCAGCGGGCACTGACCCACCTTCGTCGCGTCGCCGATCGCGCCGCCGCCCGGCGCCGGGCCTACGTCCGGCTGGCGACCGTCGTGCCCGCGCTCGGCGCGCCGGAGGGAGCCGTCGTCGCGGCGTTCGAGCGGATCGACCTCCTCGTGTCCGATGCCATGGCCGAGATCGTCGCCGATGCGGTCGAGCCCGATCGAGCCCTAGCGGACCACGCGTTCGCGCACCGCATCACGCGACGCGCCGGGACGGCGATCCTCGTCGGCTCGGGACCGCTCGTGGTCGCGCCGGACCTGTCGGCCGGTGTCCCGTCCGACCCGACGACCCGCGCCGGGCGGGCGCTCGCGCTCCAGCTGCTCGGCCTGATGCTGGCGCGTGGCGACGGGCTGGCCAGGGAGCAGGTCATCCTCGGCGCGCTGCCGCCATGGCTCACCGACGAGCCGGCACCCGGCGCACGGGCGATCGCCGAGGTCGCGGTCCGGCGGGCCCTCTTCCCTGGTTACCCCCTCGGGTTCGTGGAGCCACCGACCGGATCGGATCGGTCCGTGCTGTGGCCGTATGTCCAGGCGGCCGCCGCGGTCCATGCCGGGGACGTCGCCCTCGTGCTGCGCGCCGCCGACTTCCGCCCCGATGACGCTGCACTCGCCGCGCGTGCCGCCAGGGCGGCCTCGCTGGTGTCGGCCGACGTCGCCCTCGCCACGGCCCCGGCGGCCCTAACCGGCGTCGCGCTCGAGCACGCCCGGGGGATGGTCAGTGCGGCGCTCGCCACCCTGGACAGGCTGGGCGACCACGGCTGGCGGACGGTCGCCGGTGACCCACCGAGCGGGGTCCGTGCCCGGCCGACCCGGCACGAGATGGTCGCCGAGCGGACCGAACCGTTCGATCCGTTCGCGCCGATCCTCGGTCCGCGCGGCTAGCCGCGAAGGGCGACCGACCCGCCGCTGACCGCGGGCAGGACATGGACGACGCCCTCGGCCGGCACCGCGGTGGCGAGATCGGCGGGCGACCCGTCCACGAACACGTTGATGTGCGGCCGGAGCCGCGGTCCGGCCTCGACCAACCGCTCACGCATCCCGGGCACGGACCGGTCGAGCTCGACCAGCAGCGCCCCGACCGTCTCGCCGTCGACGTGATGCCGCTTGCCGACGCCCGGGAAGAGGGCGATCAGCGAGGCCGGGAGGAGGACCGTCGCCATCACTTCCTCAGCCGTCGAGCACGACCGTCTCGACCGCCCAGATCTCCGGCAGCGTGTCGGTGATCATCCGCCACGTCTCGCCGCCATCAGCGCTGTGCCACAGCTGCCCGGTCTCGGTCCCGAAGGTGATCCCGACCGGATCCAGCGTGTCGCGCGCCATCGCCTCGCGAAGGACCGACATGTACGCATCGCGCGTCGGCAGGCCCTTGTCGGAGCAGATCCAGGACGCGCCCCGGTCATGGGTGCGCCAGACGGCAGTGTGGCCATCGGGCATGTGGCGGCCCTGATCGGGCAGGCTCAGCGGGATGAGCCAGCACGTATCGGGGTCGCTCGGATGCGTCACCATCGAGAACCCGAAGTCGGTCGGCAGGCCGTCGGTGATCTCCTGCCAGGTCTCGGAGCCGTCGTCGGAGCGATAGACCCCGCAATGGTTCCGCTGGTAGAGGGTGTCCGGCTGGCCGGCGGCCATCGCGAACTTGTGGACGCACTGCCCGGTCACCGGGTAGCGGTCCTCGGGATTGAACTCCGCCCGGACGCCGACATTGCGCGGCTCCCACGACGCGCCGCCGTCGCGCGTCTCGAACACCCCGACCGCCGAGATCCCGACCCAGGTGCGATCGGTGTCGCTCGGGTGCGGGATGATCGTGTGCAGGATGAGCCCGCCCGCTCCCGGTCCCCAGGTCGGTCGCGTCGGGTGGTTGGTCAGGCCCTCGACGTGGGTCCACGTCGCGCCGCCGTCGCCGCTCCGGAAGAGCCCGGCGGGCTCGACGCCGGCGAACAGCGTGCCATCGGGTGCCGTCGCCAGCGACCAGACGGTCTTGATCGGCTCGGCCTCGTCCCCATAGGTCATCCCGTTCGACGAGTGGCTCCATGTCGACCCGCCGTCATCGCTGCGGAAGACCGCCGGGCCGTACCACGGGTTTCCGGCCCCGGCCAGGATCGACCCGGTCGCGGGCTCGACGATGAGGTCGTGGACCGGCCAGCCCTCGCACAGCGGGCCGCTGACCGACCAGTCTCGCCGCGACTCGTCGCTGTCGAGGACGAACGCGCCCTTCTTCGTCCCGACGAGCAGCCGGACTCGCTTGGTCATGATCGGACCCTCCACGATCGTGTCGACGGAAGGATTCTACACCCGCCACGCGGTCCGGGTGGGGGGCAGCAGCAGGTGACCGCCGCCACATGTCCCTGAGACTCAAGAGCCCGTCGCCCTCGTTACACCGACATGACCCGGAAGACGGCGCCTTCGAAGCCGTAGTCGAACAAGTGTTCCTTTTGAAAGGTTGGATTGCGTCGCTCGAATTCGAGCAGCGCGCGACGCTCGCCGGCGTCGTCGTTCTCGCCGATCTGGTTGTAGTCGTCGAACACCAGGATCGAGCCGGGCACCAGGTAGTCCCGGATGAAGTCCAACACCGGCACGCATGATTCATAGAGATCGGCGTCGATCAGACAGATCGACACGGGTGCGAACGTTTCGGACTGCCGAAGGCGGGCGAACAGCTCCGGGGAGAAGAAGCCCCTGTGTAGGCGGATGCGCGAGAAGTCAGTGTTCCAGCGCTCGAGGTTGGAGGACACCGCGCCGAAGGAGCCGCGGAACTCCCCCTCCAGAAAGACCCGCGCTTCAGCCTCGAGTTGTGGCTTCGGTAGCCCTTCGAACGAGTCGAAGCCATGGAGGCGGAAGCTATCCGGGGCGTACTCGCGCGAGACCTGCTCCGCGAACCAGAAACTGAAGCCGCGGAACATCCCGAATTCGTAGTAAGCATGCCCGTCGAGCAAGTCACGACCGCGCGAGCGCTCGGCCTCCTGCAACCTGAACGCCTTGACGAGGGCTACCAGAAGCGAGGGCGATGCGGGATAGAAACCGTCAAGTGGCTCGACTCCGCGCACGCGACGCCCCAGGTCCTTCGTGCGGCGAGCGAGCCTGTGCAGCGCGGGGACTGACCTGACCTTCGACTCGAGCGGATTCATGGAAACCCCTGTCGGCCTGAAGGGAGATGGGTGAGACGGCCAACACTATGCACGGGATCTGGGCCGACTGTCGAGCGCCAGGCGGGCCGGGAGGGCAGGGAGTGGGAGGGCGGCGGAGGGCCCCTCAGCCGCCGGCCTTGAACGGGTAGACCACCCACGCATCGGTGGTCACGGCATGGAGGTCGGGACGGCCGGGCACGACCGAGTGCTCCGGCTTGTAATGGAGGACGACCGTGGTCGGGTTGCCGCCCGCCTGGCGGATGCGCTCGGTGACGGCATGGATCGTCGTCCCGCTGTCCCACACCTCGTCGACGACGAGGACCCGCTGGCCGCGCAACAGGGGATCGGCCGGGAACTGCAGGAACGTCGGGCGCGGGCCCGGCTGGCCATGGTCGTCGTAGAACTCGACCGCCGCGACGAGGATGTTCCGGATCCTCAGCCGGTAGGCGAGCATGCCGGCCGGCACGAGGCCGCCGCGCGTGATGGCCAGGAGCAGGTCGAACTCCTCCCCGACCAGCCTCTCGGCCAGGCCCGCCACGAGCCGATCCATCTCGTCCCAGCTGACGATGTCGCGCGGTGGGGTCGTGGTCGCGGTCATCTCACCACAGGATACCGGCCCTCAGCCCGCGACCGGCATCGCGTCGTCCCGCGTCACGTGGAGACGTGGTCCATCCAGCGATGGGCCGGCTCGTAGCCGAGGAGCCGGCGGGCATGGTCGATCGCCAGGAGCGTCTCGCGGCCGGCGACCGGTCGGCGCAGCGGGACGTCCGGGAAGACCTCTGCCATCAACCCGGCGCTGGGGCGGACCATCGCCGTGTCGGCCGCCGCGACGATCGCGATCTCCGAGCCGTCGATGTCGGCCTCCAGCCCGAGCCGCACCGCCTGTGCGACGTCGCGAGCGTCGACGTACCCCCACAGGTTCCAGCGCCGGACCTGCGGGTCGTCCTGCCAGGACGGGAAGGCGGCGTAGTCGGGCGGCTCCATGATGTTCGAGATGCGCAGGCCGATGAACCCGATCCCGCTGCGCCGCGCGAACTGGGCGGCCATCGTCTCGCCGACGAGCTTGGACAGCGCGTACGACGACTCGGGGCGTGGCTCGATCGATTCGTCGATCGGCGCGAACGCCGGCGGGACGTCGAAGGGGAGGCCGAGGACCGTCTCGCTCGACGCCCACACGACCCGCCGCAGGCCGTGGGTGACGGCGGCGGCGAAGACGTTGTAGGTCGACAGGGCGTTGATCCGGAAGGTCTCGCCCTCGGGGCGGAGCTGGGGGGCCGGGATCGCGGCAAAATGGACGACCGCGTCCGCGCCGGCGAGCGCGTCGAGGGTCTGCCCGAGGTCGGTCAGGTCGGTGACCAGGCACGACCCGGAGGCGCCGCCGTCGTGGCGCACGTCGACGTTGAGGACGTCGTGCCCGTGCTCGCGCAGGTCGCGCACGACGCACGCGCCTCCCTTGCCGGTCCCTCCGGTGACGACGACCCGCATCTGCCCACCTCCTCAGCAAGTATGACGGGAAGCCTTCACTCGACAGCGGGTCAGGGCGCGGCGGCGGCCGCCAGGACGGGGTCGCGGAGGCGGGATCGCTCGCAGCCCGGGCGAGGTCCGGTCAGCCGTTCGCGGTCGTGTTGCTGATCCCTGCCTGGTCGAGCGCGGCCTGGAGCGATTGCGCATAGGCCCGGCTCGTGTAGGTGGCTCCCGAGACGATGTCGATCGAGGCGCTCTGCGCAGTCATTGCCTCGCTCGCGAGGATCGGCCCGGCGTATGACGAGATCTCACCGGACCGGCCGCCGCTCGGGAGTGTGACTGCCTGGACCGCGGTGATCGCACCGTTCGCCACGGTGACCTTGACCGTGACGTCGCCGTAGCGCGTCGAGACGGTGGTCCCGGTGACGGTCGTCGCGGCCACCGCGCCAGCCGCGGTCGCACTCGCACTCGCGCTCGCGCTCGCACTGGCGCTCGGGGCCGTCGTGCCGGTCGTGCCGGTCCCGGCCGTCGAGCTGGATGTCGAGGCCGTGCCGGTACCGGCCGTCCCGTCGCTCCGGACCGTTGCGTCGACGGCGGCCATGTCGGGGGTCTTGAAGCTGAAGAGCAGGACGAGCCCGAGTACCGTGGTGACGAGCGCGATGGCGCCTCGCTTGGGGAACATGTGGGCGGATCTCCGGTCTGCGTGGGGCTGGATCGACAGGCGCATCGTGTCGGGCCGGTGTGAGGTGCCGATGAGATGCCGGTCGCGTCGTTCTCAGACTCGTCTCATTCCCGGACGGCACGGTTCGAGCCATGACCAGCAAGGCGATGCCCAGCCGAACGCCGCGCCCGGTCCCGCTGCCACGCACCTGGTCGGTGGGTGCCACGGAGATCGTCGCGGTGCTCGTCGCCAACGGCGTGCTCATCCTCGCCATGTGGCTCCGTCACGGCGGACTCGACCAGCTGTCCACCCTCGCTGGCCAGCTCACGGCGATCGGCCAGCTGACCGCCCTGTTCGGGACGTACCTTGCGCTCGTCCAGCTCGTCCTGATGTCGCGAAGCCCGTGGCTCAACCAGGTCTTCGGCATGGACGGGCTCGCCGTCGCCCATCGATGGCTTGGCTTCGCGACCGTGTGGCTGCTCCTGGGCCATGGCGTGTTCACGACCGTCGGCTATGCGATGAGCGACCGCAGCGGCGTCATCGACGAGTTCGTGACGCTCATCACCACTTACCCCTACGTGCTCATGGCGCTCGTCAGCGCGGGACTCTTCGCGGCCGTGGCGATCACCTCCATGCGCGCCGCGCGCCGGCGGCTCTCGTACGAAACCTGGTATGGCATCCACCTGTACGCCTACCTGGCGATCGCGCTCGGCTTCCTCCACCAGCTGTTCGTCGGTGCGGACTTCATCCACGATCCGCTCGCCGTCGCGTACTGGTTGCTGCTCTATGCCGTCACGATCGGGCTCGTCCTCGTCTTCCGGGTCGGCCAACCCGTCTGGCTGTCCGCGCGCCATCGGCTGCGCGTCACGCACATCGCGCACGAGGGTCCCGATGTCGTCTCGATCTACATGTCCGGGCGCGACCTCGATCAGCTCGCGGTCCGCTCCGGCCAGTACTTCGTCTGGCGGTTCCTGACCCGCGACGGCTGGTGGCGCGGCCACCCGTTCTCGATCTCCTCGGCGCCCAACGGGTCCTGGCTGCGGATCACGATCAAGGAGCTGGGCGACTGGTCCGGGTCGCTGGCGCGGATCCCGGTCGGGACGCGCGTCTTCATCGAAGGCCCGTACGGCGTCCTGACCGGTGCCCGGCGGACCCGCCCCAAGGTGCTGCTCGTCGCCGGCGGGATCGGCATCACGCCGCTTCGGGCGCTGCTCGAGGCGCTGCCGGCCAGACCGGGCGACCTGACCCTCCTGTATCGCGTCCACGACGCCACCGAGATCGTGTTCCGCGACGAGCTCGACACGCTCGCCCGGGCCCGCGGCGCGAACGTCCACTACCTCGTCGGCTCACGCCGGCCGGACGGCACGGATCCACTCGACGCGACGGCGCTCGAGCGGCTCGTCCCGGACATCCGCGACCGGGACGTCTACATCTGCGGGCCGGTGACGATGATGCAGCGGGTCGAACTCGGCCTGCGCACGCTGGGCCTGCCGCGCCGCCAGATCCACGCGGAGCGATTCGCCTACTGATGGCCCGTTCTCAGAACCCTCGAAGAATCGGCCGTCACCGTCGTGGCCACGGGTCGGGCAACGACCCTGGTTTCGCGTGCCTGCAGGCTGAGCAGCGTCGGAGGACGACATGACCGAACCCAATGGGATCGAATTCCACGACCGGGTGGCGGCCCCGAGCGGACGATCCACGGCGGTCCGCATCGGGATGGTCGCCGGCGCGGTGCTCCTCGTCGCAGTCGGTGTCGTTGCCGTGATGGCCGTCTCCCCGTCGTCCGCGACGGGCGCCGATCCGAGCGCGAGCGCCGATCCGAGCGCGAGCGCCGCTCCCGCCTCCTCGATGCCAGCCGCGAGTACCACGCCCGAGTCGAGCGCCGCGCCCGGCACCGCCGATCCCCGGGCCGGCCAGCTTCCGCGCGGCGGCTTCGCGATCCCGTTCGGGCCGGGTCCGGGCGGTGCCATGGGCCCCGGCGGCTTCCGAGGCGTGACGATCACGTCGATCAACGGTTCGGACATCTCGCTCAAGACCGAGGATGGCTGGACGCGCACGATCAAGGTCGGATCGACGACGAAGATCACGAAGGGCGGGGCGACCATCACGGTCGGTGACCTCGCGGTCGGCGACCAGATCCGCTTCGCACAGGATCGAGCCAGCGACGGCACCTATGACGTCACCGCGATCGTGGTCGTCCTGCCGACCATCGCGGGCAAGGTGACGGCGATCGACGGCGACACGCTGACGGTGACGCAGTTCGGTGGGACCACCGCGACGATCCACGTGAACGGCAAGACGACGTATCGGATCGATGGCACGCCAGGATCGCTGTCGGGCGTCAAGGTCGGCTCGTTCATCGTCGCCGAGGGCACGCAACGATCCGACGGCTCGCTCGACGCGGCCGCGATCGCGAGTGGACTCCGCGGCCCGGGCATGCGCGGCCATGACGGGCAGACGACCCCGAAGTCCGGTCCGAAAGCCAGTCCTGCACCGTCCGGCGGCGCGAGTTGAACCGACGTGCGAGCGGGCTCTCAGGCGCCTCTCAGGTCCGGGGCGTTTGATGGACGAACTGCAGCGAACGCCCGCGACGACCACGGAGTTTCCGATGTACGACCATGACCGCGGCGCCACCCCCGAACCGCTCACACCGACCCCCCCGCCGATCGTCCCGCCGGCGCTCGATGACGCTCCGACCACGACCTACGCGTCGGCCGCCACGTATCCGCCTGCACGGCCGAGCACGCCGGCGACCCCGAGGCAGGGCGGGTCGCGCTCGACTGGGGCCGCCGCCGTTATCGGGGCGGCGCTGCTGTCCGCCGTCCTCGCGGCGGGCGGCACGGCCGCCCTCGTCGCGGGACCGCTCGGCGGCACCGCCGCGACGACGCCGACAGCCGACCCGGGCACGCCGGCCGGCGTGACGGCCGCCAGCGGCGGCAACCCCGCGGCGAGCGCCAGCACGGACCTGCCGACCGTCGTCGCCGCCGTCCGCAACTCGGTCGTCACGATCACCTCGGAGGGGGTGTCGTCGCGCGGCCTGCTCAGCATCCCGTCGACCGGCGTCGGCTCGGGGATCGTGCTGACCGCGAACGGCTACATCCTGACCAACAAGCATGTCGTGGCGGGCAGCCGCTCCATGTCGGTCGAGCTCGCCGATGGCGAGCAGTTCGATGCCACCGTCGTGGCGGTGGCGCCCGACACGGACCTCGCGCTCGTCAAGATCGACGCCAAGGGCCTGACCCCGGCGGTCATCGGCGACCCGTCGGCGCTCCAGGTCGGCCAGACGGTGATCGCCATCGGCAGCCCGCTGGGCACGTTCACCGAGACCGTGACCAAGGGCATCCTGTCGGCCACGGGCCGGACGATCACGGTCCAGGACGAGGCGACCGGCCGCCCGGAGACGCTGACCGGGCTGCTCCAGACCGACGCGGCGATCAACCCCGGCAACAGCGGCGGGCCGCTGCTCGACGCGAGCGGCCGGGTCATCGGTGTCAACACAGCCGTCTCGACGAACGCCGAGGGCCTCGGGTTCGCCATCCCGATCAGCGCCGCGGCGTCCCTGATCGCCCAGGCGACCAGCGGGTCGGTGAGCTGACCGGCAACGACCGATGATCCCGAAGCGAGGCGCCGCCGCCCTGCTCGTCACCGTCCTGGCGCTGGTGCTCCTGCTCAGTTTCAAGACGCCCGACCAGCCGCTGCCCGATCGCGGTGGCGGCATCGCCGTCGTCGCCGAGGGAGCGCAGCCAACGCCTGCGCCGCGCGCGACGAGGGCCCCTCGTTCGAACGGTGCGCCGGCCGCGACGCCCACCCCCGGGAACGCGGGCGGTGCCGGCGCCGCGTCGACGGTCGATGGCCCGGTCGTCTCCACGCGGTTCGGACCCGTCCAGGTCCGCATCTCCGTCGTCGCCGGCCGGCTCCAGGACGTCGTGGCGCTGCAACTGCCGAGCGGGCGTCACTCCGGCCAGATCTCGGCCTACTCCGCGCCCATCCTGCGCCAGGAGGCGCTCCAGGCGCAGAGCGCCAGCATCGACACGGTGTCGGGCGCGACGTACACGAGCGACGCCTACGCCCAGTCGCTCCAGGCGGCGCTCGACAAGGCGGGGCTTGGCTGATGCTCGCCCACGAGGTTCCGAGCCAGCGTCGCGTCGAGCCGCTGATGGGCACGATGGTGAGCGTCGACGTTCGCCCGCCACTCGTCGCGGAGCGCGTCCTCGACGACCTGTTCGAGCAGCTACGCGACGTCGAGGCGCGTTTCAGCACGTACCGACCCGACTCGGAGATCAGCCGGCTCGGCCGAGGCGAGCTACGCGTGGAGGACTGCAGCCTCGACGTGCGGCACGTGCTGGCGGCCTGCGACCATCTGGCGGCGGCGACCGGCGGCGCATTCGACGCGCGCCGGCGCGGAGCCGACGGGACCGTCGTCCTCGATCCGTCGGGCTACGTCAAGGGCTGGGCGATCGAAGAGGCGGCGTGGCTGCTCGACAGCGCCGGCGGGCGCGACTACTGGATCAATGCCGGCGGCGACATCGTCGCCCGCGGCCACGCCGACGGCGGGCGACCATGGCGCGTCGGCATCCGGCACCCGGACCAGGCGGACCGGGTCGCGGCCGTCCTCGAGATATCCGACCGCGCGGTCGCGACGTCGGGCACGTATGAGCGCGGGGCGCACATCGCCGACCCGCGGACGGGCCTGGCCCCGGCCGGCCTGCGCAGCGTGACGGTGGTCGGGCCGGGGCTGGCCTTCACCGACGCGTACGCGACGGCGGTCTACGTGATGGGCCTCGACGGCCTGCGCTGGCTCGCCAAGCGGCCTGAGTACGCGGCCTACGCGATAACCGACGACGACCGGGTGGTCTGGACCGAGGGGATGGAGCGCTACCTCGTCCGCGACGCCTGATCGGGCGTCAGCCGGGTACGCCGCCCGCCGCGGGAAGGTCGACGACGAAGCGGGCGCCGCCCTCGGCGCGGTTCGCGACCGCGATCCGTCCGCCGTGGCGATCGACGATCCAGGCCGCGATCGCGAGGCCGAGTCCGGTCCCGCCGCCCGGCGCGCCGGGCGCCCGATAGAACCGCTCGAACACGTGCGGCAGGTCCTCCGGCCGGATCCCCGGACCCTCGTCCTCGACGACGAGCGAGGCGCCGCTCCCGACGGCCCGTACCGCGACCCCGACCCGGCCGTCGATCGGGCTGTGGCGGATCGCGTTGTCGACCAGGATCATGACCAGCTGGCGGAGCCGCGCCGGGTCCCCGGCCACGACCGCGGGCTGGGGGTCGACCTCGACCCGGACGCCGCGGTCGGTCGCGGGCTTGCCCATCGCCGAGGCGCCGTCCGCGGCGACGTCGCCGAGGTCCACCGGGATGTGCTCGAGCGCAACGGCCCCCGAGTCGGACCGCGCGAGGAGCAGCAGGTCCTCGACGATCGAGGTCATGTGGCGGACCTCGTCGTCGATGTCCTCGAGCGCGGAGCCGACCGACCCGACCGTCTCGTCGCGATGTCGGGCGAGGTGCTCGACGCTGCTCCGGATGACCGTCAGCGGCGTCCGCAGCTCGTGGCTCGCGTCGGCCGCGAACTCACGCTGGCGGCGCAGCGCGGTCCGCTGGCTGGCCAGCGACTCGCGGATCGGGACCATCGCCCGGCGCGCATAGATGGTCCCGAACCCGAACGAGACGACGAGCACGAGCAGCCCGCCGATGATGAGGACGAGCTGGATGACCCCGAGCGTCTGTTGCTCGGTCGTCCGGTCCTGGACGACCTGGACCGTGAACGTGCCGCGCTGGGGCACCGCCACGGTCTGGCTCAGGACGCGGACGGGGGTGCTGCCGATGACGGTCGTCTGGACGTCGCGCCCGCTCCGCGCCGCGGCGTCGATGCCCGGCTCGTAGGGCAGTCCGGCCGGTGGCCGTGGATCACGCGGGGACAGGACCGGCTGACCGTCGGGGTCGAGGATCATGGCGTACGTGCCGGACCCACCACCACCGAAGATGAAGCCGTATCGCGCCGGGTCATCGGGGTCCGGCCGTTGGCCCTTGATCGTCGCCATCCGGGCGTCCAGCTGGGTGATCCCGGCGCTCGCGAGCGAGCTGGCGGCCGCGACGTAGAGCGCGATCGCGAGCGCGATCAGGATGAGCAGGGTCGTCCCACCGCTCCACAGCACGAGGTTGCGTCGGACGTGGCGGAGCAGCCGGTTGTCGGCTGTCTCGGCGGCCAGTTCCGGCGCGGTCGTCTCGGTCGGTGGAAGGACTCCGTCAGGCATCGGCGAGACGATAGCCCACGCCGCGCACCGTCTCGATCAGCCTGCCCGCCGAACCGAGCTTGTCGCGCAGGTAGTGCACGTACGCGTCGACCGCGTTCGGGGTGACCGCCACGCTGAATGGCCAGGCCTGGTCGAGGAGCTGGTCGCGCGAGAGCGTCTGCCCCGGGTGACGGAGAAGGCACTCGAGCAGCGAGAACTCACGCGGGCTGAGGTCGATCGACTTGCCGTTGAGCGTCACCCGCCGCGAGGTCTCGTCGAGCACGATCGGGCCGGCCACGAGCTTCGGCTCCGGTCGACGGACGGTCGCGCCGCGACGCCCGAGGGCCCGCAGCCGCGCCGCGAGCTCCTCGTAGGCGAACGGCTTGACCAGGTAGTCGTCGGCGCCGGCGTCGAGCCCGGTGACCCGGTCGCCGACCGTGTCGCGCGCGGTCAGCATCAGGATCGAGACCTCCGACCCGGTCGCTCGGATGCGCCGGGAGACCTCGAGCCCGGAGATGTCCGGGAGCCCGATGTCGAGGATGACGACCTCGATCCCGGTCGTCGCCTCGGCGATGTCGAGGCCGTCGAGACCGGTCGTGGCGGTCTCGACGACGTGGCGGTCCTCTTCGAGCAATCGACGAAGCAGGCGGACCAGGCGCGGATCGTCCTCGATGACGAGCAGATGCATCGGCTTCAGCGTACCCCCTCGCTCACGGGATGACGGTGACGCTGCCGGCGGTGCCGATCGGTCCGGCCGGCGCCGCGCTCGCGCCCGGGCCCCCGCCGACCGGTCCGGCACCGGCCCCGCCGTTGAGGTCGAGCTGGACCTGGACGGTCGAGCCGGTCTTGACGTCCGAGGCGGTCGCCGGCGCCTGTGTGTTGTAGGTGGTCGAGGCACCGGTCGTGACTTCGATCGTCTGGCCGTTGGCGGTCTTGATCGTCATGGTGTTGCCGTCGACCGACTGGACGGTCCCGGTGATCGACAGTCCGCCACCGAACCCGCCACCGAAGCCGCCGCGGCCGAAGCCGGGCTGCCCGCTCGCCCGAGGGGCGAAGCTGCCGTTGGCGCCGTTGCCGGCGAACGCGCCGCGGCCGTTGGCGCCGGTCGCCGCGGAGACCGGCGCGGTGCTGCGGCCGACCGCGAAGGCGACGCCGCCGATGGCGACCGCCGCGGCGATGACGAGCACGACGTTGAGCCAGCCGGCGCCACCCTTGCGCTTCGTCGTCGAGGCGGCCGGCGGGGCGGCGATGGACGGCGCGGTCGTGGTGACCGGGCCGGTCGGCACGGACGAGGCCTCGGGCGCCGCCGGCATGAACGGCTCGTGCGGCGCCGGGGTGTACGGCTGTGGCTGCGGGGTCGTGGGGCGGGATGGATCGAAGGTCACCGGTGTCTCCTTTGTGTCATTCGTAGCGCAGGGCGCTGATGGGATCGAGGCGTGCGGCCTGGCGCGCCGGCCAGACGCCGAACACGACCCCGACCGCGAGGCTGAAGAGGAGGGCCGCGGCGATGGTCGCGGGATTGAAGGTGAAGCCCCAGCCGGCCAGCTGGCCGATCCCCGCCGAGACCGCGAGGCCGACGAAGATGCCGATGAACCCGCCGAGCAGCGAGAGGGTCAGGGCCTCGACGAGGAACTGGGCGAGGATGTCGCGCCCGCGGGCTCCGACGGCCTTGCGGACGCCGATCTCGCGAGTCCGTTCGCGGACGGACACGAGCATGATGTTCATGATCCCGATGCCGCCGACGATCAGTGAGATCGACGCTATCCCGCCGAGCAGGAGGGTCAAGGTCGCGCTGATCGACGACGCCGCATCGAGGAGCTGCGTCTGGTTGAACACGTTGAAGTCGGCGGTGTCGGTCGCCGCCAGATCGTGGCGCTGGCGCAGGAGCGCGGTGATGGCCGTGCTCGCCGACGTCATCTGCGAGGGATCCGCGATGGAGACGCCGATCGTCCGGACGGTGTCGCCCGCGACCCAGTGGTCCTGGACCACCCCGATCGGGACCAGGACCATGTCATCAGGGTTCTCGAACCCCGTGCCGCCTTTCGGCTGGAGGATGCCGATGACCCGGAACGGCAGCCCGCCGACGGCGATCTGCGTCCCGACATCGCTCGCGCCGAGGCCGAGATCAGCGGCCGTCGTCGCGCCGAGGACGGCCACGCGCAGGCCGTGATCCACGGCGGCGTCGGGCAGGAAGGTGCCCTGCCAGACGTCGTAGGCGCGAACGACCGGATACGCCGGGGTGGTGCCGACGACGGACGTCGTGGTGCTCGTCCGCCCGGCGGTGACGGTCAGGCTGGTCTGGATCTCAGGGGCGACCCCGGCGATCGACGGGAGCTTGGCGATGGCCGCCGCGTCGTCGAGCGACAGCTTGTTGGTCGTCGCCCCGTTGCTCGGGCTGATCGTCAGCAGGTTGGTGCCGAGACCGGCGAGCCGGTTCGTGATGTTGGATGTCGTGCCCTGCCCGACGCCGACGAGGGCGACGACCGAGGCGACGCCGATGATCACGCCGAGCATCGTCAGCGCGGCCCGCAGGCGGCTGGTCCGCAGACGGGACAGCGCGAGCCGGAGCAGCTCGAGGAGGCTCATGCGACGACCTGCCCGTCGTGCAGGTGGATCTGTCGCGTCGCGCTGGCAGCGACGTCGGCGTCGTGGGTGATGAGCACGATCGTGCGACCGGCGGCGTTGAGCTCGTGGAGGAGCGCCATGACGTCGGCGCCGGCGTGGCTGTCGAGGTTGCCGGTCGGTTCGTCGGCGAGGATCAGGGCCGGCTCCGTCACGAGCGCCCGGGCGACGGCGACGCGCTGCTGCTGACCACCGGACAGCTCGGTCGGTTCATGGTCGAGCCGATCGCCCATCCCGAGGCGTTCGAGGGCGGCCGTCGCCCGAGCGGCCCGCTCGCGGCGTGAGACGCCTTGGTACAGCAACGGGGTCGCGACGTTGTCCAGCGCCGTGGTGCGCGGCAGCAGGTTGTACGATTGGAAGACGAACCCGATGGTCCGGCTCCGTACGCGGGCGAGCCCGTCGTCGTCCATCTCGGCCACTTCGGTGCCGGCCAGGCGGTAGCGTCCGGCGGTCGGCCGATCGAGGCAGCCCAGGATGTTCATCATCGTGGTCTTGCCGGACCCCGACGGCCCGACGATCGCGACGAACTCGCCGGCATGGACCTCGAGGCTGACGTCGACGAGCGCCGGCACTTCCATGTGGCCCATGTCGTAGATCCGGCTGACGTGGTCGAGCGAGATGATCGACTCGCTCACGGTCAGTTCCCGATCCCGCGAACGCGCGTCCCGCCGCCGCCCCCGAAGCCGCCGCCGAACCCGCCGCCCAACCCGTTCCCGGTCGTCGGCGTACCGGTCTGGGCGGTGTTGACGCCGGTGACGACCTGCTGGCCCTCGGTCAGGCCGCTCTTGATCTCGGCCGTCGCGTTGGTTACGAGGCCGACCTGGACGGCCTGCGCGGTCGGTTCGCCGGTCGGGTTCATGACCAGGACGGAGTAGTTGCCGGCCGTCCCGCGCAGCGCCGCCGACGGCACCGTCAGGACGTTGCTCGCGCTGTCGATGGTGATCGTGATGCTCGCCGTCATCCCCGGTCGCACGGTCTTCGGGGCGCCCGTCACGGAGATCGTGACGGGATACGAGACCACGCTGCCGTTGGTGCTGCCGCTCGTGGCCGTCGGGGCGATGGCGGTCACCTTCCCGGTCAGCTCGGCACTGACGGCGCTGACCGTGACGGTCGCAAGCTGGCCGATCGACATCGAGGCGACGTCGCTCTCGGCGACGTCGGCCGTGACCTGGAGCGCGGTCGAGTCGATGACGATGGCGTCGCCCGACGGCGCGTCGAGCCCGGCCACGACGTTGACCGTCGTGACGACGCCGTCGATCGGCGCCGTGAGGGTGGCGAACGCGATCTGGTGCATCAGGTCGAGGCGCGCCTTCCTGGCGTTCGAGACCTGCGTCTCCGCGCTGTAGACACTCATCCGGGCCTGCCGGGTCGCGGCGGTCGTCGTCGCCGCGTCGAGCGCGTCGTTGGCGTTCGAGAGCTGGATCTTGGCGCTGCCAAGGGTCGCCGTTGCGTCCGCCAGCTGACGCTCGAGGTCGGTCGTGTCGGCGGTGGCGAGGACCTGGCCCTTGGTCACGGCGTCGCCGACCGCGACCTTGACCGTCTTGACCGTGGAGGTGGTCGATCCGCTGCTGGTCGTGGCGCCTGCCACGTGGGCCGGTGATCCGAACGATAGGCCGTAGGACGCGGTC
Source organism: uncultured Chloroflexia bacterium (assembly GCA_963833285.1). Lineage (GTDB taxonomy): Bacteria > Chloroflexota > Limnocylindria > Limnocylindrales > CSP1-4 > SPCO01. The sequence continues at coordinate 328,355 of CAWHXM010000001.1, read as the reverse complement.
GTCGCCATCGTCCCGGTCGCAGCGACGTCGTTGGTCACATTGCCGGTGGTGACGGCGCCAGTGAGGTACTGGGTCGTGGACGACGCACTCGCCGGAAGGCCCCCGAGCGCCACGAACGCGGCGCCGACGCCGACCACGCCGAGCGCGACGATTGCCAGGATCTTGAGTTTCATGGACGCCTCCAGGGCGGACAGTGCGAACCGGCGCCACACGGCGCTCCTCGGGACATTGAAACCCCCGTCTCTGAGACGCGCATGAGAGCGGGCAGCCGCCGTAGCATCCGCCTGGGGCCGGGAGGGGTAGGCAGTGTCCCGGCGCAGCGGTATGATGCCCCGGAGCCACCCAAGGCCGTCCCTGAGCCTGCCGCCCCCGATCCTGTGTGGATTCCCGCCGCTCGCCCAAGGTCCGTCGTCGGGAGGGTGGAGGACGGGGGTAGGGCGATGCCGACGCTGGTGGGACATTCCTCGGGCATGACAGCCCGCATCGCGACGAGCGATGGTCGAACCATGCCCCGCATCCTCGAAGCGGCCTACGCGCGTGAGCGCCTGGAGGACGTCATCCGCGCCCTGGCCGAGGACGTCCTGAACCCGGGTCGCAACGACACGCTGCCGTGGCACGACGAGGCGAGCTTCGGTGACGATCTGGACCGCGCCATCCGCGAAATCGCGGCCGACGCCAATGTGCTGCTGGCCCAACGCCTCACGGACCTGATCGAGTCCGCGCCGCCGCGGGTTGCCGGGCGGCTCGCGTCGGTCCCGCGCTGGCCCGAGCAGGCGTGAGGGGCCAGGACCGGAAGACGTCCGGGCGCACCGCCAAGGGGGAGGTCGCGCGCACGCGCGTGGTCATCGTCGGCGGCGGGTTCGCGGGCGTCGCCTGCGCTCGGGCGCTCGCGAAGCGCGACGACGTCCACATCACGCTGGTCGACCGGAACGACTACCACCAGTTCCAGCCGTTGCTGTACCAGGTCGCGACCTCGATGCTCGCAGCCGGCGACATCGCCTACCCATTGCGCAAGGTCGCCGCCGAATTCGAGGCCTTCGACGCGAAGCGCGGCGAGGTGGTCGGCATCGATCCGGTCGCTCGCACGGTGACCACCAGCACCGGGGAGACGTACACCGGGGACTACATCGTCCTCGCCGCCGGCTCGCAGCCGAACTTCTTCCATACCCCGGGCGCCGAGCACGCCTTTCCGCTCTACTCGCTCGACGACGCGGATCGCCTTCGGACCCGGATCATCCAGGCCTTCGAGGAGGCGGATCGCGATCCGCACCTCGTCGACGAGGGCGCCATCGACTTCGTCGTCGTCGGCGGCGGGCCGACCGGTGTCGAGGTCGCGGGCGCGCTGTCCGAGATGATCAACACGACGATGGTCCACGAGTTCCCGGAGCTGGCGCCCCGGGCCAGTGTCCATCTCATCGACCACGGGAAGGCGCTCCTGGCGATGTTCTTCGACAAGGGCCACGCCTACGCGGCACGGATCCTCGAGAAGGACGGCGTCGATCTCCGCATGGGGATCGCCGTCAAGTCCATCGGCCCCGGTCACGTGACCCTGTCCGACGAGAGCACGATCAAGACCCGCTGCGTGATCTGGGGCGGCGGGCTGATGGCCGCGCCGGTCGCGGGTGCCAGCGGGTTACCCCAGGGCCGGGGCGGTCGGATCGATGTCGGACCCGATTTCACGATCGACGGGTTCCCGGGCGTGCTCGCTATCGGCGACGTAGCGAACATCCCGGCCAAAGATGGCAAGACCCATCCGCAGCTCGGCTCGGTGGCGTTGCAGAGCGGTGCATCCGCCGCGAGGACCATCCTCGCCGAGCTGGAGCAGAAGCAAGCCAAGCCGTTCTCCTATCTCGACAAGGGGACCATGGCGATGATTGGCCGGGGGGCGGCGATTGCCCAGGTCAAGGGCGTCGAGCTGCACGGCAAGCTCGCCTTCGCGGCATGGCTGGGCGTCCACGCCGCCCTCATGACCGGCGGCAGCAATCGGGTGGATGCGTTCAAGAGCTGGGCGCAGGACTTCTTCGGCAAGGACCGGGCGCCGGAGGCACTCGACCGGAGCGGCACGCCCCGGATGGTCTGGGACGAGGACGTCCCGGACGAGCCGGTCGCCTCGGGGGCCACGACCACCTGACACATCGCGCAGCAGAGAGACGATCGGGAGGCGATCATGTCCAGCGACGGCCGGTACGATGTCATCATCATCGGCAGCGGAGCGGGAGGTGGCACGCTCGCGCGCCACCTCGCACCGTCCGGCAAGCGGATCCTGATCCTCGAGCGCGGCGACTGGCTGCCGCGCGAAGTCGAGAACTGGGACTCGAAAGAGGTGTTCGTCGACAACCGCTACGTGCCCAAGGAGACGTGGTACGACGACAAGGACAGGCCGTTCCAGCCGGGCATCCATTACGCGGTCGGCGGGGCGACCAAGATGTACGGGGCGGCGCTCTACCGGCTCCGGCCCGAGGACTTCGGGGAGCTCCGGCACCACGATGGGATCTCGCCCGCCTGGCCCATCTCGTATGACGACATGGAGCCGTACTACACCAAGGCAGAGCATCTCTACGAGGTCCACGGCAACCACGGGGAGGACTCGACGGAGGGCCACGCGAGCGCCCAGTACCCGTTCCCCGCGCTGACCCACGAGCCCCGCATCCAACAGCTCTCGGACGACCTCGAGAAGGCCGGCTACCACCCATTCCACGCGCCGTGCGGCGTCCGGCTGCTGGAGGACGACCGACCCAACAGCCGCTGCATCCGGTGCCGGACGTGCGACGGGTTTCCCTGCCTCGTGCAGGCCAAGTCCGATGCCGAGATGCTCGGCGTCCGGCCGGCGCTCGAGCACAGGAACGTCAGCCTCCGGACGCGGGCGATCGTGACCCGGCTCGAGACGAACGCGGCCGGCTCGAACGTCGAGCGGGTCATCGTCGAGCGCGACGGCGCGGAGCAGACCTACGACACCGACATCGTGGTGATTTCCGCGGGGGCAGCCAACTCGGCCAAGATCCTGCTGGCTTCGGCCAACGATCGGCATCCGAACGGGCTCGCCAACGGGTCCAGCCAGGTCGGCAGGAACTACATGTTCCACAACAGCGTGGCGGTCCTGGCCATCTCCAAGGAACCGAACCCGACGATGTTCCAGAAGACGCTCGGGTTCAACGACTTCTACTTCGGGATGCCCGGGTTCGACTTCCCGATGGGCAATATCCAGATGGTCGGCAAGTCCGACGCCGAGATGTTCAAGGGCGAAAAGCCGCTCCAGACCAAGCTCGCCCCGATGTTCTCGCTGACCGACGTGGCGACCCACGCGGTCGACTTCTGGCTGTCTACCGAGGATCTCCCCGCGCCCGACAACCGGGTGACCCTGACGAGCGACGGCAAGATCCGCCTGACTTACACACCCAACAACCAGGAGCCCAAGGAGCGGCTCTACCGGCAGCTCAAGTCGATGCTCAATCACCTCGGCATGCACCCGGAGCATCTGGTCCCACGGACCGGCTATCTCAAGAACGAGATCCCGATCGCGGGCTGCGCACACCAGGCTGGGACCGTCCGGTTCGGTACGGATCCGGCGACCTCGGTCCTCGACGTGAACTGCAAAGCTCATGAAGTCGACAACTTGTACGTCGTCGACACGAGCTTCTTCCCGAGCATCGGCGCGGTGAACCCGGCGCTGACGGCGATGGCCAATGCGCTCCGAGTCGGTGACCATCTCCTCGACAGGCTCGGTGCCTCGGCGTCCGCTCGCGAGCCGGTCGGGGTCGGCCCAGGGCACGACTGAAGCGTCGGACGATGGTGGTTCAGGTCCATGGCCAGCCAAGCAGAGGCGGGCGCCGTCTATGGTGCCGGCCTGGTCCAGGGGGTCGCCCTCGTGGCGTTCCCCGCCTCCAGCGCGATCCTCACCAGCCCGCAGTACTACGACTTGTCGAGCACGGCCTACGGCGCATTGTTCCTGCCGCAAGCCGCGGCGGCGATCCTCGCGGCGCTGTCCGGGACCGCACTGATGGGACGGATCGGGATCAAGCGCACCTACCTGGCGGGACTGGTCGGCGATCTCGTCGCGATGTCGCTGCTCGTGGCCAGCCAGTTCTTCATCGGGCAGGGTTCCATCGCGTACGCGATGCTGCTGCTGGCGACGACGAGCCTCGGCGTCGGCTTCGGCCTGACGGTACCGGCGATCAATACCTTCGCAGCCGCCTTCGCGCCGGCCGCCGCGGCTCGTGCCGTGCTCTACCTGAACGCGTTGCTGGGCCTCGGCACGGCGCTGGCCCCGGTCCTCGTGGCGGTCTTCGTTGGGATCGGCTTCTGGTGGGGGCTGCCCCTCGTCACTGCGCTCCTGATCGCGGGTCTCATCGCGTTCTGCCTGCGGCTGCCGCTGGAGGTGGCCGGCCAGTCGGCCGCGCGCGGGTCGAGGGCCGGTCTGCCGTCGCGATTCTGGCTCTTTGCCGCCTTCGCGCTGCTGTACGGCGTGGTCGAGACGACCAATGGCAACTGGTCGACGATCTACATGACGAGCGATCTCGGTTCCAGCGCGACCCTCGCGTCGATCGCGCTGACGACATTCTGGGCCATGGTCACGGTGGGCCGGATCCTGTTCGCCGCGATCGAGCGGCGATTCCCGGAAACACGGACCTACCGGCTGCTGCCGTTCGTCGCCGCTTTCGCGCTGCTCGTCATCGCGGCATTGCCGGAAGGCGACTCGGCGGCGGGCGTGCTTGCGTTCGGACTGGCGGGGCTCGGCTGCTCGGCGCTCCTGCCGTTGACGATCAGCTTCGGCCAGGCCGAGCTGGCGGCCATCGGCGCGACCGTCGCCGGCTTGCTGATCGCCTTCTACCAGATGGGCTACGGGCTGGCCGCGTTCGGGGTCGGACCGCTGGTGGAGCGGTTCGGCGTTCCACTGGCGACCATCTATCTCGTGGCAGCTGCCGTCGCCGTGGCAATGGGGGCGCTGTCCTTCGTCGTCGTGAGGGCCCCTCGCCCCGTGACCGCCTGAACTGCCAACGAGCCTGAACACACAGACGAGGAGGGATCGGATGTCACTCGAGAACAAGGCCGCGATCGTGACCGGTAGCGACAGCGGGATCGGCCGCGCGATCGCGTTGGAGCTCGCACGGCAGGGCGCCGCGGTCACGATCAACTTCCACAAGAACGCGGAGGCCGCGGACGCGACGAAGAAAGAGATCGAGGCTGCCGGCGGCAAGGCGCAGGTCGTGCAGGCTGACGTCTCCAGCGTGGCGGACATCCAGCGCCTTGTCGACGGCACCGTGGCCGCCTTCGGGCGGCTCGACATCCTGGTCAACAACGCCGGGATGGAGACCCGGAGCTCGACGCTCGACACGACCGAGCACCAGTTCGATCTCGTCATCGCCATCGACCTCAAGAGCGCCTTCTTCGGCGTCCAGCTCGCGGCCAAGCAGATGATCAAGCAGGGTGGCGGCGGCCGGATCATCAACATCTCGTCGATCCACGAGGATTGGCCGATGCCTGGCAACGCGCCCTACTGCCTGGCCAAGGGCGGCGTGCGGATGCTCACCAGGACGGCCGGTGTCGAGCTCGCGCCGCATGGCATCACGGTCGTCGGCGTGGCGCCGGGTGCGGTCCACACGCCGATCGACGAGGTCACCCTCAGCGATCCGGCCGCCAGGGCCAGGCTGGAGAGCGCCATCCCGCTCGGGCGCGTCGCGGAACCGTCCGAGATCGCGTCGCTGGTGGCCTTCCTCGCCTCCGATGCGGCGTCATACGGGACGGCGACCACGTACGTGGCCGACGGCGGGATGATGCAGGCCAGCGTGGGGTTGTGAATTGGTGACGACCGCGACGGAGCTACCGGACCGGCCGACCGACCCGGGTGCGGCGCGGCCCATCGGGGTCTCGCCCGGCCTCTTCGGCCGCCTGGGCGCGACGGGGACCGGCGATGGCGTGACATTCTGCGTCTACGCACGGCGCGCGGCCGGGCTGGACCTCCTGCTCTTCGGAGGAGTGGACGACGTCGTGCCCACCCGCGTGCTCCACTTCGATCCGCGCACCGACCGGACGGGCGACTACTGGCATCTCCACGTTCGCGGGATCGAGGCGGGCCAGCTCTACGGGTTCGCCGCCGACGGACCGTGGGAGCCCCACGAAGGGCTACGCTTCGACGCGACGCGGGTGCTGCTCGACCCATACGGCCGGGCGGTCGCGACGCCGGCCGGGTACCGCCGGATCGGGTCGGGCGACCGGGCCGACGACGCTCCCGCGATGAAGAGCGTCGTGGTCGACCCGGGCGCCTACGACTGGGATGGAGACCGGCCGCTCGGCCACTCCTGGCGCGACACGATCGTCTACGAGGCGCACCTGCGGGGTTTCACCGCCGACCCGAGCTCGGGCGTGGCACGCGAGCGGCGCGGCACCTACGCCGGGTTCATCGACAGGATCCCGTATCTCGTCGAGCTCGGCATCACCGCCGTTGAGCTCCTCCCGGTCTTCGCCTTCGACCGCCTCGCCGCGCCCGCCGGGACTCGTCAACTACTGGGGCTACCAGCCGGTGTCGTTCTTCGCCCCGCACGCGGCCTACGCCAGCACGTCCGGTCCGACGGCCGCGGTGGACGAGTTCCGCGATCTCGTCAAGGCCCTCCACCGCGTCGGCATCGAGGTCATCCTCGACGTCGTGTACAACCACACCGCCGAAGTCGGTGCCGACGGACCGACGTTCTCGTTCCGCGGCCTCGCCAACGATGACTACTACATCCTCGACGGGGCCGGCGGCTACATCGACGACAGCGGCACGGGCAACACCTTCAATGCCAACCGGCCGATCGTCCGCCGGCTCATCGTCGACAGCCTGCGCTACTGGGTCGAGGAGATGCACGTCGACGGCTTCCGCTTCGACCTCGCGGCCGTCCTGTCGCGTGACGAGGCCGGGCAGCCGATGGCGGATCCGCCGGCGCTGTGGGACATCGAGACGGATCCCGTGCTCGCCGGGACGAAGCTGATCGCCGAACCGTGGGACGCCGGCGGCCTGTACCAGGTCGGCAGCTTCGTCGGCGAGCGCTGGGTCGAGTGGAACGGGCGATTCCGCGACGACGTCCGCGCGTTCCTCAAGAGCGACCCGGGGACCGTCCCCGCGGTCACGCAGCGGTTCCTCGGCAGCCCGGACATCTACGGGCACAAGCGTCGCGAGCCCCAGGCGAGCGTCAACTTCGTGACCTGCCACGACGGCTTCACGCTCAACGACCTCGTCTCGTACGACGCGAAGCACAACGAGGCCAACGGTGAGGAAAACCGCGACGGCAGCGACCAGAACCTCAGCTGGAACTGCGGCGTGGAGGGCCCGACGGCCGATCCGGCGATCGAGCGCCTGCGGGCCCGGCAGGTCCGCAACTTCCTGGCCTTCGACCTGCTCGCGATGGGCGCGCCGATGCTGCTCATGGGCGACGAGGTCACGGCGGACGCAGTCGCGGCAACAACAACGCCTACTGCCACGACGACGCGCTCAGCCTGGTTCGACTGGACCGCCGTCGAACGGCACGCCGACATCCTGCGCTTCACGCGCGGCCTGATCCGGATCCGCCGCCAGATCCCGACCCTGCTGGACCTGCCCGACGACGCCGGGTTGCTCGACATCCTCCGGGACGCCTCGCTCGACTGGAGCGGCGTCCGGGTGGGCGCACCGGACCTCGGGCCGGATTCGCACAGCGTCGCGCTGACGCTGCGAGCGCGACCAGGGGGCGATCCATCTGATCTTCAACGCCTACTGGGAGCCGCTCGAGTTCGAGCTGCCCGAGCCGGACCTGGACGGCGACGGTTGGCGACGGATCGTCGACACGAGCCTCGACGCGCCCGCCGACATCGCGTTCGCGTACGACGAGGCCGCGGCGCTGGACGGGTCGAGCTACCGCGCCGACGCGCGCTCCGTCGTCGTCCTGGCGACCCGCCGGTCATCCGCTGTGGCACCGGGGCGGAGGACAAGGTGAGCAGCGCGGAGCGGAAGCGGATGCAGGATGCGGGGCATCCGGAGAACGGCTGGAGGGAGGCCAGCCCATGGTACGATGGGGGCCGTACCTCTCGGAGCGGGCATGGGGCTCGGTCCGCGAGGACTACAGCGCCAGCGGCGACGCCTGGAACTACCTTCCCCCACGACCATGCCCGGTCGCGAGCCTACCGCTGGAACGAGGACGGGATGGCCGGCGATCTCCGACGTCTTCAACCGGCTGTGCCTGTCGCTCGCGCTGTGGAACGGGCAAGGACCCGATCCTCAAGGAGCGGATGTTCGGGCTGACCAACCAGGAGGGCAACCACGGCGAGGACGTCAAGGAGTACTGGTGGTACCTCGACGCCGCTGCCCAGCAGCGCCTGGCTGCGCTGGCGGTACCACTATCCCCAGGCCGAGTTCCCGTACGACGACCTGGTCGCGGAGAACCGCGCGCCGGTCCAAGGTTCGAGCCGGAGTACGAGCTGCATCGACACCGGGCGTCTTCGACGACGACCGCTACTGGATCGTCGAGGTCCACTACGCGAAGGCCGACGCCGACGGACATCCTGATGCGGATCGTCGTCCGCAATCGGGGGCCCGGAGGCGGCGACGCTGCACGTCCTGCCGACGCTGTGGTTCCGCAACGAGTGGGCCTGGGACCCCGACGGCGGCGAAGCCGACGCTGACCGCCGCCGCCGACGGCACGGCCGGATCGAGGCCCGGCACCGGCGAGCTCGGCGACTACACGCTCGATGTCGGCCCCGCGCCGACGGCAGCCGGCCGACCTTGCTGTTCTGCGAGAACGAGACGAACCTCCAGCGGATCGACGGCACGTCCCGCCGACACGCCGTATCCCAAGGACGGGATCAACGACCACGTCGTCGTCGGCGCGCCGACGGTCAACCCGGACGGCACCGGGACCAAGGCGGCCGCCTGGTACCAGGTGACCGTCGCCGCCGGCGGCGTCGGCCGAGATCCGCCTCCGGCTGCCGGATCGCCGACGGGCGCGCGTGCCGGCCGAGGCGATGCCGGCGCGGGCGAGTCGCTGGCGCCCGACTTCGAGGCGACGATGCGCCAACGCGAAGCCGAGGCCGACGAGTTCTACGCGGACCTGCGGCGCGAGGGCGCGACCGACGACGAGCGAACCGGATCATGCGCCAGGCGTTCGCCGGCATGCTCTGGAGCAAGCAGTACTACGGCTACGACGTGGCCCGCTGGCTCGACGGCGACCCCGGCTGCCGCCCCCGCCGCCCGAGCGCGCGCCGCGGCCGCAACGCGGCTGGCGGCACTTCGACGCGGCCGACATCATGTCGATGCCCGATCCCTGGGAGTACCCGTGGTTCGCCGCCTGGGACCTCGCCTTCCACGCGATCACGCTGGCCCACGTCGATCCGGCCTTCGCCAAGTACCAGCTGCTCGTGCTGTGCCGCGAGTGGTTCCAGCACCCCAACGGGGCGCTGCCCGCCTACGAGTGGTCGTTCGACGACGTCAACCCGCCGGTCCACGCCGCGGCCGCGCTACGTCGTGTGGGAGATCGACGGACGGCGCGACACGGACTTCCTCAAGCGGATCTTCCACAAGCTGCTGCTCAACTTCACGTGGTGGCTCAACCGCGAGGACGCAGGAGGGCAACGACCTCTTCTCGGGCGGCTTCCTGGGCCTCGACAACATCGGCGCGTTCGACCGCTCGCACCTGCCGCGCCGGTGCCGAGCTCGAGCAGTCCGATGCGACGGCCTGGATGTTCCTGTACTGCATCTCGATGCTGCGCATCGCGACCGCGCTGGCCGAGACGGACCCGGCCTACGAGGACCTCGATGACGACCTTCCTCGAGCACGCGGTCCGGATCGGCGCCGCGATGAACCGCAGCGGCCTGTGGGACGAGAAGGACGGGTTCTTCTACGACGCCCTGCGGCTGGCCGACGGGTCCACCGTGCCGATCAAGGTCCACTCGATGGTCGGCCTGATCCCGCTCCTCCCGACCTCGGTCATCCCCCCGCACATCGTCGCCCGTGGCCAGGCGCTCGGCAAGCGCTTCGCGCGCGTTCATGGGTGCGATGCATCTGTCGCAGGAGCAATTTCGCGAAGGCGGCTTCGTCACCGGGCGCCCCGGCCACGAGACGCGCCAGATCAGCGTCGTCCCGCCGGTCCGCCTGGGTCAGCTGCTGGGCGAGATGCTGGCCGAGGACGGGTTCCTGTCGCCCCACGGCCTTCGGGCCCTGTCACTGCGCCATCGTGACCACCCGTTCCATCTCGACCTCGGCGGCCTGACGGCCGAGGTCGACTACGAGCCGGGCGAGTCCACCTCGGGCCTGTTCGGTGGCAACTCCAACTGGCGCGGGCCCGTCTGGATGCCGATCAACTTCCTGGTCATCATGTCGCTGCGCAACTGGGATGCCTTCATGGGCGACGACTTCACGGTCGACTACCCGACCGGTTCGCGCAACGCGGTCAGGCTTCGCGACGTCGCGGAGGACATCGCCGCGCGGCTGGTATCCATCTGGCTGCACGACGCCGACGGCCGACGCCCGGTGCAGGGCACGATCGAGAAGTTCCGGACGGACCCAGAGTGGCACGACCTGCTGCTCTTCCACGAGTACTTCCACGGCGACACCGGGGCGGGCATCGGCGCCTCGCACCAGACCGGCTGGACCGGGCTGGTGGCGCACCTGATCTGCCGCGGTGGCTTCATCGACACGATCCAGCAGGCTCGCACTGCCGACGCCAGGTCGGCGAAAACGGATCGGCCACGCGTCAAAGAGCACGCGAGTGGACGCTGAAACCCTATCCCGGGTCCAGTTCGCACTGACGGCCAGCTTCCATTTCATCTTCCCGCCCCTGTCGATGGGGCTCGGCCTGATGCTGGTCGTCGTCGGCATCATCTACGTCCGGACCAAGGACCCGAAGTGGCGCCGCCTGTCGTTCTTCTGGGTCAAGGTCTACGGCCTCATCTTCGCCCTGGGCGTCGCGACCGGGCGTCGTCCAGGAGTTCGAGTTCGGCATGAACTGGGCGGACTACTCCCGGTTCGTCGGCAACGTCTTCGGCAGCCTGCTCGCGGCCGAGGGCGTGTTCGCCTTCTTCCTCGAGGGAGGCTTCCTGGGCCTGATGCTGTTCGGTGGCAACCGGCTGGGTCCGCGGCTGTGGTTGTTCTCGATCTTCATGGTCGTCTTCGGCGCGCACTTCAGCGCGCTCTGGATCATCATGGCCAACTCCTGGATGCAGACCCCGCAGGGGTACACGATCGCGACCGACCCGGCCCCGGTTCGGGCGGTCATGACCGACTTCTGGCAGGTCGTGTTCACGCCGTCGTTCTGGCCGCGCCTGCTGCATGTCTGGGCGGCGTCGTGGACCGTCGGCGCGGCGCTGATGATGAGCGTGAGCGCCTGGTACGTGCTCAAGAAGCGGCACATCGACCTGGCCAAGGCCAACATGAAGGTCGCCCTGCCGGCGTTCATCCTGTTCGCCACTGCCAACGTGGTGATCTTCGGGCCCAACCAGGCGATCGAGGTGACGAACGAGCAGCCACTCAAGCTCGCCTCGATGGAGGGGCTGTGGCAGAGCACTTCGTGCGCGCCGCTCTACCTCGTCGGCTGGGTCGACCAGACGACCCAGACCACGACCGGCATCTCCATCCCGTGCCTGCTCAGCGTGCTGGCCTACCAGGACCCGCAGGCGACGGTGGCCGGTATCGACTCCTTCGCCCCGGCGCCGATCCCGCCGATCAACCTGCTGTTCCAGGCCTATCACTTCATGTTCGGGCTCGGCAGCCTGCTCGTGCCGGTCGGTCTGCTTGCCGGGCTGCTGTACGTCCGCAAACAGCGGCTGTACGAGGCGCGCTGGATGCTGTGGCTGCTGGTCATCACCGTCTTTGCCGGCGAGGCGACGATCATCGCCGGCTGGTGGACGGCGGAGGTCGGGCGCCAGCCGTGGGTCGTCTACAACGTCCTCGAGACCGCCGATGGTGTGTCACCCCTCCTGGGAGCCGCCGACGTGGTGATCTCGCTGGGGATGTTCATCGTCCTCTACGCGCTCCTGCTCGTGCTCTTCCTGTACCTCCTCAACCGCAAGATCCAGGAGGGTCCGGAGGAGCTCGAGGCCGTCGAGACGGCCGAGGTCTCCAGCCTGCCCGACACCTTCCGCGACATCTTCAGCCGCCGACGCCGCGCGGCCGATCTCGGGGAGGAGCCATGAGCATCAACGAGGTCTGGTTCGCCCTGTTCATCGTCATCATCGCCGGCTACCTCATCCTCGACGGCTTCGACATGGGCGTCGGCATCCTGCTCCTGCCGCTGGCGCGGACCGACGTCGAGCGACGGACGTTCCTCAACAGCATCGGCCCGGTGTGGGACGGCAACGAGGTCTGGCTGGTGCTCGGTGGCGGGGTGCTGTTCGCGGTCTTCCCGCTGGCCTACGCCTCGCTGTTCTCCGGGCTGTACCTGGCGTTCATGCTCGTCCTGCTCGTGATGATCCTGCGCACGGTCGCGCTCGAGTTCCGCTCGAAGGAGGCCGGGCGGCGTTGGCGATCGACATGGGACGCGGTCTTCGGGCTGGCGTCGCTCGGTCTCGCGTTCCTGCTCGGCGTCGCCTTCGGCGACGTCGTGAGCGGGCTGCCGGTCGATGCGGACGGGAATATCTCGGGCGGACTGCTCGAACGGGTGACGCCGTTCGCGCTGCTCGTCGGCGTGACGACCGTGGCGATGTTCGCGGTCCAGGGCGGGATCTACCTGCTGCTCAAGACCGAGGGCGACCTGCACGACCGGATCGCCCGGACCGTGCCCCTGATCATGATCCTGTTCTTCGTGCTCAACACGCTGGTCGTAGGCGCGCTGCTCGTGTTCGATCGGCAGATCACGCAGCCCTACGAGCAGGACATCTGGCCGGTCATCTTCCCGGCGACGGCGCTCGCCGCCCTTGCCGGGGCCTGGGTCTTCGTCCGGCGCGGCGAGGCCTTCCGGGCGTTCCTGTGCTCGTCGGCGATGATCGCGTTGCTGCTCGTCTCGGGCGGGATCGGCCTGTACCCGAACCTCATCATCTCGACCCTCGACCCGGCCTACAACCTGACGATCTACAACGCGGCGTCGGCCGAGAACACGCTCCAGGTCGCGCTCATCATCGCGCTCATCGGGATGCCGTTCGTGCTCCTGTACACGACCGGCGTCTACTACATCTTCCGGGGCAAGACCGTCGTCGAGCCCGACGGCTATTAGGGCCGTCACCGCCCGGATGACCGTCGCGGGCGGTCGTCTGCCATCGCCCGAGGGCCGGCTCGTCGGGCGGGCCACGGGGGCGCGACGCCGGCTCGGGCTGGGGATCGTCTGCGGGTTCGCCGCCGCGGTCGTCGTCGTGGGGCAGGCCTATCTCGTCAGCGTGGTGGTCGCCGACGTGTTCCTCGGCGGCGCGACGCCGGCCACGGTCGCCGCGCCGCTCGCCGTCGTGGCGCTCCTGGCGCTGGTCCGGGCGCCATTGCTGCTGGGTGCCGAGACGCTGGCCCAGGCCGCGGCGGGCCGGGTCCGGGTCCGCCTGCGGGCGGACCTCACCGCCCACCTGCTGGCGCTCGGGCCGGGGTTCACCGGACGGGAGCGAGCCGGCGAGCTGACTGCGGTCGTCGTCGACGGGCTGGACGCGGTCGATGCCTACCTGACCTCGTTCCAGCCGGCTCGGGCGCTGGCCGTGGCGGTGCCGCTCCTCGTCCTCGGCGCGGTCCTCGTCCTCGACCCACCGACCACGCTCGTCCTCCTGTTCACCGGACCGATCCTCGTGCTGCTGCTCGGCTTCATCGGCGGCCGGACCCGGGCGATCACCGAGCGGCGTTTCGCGGAGGTCCGCTGGCTCGGGGCGTTCTTCCTCGACATGCTCGGCGGGATCGCCACGCTCAAGATGTTCGGGCGCAGCGCCGAGCAGGTCGACAACATCCGGACGATCAGCCGGCAGTACGGCGAGACCACGATGGAGGTCCTGCGGACCGCCTTCCAGACGTCGCTCGTCCTCGAATGGGGCGGCGCGGTCGCGGTCGCGCTCGTCGCCGTCGAGATCAGCCTCCGCCTGATGGCGGGAGCCATCGCGTTCGACCGGGCGCTGGCCGTCCTCATCATCGTCCCCGAGTTCTTCCTTCCGCTCCGCCAGCTGGCGACGCGCTATCACGCCGGCGCCGCCGGCCGAGCCGTCGCGGCACGGGCCATGGCGATCCTCGACGAGCCCCTGCCGGCTGCTCGCCCGGTGCCGGCCGTTGCGATCGCCAGCATCCCGAGCGGCGTCGACATCCGGCTCGCCGGCGTGACCGTGACCTACCCGGGTCGCACCGAACCCGCGCTTCGCGAGCTGGACCTGACGATCCCGGCGCAGGGCATCGTCGCCCTCGTCGGTGCCACCGGCGCCGGGAAGTCCACGATCGCGAACCTGCTCCTCCGGTTCGTCGAGCCGGACCGCGGCGAGATCCTGGTCGGGACCGACCGGCTCGCGACGATCGACGTGGCAGCCTGGCGGCGGCATGTCGCCTGGGTCCCGCAGCGGCCGCACCTGTTCCACGGCACGGTGGCCGACAACATCCGCCTCGCCCGGCCCGACGCCGACGACGAGGCGGTCCGGGCGGCGGCCCGCCAGGCCGGTGCCGAGGCGTTCGTCGCGGCGCTGCCCCTCGGCTTCGCGACGCCGGTCGGCGAGGACGGCGCGCGGCTGAGCGGCGGCCAGCGCCAGCGGATCGCCATCGCCCGCGCCGTTCCTGGCCGATGCGCGGCTGGTCATCCTCGACGAGGCGACCTCGCAGCTCGATGCCGACAGCGAGGCGGCGATCCGCGAGACCATCGGCCGGCTTGCGCGTGCGCGCGCACTGCTGCTCGTCTCGCATCGGCTCCGACTCGTGTCGGTCGCCGACCTGGTCGCGGTCGTCGACCGCGGCCGGATCGTCGAGCTCGGCCGGCCGGCGGAGCTGGCGGCCCGCGACGGCGCCTATCGACGGCTGCTCGAGGCCTATGCCTCCGACCCGGAGGCCGAGGCGTGACGACGTTCCGCCGCCTGTTCGGGCTGATGGCCGGCCACCGCCGCTGGATCGCGGTCGGCGCGCTGCTCGGGTTCATGGCGGTCGGTTCCAACGTGGCGCTGATGGCGATGTCGGCCTACCTCATCTCGAAGGCTGCCCTTGTCAGCAACGTCGCCGAGGTCGCCCTGGCGATCACCGCGGTCAGGGTCCTGGCCATCGCGCGCGCCGCATTCCGCTACCTCGAGCGCTACGTGACCCATCGGGCGACGTTCGCGATCCTCGCCGACCTCCGGGTGTGGTTGTTCGCCGCGATCGAGCCGCTCGCCCCGGCCCGCCTGGCGGGCCATCGGAGCGGCGACCTGCTGGCTCGCATCGTCGCCGACATCGAGACCCTCGAGGACTTCTACGTGCGGGTCGTGGTGCCCCCGGTCGTCGCCGCGCTGGTGATCGCCTTCGCCAGTGTCCTGCTGGGGGTCTTCGATCCGGTCCTCGGACTCGCGCTGCTCGGCTTCCTGGTGCTGACCGGCGTCGCCCTGCCGATCGCGTCGCGTCGGCTGTCGAGACGGCCGGCGGTCGCGCTCGTGTCGGCCCGGGCCGACCTGACGGCGATGGTGGTCGACGAAGTCCAGGGCATCGCCGACCTCGTCGTGCTCGACCGCGCGGCAGACCACCGGGAGCGGGTCCTCGCCCTGGGCCGCGAGACCGACCAGGCCATGGCCGAGCTGGCCTTCGTGCGCGCGGCGACCGGCGCCCTGGCGGCGACGTTCGCCAGCCTCGCCGCGATCACCGTCCTGGCGCTCGGGGTCGGACTGGCTGCCGATGGCCGGCTCGACGGCGTGTATCTGGCGGTCCTGCCGCTCGTCGCCCTGGCCAGCTTCGAGGTCATCGCCCCGCTGGCCCAGGCGTTCCAGCTGTGGGACGCCAACGAGGCCGCGGCGCGCCGGCTGTTCGAGCTGGTCGACGCCGCCCCGGAGGTGGTGGATCCGCCGATGCCGATCCGGCCAGGGATCTCGCCGGCGCCGGTCGAGGCTGTGACATCGGCCCGCGCCGGGGTCCAGGGCCCGGCGTCCGTCCCGTCCCCGGCCGGTTCGGGCATCGAGTTCCGGGGCGTCCGGTTCCGCTACGGCCCGGACGAGCCGTTTGTCCTCGACGGATGCAGCTTCACGGTGGAGCCGGGCGCCAGCCTCGCCATCGTTGGTGCCAGCGGGTCGGGCAAGACGACGCTGGTCAACCTGCTCCTCCGGTTCTGGGACTACCACGATGGGGAGATCCGGATCGGCGGCCACGACCTCCATGCCTACCGCGCCGACGACGTGCGGGGCATGCTCGGGGTCGTCGCCCAGGACGTCCACCTGTTCGACGCCACGATCCGCGACAACCTGGCCCTGGCCGACGCGGAGGCGACCGACGAGCAGATCGCCGAGGCCTGCCGGCAGGCGCGGATCCACGACGCGATCGCCGCGTTGCCGGCCGGCTACGAGACGCGCGTCGGCGAGAACGGCGTACGGCTGAGCGGCGGCGAGCGGCAGCGGCTGGCGATCGCCCGGGCCATCCTCAAGGACGCCCCGATCCTGATCCTCGACGAGGCGACGGCGAACCTCGACGTCGCGACCGAACGTGACGTCATGGCGTCGCTGGGCCCGTTCATGGCGGGTCGGACGACGCTCGTCATCTCGCATCGGGCGGCGGTCGCGGCCGCGATGGACCGGGCCCTACGCCTCGACGCCGGGCGGCTGTCGGCGGTCTGACGAGGCGTCCCCGATCGACGCTGGCGCGGATCACTGCGCCTTTGGCGTCCGGGAATCAGAAACGGCCCGTCCGATGGACGGGCCGTCGTCCGCGTCGAGAACCTAGGCGGCGCGCACGTGATTGGCGCGCGGGCCCTTGGGGCTCTGCTCGACATCGAACTCGACGCGCTCGCCGCCGATCAGGCGGTCGAAGTCGAGCGAGGCGTCGAGGCCGCCGCGATGGAAGAAGTACTCCTTCTCATCCTCGGCGGTGATGAAGCCGAAGCCGCGATCGGCGACGACTTTCTTGACAGTACCGGTGGCCACGTTGGACCTCCACATTCCACGAACGGGTGGATCGCAGATCGCACGGCCCGTTCGAGAAGGGAGACCACGCGGAGCATCGTCACGAGTGGTGGCGACGACTCATCCTAGCACGCCCCATGCGCGCCTCGGTCGATCGGGAGGGCCAGCGTCGCCGCGAGGCGGCCGGTCAGCCGGCCAGCGCCCGCCCGACGACGGCCTGCGCCTCGTCGATGATCCGGCCCAGGTGCTCCTCGCCACGGAAGCTCTCGGCGTAGATCTTGTAGACGTTCTCCGTACCCGACGGCCTGGCCGCGAACCAGCCCTGGCCGGTCATGACCTTGAGCCCGCCGATCGCGGCGCCGTTGCCGGGCGCGGTCGTGAGGATCGCCGTGACCTCGTCGCCGGCGAGGTGCGATGCGGAGACCTGGTCGGGCGAGAGCCGGGCCAGGATGGCCTTCTGGGCCGGGCTGGCCGGGGCGTCGATCCGGCGGTAGGCCGGCGTTCCGAAGCGGGCCGTCAGCTCCCCATACGACACACCAGGGTCGCGGCCGCTCCGGGCCGTCATCTCGGCCGCGAGGAGACAGGCGATGATGCCGTCCTTGTCGGTCGTCCAGACCGTGCCGTCGCGGCGGAGGAACGAGGCACCGGCGCTCTCCTCGCCACCGAACCCGAGGCTGCCGTCGACCAGACCGTCGACGAACCACTTGAACCCGACCGGGACCTCGAGCAGCCGGCGACCGAGGTCGGCGGTCACGCGGTCGATCATCGCGCTCGAGACGAGGGTCTTGCCGACCGCCACGTCCGCCCCCCAGTCCCGGCCGCCGCCGAAGAGGTACCCGACGGCGACGGACAGGAAGTGGTTCGGGTTGAGCAGGCCGGCCCCGGGCGTGACGATGCCGTGGCGGTCCGCGTCGGTGTCGTTGGCGACCGCGATGTCGAACCGGTCGCGCAGCCCGACCAGCCGGGCCATCGCGTGCGGCGACGACGGGTCCATCCGGATCCGCCCATCCCAGTCGCAGGTCATGAACGCGAACTGCGGGTCCGCGACCTCGTTCGTGACGGTCAGGTCGAGGCCATAGCGCTCGCCGATCGCCGGCCAGTAGGCGACGCTCGCTCCGCCGAGCGGATCGACGCCGAGCCGCAGCCCTGATGCACGGATCGCCTCCAGGTCGATGACGGTCGCGAGGTCGTCGACGTAGGTCCGGATGAAGTCGTACGGGGTCGTCATCGCCCGGGCGTCGGCGAGGGCGATACGCCGCACGCCGGCGAGGGCGGCCTCGAGCAGACTGTTCGCCTCGCCCTGGATCCAGCCGGTGACGTCGGCGTCGGCCGGGCCGCCGTTGGGCGGGTTGTACTTGAACCCGCCGTCCTCCGGTGGGTTGTGCGACGGCGTGACGACGATGCCGTCGGCGAGCCGGTCGCGCCGGCCCCGGTTGTGGACGAGGATCGCGTGCGAGACGGCCGGTGTCGGCGTGTAGCCGTCGGCGGCGTCGACCCGGATGTCGACGCCGTGCGCCGCGAGCACGCCGAGCGCGGTCTCGAACGCCGGCAGTGACAGGGCGTGGGTGTCGCGACCGATGAACAGCGGACCGTCCGTCCCCTGCGCCTCGCGGTAGCGGCAGATCGCCTCGGTCGTGGCCGCGATGTGCGCCTCGTTGAACGCGCCGTTCAACGACGAGCCGCGATGACCGGACGTCCCGAAGGCGACGCGCTGGGCAGGGTCCGCAGGGTCCGGCCGGATGTCGTGGTACGCCCCGATGAGCCGGTCGAGGTCGACGAGTTGCGCCGGGTCGGCCGGCAGCCCGGCTCGTTCGCTGATGGCCATCGATCCCTCCTGATCGTGTCGATCGTGCCACATCGCGAAGTCGGGCCATGGCCGTCTGGCGTTACAATTCACCCTCGACGCCGGCGCCGATGCATGGATCGGTCGAGCCGCGGTGTTGTACAGGTCGAACGGCAGGCAGCATGGCCGGCCGGGATGACCGAAGGTGACCCGATGAACGACGACCTGGAGCTGTCGACCCGACTCGCCGCCCTCGAGGCGCGCGCACCCGCGTCAGGCGAGCCGCCCAGCCTGCCGAGCCGGCGGCGCCGTGGCCGCTTCGCGGTCTCGATGGCGATGGCACCCGCGCTCGTCCTCGCGCTCGTGGCGACGACCGCTGCCGGTGCGCTCGTCATCGGCCGGCTGGCGGAGGGGTACCCTGGGATCCAGAACCCCGGCCAGCCACTCGCCGGCGCCTCGATGGAATGCATGAGCCCGCCCGAGGCGGCGGCCTTCCTCGCCGGGCACGGGTTCACCAACGTCGACTGGCAGGTCGAGACCGGCAGCCTGCTGACCCCTGACGGCGGCAAGGGCTCGAGCTCGAGCGTCCACGTCGCGACGCCGCCGCAGCACGGGTATGTCATCCCCGGGTCGCTCCTGCCGGACGGACAGGTGATCATGGTCGTCGACCAGCGCGACGGCGCGACCGGGGTCGGGGACTGCTTCGGGAAGCCGATGCCGTGACCTCCGTCGACGTGACGGCGGCGCCGCGGGGGGACCGCGCCGCTGCCTCGAAGGACGACCCCGATGCCTTCGAGGCAGCCGTCCGGCCGCACTACGCGAACCTCGTCCGGCGACTCGTGCTCGTCCTGGGGGACGAGCGTGATGCCGAGGACGTCGCCCAGGACGCCTATCTCAAGGCATTCCGCTCATGGGACCGGTTCGATGGCCACGATGTCCGCGCCTGGCTGTACACGATCGCGCTCCGGCTCGCGTTCAACCACCTGCGCGGTCGGCGACGCTGGCTCGCGGCCATCGGCCGCGTGGAGCCCCGACCGTGGGGCGGCTCGTCCGATCCCGACCTGTGGGCGGCACTTGGCGCGCTCGACGCGAGGACCCGCTCGGCGCTGCTCCTCAATGTCGTCGACGGCTACACGCAGGCCGAGATCGCCGGGATGCTGGCCGTGCCCGAGGGGACCGTCGCGAGCTGGATCTCGCGCGGCCGGGCGACGTTGCGACGGGTGCTCGACCCCGATCGCTGAGCGTCGGGAGCCCACCCTTCAGCTGGCTTCGAGCAGCGGCTCCGCGAACTGGCTGTCGTAGAGGTCGAAGTAGAAGCCGCGCCTCGCGAGGAGCGCCTCGTGGGTGCCCTGCTCGACGATGCGTCCCTCGTTCATGACCAGGATCATGTGGGCGTCGCGGATCGTCGACAGCCGGTGGGCGATGACGAAGCTCGTCCGACCCATCATCAGCTTGGCCATCGCCTTCTGGATGAGGATCTCGGTGCGTGTGTCGACCGAGCTCGTCGCCTCGTCGAGGATCAGGATCCGCCGATCGGCAAGGAACGCCCGGGCGATGGTCAGGAGCTGCTTCTCGCCCTGCGACACGCTCGTGGCGTCGTCGTCGAGGATCGTGTCGTAGCCGTCGGGCAGCGTGCGCACGAAATGCTCCACGTGGGCGGCGCGCGCGGCGGCTTCGATCTCCTCGTCGGTCGCGTCGTCACGCCCGTAGGCGATGTTCTCGCGGATCGTGCCGTGGAACAGCCAGGTGTCCTGGAGGACCATCCCGAAGGTCGAGCGCAGCTCGTCGCGCGACATCTCGCGGCTCTCGATGCCGTCGACGCTGATGCGGCCCTCGTCGATCTCGTAGAACCGCATCAGGAGGTTGACGAGCGTGGTCTTGCCGGCCCCGGTGGGCCCGACGATGGCCACCGTCTCGCCGGGCTGGACGCTGAGGTTGAGATCCTCGATGAGCGGGACGTCGGGCAGGTAGCGGAACGAGACGTGCTCCAGCTCGACGCTCCCGGCGACCGTCCGGCGGACCCCGGCGAACGCGGCATCCGGCTGTTCTTCGGCCTCGTCCAGGAGCTCGAAGACCCGCTCCGCCGATGCGATCGCGGACTGGATGACGTTGGCGATGCTGGCGGCCTGCGTGATCGGCATCGTGAACTGGCGCGAGTACTGGACGAACGCCTGCACGTCGCCGAGGCTCATCTGGCCGTTCGCCACCTGGATGCCGCCGATGACGCAGATCAGGACGTAGTTGATGTTGGCGATGAACTGCATCACCGGCTGGATCGTGCCCGACAGGAATTGCGCTCGATAGCTGGCCTGGAAGAGCGTCTCGTTCTCCTCGTCGAAGCGATCGATCGCCTCGTGCTGCCGGCCGAACGCCTTGACGATGCTGTGCCCGGTGTGCATCTCCTCGACGTGGCCGTTGAGCTTGCCGGTCTGCGCCCACTGGGAGGCGAACTGGACCTGCGAGCGCTTGGCCACGAAGATCGTGACGACGATCGACAAGGGGACCGTGAGCAGCGAGATGACGGCCAGCAGCGGGCTGATCCAGATCATGATCGCCAGGACGCCGATGATCGTGCACAGCGCGGTGATCAGCTGGGTCATCGTCTGCTGGAGCGAGTTGGCGATGTTGTCGATGTCGTTGGTGACCCGGCTGAGCGTGTCGCCGCGCGGGTGGCTGTCGAAATAGCGCAGCGGCAGCCGGGACAGCTTCGCGTCGACGTCGCGGCGCATCCGGTAGACCGTCCGTTGCGAGACGCCCGCCATGATGTAGGCCTGCGCCCAGCTGAAGAGCGAGCTCAGGATGTAGATCACCGCGACGAAGAGCAGGGTATTGCGGAGCGCGGTGAAGTCCACGCCGGCGCCGGGCGTGACCGTCATGCTCGCGAGCATGTCGGCCTGGTGCGTCTGGCCCGCGGCGCGCAGCGCATCGACCGCCTGCTGCTGGGTCATGCCCGGTGGGATCTGCTGGCTGACCACGCCGTCGAACAGGATGTCCGTGGCGTTGCCCAGGATCTTCGGTCCGACGACCGCGAACGTGACGCTGACGATCGCGAAGACGAAGACGATGAGGATCCGGCTGAGCTCGGGACGCAGCGTCTGGAGGAGGCGTCCGAACGTGCCCCGGAAATCCCGGGCCTTCTCGGCCGGGAGCCCGACACCCCCGAACGGCCCGCCCATCGGGCGGGGAGGCGGGCGTCGCGCGCCGGCCGCGCCGCCCGCGCCGCCCGCCATCATGCCGCTTCCTCCGTGCTGAGCTGCGAGTAGACGATCTCGCGATACGTCTCGCAGGTGGCCATCAGCTCGCGGTGCGTCCCGCTCCCGACGATCGTGCCGCCGTCGAGGACGATGATCCGGTCTGCGCCCATGATCGTGCCGACACGCTGGGCGACGATGATCACCGTGGCGTCCTCGATCTCGCGGGCGAGCGCGGCGCGGAGCATCGAATCGGTCTTGAAGTCGAGCGCCGAGAAGCTGTCGTCGAAGACGTAGATCTCCGGGCGCTTGACGAGGGCCCGCGCGATGGCCAGGCGCTGCCGCTGACCGCCCGACAGGTTCGTGCCGCCCTGGGTGACCGGAGCGTCGAGGCCGTCGGCCAGCTCGCGCACGAACGACTCGGCCTGGGCCACCCGGAGGGCGTCCCACAGCTCGTCATCGGTCGCGTCCGCCTTGCCGAAGCGGAGATTGCTCGCGATCGTGCCGGAGAACAGGAAGGCCTTCTGCGGGATGAGGCCGATGCGCGCCCAGAGGTCGTCACGATCCAGCTCGCGGACGTCCGTCCCGTCGATCGACAGTCGTCCGTCGGACACGTCGTAGAAGCGCGGGATGAGATTGATCAGCGTGCTCTTGCCGCTCCCGGTGCTGCCGACGACCGCGGTCGTCCGGCCGGGTTCGACGCGGAACGAGATCCCGCGCAGGACCGGATCCTGGGCGCCCGGGTAGCGGAACTCCACGTCGTCGAATTCGAGCGCGCCGGGACCCGGTGGCGGCGCGACCGGGGTCGCCGGGTCGCCGATCGACGGTTCGGTCCGGAGGACCTCCTGGATCCGTGCCGACGAGACGACCGCCCGCGGGACCAGGATGAACATGAACACGGCCATCATCACCGCGAACAGGATCTGCATGACGTATTGCAGGAACGCGATGAGGTTGCCGATCGGCATCTCGCCGCTCGAGACCCGGATGCTGCCGAACCACAGGATGGCCACCGAGGACAGGTTGAAGATCGCCATAAGCAACGGGAGCATCACGGCGAACAGGCGGTTCACCTGCAGCGATGTCGCGGTCAGGTCGCGGTTCGCGACGTCGAAGCGCTCTTCCTCGTGCCCGGTCCGCACGAACGCGCGGATCACCCGGACGCCGCTGAGCGCCTCCCGGGTGACCTGGTTGATCCGGTCGACCTTGCGCTGGACCGCCTGGAACATCGGCAGCGCGCGGTACATCAGGGAGCCGACGATGACGGCCATCAACGGCAGGATCACGACCAGGATGCCCGCCAGCGGGACGTCCTGGCGAAGGGCCATGATGATCCCGCCGACGGCCAGGATCGGCGCGATGATCATCATGTTGAGCCCGATCAGCACGGTCATCTGGACCTGCTGGACGTCGTTCGTGTTGCGGGTGATGAGCGACGGCGTGCCGAAGTGGTTGAGCTCGGCCTGCGAGAAGCTCTCGACCTTGCGGAAGATCGCCCCGCGCACGTCGCGCCCGAACGCCATGCCGGTCTTCGAGCCCCAGTAGACGGCGATGATCGAGGCCACGACGACGACGGCCGAGATCCCCAGCATGACCGCGCCGGTCTGGAGGATGTACCCGGTGTCGCCCTTGGCAACGCCGTTGTTGATGATCGCGCCGTTCAGCTCGGGCAGATACAGCGTGGCGAGGGCCTGGACGACGAGGAGGCCGACGACCAGCGCCAGGGCCCGGGCGTACGGGCGAAGGTAGGTTCGCAGCAGCGCGATCATGCCGGGTCTTCCTGGCGCGCACCGATCCGGGCGAGCAGGACGCGGAACCCGGACAACTCCCGGGGGGTGAGCGCGGCGAGGGCGGTCCGGATGGCGTCGATGCGGACGCCGGTCAGCTCGTCGAGGAACTGCGATCCGGCCTCGGTCAGGACGCACTCGACGATCCGCCGGTCGTCGGAGCGGTGCTGCCGCTCGACGAACCCATGGCGCTCGACCCGCGTGACGAACCCGCTGGCCGCGGTCGAGCTCAGGTGGAGGACCTCGGCGATCCGGCCCATCGGCTGCGGGCCCTTCCTGCGCAGGAGGTACAGGAGCCGGATCTGGCCGAGCGTCAGGTCCCGGTCGGGTGACGGTGGCGGTGGCATCTGGCGCGGCATCGAATGGACGACGCGCATCAGGTCGAACGCGGCCGCGGTCAGCGGGTCATCCGGGGACCGCGAGGGCGTCGACGACGGGACCGGTTCGGCGGTCGATGTTTCATGCACGCGAGGATGGTACGCGTCGACGTGAAGTATCGTCAATCGCGATCGCCATCAGGGCGCGAGGCCGAGGCGCTCCAGGAATGCGAACCGCTCGGCCTGCTGATGCAGCTCGCCCGCCTCGTGGCCGTTGAACGGCCAGACCCGGATCTCGGCCGGGCCGGCGTAGTGGTTGTGGGCGGCGAAGACCGTCGACGGCGGGCAGATCTCGTCCATCAGTCCGACCGAGAACAGCGCCGGGGCGGTCGCCCGGGCGGCGAACTGCAGGCCGTCGAAGTAGGCGAGCGTGTTGAACACCTGCGCCTCTCGCTCGCGTCGAGTCGACAGATAGTGTCGGATCTCGCGATACGGGTGCGCGTCCGTGATCTCCACGGCGCGTCGCCAATGGCACAGGAACGGGACGTCGATGGCCGCTGCCCTGATGCTCGAGCCGAGGCCCGCCACGGCGAGCGCGACACCGCCTCCCTGGCTCTTGCCGGTGACCACGATGCGGTCGGGGTCGACGAGCGGGTGACGGGCGGCGGCTTCGGTCGCAAGGACGCCATCCGCGATCAGCCGGCGGTAGTAGTACGTCCGAGGGTCGTCGATGCCGCGGGTCGCGAAGCCAGGGTACTGACCCGTCGCGGCGGTCACCTCGACGTCCGGCGTATCGCCCGGGCTCCAGGTGCTGCCCTGGCCCCGCGTGTCCATGACCAGGTGGGCGTAGCCGGCCGACGCCCAGGTCAGCCACTCGAAGGGGAACGACCGGCCGCCGCCGTAGCCGACGTACTCGACGATCGTGGGCAGGGGAGCGCTGGCGCCAGCCGGGGCCAGCAGCCAGGCGCGGATCGGGTGGCCGCCGAAGCCGCCGAACGTGACGTCGAAGACGACGACCGTCCGGAGGGCCGAGGCGACCGGCACGAAGGTCGGTGGCGCGGCGGCGTCCCGCGATCCGGCGAGGGTCTCCGCCCAGAACGCGTCGAAGTCGGGCGGCTCGATCCGCTCGGGCCGGTAGGTGCGCAGCTGATCGAGCGGCAGATCGAACGCGGACATGGGCGGACGCGCTCAGCCCGGGCGGAGGGCGTGGACCGGCGGATCGCTCATTCCGACTCGACGGCGGGGGCGACGGGCGACGACACCGTCACGGTGGTCAGGTAGCGCTGCCGCTGCTCGAGGTGGACGAGGCGTCCGACCAGGTCGATCGCCGTCGTCAGCGGCAGGTCGACCGACGATCGCCCGACATGGAGGGTGACTCGCCCCGGCTCGACGATCCGACGGCGGTCGATCCCCGTGTAGGCGAACTGCTCGGAGCCGAGGGTGAACGTCACCGTCCGTCGCTCTCCGGGCGCGAGGCTGACCCGTTGGAAGCCGCGCAGCTCGAGGACCGGCCGGGCAACGGTCGCCTCCTCGTCACGGATGTACAGCTGGACCACCTCGTCGCCGGCACGATCGCCCGTGTTCGAGACATCCACGCTGACGGCGCATTCGCCACCTGCCGTGGCGACCTCGGACCGGTCGACACGCAGGTTCGACAGCTCGAAGCAAGTGTACGACAGGCCGAATCCGAACGGCCATAGCGGCGCGGACGGCCCGTCGACGTAATCGATCTTCGGGCTCGACCGACCGCCGGTCGGGTGATGACGATAGGTGAGCGGGACCTGCCCGACGTGATGCGGGATCGAGATCGGCAGCTTGCCGCCCGGGTTCTCGTCACCGACCAGCACATCGACGATGGCGTCCGGCCCGGCATCGCCGGGCACCCACGCCAGGAGGATCGCGGCGCAATGGCCGGCGGCCCAGTCGAGCGCCAGGGGCCTGCCGCTGACGACGACCAGGACGACCGGCGTCCCGGTCGCGACCACGGCCTCGAGCAGCTCCTGCTGGCGGCCGAGCAGGCCGAGGTCGCGGCGATCCCGGAACTCGCCGGTGGTCGAATCGTCGGTCAATCCCGAGCGCTCGCCGAGCACCGCGATCGCGACATCCGCGTCGCCGGCGACGACGACGGCGTTTGCGATGTCGGCATCGCTCCCGTCACGGATACCGGTCCCGGGCGCATGGACGACCTCGCTCCCGGTCAACCGCGCCCGGATCGCGTCGACGATCGTCGTCCGGCCGACGAGCTCGTCGGGCAGCACGATCACGTGTCCATCGGCCTCGACGCCGAACGCGTTGCCCCCCTGTCGCATCTCGTGCAGCGTCTCCATGTGCACGAGATGGCTGTAGTCGCCGAGCAGGTCGCGGACGCTCGCCGCGATCGGACCGATCAGCGCGACCCGGCGCAGGTGCGGGCGCCATCGGCAGGACGCCGTCGTTCTCGAGCAGGACGATCGATCGCCGCGCCAGCTCGAGGCCGACCCGGGCCTCCTCGGTCGCGAGGTCGTCGAGCGCCCTCGGCCGTCGGCTCGTCGACGTACGGATGCTCGAACAGGCCGAGCCGGACCTTCATCTCGAGGACGCGCGCGCACGAGCCCGTCGATCGCGGCCGCGTCGATCCGGCCGTCGGCGAGCGCCTCGTGGAGCGGCTGACCGTAGGCGTCGAAGCGCGGGAGCTCGAGGTCGACGCCGGCGCGGACGGCGAGCGCCGCCGCGATGGCCGGATCGTCGGTCAGCTTGATGCGTCGTCTGGAGCATCGCGATCCCGGTGTAGTCGGAGGCGACGATGCCGTCGAAGCCCCACGTCTCGCGCAGGATGGTCGTCAGCAGCTCGTGCGAGGCGTGGCACGGGACCCCGTCCACGTCGCAGTAGGCCGGCATCATGCTCGCGAGCCCGGCCTCGCGGACGGCGACCTCGAACGGGAACAGCTGCTCGTCGTGCAGCTCGCGCGGCCCGATGTGGACCGGCGCCATGTTCATCCCGCCCTCGGCCATCCCGTGGCCGACCATGTGCTTGCCGGTCGCGAGGACGCCGGCGCTCAGGTCCGGGCCCTGGAGCGCGCGGACGTAGGCCACGCCGAGCGCGGCCGCGAGGTAGGGATCCTCGCCGTACGTCTCCTCGATCCGGCCCCAGCGTGGGTCGCGTCCGATGTCGAGCACCGGGCCCGAGCGCATGGCGCGCCCCGGTCACGAGCATCCGCCGCTGGATGGTCGAGGCGACGGCCGCGACGACGTCGGGGTCGAAGCTCGCGGCGGCCCCGATCGACTGCTGGAAGCACGGCGCGGACCAGGCGAGCAGCCCGTGGAGGCACTCCTCGTGGACGATCGCCGGGATCCCGAGCCTGGTCTCCTCGACCAGGTAGCGCTGGATCGTCGTTGGCCGTCCGGGCGACGTCGACCGGGCGCAGGTTCGTCGATCCGGCGAGCCGGGTGATCTCGCCGATCCCGTCGCGGCGACCGCGGCGGCCAGCAGGTCCCGGTCGAGCCCGTCGTCGCCGACGACCTCGAACGCCCAGATCGCGCCGAGCTGGGCGACCTTCTCGGCGAGGGTCATCCGGCCCGAGGAGGTCGGTCGCGCGTTCCGTCGGCGAGTAGCGCGGGTCGCGATAGCGGCGCGGTCGTGGTCGCCATCAGCCCTTCACCGATCCCTGGGTCAGGCCGCCGACCAGCTGGCGCTCCGCGAACAGGTAGAAGACGAGCGCCGGGACGAGGGCGAGGGTCGTGTAGGCGAGGATCCGCGCGGTGTCGGTCGTGTACTGGGTCGAGAAGTTCGTCACCCCGAGTGGAAGCGTCCAGTTCGACTCGTCGGACAGCATCACGAGCGGGAGCAGGAACTGGTTCCACGACGCGACGATGGCCAGCACCCCGACCGTCGCGAGGACCGGCCGCGAGAGCGGCAGGAGGATCCGCCAGAAGAAGCGCGAATGACCCGCAGCCGTCGATCGACGCGGCGTCCTCGAGCTCGTTCGGGATGCTCCGGAAGAAGGGCCGCAGGATGACGATCGTCAGCGGCAGGCCGAACGCCGCCTCGGGCAGGGCGATCCCGAGCGGGTTGTCGAGCAGTCCGAGGTCGCGGACGAGGATGAACAGGGGCAGGATCGCGACGGCCGCCGGGAACAGCAGGCCGAGCGTGAACAGCGTGTACAGGACCTCGCGCCCGGGAAATGTCCGGCGGGCGAAGACGAACGCGGCAAGGGCCGCGAACAGGACGACCAGGACCGTCGACAGGCCCGCGATGATCGTGCTGTTGACCAGCTGCCGCCAGAAGCTCGGCGAGCTCGAGCGTGTCCGTGTAATTCGAGGTGACCCACGGGTTCGGGAGCCCGATCGGGTCGTTCGCGAGCTGGGCCGGGTCCTTGAAGCCGCCCAGGACCGCATAGCCGACCGGCACGATGATGACCGCCGCCACCAGCAGGAGGAAGCCGTAGCGGACGACCGCCGAGGTGAGCCGACGCAGGCGGATGGCGGTCGGGACCGGCGGTCGCGCGGCCGCTGTCATCGGCCGGGTCGCGGTCTCCGTCGTCGGCGTGGAGACGGGCGTCGCCATCGCTACTCGCCCCCGGTCGTCATGGCGCCCTCGATGTCCCGGCGGAGCACCCAGCGCTGATAGGCCAGGGCGAGGATCAGGGCGAACCCGAAGAGGATCACGGCGACCGCGCTGCCATAGCCCGAGCTGGAAGCGCTTGAACCCCCAGTCGAACATGTACGTCGCCATCGTGTTGGAGGCGTTCACCGGGCCGCCGCCGGTGGTGACCCAGATGAGATCGAACAGCTGCAGGGCGCCGATGATCGACAGGAAGACCGACACGCGAAGGGTCGGCCCGAGCAGCGGCAGGGTCACGTAGCGGATCGCCTGGCGCCGCGTGGCGCCGTCGATCGCGGCCGCTTCCTCGAGCTCGTGCGGGATGCCCTGCAGGCCGGCCAGCAGAAGGATCATGTGGAAGCCGAAGTACTTCCACGAGATGACGAAGAACATCGCCAGCATGACCGTGCTCGGGTCGGCCAGCCACGGCTGGTAGAGCGAGCCCAGGCCGACCGCATGGAGCAGGCCGTCGGCCAGTCCGCTCGGCTGCAGGAGCAGGCTCCAGACGACACCGGTGATGACCTCCGCGATGACATACGGGGCGAAGAAGACGAGCCGCAGGATCGCGCGGCCCCGGAACCGGCGGCTGAGCATCAGCGCCAGCCCGAGCGCGAATGGGATCTGGACGATGAGCGACAGGACGATGATCAGGAGGTTGTGCTGGACGGCCCCCTGGAAGACCGGTTCAGCCAGCGCGCGCTGGTAGTTGGCGAGGCCGACGAAGTCGGTCAGCGGTGTCAGGCCGTTCCACTTGAAGAAGCTGTAGTGGACCGCCTGGACGATCGGGAAGAGGACGAAGATCGCGTAGAGGATCAGCGCGGGCAGCAGGAACAGGGCGATCGCCATGCGCCTGCCGGGCCCGCGCCGGGCGCGCCTGGGGGAGTCGGCGCCGATCATGGTGGTCACGTGAGCACCGACGATACCGAACGGGCCGGCGCTGGCGGCCGGCCCGTTCGACGTTCGCTGGTTCGTCGCGACTACTGGGACTTGGCGGCCGTCGCGATCGCCGAGGCGACCGACTCGGGCGTGCCCGAGCCGCCGTACAGGGTGGCGACCGCCTCGTTGATGGACCCGCCAAGCGCCGGGGTGGTCGCCTGGTCGAGATAGAGCTGGACGAAGTTGGCCTTGGCGCGAGCGTCCAGGACCGACGTCAGCTGCGGATCGGTGACCGACGACTCGGTCCCGACGGTGGTCGGCAGGATGCCGGTGTTGAGGGCGCCCCACCGGTTGGCGGCGTCCTTGCTGACGAGGAAGTGGAGGAAGTCGACCGTCTCGGCCGGCGCGTTCTTGCCGACCGCGAAGCCGTTGCCGCCGCCGAGCCCGTCGGTCGCGTCACCGGGGGCGCCGGTCACGGCCGGGAACGGGAACCAGCCGAGGTTGTCGCCCATGCCCTTCTTGTCGGCGGAGTTGGCGGCGACCGTTCCGGGCAGCCACTGGCCCATCAGCTGCATCGCGCCATCGCCCTTGGCCATGGCGGCGGCGCCGCTGCCCGCGCCATCCCACGGCGCGGCGAGGAAGCCCTGCTGGAACGGCTTGAGATCGATCAGCTTCTTGAAGTCCGCACCGGCCTTGACGAAGCACGGGTCAGACCAGTCACCGGTCGTGACGGCCTTGTCCATGCCCGCCTTGCCGCATTCGCGGACCGCGAGGTACGCCCAGTAGAACGCGCCGGTCCAGGTGTCCTTGCCGGCCAGCGCGACCGGGGTCACGCCCGCGGTCTTGAGCTTCCCGATGTCGGCCAGGAGGTCGTCCCAGGTGGCCGGCGGGGCGGTGATCCCGGCCTTGAGCGAACTGGGCCTTGTTGTACCAGAAGCCGACCATGCCGAGGTCGAACGGGATGCCGTACTGCTTGCCGTCGACCTGGTACATGCCCATGGCGCCGGGATTGATCTCGCTCGCCCACGACGACACGTCGGCGGAGATGTCCTTGACGAGACCGGCCTTCTGCTGCTCGCGCAGCCCGCCGCCGCCCCACGACTGGAACAGATCCGGCGGGGTGCCCGCCTGGAGGAGGGTGGTGAGCTTGGTCTTGAACGCCTCGTTCTCGAGGACGGTGAGGTTGACCTTGACGTTCGGATGGGCGGCCGTGTACTCGTCGGCCAGCTTCTGCCACAGGCTCTTGCCCGGGTCGTTGTTCTGGATGTGATACCAGTTGATCGTCGACCGCGGCGGCCGACGGCGCGGCCGACGGACGCGACCGTCGACGGAGCGGCCGACGGGGCGGTCGATGGAGCGGCGGCCGACGGAGCGCTCGAGGCGCCTCCGCTCGAACAGGCGCCGAAGACGACGGCCGCGGTCGCGAGCAGGATCGCGGCACCTCGACGGGACGTCATTGACCGTGCCTCCTATCTCTTCGCCGGTCGTGTGCAGCGAGCCTTGGGATGAGCGGCGGTGCTGGCGCGCCGAGCGCGTGGCGAGCCGGTCGACGGCGCCTGCACGGGACGTGGCCGGGGTCGCGCTGGCGGGGCGGCGATCGATCGACGAGCCGCGGGTGCGGCCCGCGATGACTGGCGACCGTCGTCCCGCCACGGAGGAGCGTCTGGCGGGACGAGGTGATCGACGTCAGCCATCATCGTGTCCGGCGTTTCGCAGTCGGGCGTCCTCCTTGGTCTCGAAAGTTGCGAAACGTCTACCGAATGGTTTCGGTCGCAGCACTCGTATGCTCACGCGGGCGGGCCAGCGTCAACCCCAATCGGGCTGCTCGGCTGCAGGCGCCCCGATCCGAAGCTGCGCCGTGGCTCGAAACTTTCGAAGCGTTCGATGTCGCTACACTGTGGCGCATGACCTCGACCGATCGACGCCGGAAGCGCGCCGGCAGCGGCCCGACGACCATCGCGTTCATCGCGGAGCAGGCCGGTGTCTCGGTCCCGACCGTCTCGAAGGTGATCAACGGTCGGTCGGACGTGGCGCCCGAGACGCGCCGGCGGGTCGAGGCGGCGATCCGCGAGCACGGCTACAAGCGGTCCGACCGATCGCAACGAGCCGCGCCCGATCCTCGAGCTGATCTTCCACGAGCTCGACAGCGAGTGGGCGCTCGAGATCGTCCGAGGCGTCGAGCGGGTCGCCGGACGCAACCACCTGTCGGTCGTCCTGTCCGAGATGCAGGGTCGCCGGACCCCCGGTCGCGGCTGGATCGAGAGCGTCCTGGCTCGGCGGCCGACCGGCGTGATCGCCGTCTTCTCCGACCTCAGCGAGTCGATGCGCGGACCAGCTCAGGACGCGGGGCATCCCGCTCGTGGTCGTCGACCCGACCGGCGAGCCGCTCCACGACACGCCCTCGATCGGCGCGACCAACTGGAACGGGGGCCTGACCGCGACGCGCCACCTCCTCGGGCTCGGTCACCGCCGGATCGCGGTCATCGGCGGCCCGGAGGGCATCCTCTGCAGCCGGGCCCGCCTCGACGGGTATCGGGCGGCGATGGACGCGGCCGGCGTGGCGATCGATCCGGCGCTCATCAGCCACGGTCGCTTCCATGTCGAGGAGGGGATCGAGAAGGGTCGGCGCTCCTGCGCGGATGCCCGATCGGCCGACGGCCATCTTCGCCGGCAACGACCTCCAGGCGCTCGGTGTCTACCAGGCCGCGCGCGAGCTCCGACTCCACATCCCGGAGGACCTGAGCGTCGTCGGGTTCGACGACCTGCCGGTCGCCCAGTGGGTCGGGCCGCCGCTGACGACCGATCCGGCAGCCGCTGGTCGACATGGCCGTGACCGCGTCCGAGCTCGTCCTGGCGATGGCCCGCGGCGAACGTCCGGCGCAGTCGCGGGTCGAGCTGACGACCGAGCTCATCGTCCGCGAGAGCACCGCGCCGCCGAGCTGAGTTCGGCGCCGCGGGGCCTCAGCACGGGTTCCCGGCACTCCCCCTGGCGATCGGCGTCATCGACTTCTCGCATTCGATCTTGGACGCCAGCCGGTCGTGGGTCTCGAACATCAGGGCCACGTTGCCGGCCAGGGCCACGACGAGGACGGCCACGCCGACGACGTCGCCCAGCGGCTTGCGGATCCGGGCGAGGAGGACGGTCCCGGCGACGATGAGGGACGGCGCGACGATGTAGACGTAGCGCGGGGCGGTCGCCTGTTCGGCACCGAGCTGGGCGCGGACCAGGCCGGCGATGACGAAGAACGCGACGCCGGATGCGAGCAGCGCGAGCACCACCGGCGGCACCGTCCAGGCGCGTCCGAGGGCCAGGAAGAGGGCCAGGACGAGGGCCAGGACGAGGGCCAGCAGCGCGACCTGCCCGACGATCAGCGCCGTCGACCCGAGGGCCCCGGCGGCGCTCGCGGAGAGCCCGGTGAGCACGTATTCGACCAGACCGTGCAGCCCCGGCGAGATCGCCGAGGTCGCGAACACGAGATACCAGGCGAGGTACAGGCCGATCGGCAGCAACAGCCAGACGAGGGCGCGCGGCCGGGTCATGGCCAGGTGCACCGCGGTGCCGACCAGGAACGCCACGCTCGCACCCGACGTCGCGAGTGCGATCGTGAGCAGGACGGCCGCCACCGCCGGTCGCCGGGGTGCCACGACCAGCGCGGCCATGCCCGCCGCCACCGCCCCGATCGTGCCCGACTGGAAGGCCCACAGGATGTCGTCACCGCCCGAGCCCAGCATCAGCACCACGGCCATCGCCCCGAGCGCCCAGACCGGCGACGCCTCGCGGCGGACCACCACGTAGACGATCCAGGCCACGATCACGTGGAGTGCGAACGTGACGCCCAGGTACGGCCAGTACGACACCGTCCCGACCGTCCCGACCAGCGTTCGGTAGAGGATCACGAGCGTCGCGCTGAGGTGCTCGTTGTGCGGCGCGAAGATGCCGTCGAACGACAGGTCGCGGATCAGCAGGAAGGCGAACTCGTCGTGGTAGAAGGTCATGTCGCGCCCGAACCAGACGAGGGCCAGCAGCGCGACGCCGGTGAGCGCGAACGGTGGCCAGCCGATACCGGCCAGCGTGTCGCGGATCGTCGACGAACGCGCCGAGACGATGGTGCTGCCCGGTTCTGCGGTCCGTGCCATGCCGCAGGGAGTCTACGGTTTCCCGGCCGCGGACTACGATGAGCCGCGATGGACGAGGCTCCCGCGACCACGGCGCTCATCGAGGCGATCCGCGCGAACGTGATCGGTGACGACGAGGCCGTCGTCGGGCCGTTCGGGCTGCGCCGGGTCACCTACGCGGACTACACCGCCTCGGGGCGCTCGCTGGCGTTCATCGAGGACTTCATCCGCGAGGCCGTCCTCCCGCTGTACGGCAACACCCATACCGAATCGTCTGGGACGGGCCTGCAGACGACCCGCTTCCGCGAGGACGCGCGACGGATCATCGCCGACGCGGTTGGCGCGACCGCAGACGACCACGTGGTCCTGTTCGCGGGGTCCGGATCGACCGGCGCCATCGACCGGCTCATCGACTGCCTGGAGATCCGCCTGCCGGCCGACCTCGACGACCGCTACGACCTGCGTGCCGCGATCCCGGTCGCCGACCGACCGGTCGTCTTCATCGGGCCGTACGAGCATCACAGCAACGAGCTGCCGTGGCGCGAATCGCTGGCCGACCTCGTCGTCATCCCGGAGGACCATGACGGCCGGATCGACCTCGCCCGGCTCGAGGCGGCGCTCGTCGAGCATACCGACCGGCCGCTCAAGATCGGCTCGTTCTCGGCCGCCTCCAACGTCACCGGGGTGCTGAGCGACGTGCGGGCGATCTCCATCCTGCTCCACCGTCACGGGGCGCTGTCGTTCTGGGACTTCGCCGCCGCCGCCCCGTACGTCTCGATCGAGATGGGGCCGTTCGCCGCCGGCGAGACAGATCCGTTCGCCTACATGGACGCCATCTTCATCTCGCCCCACAAGTTCATCGGTGGTCCCGGGACGCCGGGCGTCCTCGTCGCGCGACGCGAGCTCTTCCGCAACCGCGTGCCGAGCGTGCCCGGCGGCGGCACGGTCGCCTACGTCAACCCGTCCGAGCATCGCTACCTGACCTCGATCGAACAGCGCGAGGAGGGCGGCACGCCGGCGATCGTCGAGTCCATCCGGGCGGGCCTCGTGTTCCGGCTCAAGGAAGCGGTCGGGGTCGAGGCGATCCGCGAGCGCGAATCGTCGTTCATCGCCCGCGCCATCGAGCGATGGTCGCGCCACCCCACGATCGAGATCCTCGGCAACCCGGCGCTCGATCGGCTGTCGATCGTGTCGTTCGTCGTGCGCCACGTCGACCCGGACGGCAGCCGCCGCTACCTCCACCACAACTTCGTCGTCGCCCTGCTCAACGACCTGTTCGGGGTCCAGTCGCGCGGCGGCTGTTCGTGTGCCGGGCCATACGGCCATCGGCTCCTCGGCATCGACCTCGAGCGCTCGCACGAGTTCGAGCGCGAGATCGGGCGCGGCTGCGAGGGCATCAAGCCGGGCTGGGTCCGGGTCAACTTCAACTACTTCATCAGCGAGGCCGTATTCGAGTTCATCCTGTCGGCCGTCGAGCTCGTCGCCAGCGACGGCTGGCGGCTCCTGCCGCACTACCGCTTCGAACCGGCGACCGGCCTGTGGCAGCACGCCGGCGGCGCCGCCGAGCCGCCGCTGAGCCTGTTCGACGTCGACTTCGACGGGGGTCGCATGCGCTGGCCGGCCCATCGCCGGGTGGAACCGGAAACCCGGCTGGCGGGCTATCTCGATGAGGCGCGAAGCCTGCTGGCCCACCCGCCGGCGCCGATCATGGCGCCCGAACCGATCGTCGTCGACGACGACTTCGAGACGCTGCGCTGGTTCCCGCTGCCGTCCGAGATCGCGGCGCGGTCCTGACCTCCCTCGGTCCCGTATGGCACCCGAGCTTTGGGCGGAACGTCCCTTGGCGTCGCCGGCGGCTGCCGCGAACATCGGCAAGGGCGTGCGTCGCGGCGCAGCTGGAGGGTGTGATGCTGAGGATCGTCATCGGGCTGGTGCTGCTGGCCCATGGGATCGGGCACAGCATGGGTCTGCTCGGACTGTTCAAGGTGGCAGCGGTGAACCCCGCCTGGAACGGCGACTCGTGGCTGCTGTCGGGCCCGACGGGCTCGACGCTCGCGCAGGCCGTCGGCGTCGTGCTGTGGTCGGTGTCGATGGTCGGGTTCGCCACGCTGGCCGGCATCGTCTTCGGCTGGCTGCCGGAGTCGTGGTGGATGCTGCTCGCGGTCGTTGCGTCGGTCGCGTCGCTCGCCGGCGTGCTGATCTTCCCGACCGCGTTCCCGACGTTCAGCACGATCGGTGCGGTCGCCGTCGACGTGGCGGTGCTGGTCGCGGTGCTCGGACTGCACTGGTCGCCGAGCGACCTCGCCGCCTGACCCGGGCGGCGCGCCACGTCTTGTGACGAGGGCGCGGCCTCGGTAAGGTTGGTGGATGGCCGACGATGTGATCCCCGCCTACCTTCCCGAGCTCGAGGCCGAGGAACGTGGCTGGTACGAGGTGGCCGACCTCGTCCGCGACCTGACGCCGGACGAGCGCCTGGAGCCGGGCTACTATCGCGACCCCGACTGGTCGGTCCGCGACGTGGTCGGGCATCTCGGGACGTGGCTGGCCGAGGCCGCGGTCCAGTTCGAGCAGATCGCCGCCGGCACCTATGCCGGTCACGACGTCGACATCGACGGGCTCAATGCGACCTTCCTGGCAGCGATGCGGGGCCACCCCTGGGACGTCGCCTGGGCGCAGGCCAACGCCGGCCGGACACGGATGCGCCAGGCGTGGGCGGCCCTCCCCGAGCCCAACGACGAAGCCGCCTGGTGGATCCGCAAGTCGGCCGTCGATCACTACGCCCAGCACACCGGGCGGCTGCGGGCGTGGGTCGACGAGCTGGTCGCGCGGCGAGGCAGCGGAGACTAGACCTGCGGCCGGTCAGCGGCGCCGGCTCGTTCCGGCCAGGCCGAGTAGCGCGGCGGCCACTCGTCGGCCGCCCGCGCGCCCAAGCAACGCCGCCTCGATGGCGAGCTCGAAGAGCGTGTAGCCGTCGTCGACGGTGAATGCCCAGCCGTCCGCGACCCGCGCCCGTTCCGCCGTCTCGTCGACACGACGCGCCCGGCCGCGCACGGCCAGCTCGCTCGGCGCCGCCGGATCCTGATGGCTGTGCAGCGCGAACCGGCCATCCAGGTCGAGATCCTGCCGCTTGGGTGAGCGGGCGATGACGAACACGTACAGCCGGCCGTCGACGATCGCCACGTTGACCGGGTGGATCCGCGGCAGATCGTCGCCGCGGACG
Organism: uncultured Chloroflexia bacterium; assembly: GCA_963833285.1. GTDB lineage: Bacteria > Chloroflexota > Limnocylindria > Limnocylindrales > CSP1-4 > SPCO01. The sequence continues at coordinate 291,532 of CAWHXM010000001.1, read as the reverse complement.
GTCGCGAGGAGGGCCTCGCCGTGCCCGCGCGCGTAGATGAGCCGGCGGCCCTCGGACGCGAGGTCGGGGGCGGCGGCTTCGAGCTCGGACCAGGTCACCGTCATCGGGCTGGCGCTCAGCACCCGATCGTCCGGGCGTGGTCGTCGCCGATGGTCGGACGCGAGTCCGCACCGAAGCGCATCGCCAGGAGGTCGACGGCCAGCAGGCCGGCGATGACGACGACGACGACGAAGACGGGGACGAGGGCTTCCATCGTGTGACTCCCAAGGGTTGCGGCGTCTGGCTGCTCCCAGCGTGACAGGTGACCGGTCCCTTGATAAGGTCCGGTTCGATGGCACGAATCAGGACCAGTTCGGCGCTCGAGCTGCTCATCCGGCTGGACCGGGCCGATCCCCGGCCGCTCCACCGTCAGCTCGAGCAGGGGATCCGCGCGGCGGTACGCGGCGGGCGGCTGGTGGCCGGCTCGGCGCTCCCATCGACCCGCGCCCTGGCCGCGCAGCTCGCGGTCTCGCGCGGGATCGTGGTCGAGGCCTACGAGCAGCTCGGCGCGGAAGGGTACCTCTCGATCCGACCGGGCGGCACGACCCGCGTGGCGACGACGGCCCGCCTGGCTCCGGCGCAGGCGCGGGCAGGACCGCTGCCGACCACGACCTACGAGTTCGACTTCCGGCCGGGACGGCCGGACCTCGACCTGTTCCCGCGCGAGACGTGGGTCCGCTCGGTCAGGCGCGCGCTCAACACCGCGCCGAGCCAGCGCCTCGGCTATCTCGACGGCCGTGGGGTCCCGGAGCTGCGCGGCGCCCTTGCCGACTATCTCAACCGCGTCCGCGGCACGGCCGCCGACCCGGACCGGATCGTGGTCTGCTCCGGGTTCTCGCAGGGCCTCAAGCTCGTCGCCCAGGTCCTTCGTGAACGAGGGGCGCGACGCGTCGCTGTCGAGGAACCGACACAGAAGGAGAGCGGCGACGACCTTCGCGCGCTCGGCCTCGGGGTCGTGGAGATCCCGGTGGACGGGTCCGGGATGCGCGTCGAGCTGCTCGACGGGGCCGAGGTCGATGCGGTGGTCGTGACCGCCGCCCACCAGTACCCGACCGGCGGCGTGCTACCAGCCGAGCGCCGCGCCGCGCTCGTCGCCTGGGCGGAACGTCGTGCCGGGATCGTCATCGAGGACGACTACGACGCCGAGTTCCGTTACGACCGCGAGCCGATCGGCGCGCTGCAGGGCCTCTCACCCGAGAGGGTCGTCTATGCGGGCTCGGCCAGCAAGATCCTGGCGCCGGGCCTCCGGCTCGGGTGGATCGTCGTCCCCGCCGCCCTCGCCGACGCGGTGGCGCTGGCGAAGAAGACGGCCGACCTCGGGTCGCCGGCCATCGACCAGCTGGCCTTCGCCGATTTCCTCGCCCACGGCGAGCTCGACCGCCACCTCCGCCGGCTGCGGCCGATCTACCGCGCCCGCCGCGACCTGCTGCTGGCGGCTCTCGGACGGCATCTCGCGGACCTTCGGCCGGTGGGCGCGTCGGCCGGCCTCCACCTCCTCGCCTGGTTACCGCCCGACCTGGACGAGGGCGAGATCATCGAGGCGGCGGGCCGGGCCGGGATCTGGCTCCAGGGCGTCGGCCGGCGGCCGGGAGCCGTCCGGGCAGGCGGGCTGACCTTCGGGTACGGCACCCTCGGCGAGCACCGGATCGAGCCGGCCGTGGTGCGCCTGGCGGGTGTCATCGACGAGTTCCGGGGTGCCGTGCCCGGGCGTGGGTAGGGGAGTCGTCGGCCGGCACGATGCCGGTTTCAGCTTGGGGGCGGCACCCCGAACCGTGCCGGATCGAGCTCGCCGAGGATGGCCGGTTCGCGACCGAGGATGAGATCGACGGCCAGTCGCGCCGAGGCCGGGCCGGTCGAGATACCCCACGACCCGTGTCCGGCGCAGATGAACAGCCCGCGGCGGCCGGGGACGCGACCGATGAGCGGACGCCCGTCGACGCTCTGCGGGCGCGCGCAGGCCCGGGTCCCGCGGATCGGCGCGTCGGCGACGCCGGGGACGAACGTGGCCGCCCGGCCGAGGATCGGCTCGGTCCAGGCCGCCGGGTCGGGCTCGCCGGCGAGGAACGTGGACCCGACCGCGGCGATGCCCGCCAGTGGCACGAGGCTGAAGTCGGCAAGGTCCTCGCCCGACGTCTGCGTCCGGGTGCCGATCGCCGCTCCGATCTCGGCCTCCTCGAGGACGTGGGTCGGTCCGCCGGGGAGCTCCACCTCGACGACGACGCCCCATCGTTCGCGGATCGGCCTCCAGATCCCGGCCGGATCGATCAAGGAGGCAGACCAGGGTCCGGCCGCCACGAGCACCGCGTCGGCCGCCATCGGCCGGCCGTCGACGATCACCCCGACCACCGTCTCGCCGCGCACGTCGAGCGCGGCCGTGCGGCCCTGCCGGATCACGGCCCCTCGCCCTTCCGCCAGCGTCGCATAGGCATACGTGGAGGCCCCGGGCTGGACCGGGAAGCCGATCCCCACCCGGCAGCCCCACAGGCCGGGTGCGAGCGCCGGCTCGAGCCGCGCCAGACCGGGGCCGCCGACGACCTCGCGATCGAGATCCGGGAAGGCCTCGGCGAGGGACAGGTCGACGGCCCGGACTGCGCCCTCGTCCGCCGACACGTACAGGAGGCCGACGGGACGGTCCCCGAGCTGGAACCCGATCCCGGCCGCCGACAGCTCGCGGTAGAGGTCCACGGTCCCGCGGTAGAGGGCCGCCAGGACCGGATCGAAGGGATGCTGGACGACACCCGAATTGGCGCCCGATGCGCCCGACGCGAGCCCCTCGCGCTCGATGAGCGTGACCCGCGCGCCGGCCTCGGCGAGGAAGGCAGCCGCCGCGCACCCCACGATCCCACCGCCGACGACGACCACGTCCGAACCTGCAGGCCCGACGTGTCCAGGACAATTCATCCGCCGATGATGGGTCATCGGGCGGGAAGCGGGGATGTCAGTCGAGGTGGAAGATCTCCTCGAGGCGCTGGTGGAACCCGGTCGCCGGGTCGGTCAGCGGGTCGATCAGCTCGGCCATCTCCGCCTGCCATCGGTCGTTGACCGGCGCTGCGGCCATCATCGCCCGGAAGACCGCGAAGTCGTCGACCTCGAGATAGGCGAACAGGTCATCCTCGCGGATGAAGATGGAGTAGTCGCGGCACCCGGCGGCCTTGAGCGCGTCGAGCATCTCCGGCCAGACCGCGGCATGCCGCCGCCGGTACTCGGCCTCCTGCCCGGGCAGGAGGCGCATCGTGAACCCCACGCGTTCCATCGCGGTCCCTCCGAATCGGCAGGCCCCGGAAGCGTCGCTTCCGGGGCCTGAGCGTGCAGCCTTCGTCGAAGACGGCGCTAGAAGTTGAAGTCGTTGACGTTCGTCTTGTCGAACCGGAAGGCCGGGCCGAGGACGACGATGCTGTCCTTGCCGATGGTGTACGGCTTGTCGCCGTTGAGGCCCTTCACGGTGAAGGACTCGCCTTCCTTGCCGGTGATCTCGCCGCTCTTGAGCTTCGAGGCGACCTGGTAGGCGAGGTAGCCGAGGTCCGGGACGCTCCACAGGCCGAAGACCGGGGAGGTGCCGTCGGCGACGAACGGCTTCATGTCATTGGGGAACCCGAGTCCGGTCACCTTGACCGGAGACTTCGCCTTCGAGACGACCTGGGCGGCCGCCAGGATCCCGACCGTGGTCGGAGCGACGATGACCTTGAGGTTCGGGTACTTGGTGAGCAGGCCCTGCGCCTGCGTGGTGCTGACGTCGGCCTTGTCATCGCCGTACACAGTGTCGACGAGCTTGAGGCCCTTGTACTTGGGGTCGGTGGTGAGGGTCTTCTTCATCAGGTCGATCCACTGGTTCTGGTTGGTCGCGGTGGCGGCCGCCGAGAGGATCGCGATGTCGCCGGTGCAGCTGGGAGCAAGCTCGCACGCCCAGTCCGCGAGGTTGACGCCGACGCCACTGAAGTCGACCTGGTTGACGAAGACGTTGTAGGCGCCGACGGCCGGGCTCGAGTCGAACCCGACGACCTTGATCCCGGCCGCCATGGCCGCCTTGAGGTCCGGAGCGACTTCATCCTTGCCGTCGGCGGAGATGATGATCGCATCGACCTTCTGCGTGGTCAGGTCCTTGATGAACGGGACCTGCAGGGCAGCCTTCGGCTCGTTCGGGCCGACCTGGATGACGGTCGAGCCGCTCTCCTTGGCACCCTTGTCGATCCCGACCTTCGCCGCGGCGAAGTACTGGTTGACGATGTCCTTCGGCAGGTAGCCGATCTTCATGGCCGCACCGGCCGCTGCCGATCCAGCCGCGCCGGATGCGGCGGCCGATGGGCTCGAGCCGGAGCTCGAGCAGGCCGCGAACGCCAGGACGGCGACGCTGGCCAGGGCGACCGTCCGCCCGATGGATGTGTGTTTCAAGTCCATTCCTCCTCTGTCTACTACGAGATGGCTGCCTCACCATGCGGGACCGAGTCGGCGGGTGGAGGCCGCCCTCCTCGGACTCGATCGACGGCCGACTTGGCCTGGTGAGCGAAGGTTGGGGTGACGACCGAGAGGATCAGGAGCAGCCCGAGGGCGATACTCTGGACCTCGACCGACACGCTGGCGAGGCGAAGGGCATTCTGCATGACCGCCACCACGAGGACGGCCAGGACGACGCCAGGGATCGTCCCCGACCCGCCGAAGATGTTGACGCCGCCGAGCAGGACCACGGTCACGACCGTGAGGGTCATCCCCTCCCCCGCATCGGCACGGGCGCTCGAGAGACGCGACGTCAGGATGATCCCGGCGAGCGCGGCGATGAGCCCCGACAGCACGAACAGGCCCATCCGGATCCGGGTGACCCGGACGCCCGAGTAGCGCGCGGCGCCGGTGTTCTTGCCGATGGCGTAGATCTGCCGCCCGACCCACGTGCGGTGGAGCACGGTCCCGAGGATCACGGCCAGGACAGCGAAGATGACGAATGGCCAGGGGATCAGCGTCCCCGGCACGGTGCCGAACCCGATCTCCGTGAAGCCGGGCGGGAAGTCGCTGATCCCGCGCGGGCCCAGGATGATGAGCGCGAAGCCGCGGAAGAGGGCCAGCGTCCCGAGGGTGACCACGAGCGACGGCAGGCCGCCGCGGGCCACGAGGAAGCCGTTCAGCAGGCCGCCCAACGCACCCGCCACGAGGACCACCGGGATCCCGATCTCGATCGGGACGCCGGCCGCCCACAGGAAGCCGAGGATCGCGCTGGCGAGCCCAGCCATCGATTCCACCGACAGGTCGATCTCGCCGATGATGATGATCAGGGTCATCGGCAGCGCCATGATCGCGACTTCCATCAGCGCCGCGGTCAGGTTGGAGAAGTTGCCGGCCGTCAGGAAGAACGGCGAGAGCGAGTTGCCCAGGACGATGAGCCCGATCAGCGCGATCGCCAGCAGGATCTCCCAGCGCGCGAGCAGGCGTGTCCACCTGCCCAACCCGTTCTCGGACACGGTCGGCGCGGTCATCGGGTTCGCTGCTCCGCCGTGACGCGCAGGAGCCGACGGGACAGGACGGCGTCCGCGCTGACGGCCACGAGGATGACGGCACCGTAGATGGCCTGGAGCCAGAACTGCGACAGGCCCACGAGGATCAGCGCGTTCGCGATGAACCCGAGGAAGAGGGCCCCGATCGCGGCACCGGCCAGCGTTCCCGATCCGCCGAAGATCGCCACACCGCCCACGACAACGGCTGCGACGATCGCGAGCACGGCGCCCGTCGCGGTCGTCCCGTTGATCGTCCCGTACTCGCTGACCCACATCACCCCGGCCACGCCGGCCAGCAGGCCACAGAGGGAGAACGCAACGAAGACCACCAGCCGGGACCGGATGCCGAGGATGGCCGCCGCCTCCGGATTGCTGCCGACCGCGTAGATCTGGCGTCCGAACCGCGTCACGCGCATGAGGGCCGTTCCGATGGCCGCCACCGCCGCGGCGAACAGGACGAAGACCGGGATCCCGACGATCGACGCGGCGGAGGCGTCGGTGAACCCCGGGGGGAGTGCCGCCACCGGGACCTGGTGGCTGCCCGCGACCAGGTAGTCGATGCCGCGGAAGATGCTCAGCGTCCCGAGCGTGGCGACGATCGCCGGCACCTTGAAGACCGTCACGATCGTGCCGTTGACCATGCCGAGGACGAGCCCGAGCAGGATCCCGAACAGGATCGCACCGGTGGCATCGAGCGCATGGAGTTCGAGGGTCCGGGCGACGGCATACGCCACCAGCCCGATGATCGCCTCGACCGACAGGTCGACGTTCCTGGTGATGATCACGACCGCCTGGCCGACTGCGGCCACGGCGATGATCGACGCAGGGATCGCCACGTTGCTCAGGTTGGCGGACGTCAGGAACTGGGGCGCCGCGAGCGAGACCAGCCCACCGAGGATGAACATGATCGCGAGGAGGCTGAGCTCGCGCTGACGAGCGATGGTGGACAGCCAGCTGCCTCGGGCCCGAGGCGTGCCGACGGCGACACCGGTCTCAACCACCGTGCGCCCGTCCGATCGTCGACTCGTCGTCGGCGGATAGGTTGCCGGTCGCGGCGAACATGACCCGCTCTTCGGTCGCGCGCTCGTGCGGGATCTCCGCGGTGATGCGGCCCTCGTGCAGCACGAGGAGCCGGTCGGACATCGCGAGGACCTCGGGCAGGTCGCTCGAGATGAGGATGATCCCGAGTCCGGACGCGGCCAGCTCGGAGATGATCCGGTGGACCTCCACCTTGGCGCCGATGTCGATGCCGCGGGTGGGCTCGTCGAGGATCAGGATGGTAGGCCCGGACGCCAGCCACTTGGCCAGCACCACCTTTTGCTGGTTGCCGCCTGAGAGGGCGCCGACGAGCTGCTCCACGCCGGTCATCCGGACGTTGAACTGTTCGGTGTGGTCCTGTGCCACGGCCCGCTCGGTGGACGCACGGACGAGGAACCGCGGGAAGAGTCGCGGCAGGATCGGCAACGTCACGTTCTGGGCGATGGAGAAGTCCAGCACCAGGCCCTCCTGGTGACGATCCTCCGGCAGATAGGCGATCCCGGCCGTCATCGCCGCCGATGGGCTCGCGAAACTGACCGGCCGGCCGCCGAGCCGGATCTCGCCCGCGTCGCGATGGTCGATCCCGAACAGGACCCTCGCGATCTCCGTGCGCCCCGCCCCCACGAGCCCGGCGAACCCGACGATCTCGCCGGCGCGCACCGAGAACGCGATGTCGCGGAAGACCCCGACCCTGGTCAGCCCCTCGACCTCGAGGAGGACGTCCCCGATCGGCGTTTCGACCTTCGGGAACAGCGTCACGGCGCGCCCGACCATGTGCCGCACGAGGTCCGCCGTGGTCAGCGCGCTGGTCGGCGTCGTGATGACATGGCGACCGTCGCGGAAGACGGTGGCGCGGTCGCACAGCTCGAACACCTCGTCGAGCCGGTGGCTCACGAACAGGACGGCGACGCCCCGGTCGCGGAGCCGGCGGACGATCGTGAACAGGCGCTCCACCTCGTGCGCCGACAGCGACGCGGTCGGCTCGTCGAGGATGAGCACGCGGGCCTCGACCGATAGCGATTTGGCGATCTCGATCAGCTGCTGGTCGGCCATCGACAGGCCGCGCACGGGCGCACCTACGTCGAAGCGAACCTCGAGCTCGTCGAACAGCGCCCGCGCCGCTCGACGCATCGCACCCCAGTCGATCGTCCCGAAGCGACCCGACGGGGCGTGGCCGATGAACACGTTCTCGGCGACGGTGAGGTCCGGGAAGAGGCGTGGCTCCTGGTGGACGACCGCGATCCCGAGTGCCCGGGACTGGGCGGGGCCCGGGATCTGGGTCAGCGCACCGTCCAGCCGGATCGTCCCGCGGTCGGGCTGATGGACGCCGGCCAGGATCTTGACCAGCGTGCTCTTCCCGGCCCCGTTCTCCCCGACCAGGGCGTGGACCTCGCCGGGCAGCAGCTCGAGCGACACGTCGTCGAGCGCCTGCGTCGCTGCGAATCGCTTCGAGATCCCGCGCAGCTCGGCGCGCGGCGGCGTCGGGGCGTCGCCGCCCGCGGTCGCCACCGCCGGATCGATCGATGGCGCGGGCCCGGACCCGGTCATCCGGTCGCCCTCGCGGCACCGCGTCCGCCGCCGGCGCCCGCCGCGAGGTCGGTGTCGGCGGCGACGAGCCGGACCTGGACGCCACGGCCCCTGAGATCGCGGACCATCGTCGCCGGCGCACGCTCGTCGGTCAGGACGCTGCTGATCTTGTCGGTCGGGCAGAACGTGGCGAACGCCGCCCGCTCCCATTTCGTGTGATCGACGATGGCGATGACCTCGCGCGCCGCGGCGACCATGGAGCGCTTGATCTGCGCCTCCTCGTCGGTCGCATCGGCGAGGCCCGATTCGACCGTGAAGCCGGCCGCCCCGAGGAACGCCTTCTGGACGTTGATCCGGCTGAACAGGCCGTCACCGAGCTGGCCGACCACCGACAGCGCCTCCCAGCGCACCCGGCCACCGAGCATCAGCACGACGATCCCGGGGTGCCCGGCCAGCTCCGAGGCGATGCGCAGGCCGTTGGTGATGACCGTCAGCTGGCTCCACCCGCCGCGCGCCTTGAGGTGCCGGGCGACCGACAGGGCGGTCGTGCTCGCGTCCATGACGATGCTCTCGCCGTCATGGACCAGCGTGGCGCCCGCCGCCCCGATCCACAGCTTCTCGTCCGCCTGGAGCCGCTCGCGGATGTCGAACGACAGTTCCGAATGGCTTCGATCGACGGCGATCGCTCCGCCGTGGGTCCGGACCAGACGGCGCTCGCCTTCGAGCACGACGAGGTCCTTGCGGATCGTGACCGCCGAGACGTGGAAGCGGCCCGCCAGGTCGGTGACCCGGGCACGCCCGTGCTCCTCGACGATCCGGGCGATGTGCTCCTGGCGCTCTCGGGCGAACACGTCACCCGGAGAGGCGCTGGCTGGATCGGTCACGCCTCTCCTCTGGTCCGAACGGTGGGCTCGAGCGGAGGTTTCGATTGATTTCCGACGCAGGTTAGGCCCGAGCGGAACGCAATGTCAAGAATGCAATTGAAATCAATCGAAACCTGTGGCAGTCTACCTCCCATGGTTGGAACGAACGCGAGCGGTCGGCCGTCTGGCGCCCACCTCGCGGCCGTCCCGGCCACCCGACCCGGCCGGCAGCGGCCTGGACGCCTGCTCCTCCGGCGACCCTCGGTGGCGTCGCCGGCCGGGTCGGACGACAGCAGCGGCCGACGCGTACGATCGCGTCGAGCAAGCGGGATCGGACAGACCCGCCCGATGGGGCGACGGAGGCAGACGTGACCACCAACCAGGCCGTCGTCGCGGCGTTGCGGTCCCAGCGGATCGAGTTGCCATCGTGGGCCTTCGGCAACTCGGGCACCCGCTTCAAGGTGTTCGCCCAGAAGGGCGTGCCACGCGACCCGTACGAGAAGGTCGCCGACGCCGCCGAGGTCCACCGCTACACCGGTGTCGCCCCGACGGTCGCCCTTCACATCCCGTGGGACCGCGTCGACGACTACGCCGCCCTCGCCCGCCACGCCGCCGACCGGGGCGTGCGCCTGGGCACGATCAACTCGAACACGTTCCAGGACGACGACTACATGCTCGGGAGCGTGTGTCACCCCGACGCCCGCGTCCGCCGGAAGGCGGTCGCCCACCTGCTCGACTGCGTCGACATCATGGATGCGACCGGCTCGCGGGACATCAAGCTATGGTTCGCGGACGGGACGAACTACCCGGGGCAGGACGACATCCGCGCCCGCCAGGACCGGCTCGCCGAGGCGCTCGCCGCGGTCCACGCCCGGCTCGGCCCGGACCAGCGGATGGTCCTCGAGTACAAGCTCTTCGAGCCGTCGTTCTACACCATGGACGTGCCCGACTGGGGGACCGCGTATCTCCAATGCGTCGCGGCCGGGCCCAAGGCGAAGGTCGTGGTCGACACCGGCCACCACGCGCCCGGGACCAACATCGAGTTCATCGTCGCGTCGCTGCTCCGCGCCGATCGCCTCGGCGGGTTCGACTTCAACTCGCGGTTCTATGCCGACGACGACCTGATGGTCGGATCGGCCGATCCGTTCCAGCTGTTCCGGATCATGCACGAGGTCGTGCAGGCGGGCGCCCTCGAAGCCGACTCCGGGGTCGCCTTCATGCTCGACCAGTGCCACAACATCGAACCGAAGATCCCCGCCCAGATCCGGTCGGTGATGAACGTCCAGGAGGCGACGGCCAAGGCGCTGCTGGTCGATGCCGAGGCGCTCGCCGCGGCGCAGGCGTGCGGCGACGTGCTGGGGGCCAACGCCGTGCTCATGGATGCCTACGACACCGACGTCCGCCCGCTGCTCGGCGAGGTCCGCGTCGGGCTTGGTCTCGATCCCGATCCGGTGGGTGCCTACGCTCGCTCGGGGTACGCGGCCACCATCGAGGCCGAACGGGTCGGCGGGCAGCAGGCAGGATGGGGCGCATGAGATCCGAGGCCGTCAGGCCCGACACGACCGCTCCAGTCGTCTCGCTCATCGAGCGCTCGAACCGACTCGGCGCCGACCCGCGGAACACCAATTACGCCGGCGGCAACACGTCGGCGAAAGGGACCGGGATCGACCCGGCGACCGGCACCCCCGTCGAGCTGCTGTGGGTCAAGGGGTCGGGCGGGGACCTGGGCACGCTCACCGAGGCCGGGCTCGCGGTCCTGCGGCTCGACCGCCTGCGCTCGCTCGTCGATGTGTACCCGGGGGTCGAGCGCGAGGACGAGATGGTCGCCGCGTTCGACTACTGCCTCCACGGGCGCGGCGGCGCCGCGCCCTCGATCGACACGGCGATGCACGGCCTCGTCGACGCCGCGCATGTCGATCATCTCCACCCCGATTCGGGGATCGCCCTTGCCACGGCCGTCGACGGCCGGACTCAGACCGAGCGCTGCTTCGGCGATCGGGTCGCCTGGGTGGACTGGCGCCGTCCGGGGTTCCAGCTGGGCCTCGACATGGCCGACATCCGGCGCACGCACCCGGCCGCGATCGGGGCCATCCTCGGCGGCCATGGGATCACGGCCTGGGGCGACACCTCCGAGGCGTGCGAGACGCGATCGCTCGAGATCATCCGGACCGCCGAGCGGTACATCGCCGAGCACGGCCGGCCCGAGCCGTTCGGCGAGCGGGTCGCCGCATTCGAGCCATTGGCCGAGGGCACGCGACACGAGCGGGCGGCCACGCTGCTGCCGTTCATCCGTGGCCTCGCCTCGACCGACCGTCCGCAGGTCGGCCACTACACCGACAGCGACGCCGTCCTCGACTTCCTGGCGCGTTCGGAGCATCCGCGGCTCGCCGCGCTCGGGACGTCCTGTCCGGACCATTTCCTGCGGACCAAGGTCCGTCCGATGGTCCTCGACCTGTCGCCGACGGCGGAGTTCGGCGATGTGGTCGCCCGGCTGCGCGAGCTGCACGAGGCCTACCGCCACGACTACCGCGCGTACTACGAGCGGCACGCGGCACCGGACAGTCCGCCGATGCGCGGGGCGGATCCGGCGATCGTGCTCGTGCCGGGCATCGGCATGTTCAGCTTCGGGGCCGACAAGCAGACCGCCCGGGTGGCCGGCGAGTTCTACGTCAATGCCATCAACGTCATGCGCGGCGCGGAGGCGCTGTCGAGCTACAGCCCGATCCCCGAATCGGAGAAGTTCCGGATCGAGTACTGGGCGCTCGAGGAGGCCAAGCTCGCGCGGATGCCGAGGCCCCGGCCGCTCGCCTCGAGGATCGCCCTGGTGACCGGTGCCGGGTCCGGGATCGGACGCGCCATCGCCATCCGGCTGGCTGCCGAGGGCGCGTGCGTCGTGGTGGCCGACATCGACGCCGCGAGTGCCGAGGCGGTCGCGCGCGAGCTGGGCGGGACCGACACGGCCATCAGCGTGACGGCCGACGTGACCGACGAGGAGCAGGTCGCCGAGGCGTTCCGACGGGCCATCGTCGCCTTCGGCGGCGTCGACCTCGTCGTCAACAACGCCGGGCTGTCCATCTCGAAGCCGCTCCTCGAGACGACGGTTCGCGACTGGGACCTCCAACACGATGTCATGGCCCGTGGGTCGTTCCTGGTGTCACGCGAAGCTGCCCGGGTCATGATCGACCAGGCGATGGGCGGCGACCTCGTCTACATCGTCAGCAAGAACGCGTTCTTCGCCGGGCCGAACAACGTCGCCTACGGCGCGTCCAAGGCGGACCAGGCACACCAGGTGCGGTTGCTCGCCGCCGAGCTCGGCCAGTACGGGATCCGGGTCAACGGCGTCAATCCCGACGGGGTCGTGCGCGGGTCGGGGATCTTCGCCAAGGGCTGGGGCGCCGACCGCGCGCGCACGTATGGCGTGCCGGAGGACAAGCTGGGCGAGTTCTACGCGCAACGGACCCTGCTCAAGCGAGAGGTCCTGCCCGAGCATGTCGCGGCAGCGGTCTTCGCATTGACCGGCGGCGACCTGAGCCAGACGACGGGGCTGCACGTCCCGGTCGACGCGGGTGTCGCGGCGGCCTTCCTCCGGTGACCGGCCGGCTCGTCGCGGCCGTCGATCTCGGCGCGTCGAGCGGCCGGGTGATGGTCGGTAGGGTCGCGCCGAACGAGCTCGAGCTGACCGAGGTCCATCGCTTCCCGAACGAGCCGGTGCGGCTCCCGGACGGCCTCCACTGGGACATCCTGCGGCTCTACCGCGAGGTGCTCGGCGGCCTGCGCGAGGCGGCGCGGGCGAGCGACGGGCTGGTCAGCGTCGGGGTCGACTCGTGGGGCGTGGACCACGGCCTCGTCGACGACGCCGGGCGCCTGCTCGGCGATCCCTACCACTACCGCGATGGGCGGGCGGCGGCCGCGGTCCAGGCCGTCCACGCCGTCATCCCGCCGGCCGAACTCTATGCCCGGACCGGGCTCCAGTTCCTCCCGTTCAACACGATCTACCAGCTCGCGGCCGCCCGAGGCACGCCGGCGCTCGCCGCGGCAGGCACGATGCTGCTCATCCCCGATCTCATCGGCTTCTGGCTGTCGGGCGTCCGCGTCACGGAGGTCACGAACGCATCGACGACCGCGCTGCTCGACGTCCATCGTCGGCGCTGGGACACCGACCTCATCGGCTCGCTCGAGTTGCCCGGCACGATCTTCGCGGCCCTCGGAGCGCCGGGCGACGTCATCGGCCCGTTGCGCGACGACGTGCGTGCCGAGACCGGGGCATCGCCCGGTGACGCTCCTGACGCTCGTCGGCTCGCACGACACGGCGTCCGCGGTCGTCGGCGTGCCGGCCGTGGGCGGGGACTTCGCGTACATCGCCTGCGGCACCTGGGGCCTCGTCGGCGTCGAGCTCGACGCGCCCGTCCTGAGCGAGGACAGCCGCCTGGGGAACTTCACCAACGAGGGCGGCGTCGATGACCGGATCCGCTACCTGCGCAATGTCATGGGTCTCTGGCTGCTCCAGGAATCGCTGCGAACCTGGGAGCTGGAGGGCAGTCCCGAGCACCTGCCGTCGCTGCTCATCGCCGCCGGCGAGCTCCCCGCGGGCGGGCCGCTGATCGACCCGGACGATCCGTCGTTCCTGCCACCGGACGACATGCCGTCGCGGATCGCGGCAGCCTGTCGCCGGCTCGATCTGCCCCTCCCGGCCAGCAGGCCGGAGCTCGTCCGCTGCATCCTCGACAGCCTGGCCGCCGCCTTCGGCCGAGCCGTGCGGGACGCGGCCCGCCTGTCCGGGCGATCCGTCGGCGTCGTCCACCTCGTCGGGGGCGGGGCGCGGAACTCGCTCCTCTGCCAGCTGACCGCGGATGCCTGCGAGGTGCCGGTCCTCGCCGGTCCGGTCGAGGCGACCGCCCTGGGGAACGTGCTCGTCCAGGCTCGTGCCCGAGGCCTGCTGGCGGGCGACCTCGAAACGCTGCGTGCGCTCGTCCGGGCGACGCAGGACATCCGGCGGTTCGAGCCGCGGACATCGCCCGCGTGGGGCGTGGCCTGAATCCCATGCGGATCGCCCTGTTCATCACCTGCTACAACGACCTCCTCTTCCCCGAGGTCGGCCAGGCAGTCGTCCGGCTGCTGCGCCGGCTCGGCCACGACGTCGAGTTCCCGCCCGGGCAGACGTGCTGCGGCCAGATGCACTTCAACACTGGCTACCAGGAGGCGTGCATCCCGCTCGTCGAACGGTTCGTCGACGCGTTCGCCGGCTATGACGTCGTGGTCACGCCGTCCGGCTCGTGCGCCGCGATGGTCCGCGTCCATCATCCGGTCGTCGCCCGGCTGCCCGATGCCGTTGCCTCCGACAGCGGTCTGCCGGAGCGCGTCGCCACCGTCGCCCCGCGAGTCCTCGAGCTCAGCGAGTTCCTCGTCGACGTGCTCGGCGTGACCGATGTCGGTGCCCGCTTTCCGCACGCGGTCGCGCTCCATCCGACCTGCCACTCGACGCGGCTGCTCGGGGTGGGGGACCGACCGCGGCGACTGCTGGCGGAGGTCGACGGCCTGACCCTCGTCGACCTGCCGAGATCCGACGCGTGCTGTGGGTTCGGCGGGACGTTCGCAGTCAAGAACGCCGACACCTCCGTCGCGATGGGCAACGACAAGGTCGACGACGTGCTCGGCTCCGGCGCCGAGGTCCTGACGGCCGGTGACACGTCCTGCCTGATGCACATCGGCGGCCTGCTCTCGCGGCGGCGATCCCCGGTCCGGGTGATGCACCTCGCGGAGATCCTGGCGTCCACGGGCGACGGCGCATGAGCGGGTCGGACGGGACGGCCGCGACACCCGCCGCCACGCGGCGCGACCGGCCGGAGCCGTCGTACCGCGGCACACCGCCCTTCCCGGAGGCGGCCAGGGCCGCGCTGGCCAACGACCAGCTTCGCGCGAATCTGGGGCGCGCGACGGCGACCATCCGCACGAAACGGGCCGCCGCGGTCGCCGAGCGCACCGATTGGGAGGCCCTGCGACTGGCCGGCGCGGCGATCAAGGACGAGGTCCTGCGCGACCTGCCGGCGCTCCTCGAGCAGCTCGAGCGTGCCGTGACCGCGGCCGGCGGGACGGTCCACTGGGCGCGCGACGCGGCCGAGGCGAACGCGATCGTGGCCTCGATCGCCCGGGCCGCCGATGCGACCGAGGTCGTCAAGGTCAAATCGATGGCGACGCAGGAGATCGAGCTCAACGAGGCGCTCCGCCTCGACGGCATCGACGTCTGGGAGACCGACCTGGCCGAGATGATCGTCCAGCTCGGCCACGACCTGCCCTCGCACATCCTGGTTCCGGCGATCCATCGCAACCGGACCGAGATCCGCGACATCTTCATCGACGAGATGGGGCGGGTGGGGCGGCCGGCCCCGGCCGACCTGACCGACGCGCCAGCCGAGCTGGCCGAGGCGGCCCGCCTCCATCTGCGCGAGAAGTTCCTGCGGGCGCGGGTCGCGGTTTCCGGGGCGAACTTCGCGGTGGCCGAGACCGGCACGGTGGTCGTGGTCGAATCGGAGGGCAACGGGCGGATGTGCCTGACCCTCCCCGACGTGCTCGTCACGGTCATGGGCATCGAGAAGCTCGTCCCGACCTGGCGCGACCTCGAGGTCTTCCTCCAGCTGTTGCCGCGCTCGTCCACCGCGGAGCGGATGAACCCGTACACCTCGATGTGGACCGGTGTCACCGCGGGTGACGGCCCGCAGGCCTTCCATCTCGTGCTGCTCGACAACGGCCGCACGGACGTGCTGTCCGACACGACCGGCCGCCAGGCGCTCCGCTGCATCCGCTGCTCGGCCTGTCTCAACGTCTGCCCGGTGTACGAACGGACCGGTGGCCAGGCGTACGGATCGGTCTACCCGGGACCGATCGGCGCGATCCTGACGCCGCAACTGCGCGGCATCGCCAGGGGCCCGGTCGACAAGCAGACCGCGTCGCTGCCGTTCGCGTCATCGCTGTGCGGCGCGTGCTTCGAGGTCTGCCCGGTCCGGATCGACATCCCGGAGGTGCTCGTCCACCTGCGCGGGCAGGTCGCCCGCCAGTCCGAGGCGACACACCGCGTCCCGACCCCGGAGGCGATCGCGATGCGGACGGCGGCCTGGACCTTCCGTTCGCCGGGTCGGCTCGGGCTGGTCGAGCGGGCCGCCGGTCTGGCCGGACGGCTGTTCGGGCGGCGCGGCCGGCTGCGCCGGATGCCCGGTCCCGGCCCGATCGGGGCGTGGTTCGGGGCACGCGACCTGAAGGCGCCCGCGCGCGAGTCATTCCGGGCCTGGTGGCGGCGCACGGACGGCGGTCGGGGCCGGGAGCGATGACCGCCTTGACGACCCACGACGCCGGCGACGCGGGCGACGCTCGGGAGGTCGTGCTCCGACGCATCCGCGACGCCCTCGGCGACCGGCCGGCGAGGCAGGCCGTCCCGCGCGACTACGAGCGCGCCCTCCAGTCCGGGACGGAGCTCATCGTCCTGTTCGTCGAGCGCGTCAGCGACTACCGCGCGACCGTGCACCGGGTGGCCGCCGCCGACCTGGCATCGACGATCGCGGCCGTGATGTCCAGCCATGGGGCGACGCGCATCGCGGTCCCGGCCGGGATCCCCGACGCCTGGCTCGCGCGATCGAACGTGGAATCGGTCACTGACGACTCACCCTTGTCGCACGCGGACCTCGATCGGCTGGACGGTGTCGTGACGGGTTGCGCCGTGGCCATCGCCGAGACGGGGACGATCGTCCTCGACGCCGGGCCGGACCAGGGCCGTCGTGCGCTCAGCCTGCTGCCCGACCTGCACGTCTGCGTGGTCCGCGCCGACCAGGTCGTCGGCTCGGTCCCGGAGGCCATCTCTCGCCTCGCGCCCACCCGCCCGCAGACGTGGATCAGCGGGCCGTCCGCGACCAGCGACATCGAGCTGCAGCGCGTCGAGGGCGTCCACGGCCCGCGCCGTCTCGAGGTGATCGTCGTCGAGAACTAGCGCGCCGTGTCGTGGCAGAGCCTCGGCCCGGGCCCGGCGCGCTCCCGTTCACCGCTCTGGTTCGACCGACGACTTCGGCCCGACGCCGCCGGCCCCGTCGATTGCGCCGGCGAGGCGGCGCACGTCGTCCGGGGTTCGGCCCGCCGTCGTCCAGCCGCCGTCGACGACGATCGTCTGACCGGTGATGAACGCGGCCCCCGGGCCGACGAGGAAGCGGATCGCCGCGAGGACGTCGGCGCCGACCCCGACGCGCCCGACCGGGTTGATCGCGCCCCATCGCTCGGCATAGCGCGGATCGTCCGCCAGGTTGCGGTCGTTGACGATCGATCCGGGGGCGACGGCATTGACTGTGATCCCGGCGCCGGCGAGCTCGATCGCGAGGGTCCGGGCGAGCGTCTCGACGCCGGCCTTCGTCATCGCGTAGGCCGACGTGCCATCGATCGCCCGACGCGCGGTGACCGACGAGGTGAGGACGATCCGACCGCCTTCCCCTTGGTCGACCATCCGCCGAGCCGCGGCCTGCGCCGCGAAGTACGTGCCCCGCAGGTTCGTGGCGACGATCCGGTCGAACGCCTCCGGATCCATGTCGAGGAAGCGGCGGAACAGCGTGATCCCGGCGTGGCCGCACAGGACGTCGACCCGGCCGAACGACGTGATGGCTGCGTCCACGAGCGCAACGGCGCTTCCCGGATCCGCAGCGTCGGCCCGGATCGAGCGGACGTCACCACCGGCCCCCTCGATCGCGCGGACCGTCTCGGCGGCGCCCGCGACGTTGTCGAAGTAGCCGACCACCACGGCGTAGTCGTCCGCGGCGAGTCCCTCGGCGATGGCCCGGCCGATCCCGGTCGCCCCGCCGGTGACGATCGCGACGCGTCGCATGCTCACCGGGGCAGGGTAGCGCGACGCCGTGGCGTCAGCCTGCCACCGCGGCGCCTTATCCTGGCGCGCGGGACCGCCGCTGCCCGTCATCGAGGATCTCGTCGGCCCCGCGTTGCGATGCCGCTGCAGTCACCGGCGGGTGCATCCCGGCGGGCCATCGGCCATGATGGACGGACCATCCAGATGGGGAGAGGCCATGGCCTGGCACACCGAATACGGACAGGCGCTCCATCAGTCGGCCCAGCTCAGCACGGTCGCCGGGCTCCATGCCTCGCTCGACGCGGCTCGCGACGTCCTGCTGGCCGGCGATCCCGTCGGACTGCTCGAGGCGTTCCCCGACGGCGTGCGGATCGACGACCAGCGTGTCGGTCGCGTCGAAGGGCGAGCCGCCCTCGAGGACTACTGCCGTTCGAGCAGCGCGTGGATGACCGAGCGCCGCGGCGAGGGTCGACTGATCGCCTCGACGGCGGGCCCGACGCGCGTGATCGGTGAGTTCGAGCTCGAGCTCGTGGACGGCGGTCGCGCCTTCGCCCTCCCGGTCGCCGTCGTCGTCGAACCCGGCGCCACGACGAGGAGCGTGTGGCTCCGCATCTACCACAGCCAGTGGCCGCTGCTCGGACATCACGTGGTGCGGCCACCGTTGCTCGCGATGGACCCGGCCGTCCGCGAGTCCGATGTCGTCGGCGACTACCAGCGCGCGCTCGCGGCGGGTGACGCCGCGGCGATCGTCCGGACCTTCGAACCCGGCGGCTGCTTCCGCGAGCCGGCCGGAGCCGCGTATCGCGTGTGCGGGACCGCGGCGCTCGCCCCGTTCTTCGCCCGCTTCTTCAGCGCCGGCGGGGGGATCATCCTGGAGCATTGCACGGTCACCGAGGACGGGGTTCGGACGGCGCTCGAGTTCAACGCCGTCCGGTGGGGCGGTGTCGACCTGCCGCATCAGGCCGGTGTCGCGGTGTACGAGCGAGGCGCGACCGGCCGGATCGCCGAGGCGCGGATCTACGACGACGTCGAGGGGCCGGTCGAGTAGGACCGTGCGGGAGGGACGAGTGGTCGACGCGATCGACGTCGCGCGGGCGCGCGCGGAGACGCCCGGCGTGGCCAACGTCGTGCACTTCAACAACGCCGGCGCGGCGCTCCAGCCGAACGCCGTCGTCGCCCGGATGGTCGCCTATCTCGAGCGCGAGGCCGCCATCGGCGGCTACGAAGCCGAGGCCGAGGCCGGGGCCGAGATCGATGGCGTCTATGCGTCGATCGCCCGGCTCATCGGCGCCCGGCACGATGAGATCGCTGTCTGCGAGAACGCCACGCGGGCCTGGGACATGGCGTTCTACAGCCTGCCGTTCGGGCCCGGCGACCGGATCCTGACCTCCGGCGTCGAGTACACCAGCAACTTCCTGGCGATGCTCCAGGTGTCGCGCCGGACCGGCGCCGTCGTGGAGGTCATCCCGGACGCGCCGAGCGGTGAGCTGTCGATCGACGCGCTCGGGACGATGCTCGACGAACGCGTCCGGCTGGTGGCCATCACCCATGTCCCGAGCCACTCCGGTCTCGTCAATCCGGCCGCCGAGGTCGGGCGGCTGACGCGCGCCATGGGCATCCCGTTCCTGCTCGATGCCTGCCAGTCGGTCGGCCAGCTGGCCGTGGATGTGGACGCCATCGGTTGCGACATGCTCGCCGCCACGAGCCGCAAGTTCCTGCGCGGGCCGCGGGGCATGGGCTTCCTGTATGTCCGGCGCGATCTGGCGGACGGCCTGGAGCCGCCGTTCATCGACTATCGCTCGGCGCGCTGGACGAGCCGCGGCGAGTACCGGCTCGAGGACGGCGCTCGCCGGTTCGAGAACTGGGAGGCGAACATCGCCGCGAAGCTCGGACTCGGGGTGGCGGTGGATCATGCGCTCGGCTGGGGGCTCGAGGCCATCGAGGCCCGCGTCGGCTCGCTCGCGGCGCGGTTGCGGACCGGTCTCGCGGCGACGGACGGGGTCGCGGTCCACGACCCGGGCCAGCGCCGATCGGGGATCGTGACGTTCACGGTCGCCGGACGCGAGCCCGGCGACGTCGAGGCATCGCTCCGGTCGCGGCGGATCAACGTGTCCGTGTCGGACGTCGCGTATCACCGGCTGGGCCTCGAGAGCCGCGGCCTCGGCTCGGTCGTGCGCGCCTCCGTCCACTACTACAACACGGAGGACGAGGTCGAGACGCTGGTCGACTCAGTCTCGTGGTTGGCCGGCCGGGCGTGAGCCGGCAGGAGCGGCGGTCAGGCAGCGGCCAGTCGAGCGGCGGTCAGGCAGGGGCCAGTCGAGCGGCGGTCAGGCGAGCCCGGCCGGCTCTTCGGGGTCGAGGGCGACCTCGACCTGGTGGGCCCGGACCTTCAGCTCGGCGGCGATGGCACGTCGGGCGGCCTCCGCGACCTCGGCGGGTCGGGCCCCATCGAATTCGAGCCATGGCAGCTCGACGACACGCCTCGCGCGCAGCGAGAGACGGAATGTCGGCCGGTGGCCCCGGCTGACAGCATGGCGAGCGGCTCGTACGACCTTTCGTCGTCCCATGTGGCCACAGTACCGATGGCATCGCGGCGTGGGCATCCTCCGAACGGCCCAGGACCATCGTGCCCGTGTGGCGGCGCGTGGCGGATCAGGCGTCCGGCGCGAGGGTCACCTGACGGTCTCGTAGCGGAGCAGGACGACTCCGGCCGCGAACGTCCGCGTCTCGAGCCGGTGCCGGTCGCCAAGCGGCCTGACTCGGCTCATGGCACTGGCAGGCGTCTCCGTTCGACAGGCCATCGGGCATCTGGTTGAATGGGCGCTCGTCCCCGATGAGCAGGCCCGATGTGCCTCGCCCGGGCGACGGTCACGGGGTGCGCGAGATCGACGGCTCCCAGGATCCAGCGGTGGCGAAGACCGATCAGCCGCCCACCGAATCCCCGGCTCCCGACATGGCCTGGATCGCCGGCGGGGTCTACCGGATGGGCTCGGACCGGCACTACCCCGAGGAACGACCCGTCCACGAGGTCGCCGTCGACGGCTTCTGGATGGACGAGCACCAGGTCACCGTCGCGGAGTTCCGCCGGTTCGTGAAGGCCACAGGGCACGTGACCGTCGCGGAGCGCGCGCTCGAACTCACCGACTACCCCGACGCCGATCCGGAGCTCCTCGTCCCCGGCTCGCTCGTGTTCCGCGCCACGCGCGGTCCAGTCGACCTCGACGACTACCGGAATTGGTGGCACTGGGTGCCGGGCGCGCAATGGCGTCATCCGGAGGGTCCCGGCAGCGACCTGGCCGGACGCGACCGGCATCCCGTGACCCACGTGGCGTATGAGGACGCGTCGGCCTTCGCAGCCTGGGCGGGCAAGGTCCTGCCGACCGAGGCCGAGTGGGAGTACGCGGCGCGCGGCGGCCTCGACGGCGCGGTCTACACCTGGGGCGACGAGTTCGCGCCAAAGGGCCGGATGATGGCCAACACCTGGCAGGGCGAGTTCCCGTGGCAGAACCTGCGGACCGACCGCTATGAAGGCACCTCCCCGGTCAAGGCGTTCCCGGCGAACGGGTACGGCCTGTTCGACATGGCCGGCAACGTCTGGGAGTGGACGACCGACTTCTACCGGCCGTCCCATCCTGAGGCGACCGTCCATGCCTGTTGCGGCCCGTCCGGCCCGCGGGTCAATCCCAGGGTCTCGACGCCGGAAGGCTCGTACAACGTCGGCCAGCCGGGCGAGCAGTTCCCGCGGATGGTCGTCAAGGGCGGATCGCACCTGTGCGCCCCGAACTACTGCCTGCGCTACCGGCCGGCGGCGCGACAGCCGCAATCGGTCGAGACATCGATGGCGCATCTGGGGTTCCGCTGCATCGTCCGTCCACCCGCGGAGACGGCCTAGCAATCGCGCGGGTCCTCGTGGTGGGGTCACCCGATGCGCGTGGACTCCATGACCCAGTTGACCTCCCACGTCGCGCCGCCGTCGGGTGAGAAGGCCTGCTCCCATCGGCAGGTCCGGTCGGTGATGTCCGACCACGCGAACCGGACGAGGATCGGCTGGCCGTCGAGGATGTCGTCGCCGATGAACGTGCCGATCCCGTCCCTGAACCGGCCGACCACGGGTGGGTCGAGCCGGCCGGGATTGCGGCCATCGAGCCACCAGATCGACCAGGTCTCGGACCACGGCTCGAACGACCGCAGCGACACGGCTCGGTAGGAGCCATCCGGCAACTCCAGGACGTTGTCGTCGACGTTCCCGGCCCCGTCGAGGAGGCTCCAGGCGGTGGACGTGCCCTCGAACTCTTGCCACTCCTGGCTGCCGACGAGCCGCTCCTTCAGGCGGCGATGATGTACGCGCCAGGCGCCAATGTAGAAATCGAAGTCGTGGATCGCCGGGCCCGGCTCGACGGTTCGCGGGGCGATCCCCGATGCGGAGCTGCTTCCCATGGCCGTCTCCTGTCATTCATGTGGCGTCCCAGTTGTACGGGACTTACATGACAGGTCGCGTCATGTATCTCGAGCTGACTGGCAGGAGCTGGCTACTGCATCGAATCGGGAGCCCTCGGCCGCGAACGCCGAGGTCTCCTCCTGGCAGGTTGGGGATCACGCCACCTGGCGCAGTCGACCGGTCTCGACGTCGTAGATGACGCCCGTGACCGGCACGTCCTTCGTCCACGGGTGCGCGCGGATCTTGGCGACCTGCTCGATGAGGTTCGCCTCCAGGTCCGGAAAGGCGTGCAGCGGCAGGTCGAGGTCCGTGCCCGTCGCCTCGGCGATCGACGCCTGGACCGCGGCATCCTCGAAGGTGAGCATGCCGCAGCCGGTGTGCTCGACGACGAGCACCTCTTCCGTCCCGAGCAGACGTTGGCTGATGACCAGCGAGCGGATGGCATCGTCGGTGGCGAGGCCGCCGGCATTGCGGATGATGTGGGCGTCGCCCGTCCGCAGGCCGAGGACGTCCTCGACCGTCAGGCGCGCGTCCATGCACGCCAGGACCGCCAGCTTGCGGGCGGGCGACACCCCCAGATTCGGTCGATCGAATGACGCCGCATATCGGGCGTTGTCGTCGAGCGTGCGCTGGGTCTGGGGTGCGCGGATCGATGGTTCGGTCATTCGGGATGCTCCATATCGGGCTGCTCCGGCTTCGCAACCGAATGGGGATCGAGGCGAGCTCCACCTCGTATAGTGACCGTCGCGATCTCCCACTCCGGCGAGGAACGATGCTGTCAGCCGCGCAACCCACCTGCTTCCTGATCGCGGACATCTCCGGATACACAGGCTACCTCGCCGACGTCGAGCTGGACCACGCACAGGACATCCTCGCGGACCTGGTCGGTGCCGTCGTCACTGCGCTCCGGCCGAACTTCCGGCTGGCCAAGCTCGAGGGCGATGCCGCGTTCACGTTCATGACCGCCGAGCGGATCGACGGGTCGATGCTCCTCGACACGATCGAGCGCTGCTACTTCGGGTTCCGCCGCCGCCGCCGTGACGTCCGCCAGGCGACCTCGTGCGAGTGCAACGCCTGCCTCCGGATCCCCGATCTCGACCTCAAGTTCGTGGTCCACCACGGCTCTGCCATCCACCAGACGATCGCCGGTCGCCGGGAGCTCCTGGGGTCCGATGTGATCGTCGTCCACCGGCTCCTGAAGAACGAGGTCGTCGAGAAGCTCGGCATCGGTGCCTACGCCCTGATCAGTCAGCCATGCATCGAGGCGTCCGACATCGACCCGGCCGCGCTCGGCATGCGCGAGCACACCGAGACTTACGATCGGATCGGGGAGGTGCGGGTCTGGGTCCACGACCTGGGCCGCCGCTGGCGGGAGGAGGAGGCCCGCGGGCGCGTCCGCGTCTCCCCGGAGGAATCGATCCTCGACCTGGCGGTGCCGACCAGCGTGCCGCCGCAGATCGCCTGGGAGTTCCTCACCAAGCCGGGGCAGCGGATGAGCTGGCAGCCGTGGGTGACCGAGGTCACGATCCTGGGGGCCACCGGGGGACGGCGCGGGCCCGGCTCGGCCAACCACTGCATGCACGGCAAGGACGCCGTCGTCGAGGAGATCCTCGACTGGCGGCCGTACGACTACGTCACCGATCGGACGATCCTCGACACGCCGAGCGGACCGGTGAAGGCGCTCCACACCATCGAGCTGGAGCCGGTCGCGACGGGCACCGTGATCCACATCCGCTTCGCCGCCCCGAAGACCCGACGGGAGCAGGCGCTCATGAAGGACATCGGCCCGGCCTATGGGCAGGCCTTGCAGTCGAGCTTCCCTAGCCTCATCGCGCAACTGGACGCCGAACTCGCGGCTCGTGACGTGGACCGCGGTCCCGAGCCCGAGCTGGCCGGGCCCAGGCCGGGTAGCGTCCTGGCCGGGTTGGAGCCGCTGCTGATCGTCGGCTGAGCTCAGGCCGGCCGAAGCGAAGCGGCGTGGAGCGGCATGGCTCCGGACACGCCCTTGAGCTCGACCGGGCCGACCTCGCGGAACGCCACCGCGACTCCGTTCGAGGCGTCGACCACCGCCTGGCTGACGATGACTTCGCCGGGGCCCGCGTAGCCGGCGATGCGCGATGCGACGTTGACCGTCTGACCGTAGTAGTCGCCCTCCTGGAAGATCACGGGACCGGCGTGCAGGCCGACGTGCGCCGGCGGCAACCCCGCGTCGGCCACGCCCGCGACCATCTCGAGCGCCGCGATCACCCCGGGTCCCGGGTTCGGGAAGTGCAGCATCACCCCGTCACCGAGCCACTTCACGGCCCGGCCGCCGTGCCTGACCGACGTCCGCTGCACGATCCGGCCGAGCTCTTCGGCCAGCTGGGCGGCGGCCGCGTCGCCGTGCTCCTGGGTCAGGCGGGTGTAGCCGCTGATGTCCAGGAAGCACATCGCCGGCGGGTGCTCGACACGCGTGTGCAGACCGGCCTCGGCGAGGGCCATCTCGAGTCCTTCGATGATGCCGCCGGTCCACGCCCGCGTCTGCTGCAGGTGGTACATCGCGATCACGGCCCGCTCGTTCAGGATGCTCATGCGATCGCCAAAATCGATCCCCAGGATCTCGTCAGGCCGCCTGCCCGCCTGCATCGCCGGCAGGATCACCTCGGCCTGCCAGACCGCCGACTCAGTCTCGGCCACGCGGCGCAGGCTGTCGCCGTGCACCCGGATCAACTGCTGGATCGTTGCCGGGCGGAACCCGGCCCTGACCGACGTCTCGATCAAGTCGGCGTACGGGAGCTCCTCATCACGGATGCGATCGCTGGCTGCCGGAGCCGCTGAGCCGGATGCTTCACGGATGAGCAGGAGCAGCTCGATGGGCACGTCGGTCCGTTGCGCGACTTCCTCGAACGTGGCGCCGCCGAGCGCCGAGAACCGCTCGAACGCGGGTGCGTCGAGGAAGTCGAGCGAGACCTGTCCGTTGCGGACGGCCGCGCCGAGGCCGTCCAGGGGGATGCCCGCTGACGTCAGGCTCTTCACCAGCGTCACGCGGCGCAGATGGCCCGGTGTGAACCGGTTCTCCGCATCGGGCGTGAGGATCCCAAGCTCCACCATCCGGCCGAGCTCGTCGACGCTGACGCCGCTCCGCTTCGCCGCCTCGGCCAGGTCGTACTCTTCCACGAGCCGTACTGTAGCGGCGAGGCGCCGGACGATGCCCGCCACCGGCTCCGAGCGGTCATGCCGTGAGGGCCGGGTCGACATACGCAGCGCATGTGACCACCGTTCGGAATCCCAGGCGCTCGTAGATCGGGCGTCCCATCTGGCTCGCCTGGAGCGCCGCGACATCGCAGCCGGCGACCACCCCATCGGCCACCACGCGCGGCGTCGAGCTCTCCCTCCCCGCGGGCACGAGCCCAGCCTCGGTCAGGGTCGCGATGAAACGATCCTCGATGTCGTCGCGCAGGCGAACGACGAAGTGGCGGCCGCGCTCGCGAGCCTGGGCGACGCCGGCGAGGACGCCGGTCGCGGTCGCTGCCTCGCGTTCGATCAGGACCTGGTTGAAGCAATCCATGGGCAGGCCGGTCAGGATCGTGACCACCCCGCCAGTGCGAGTCACCTCGGCATGGCGCGTGCAGCCCAACACGCCGGTCAGATACGCGATCCAGTTCTGGTGCTCGAGGGCGATCCGCTCCTCGTCCGTCATCGCCACAACCTATCCACCCGGGTGACGGTCGTCTACGGCGTGCACGGCCCCGAGCTCCTCGAGTCCATACTCGCTGTCTGGGGACGAGGATCCCGGCTCGCGATTGATGGGGCCAATCTGGTGATGTTCGACCCGACCACTGACCCGACCGACGACCGGAGCGCCCGCGACGGCGCCTGACGCCCGTGCACGACTGACCACGCTCGGTCGGACATCGTCCGATCGTCGGCAGCTGGGCCGCGCGCTCCACGAGCTCGACGTCCGGCACAATCTCGTATCGAAGATCGCGGCGGAGCCGAACCTCGAAGCGATCATGACCGAGTTCGTCGGGCGCCTGATCGACGCCTTCGGCTCGCTTGCGGCGATCCGCGACCGGACCGTCCTCGACATCGCCTGCGGGTCGAACTCGAGCCGGTCACCCGTCACTGGGAAACGGACCCCGGAGTTCGAGCCCTGGATGTGCCGCTTGCTCGTCGAGCTCGGGGCGCGCCCCGTCGGGATCGACATCGGAAACCTCGAAGGCGAGGCGTTCGAGCATCATCGGGTCGACCTGGGCGTCCCAGGCGCCCTCGACTTCCTGGCGACGGGATCGTTCGACGCGGTCCATGAGAGCCGCCTGTTCGGCTCGCCCGAGTTCCGGGCCGCGCACGGATCCGCAGCCGAACGCATCCGCCGCGAGGTCCATCGCCAGGAGCGGCGGCTGCTGCGGCCCGGCGGGATCCTCATCCACAGCGACGGTCGGCCCGGTGGGGACCGCGAGCGATCGCGGTAGGAACTTCGCCCGCGACAGACTGGCCGCGTCGGTCGCAGGCGAGCAGGGCGGACTACCATCGGGGCGATGCGCCGCATGGCGCGACTCCTGTCAGGTGGAGCATGTCCTTCCGGTCGCCAGGTATCCAGGTGACACGGACCCCGCGTCCGTCGGGTCGGGTCCACGTCGTCGGCGCGGGACCGGTCGGTTTGTTCTTCACCGCGCTCCTCCAGTCGATGGAAGGACAGGCGGTCCGCCTCTACGAACGACGCGACGAGTACACGAGGACCCGGATGGTGTCGCTCGCGGAGTACCTCATCGCCGACACGATCGAGAGCTACAAGGCGGACACGATCGACGGGCAGAGCGTCGAGGCCATCTTCGACCCGATCGAGCTCGAGATCCGGCTGGCCTACCGGCGGACCATCGCGGCCGACCTGCGGGCGATGCTGCATGAGTGGACGCGTGGGCTCGTGCCCTTGAACACCATCGAGCGCTCCCTCAGCGAGCTGATCGAAGCACGCGGGACGGGGACGGTGGAGCGCATCCCGGGTGTGGTCACCACCGAGCAGGCGCTGGCGATGCTGGAGCCCGCCGACATCCTCGTCGACTGCACGGGCGCCCGGTCGATGATGCGTGACCTCCTGCTCCCGGGCGATGAGCTGGACACCCGCGATCGGAACACGAATCGATTCCGCCTCGAGTACGCCCTCGTCGTGACCTTCCTCTACGACCGGCACTACGTTTGCGACGAGTTCTGCAAGTACTACAAGAACCGGGAGAATGCCCGCCACAAGTTCATCCCGGCGATCAAGCGCACCTTCTATGACGGGTCCGTCACCCACGTGAGCGGCATCGTCAGCATCAGCCAGGCCGAGTACGAAGCGATGCCTCCGTCATTCGACGGCGCGTGGCTGCGCGACCAGTTCCCGGGCGTCGCGCTGTCGATGGACCGGTTCATCGACATGGTCAAGGAAGAGACGCACGGCGAGCTCGTGGGGGACATCCAGATCGTGCGGATCCCATTCGACGTCTATCACGCGAGGAACGCGACGAGCCGACGCTGGCACGGGTCGGGGATCGATCACCCGTTGTCGGCGGCGACGGTCTTCCTGCTCGGGGACTCGGCGATCGGGTCGCCATATTTCCAGTCGATCTCGCTGGGCCTGGAGTGCGCGTTCTTCCTCGCCGGCCACATCGCGAACCGGAACTTGTCGGTCGAGGAGGTGTTCGAGCGCTACGAGTCCTTCATGTACCGGCAATGGCTGCGGGTGTTCATGCGCACCCAGATGATCAAGCACAACAAGGACCTGCTCGAATCGGTCGACGACACGATGGGCCTGCTCGCGAAGCTGCACGTGTACTAGCCGGTCCGGCCCGGTTCGCTGCGTGCCGGATCGCAGACGATCGCCCGGCCTCAGGCCTCCCGCCGCGTGATCGGGTGGTTCGCCAGGAACATGTCGGTCGGGTCGTATCGCTCCTTGACGCGCATGAGCCGGTCGAAGCTCTCGACCGGGAAGATCGACCGCGGATCCACCGGTGACTCGGCGAAGTTCAGGTACCGTCGCCCGCTGTCCCACGGCCCGAGCGCCCCGAGCAGGAGGTTGACGTGGCGATCCACGACGGCGAGGGCATTCGCATCGGGAGCGAGCCCGAACGTGAAGCACACGAATGGTTGATCGATCGAATCGAGCACGCCGTGCTCCGGCGACCCGATGGCCGCGGCCCCACCCAGGTGGCGAACCTCGACATGCAGGAGCGGTGATCCGACGAATGCCTCGACCATCGCGTCGATCGCCGCCGGAGGCAGGTCCGTGAGCAGGATCCCCTCACCGGCGTAGGGCAACGGGTCGTCGGGATCCATGTTGACGACGCTCAGCTCGCTCGCCGGCATCAGCGCGACTGTGTCGATCTCCGGCCCGAGGTCACGTAGCGGCCGGACGCAGAGCAGCGCCATCGCTCGCGCTGCCGATGAAGGCCGCCTCGACCAGGACGAACGACCGGCCGCGAACCTGCTCGGGCAGGAACGGGGCGTCCGGCAGCTGCAGCATGCGCCCGAGCGATTCGCACGCCTCGGGCACCGTCTCGATCCACTCGCGCCAGGCGGTCAGGATCTCCGCTGCGCGCTCGATCGGCCAGAACATCGCCCCGGCGTAGATCTGGGCGATCGGGACCAGCTCGAGCTCGATCGCGGTCACGGCGGCGACGTTCCCGCCCCCGCCACGGAGCGCCCAGAACAGCTCGGGCTCGGTGTCGCGGTCCGCGCGGAGCAATCGGCCGTCGGCCGTCACCAGTTCGGCCGCCACGATGCTGTTACATGCGAGACCGAACGTGCGGATCATCCAGCTGAGGCCGCCCCCGAGCGCGTATCCGAGCACGCCGACGTTCGGGGAGGTGCCGGCGAGATAGGCGAGCCCGTGGGCGCCGGCCGCGATCGCGAGCGGTTTCGACAGAACGCCGGCCTCGACCCGGGCACGTCGCGCAGCCGCGTCGATCTCGATCCCGTCCATCCGCTCCGGTCTTCAGGAGCAGCGTGTCCGCGCTCCAGTCGATCGGGCCCGCGTTGTGGCCGCCGGCATTGAAGGCGATGCGCAGACCGCGCTCCGCCGCGACGACGACCGTTGCCACGACGTCGTCCGCCGATTCCGGGTAGACGACCGCGACGGGCCGCTGGTCGACCGCCAGGTTCCACGACAGCCGCGCGACGTCCCATGTCGTCGTCGCCTGGCAGCACGACGTCGCCATCGAGACGGTCGCCCAGTTCACGGAGCTCCACGTGACCACCCATCGCTTTCGAGCGCGAACAGTTGCGAGCCTCGACAGAACATACTCGTCGACAACGCCCGGAGCACCGTCAGGTACTCCGGCTAGTCGGCAGCAGCCCGCGCTCGAACGCCGTTGCGACGGCGGCAGCTCGGTCGTTGACGTTCAGCTTCGCGTAGATGTGGAGCAGGTGCGTCTTGACGGTCGCCTCGGAGATGAACAGCCTGGTCGCGGCCCCGCGGTTCGTCTCGCCCTGGGCGATGAGCGACAGCACCTCGAGCTCGCGGTCGCTGAGCGCGTCCGGGGCCGGATCCCGGAGCTGGCTCATCAGTCGCGTGGCGACGGACGAGGCAAGGACGGACTCCCCGCGGGACGCGGCGCGCACCGCGCGGAACAGCTCGTCGCGTGGCGAATCCTTGAGGAGGTAGCCGGTGGCCCCGGCCTCGATGGCCGGCACGACGTCGCTGTCCGAGTCGTAGGTCGTCAGGACGAGCACGCGCGACGGGATCTGCCGCTCGGCGAGTGCGCGGATCGCGGCCGCGCCGTTGACGCCGGGCATCCGGAGGTCCATCAGGATCACGTCCGGTTCCAGGCGACCCGCGAGCTCGATCGCCTCGGCGCCATCGGAGGCCTCGCCGACGACGTCGAACTCGGAGTCGCCCGAGAACATGCCGCGCAGGCCGTCGCGCACGACCGGATGGTCGTCGACGATGAGGAGTCGGATCGGGCGTCATGACCGGCCGACCATGCCGGGCGCCACGATCGCCGGGACGCGCGCCGACACTGCCGTCCCGGCGCCCGGCTCGGACTCGATCGCCAGCGTCCCGGCGACCCTGTTCACCCGCTGGCGCATCGCCGACAGCCCGAAGCCGGTTCCACGCACGTCGCCTCCGGTCGGCACCGTGAAGCCGACCCCGTCGTCCCGGACGTCGAGCGTCACGACGTCGCCCATGTAGGACAGGGTCAGCCCGGCGCGCGTGGCGTTGGCGTGCTTGGCGACGTTGGCGAGCGCCTCCTGCGCGGTTCGCAGCAGTGTCACCTCGACCTCTGGATGGAGCGGCTGGACGTCGCCGGTCGTGATGACCTCGACAGGGACGCCGTTGCGCTCCGACCACTGCCGGGCGACCTCGGCGAGCGCATCGGGCAACCGGGCGGTCTCGAGGTGCTCTGGGCGTGCGCCCTCGACCGATCGCCGCGCCTCCGTGAGGCTCTCCCGGGCCAGGCCGATCGCGTTGCGGACGTGCCGTTGCCAGTCCTCGGGCCGGTCGCGCGCCTGCTCGGCCGCCTCGAGCTGGGTGACGATCCCGGTCAGTCCCTGGGCGATCGTGTCGTGGATCTCGCGGGCCATGCGCTGCCGCTCGTCGAGCACGCCGGCCTCGCGGGCCTGTGTCAGCAACTGGGCATGGAGGCCGGCGTTCTCCTCGAGAGCCGCCTCGAGCCGAGCCACGGTCAGGCGCCGCTGCTCGCTCTGCTCGGCCACCCTCTCGCCGAGGAGCACGCCGCTCCCGATCACGAGCGTCTGGATGACGATGATCGCGATGTAGATCGTCCACCACTCCGAGTTCGTCGGAAACCCGCCGATCACCGTGTTGACGAGCACGGACGTCGCAAAGACGCCGGCGAACATGACCGGCCACGGCCGCAGCACCGTGGCGTGGAAGAACCCGGTGATCAGGAACAGGAAGAAGATGTACTCGCGAAGGGCCAGGGCCGATGCGATCACCAGCAGGCCGATGAAATAGGGGATCATCCGGACCTGGTGCGCCGTTCGCGGCTTCGGCGCTCGCGTGTATCCGAAGAACACCCAAAGCGCCGCCAGAACGACCAGGCCTGCCGTCGACGAGCCGCTCGCTGGTGCCGTCAGTCGACCAAGTGAGGGCCAGGACCGACGATACCGCCAGCGTGACGTACGGACACCAGTCGGACAGCCCGTCGCCCCATCGCTCGAAGGGCGATGGGGCGGGAGGCGGCGAGCCCGGCGCCGGCGACGCGGTCATTCCCAGCGGAACCGTCGTGAGGCGACCGCCCCGGCGAGGATCGTGATGACGGCCATGACCGCCAGTTGGGCGGGCTGTGGCGACGTCCCCGACCAGGCGTCGAGCAACGCCTGGATGCCTGGCGGCGTGTAGTCACCGATCCGGATCAGGAACTCGGGCAGCATCTGTCGCGGCAGGTATACCCCACCGAGGAACATCACGAGCGCGAAAAGTGGCACGAACATGGCGCTGGCGATGCCGGGCGTCGGGGCCACCGCGGCGACCAGGAGACCCAGCGCGAACAGGGCCGACATGCCCAGCAGGAAGGCGAGCGTGAACCCGAACAGGTCCTTCGGGAGCGGGATCTGCAGGACCAGGTTGCCGACGACGATGAGGACGACGAGGCTGACGATCGCCACCCCCATGTTGACCGCGAGCTGGGCGATCAGGAGCGTCCGTGGGCTCGCCGGGGTCGTGGACAGCCGGCGCATGACGCCCTTCTCGCGGTACTTCACGAGGCGGCCCGGCAGCGTGTTGACGCCCAGGATCGCCAACGTCATCACGACCATGGATGGCGCGAAGATGTCGATCCAGCGACGTCCACCGAGGGCGGGGTCCGGTTCGGTCCCGAACATGAGCCCGACGATGACGAGGACGATCGTCGGCAACAGGATCGCGAGGAGCCACACCCCGGGCTCGCGGAAGAACAGCTTGGTTTCGACCGTGATGGTCCTGGTCAGCATCGGAACTCTCCCTTGAAAAAGCCTAGGCGATCGCGCGGCCGGTGAGGGCGACGTAGGCGTCCTCGAGATCGGCCTGCTCGATCCGCAATTCGTTGGCCACGACCTGGTTGCGGGCGAGGACCGCCATGACCGCCGGGACCAGGTTGCCGATGCCGGCGACCTCGACCATCGGGCCGTGACGAGTCACCCTCCGCACCTCGGGCAATGCCGTGAGCAGCGTGTCCGCGATCGGAGCGGATGGCCGGAACCGGAGTCGCTGTTCGGCATCGACACGGGACACGAGCCCGGCCGGCGTGTCGATGGCGACGACGCGGCCGGCGTCGATCAGCGCGACGCGGTCGGCCAGCCGCTCGGCCTCTTCCATGAAGTGGGTGACGAGGATGACCGTCACGCCGCTGCGCCGGATGTCCTCGATCACCTGCCAGGTGTCGCGCCGGGCCTGTGGGTCGAGCCCGGTCGTGAGTTCGTCGAGGATCGCGATCTTCGGATTCCCGACCAGCGCGAGCGCGATCGAAAGACGTTGCTTCTGGCCGCCCGAGAGCTTCCCGAAATAGGACGTGCGCTTGTCGGCAAGGCCGAGATCGTCGAGCAGCCGCTCCTGATCGCGCGGCTCCGGGTAGAACGATGCGTAGAGATCCATCGCTTCCCAGACGCGGATCTGGTCCGGCAACTCGCTCTCCTGGAGTTGCACGCCGACGACCCGACGGAGTTGGTCACGGTCCTGGCGCGGATCCAGCCCGAGCACCCTGATGGTGCCCGAATCGGGCGTGCGCAGTCCGCTGATCGACTCGACTGTCGTCGTCTTGCCGGCGCCGTTCGGACCGAGGATGGCGAAGATCTCGCCCTCCTCGACCGAGAAGGAGACGCCGTCGACCGCTGTTTGATTGCCGTATCGCTTGACGAGGTTGGAGACTTCGATGACGTTCATGGACCGAGTGTCGCCCGGGCTCGGTGCCGCTCGCATCGCCCAGCCGGCTGGAACCCGCGGTCAACCCGGTTGATGGCGAATCAACCGATCGGTTGGTGGGCCATCGGGCGACCAGCGGGGCAGGTTGGCATCGGCGTTCCGGCGAGGCTCTTGACGACCGGCATCGTTGACGACCGGCATCGTCGACGACGGGGCGTTCAGCGCCAGTCGACGTTCACGACTTCGATCGGCCCCGAGAGACCCCTCAGCGTCGCGCTTCGGAGACTGGATGTCCGGTGCGACTCCCCGACCGTCGCGACGCTGGCGACGATCTCGCCGGCGCCGCCGAGTGCCGCGATCCGGGACGCCTCATGGACGCCCTTGCCGTGGAAGTCGCCGCCGACCCGCGTCGCATCTGAAGCATGGAGGCCGATCCGGACCTGGGGAGCGAAGCCCTGCGACGAGCGGTGCTCCGCGAGGCGTCGCTGGATCGCGATCGCCGCCGCCACCGCAAGGTCCGGCGAGTCGAAGCTGACGAAGAATCCGTCACCGGTCGTGGAGATCTCCTCGCCACCGTGAGCCGCGAACACCTCACGGAGGGCGGTGTTGTGCCAGCGGAGGATCGCCTCCCACGCCTCGTCGCCGAGCGCCTCGACGAGATTCGTCGAACCGACGATGTCGGTGAACATGAAGGTCTTCAGGACGCGACGCGCGGGCCCCGCCTTGCCACGCAGCTGCCAGGGCAGGAGCTCCGCGATGTCCTCGAGGACGATGGCGGCGGTCGGACACGCGAACGCGGCTGCGCGGAGACGCTCCTCGTCCACGCTGTCGGTTCCGACCACATCGCTCTTGCCGTAGTCGCCCGCAAGCCAGTCGAAGGCGGTCGGTGCGAGGGTGATGCAGTTGCCTGCGCCGATGCACTTGTGGCGGTCGACGCGCGCCCGGATGGCCATCAGTGGGACCCCACGGCGGCGAGCCCACGGAACGCAAGCGAAGTCGTCTCGGCGCGGCTCGAGGTGCCAAGCCGGGCGAAGAGACGCGCCAGGCGACGGACCACGTCGTCTTCGGCGAGGTCGAGCTCCGTGGCGATCTCGGCATTCGTTCGACCCTCCGTGAGGAGCTGCAGCAGCCGGCGTTCGTTTTCGTCCAGGCTGGGGCCGGCAGCGTGTGCTGCGGGCCCTGGTGCGCCGCCCGCTGCCGCTTCGGGGCCAGGCGCGTCGATCGGGCCAGCCAGCTCGACCAGCTCGCGGCCGATCGGCCCAGTCAGCCATCGAACGCGGATCGATTCGTCGGCGGTGCCCTGCGCGATGCGCGACAGCGTCGTCCGGAGGAAGTCCCGGACGAATCCCTGGACCTCCGGCGGCGCCCCGGCGAAGACGCCACGAGCCGCCGGGACGACGATGTCCAGGCTGGCGTCCTCGTGGCGCCCTGCCTGGAGGGCCTGAAACGCCGCGCTACCGGCCGTGACGGCGCCGGCGGTATCGCCGCGCGCGAGCGCGACCGTCGCAAGCGCGGCGTCGGCGTGCGCGCCCCACGGCGCATGGCCGGGCAGCAGCGGCAACACCTCCTTGACCTGCGCCGCAGATCGCTCGACGAGCTCGACGAGCGCCGGGTCAGGGGTGCCCATCGGGGCGCCACGTGCGACGAGCCGGGCCGCCTCGACAGCCAGGCGGGCCAGTGCCTCGCACCGCGCGGATGCCTGGCCTCCCTCGGTCGCCATCATGACGGCCTTCTCGAGATGACCGCGCATGCCCGCTGCGTCGCCCGCACTCGCCCGGACGATGCCATGCCAGGTCTCGAGCTGGATGGAGCGGCTGCGCGACAAGGCCGTGGAAGCCGCGGCGGCTGCCAGATCGAGCCACCGCTCAGCCCCGTCGACGTCGCCGAGCTCGAGGAGGCTCATCGCCACGCCGCCCGCGGCGAGGAACTCGATGGTCCGGTCGCCCTGGAGCCTGGCCGCGCGATAGGCATCCTCGCCCCGGGAAAGCGCGAGGTCCGGGACCACCTTGGCCCGGGAGTACACGTGGACCCCGAAGAGCATCTGCAGGTCCAGGCGGTCCCGCTCGCTTTCGGTGACGAGCTCGGACAGGCGACTCGTCACGCGCCGGATCTCCTCGAGGTGCCGGGCCGAGGATGAGAGGTGCATGACCGGCCCGTACTGCGCGTAGGCCATGGCGATGACTGTCGACATGACGCCGGTGCGGTCGCCGAGGCGCTCGAAGATGCCGAGGGCCCGCTCGAGGACCTGTGTGATCTCGACGAAGAGCGGGCCGACCGGCGACGCCAGGATGAGCTCCTCGAAGCCGGCTCCCGCCGCCACCGCCGCGAGCATGTCGTTCGCCCGGCCGGACAGGACCTCGCCGGCGAACCATGCGCGCCCTCGCGCGAAGTCGATCATCCCGATCTCGCGAAGGGCCGCGGCAAGGCTGCGATCGTCGTCGAGCTGCTCCGCGAGCTCGACGCGCGCGACGGTAGGCCTCTTCGGCACCGTCGAGGTCGACCTCGATCGCGACCGCACCGAACGACTCACCGATCGGGCTCCGAAGGAGCGCCTGGCCGAGCTCGAGCGTCGCCCGGAGCTCTGTGGCGGCGTTCGCCGCGGTCGGCGGCGCGGGCGCGGAGCGCGACGGGCCAGCTCCGCGGCGGAGTCCTCGTCGTGGCTCATCCGCAGCGCCGACGCGCGCCGGAGCTGCACGTCGAGCTCGATGGCCGGATCGCGCATCGCCTCGGCGAGGGCGGCCAGCTCGGTCAGGCCGTCGAGCCGGTCGCCGGTCCGGCGCAGGACGGCGAACGCATCGTCGCGGGTCGCGAGGAGGACCCGCCGATCGGCCGGCGTCGACACGACCGGAAGCGCCTGCTCGACGAGCCGGAGCGCCTCCTCGGGGGCGTTGGAGGCGAGGGCGGCCGTCGCCGCATCGATCGAGAAGCGTGCGGCCCGCACGGTGTCACCGGCCGCGAGCGCGTGCTGGGCAAGCATCGGGCAGGCCGGCGGGAGCTGGGTCGCCACCATCCAGCAGCAGGTCGACGACCGCGGCGTGGACCTGCCGGCGACGCGCCGCCGACAGCTGGCTCGCGGCGAACTGGCGGACCTGCTCGTGCGTGAACGTGAAGTCCGCGGGCTCGCCCGGAGCCTGCGCGAACAGGAGGCCCGCCCGGACGGCGGGACCGAGATCGTCGGCCAGCGGGTCGGCACCGTCGTGTGGACCGGTCCCCTCGCCCTGGGTAGCCGGCGCTGCGGTGGCGGCGTGGTCGCGGCTCACCGCGTCCGACGCGATCTCGCCCTCACCCAGCCGCGCCCGGATCGCCCGAAGGTCTCGCAGGCTGAAGCTGCGGCCGAGGATCGCCGCGTCGCCGAGCGCAGCCCTCGTCCGGGCCGGGAGTCGCGCGGCGCGGCGATCGATGAGCGTCCGAACGGCGGATGGGACGAGCCGGGCCGCGTTCCGGCCGAGCCGCCACTCGCCCTCGATCTGCTGGAGGGTGCCGGCCTCGCGGTGCGTCCGGGCCAGCTCCTCGACGATGAACGGCACGCCCTCGGACTGGGCGTGCATGGCGGACGCGGATGCTGGCTCGACCGGACCGCCGAGGACGCGCTTCAGGAGCTCCGCCGTTTCGACCGAGCTGAACCGTCCGGGTCGCAACCGCCGGACGAGGCCCATCCGTTCCATGTCGGCGACGAAGTTCACCGCCTCGGTGACCGACGCGAACTCGTCCGGCCGGATCGTCAGGAACAGGAAGATCGGCCGATCGGCGTCGCTCCGGACGACGTAGCGGAGGAGCCGGAGGGTGTCGTCGTCGGCCCACTGGACGTCGTCGATGAACAGCGCAAGCGGGTGGATCCCGGCGAGCGCGGCGATCGCGACGCCCGCAAGATCGAAGGCCCGGAGGAGCTTGGCGTCCGGTGACAGGGTCTCGAACCCGCGCTCGTCACGCCCGGAGATGGCCTCGACGACCCGACTGACCGCGGCCTCCGCCGGCGTTCCCGCGGCCGTGTCGCGGATCGCGCTCGAAGCGAACAGACTCCGCGCCACGAGGAACGGTCCGCGGATCTCCTCGTCGGCCGTGATCGCGACGCAGGTGAACCCGCTCGCCGAGGCGAGGTCGACGCGCGGCGAGCAGCAGGCGCGTCTTGCCGATGCCCGGCTCGCCCTCGAGCGTCACCGCCGCGAGGCGGCTCGAGGCCTCGCGCAGCTCCTGGGAGATCGCCTCGAGCTCGGCGCTCCGCCCGATGACCGCGCCGGTCGCTCGTCGCAGCTGGACCGCGAGCGAGCACTGCGGCCCGACGAGCGGGTCGAGCGCGCCCCCGTCGGCCACCCGCCGCGACGTGCCCTGCTCAACGGAGACCGATTCGCGCAGCATCTGATCGATTATGGGGCCGCGACGGTCGACCCGAGATCGCCGCCCAGCGCCACGACATCGATCACGGCTGCCCTCGGACTCGACGCCGCGCCGCGATCGGACCGAGCTGCGATGCGGCGGGCGCAAGGGCAGCCAAGCCGCTCATGCTTCAGGTCGCGGCCAGGAGCAGATCGGCCGACTTCTCGAGCGACCGAGCCACTCGGGCCAACGGCTCCATCAGGGCCGGTGTACAGGCTTCGCCACAGCGGACGGCGAAGGCGGCCGCATCGCGCAGTCGCTCCTCCATGAGGACCCAGGCCGCCTCGCGGTGGGGTAGCAGGTAATCGACCTGGTAGAAGAGCTCGAACCCCGGACCCGCGGTGACACCCGGCATCTCCCAGCCGACGGGCAGGGTCGCCACGACGTTACCGAGTGGTTTGACGGCTCCGTACATGAGTCCCAGCGAGACGTTGGCGAGGACCTCGAGCTGCCCCGGCGATTCATCCGTGTGGGCGAAGTAGCGCGACAGGAGCTGGAGCAGGACTTCGTATGCGACGTTGAGGAGATCCATGCAGCGTGCCGTTCCCGGATCGGTGATGAGCGGGACCGCGACGCCGGTCGCCTGCGGCCGGACGTTGGCCGCGACGACCGGCCGGGCAGGTTCGAAGCCAGGGTCGGCCCGCTTCATCGCGAGATACTCGTCAAGGATCCCCAGGAGGCGTCCGAAGTGGGCGTCGCGCCACTCCCCCCGCGCGCCTTCGCCCTGTTCCACGATCGTGTCGATCGCACGCCGTGCAGCAGCCAGATCGGTGACGGCGACGAGCTCCTCCCAGCGGAAGTGCTCCTCGGTCGCCTGGGCGTTCGCCGGCCCGATGAACAGGCGCTCGGGGCCGAGCCGGCCGGCCAGGTGCTCGAGGCCCACCTGGATCGACCGGTAGAGCTGGCCGATCGTGTCGAATTCCTGCAGGTGCGGGACGATCTCGTCGCTCTCGTCGTGTGGCAACGCCACGGCCTGCCCGATCGCCTCGAAGCCCTCGGCATCCTCGACGTCCATGCCCTCTGGCCGCTCGAGGAAGGCGAAGTGGCGCAGCGCGGGCTCACCGAAGGGCAGCAGCTCGATCCGGACGCCCGCCGGGTAGCTGTAGGCGGGCATCGGGAAGTTTGGGCGGGCGAGGCGCGGGGCGGCGCCCACGGCCGTCAGGAGGTTCTGGACGAGAGCCAGATGGAGCATCTCCTGACCGGCGATGCTGAACAGCGTGCTGCGCCAGCGCTGGACGGCGGGAAGCGTTTCCGCCGAGAGACCCTCGCTGACGTCCTGCTTGAGCGAGAACGCGGCGAACAGGTACTGGAGCATGATGAGATGTTCGAGCTCGGCCGCCTTCCCGAGCGTGTAGATGAGGGCTTCCCGGTGCTCGAGCCCGGCACCCTCGCCCTTCCCCCCGCGCACGGCGAGGACGTTGGCCAGCGGCCCGTGCGGCCCGGGCGAAACGTGCTCGATCATCGGTCGTGTCCCTCGCGGACGGGCGCGACGGGCGCTGATGCCACGATCGGATCGACGGCCCGGCGAGTCATGCCTCGGTGACCTCGAAGCCGGCTGGGCCGGGAAGGTACAGGCGGTCGTCCTGGTAACACCATCGCCAGTCCTCGTCGGGTTCGGCGGACCGGATCATCGGATGGCCGGTCCCACGGAAGTGGGCTGTCGCATGGCGGTTCGGACTCTTGTCGCAGCAGCTCGTCAGCCCGCACGTCAGGCACTGGCGCAGGTGCTCCCAGCCGGCCCCGATCTCGACGCACGCGGAGCAGCTATCGGGCGGCGGGCCGACCCGAAGGTCGATCTGGTAATGCTCACAGAGTTGCGTCATCCGACCGGCTTTTCGGGGAGTCCACCACCAGGCGTGGACCGATCTGCCCTCGTCCGCGCCGCCGCGACACTAGCACGAATGCTCGACGCCCTCGATCTTTGCGCGGTCGGCGTTCCGGGCGTGGTGGCGACCGCCGTCGTCCCGGACCGGGCCCACCCGCTAGACTTGAGCGGCCGGGGGCTCCTTCGCGGCGCGCCCGGATGGCTTCCGCGGAGGTCCGCCACGTGGCGCCGCAGCGTGGTGGGATCGGCGGCACACACCAGCGCCGGGGGCGAGAGGGTACCGTGGAGAACCCCGTCATCGTCGTGATCGACGACGATCAGCAGGTCCTGCGCGCCGTCGAGCGAGATCTGCGGGGCCGGTTCGGGTCGGCCTACCGGATCGTCGCCGCCGAGAGTGGCACGACCGCGCTCGACGTCGTCCGCCGACTGAAGCTGCGCGGCTCAGCCGTCGCGCTCTTTGTCGCGGACCAGCGCATGCCCGGGATGACGGGCGTCGAGTTCCTCGCCGCAGCGCGCGAGATCTACCCGGACGCCAAGCGGGTGCTGCTCACCGCGTACGCCGACACCGAGGTCGCGATCGCCGCGATCAACACCATCCAGCTCGACCACTACCTCCTCAAGCCGTGGGACCCGCCAGAGGACAAGCTGTTCCCCGTCCTCGAGGACGTTCTGGGCGACTGGCAGGCCAGCTTCCGCCCGCCGTTCGAGGGCATCCGCGTCATCAGCCACCGATGGTCGGCGCGGGCGCACGAGATCAAGGACTACCTGGCCCGTAACCAGATTCCCTACCGCTGGCTCGACATCGAGACGGACTCGGAGGCATCCGAGCTCGCCGCCAGCGCCGGCGTGGACGCCGTCCAGCTCATGGTCGTGTTCGGCGACGGGACGTACCTCGTCGGGCCGTCGAACGCCGAGATCGCAGCGCGGGTCGGCTTGCGGACGCACGCCGCGCTGCCCTACTACGACATGGTCATCGTCGGTGGCGGGCCATCGGCCCTGGCCGCCGCCGTCTACGGCGCTTCGGAGGGGCTCAAGACCCTCCTGGTGGAGCGGGAAGCCCCGGGCGGGCAGGCTGGCACGACCTCGCGGATCGACAACTACCTGGGCTTCCCGGCCGGCCTGTCCGGCGCCGACCTCGCCCGTCGGGCGGTGGCCCAGGCAAGCCGCCTCGGGGCCGAGGTCCTCACCCCGCAGGAGGTCGTGGGCGTGACCGTGGAGGACCCGTACAAGGTCGTCCGGCTGGCCGACGGGTCGCAGGTGAGTTGCCAGGCGCTCGTCGTGGCGACGGGTGTCGACTACCGGAAGCTCGATCTGCCCGATGCCGACCGGCTGGCGGGGTCGGGCATCTACTACGGCGGCGCGACCACCGAGGCGTCCTTCTACCGCGGTGAGCGCGTCGCCGTCCAGGGAGGCGGCAACTCCGCCGGTCAGGCCGCCGTCTACCTGGCCCGGTTCGCGGAGCACGTGACGATCCTTGTCCGTGCCGACTCGTTGGGATCCGGCATGTCTGCGTACCTGGTCGACCAGATCGAGGCCACGCCGAACCTCACGGTCCGAGTGAACGTCAATGTGGTCGCCCTCCACGGCGGCGAGACGCTGGAGGCAATCGACGTGGCAGAGAAGGGGACTGAGACACCGGAACAGTTGCCGGTCGCCGCGATGTTCGTCTTCATCGGGCAGGCCCCCCGCACGGATTGGCTGGGCGACCTGGTCGAACGCGACGCGGCCGGCTTCGTCCTGACGGGTGGCGATCTCACCCGCGTCGGCGACCATCCGAAGGGCTGGCCGCTGACCCGCCAGCCATTCATGCTCGAGACCAACGTTCCCGGGATCTTCTGCGCCGGCGACGTCCGATCGAACTCGACCAAGCGGATCGCCTCGGCCGTGGGCGAAGGCGCCATGGCGGTCCGGTTCGTCCACCAGCATCTCGCCGACCTGTGACGTGCCGCCGATGACCTGCACCGAGGCCGACCGCGAGCTGCTGCGCCGCGTTCCGATGTTCGCCGAGCTCTCCGAGGAGGACCTCTCGTGGATCGCCGACGCGGGCGAGGCCGTAGAACTGTCCGGTGGCGACGAGCTGGCCGGAGAGGGCGAGCCGGGCGACGCGCTCTTCGTGATCATCTCGGGTGAGCTCGAAGTCGTGAAGCGGTCGCGCACGACCGATGTCCCGATCGCGGTCCTGGGTCCTGGCGAGGTCGTCGGCGAGATGGCGATCTTCGAGGCCCAGCCGCGGATGGCCTCGGTGCGGGCCGTCACCCCGACGAGGGTCATCCGCATCGGGCGCGACGTGGTACTGGACCTCGTCGGGACGCGACCATCGGCGACCTTGTCGATGCTGCGGACCGTGATGGGCCGTCTGCGCGGCACGGAGGCGATGCTCAGGGAACGCGAGAAGCTGGCGGCCCTCGGGACCCTTTCGGCGGGCCTGGCCCACGAGCTGAACAATCCCGCCGCCGCCGTCCAGCGCAGTGCCGCGCTCCTGCAGGTCGGCCTGGATCGCTGGGCGGCGGCGACGAGCGCACTGGGAACCGTGGTGGACGATCGGGAGCATGCGACGCTCATCGCCGAGCTCGCCGCCGAGGTGGCTCGCAACGCCGCCACTGAGGCGCCGCTCGACCCGCTCGACGCCAGCGATCGCGCATGGGAGCTGGAGACCTTCCTCGCCGATCGAGGTGTGGCCGATGCGGGCGAGCTGGCTCCGGCGCTGGTCACCGGCGGCTGGGACCGCGCCCACCTCGAGCGCATCGAAGCGGAGTTCCCGGGGGACGCACTCGGCCGTGTCGTCAGCTGGATCGCCGCCGGCAGCGCGGTCCACGCCCTCGTCGACGAGGTGGCGACCGGTGCCGGACGGATCTCCGAGATCGTCAAAGCGGTCAAGGAGTACTCCTTCATGGATCAGGCCCCGGTCCAGCGCGTGGACGTTCGCGCCGGGCTGGACAACACGCTGGTGATCCTGCGCCCGAAGCTCAAGGCCGGGATCACCGTCGTGCGCGACTACCAGCAGGACCTTCCGGAGATCGATGCGTTCGGGAGCGAGCTCAACCAGGTCTGGACGAACATCCTGGACAACGCCATCGACGCGATGGGCGGACAGGGCGAGATCCGGATCCGTGCGCTTGCGCGCGACGCCGACGTCGTCGTCGAGATCTGCGACAACGGGCCGGGCATGCCGCCGGAGATCCGCGAGCGGATCTTCGAACCGTTCTACACGACCAAGCCGCCCGGCAGTGGGACCGGGCTGGGCCTCCACATCTCACACAACGTCGTCGCGCGCCACGGCGGGCGGATCATCGTCCGGTCGCGGGCCGGGGAGACGTGCTTCGAAGTCGTCCTGCCGCGCGAGCGCCACCCCGCCTGACGGACGTCAGGACGCAACCGGCGCCGCCGGCGATCCACCCATTCCGGCGGCCATGGACGCAGCGTGCAGGCGCATCGCGCCGCCCACGCCCTTGAGCTCCACCGGGCCGATCTCGCGGAAGGCGACGTCCGACCCGCTCGCGGCGTCGACGACCTCCTGGCTGACCAGGACCTCGCCCGGCCGGGCGTAGTCCGCGATCCGCGAGGCGAGGTTCACCGTCTGCCCGTAGTAGTCGCCTTCCTGGAAGACCACGGGGCCGGCGTGCAGGCCGACGTGCGCCGGCGGTAGCCCGGCCTCGGCCACGCCCGCGACCATCTCCAGGGCGGCCACCACCCCCGGGCCGGGATCCTTGAAGAAGAACATGACCCCGTCGCCCAGCCACTTGACCGGTCGTCCGCCGTGCTTGACCGAGGTGCGCTCCACCAGCCGCGCCAGACTCGTTGCCAGATCGGCTGCGGCGGCGTCACCCCGCTCCTGGGTGAGGCGGGTGTACCCGGTGATGTCGAGGAAGCACATGGCCGGCGCGTGGTCGAGACGATCGTGCAACCCGGCCCTGGCCAGTGCGCTCTCGGCTCCGGCGATGATGTTGGCCGTCCAGACGTGCACCGAGCTGGGCCCGGTAGATCGCCAGGAGAGCCTGCGCGTCGAGCGGCGTCCACGCTCGCGACACCTCGTTCGAGGCTGTCCCGACCTGCTGCGCCGTATAGCCAGCCGCGAACAGCGGCTCCATGACCTCCGAGCGCCAGGTGTCGCCCGAGCGTCTCGGCGATCCGTCGGAGGCTGTCGCCCATCACCCGCAGGTAGCGTTCCACGGTGATCGGCCTGGAACCCGTGGGCCAGCTGGAACTCGATGGCGGGAAGGATCGTCATCTCGTCCTCGCGAACCCGGCTCGCCGGATCCGGCACGCCCGAGCCGGTGGCCTCGCGCATCGCCACGCAGCAGGTGCAGCGGGACGCCGGTCCTGGCGCTCAGCTCCTCGAACGTCTCGTCGGTGAACGAGGCGAACAGGCTGTAGGCAGGATCGTCGATGAAGTCGAACGAGAGGTCGCCGCTTCGCAGCGCGCTCGCCAGGAGCGTCGAGCGGGATGGACGCGGCCACCACGCTGTGGACGACGCCGACGCGCCGGACGTCGCCGTCGGAGAACCGGTCATCGGCGTCCGGCTGCAGGATCCCCAGCTCGACGAGGTGACGCAGTTCCTCGACGCTTGTCCCGGCTCGCTCGGCGGCGATCCGCGATCTCGTACCGCTCCACGGGCCGTACTGTACCGGTCGAGCGCCGGACGGGCCGCATTGGGGACGCGACATCGGATGTCCAGATCAAGGACCTTGACCTCGTTCGTGCCGCACGCATCATCCTCGCGTCGACTCCGTCGGACCGTCGATGCCTCAGTTGACGGTCCGAGATCGCAGGCCGAGAGCGAAGGGAAGGGCATGTCGATGATCACGTTCCGGCCAGCGGCTCGCGGCGGTCGTCGCCGTATGCCTCCTCCTGCTGTCGGTCGTCGGGGCAGCGCCGGCGGTCGCGAAAGCCCCGAGCTGGAGTCATCGGGATGCGCACGTCTGCGGCCAAGCCGGGAGCGGGCCAGGCGCGATGCACCAGCGTCGCTCGAGCGTTCTATCTCGACGGGCGCCAGTACCAGGCCCGGACCAAGTCGGCCCTCGACACTGCCGCCGCGGCGGCCCAGGCCACCTACTACGACGGGACGAGCATCCGGACCGCCTACGGCATCACCGCCCAGGGCGACCCCTCGACGGTGGTCGCCATCGTCGATGCCTACGACGACCCGAACGCGTTCGCCAACCTCACCAGGTTCCGGACCGACTCGGGGCTGCCGGCGAT
This sequence comes from uncultured Chloroflexia bacterium, assembly GCA_963833285.1. Lineage (GTDB taxonomy): Bacteria > Chloroflexota > Limnocylindria > Limnocylindrales > CSP1-4 > SPCO01. Next base: position 247,096 of record CAWHXM010000001.1, on the reverse strand, counting down.
CCAGAGCTGCACGCTGGCCACCCTCACGACCCTGACGAGCTCGGCCGCGCAGCCCCTGCTTCACCAAGACGAACCAGACCGGCGGCACCTCGCTGCCGGCCGCCGACGCCGGCTGGGCGAACGAGATCGACCTGGATCTGCAGGCCGCCTCGGCCGTGTGCCCGATGTGCAGCATCCTCCTCCTCGAAGCGACCTCGTCCTCGATCGGGAACCTCGGGACCGCCGTGACGACCGCGTCGAACACCGCGCATGTGCTGGCGATCTCGAACAGCTACGGCATCTCGGGCGACTACCCCGGGAGCTTCGCCCCGGCCTTCGACAACGCCGCCAAGAAGGGCATCGCGGTCACCGCCTCGGCCGGTGACGGCGGCTACGGGATCCTGTTCCCGGCGTCGGCGACGAACGTCATCGGCGTCGGTGGCACGACGCTCTCCGTCGACGCCACGGGAGTCCGGACCACGGAGACCGCCTGGGCGGGCACGGGCAGCGGATGTTCGGTGTACAACGCCGCGCCCGCATGGCAGAGCGTCCCGGGCAACCCGTGCGCGGGCAAGAAGGCCGATCTCCGACCTCTCGGCCGATGCCGACCCGAACTCCGGACTCGCGATCTACACGACCTACAGCGGGGTGACCGGGTACTGGGTCTTCGGTGGCACGAGCCTGTCGTCCCCGCTCATCGCGGCCCTCTACGCGATGCAGGGCGGCTACGACGCGTCGACTCTCGCAGGCCAGTACGCGTGGGCGGCAGGCACGCCGTACTACGACGTCACCTCCGGGTCGAACGGGACGTGCAGCCCGTCGGTGCTGTGCACCGCGGGGGTCGGCTGGGACGGCCCGACCGGGCGCGGCAGCATCGCCGCGACGAGCACGCCACCCGTCCTGACCACGATCACCGTCTCCCCGGCGAGCGCTTCCGTCCAGACCGGCGGGACGCAGACAGTTCACCGCGACGGGCAAGGACCAGTTCGGTCAGCCGATGAGCCCGCAGCCGACGTTCACCTGGTCGGTGACCGGCGATAGCACGATCAGCTCGTCCGGGCTGGTCACCGCCGGCGCGACGACCGGGACGTTCACGCGTGACCGCCGCCAGTGGCGGCGTGAGCGGCACGGCGAGCGTCACGGTGACGGCACCACCCGTCCTGACCACGATCACCGTCTCCCCGGCGAGCGCTTCCGTCCAGACCGGCGGGACGCAGACAGTTCAGCGCGACGGCCAAGGACCAGTTCGGTCAGCCGATGAGCCCGCAGCCGACGTTCACCTGGTCGGTGACCGGCGATAGCACGATCAGCTCGTCCGGGCTGGTCACCGCCGGCGCGACGACCGGGACCGTTCACCGTGACCGCCGCCAGTGGCGGCGTGAGCGGCACGGCGAGCGTCACGGTGACGAGCATGCCGCCGGACTTCTCGCTGTCGGTCAGCCCGACCGCGCAGTCGGTCAGGCGCGGTGGCACCGCAACCTACACCGTGACGATCACGCCGGCGAACGGCTTCAACGGGTCCGTCACGCTGAGCCTCAGCGGACAGCCATCCGGGTCCACCGTGACGTTCACCCCCAATCCGGCGACTGGCACGTCGACGCTCACGATCAGGACTCGGTCGACGACCTCGCGGCAGACATACACAATGACCATCAAAGGCGTCAGCGGCAGCTTGAGTCGCAGCGCGAGCGCGTCGTTGACCGTAACGAAGTAGTGCGGTCGTCGAGTCTCAAGGGCATCGACAGCGCCGCGCCGGACGCTCACACTGCTCTGTACTCGGGGACCGCTGCAAGCGGGCGCGTCTGACCGCTGGCGGGAGGGAGACGGCGCGAAAGGGGGCGGACTGCGATGACCCGTCGGATGATCGTGCTCGCTGTCGTGGCGGGGCTGCTCGCGTCATTCACAGTCGAGGGGACCGCGTCTGCCGCAGGGCCTGACTTGGGCCCGAACGTGATCGTCTTCGACCCCAGCATGTCGACCAGCCAGATCCAGGCGGCGGTCGACGCGGTGGCGAGCGAGCAGGTGTCCAATCAGTTCGGGACGCAGCGCTATGCGCTGCTGTTCAAGCCCGGCACCTATGGATCCAGTACCGAGCCACTCAACTTCCAGGTCGGCTACTACACGGGCGTCGCCGGCCTCGGCCAGTCCCCGAACGATGTCGTCATCAACGGCTCCGTCTATGTCCGCAACCAGTGCGACGGCGGCAACTGCGTCGCGCTCAACAACTTCTGGCGCTCGCTGTCGAACCTCACGATCAACGTGACCACCCCGAACTTCGGCTGTTACTCCGGGGAGTTCTGGGCCGTGTCGCAGGCCGCGCCGATGCGCCGGGTCCACGTCAACGGGTTCGCAACCCTGATGGACTACTGCACTGGCCCGTCGTTCGCGAGCGGCGGCTTCATCGCCGATTCGGCGTTCGACGGCAGCACCGTCGTCAACGGCTCGCAGCAGCAGTGGCTGGTCAGGAACAGCACGCTCGATGGCTGGACCAACGGCGTCTGGAACCAGGTGTTCTCAGGCGTCGTGGGTGCGCCGGCCCAGTGCTTCCCTGCGCAGGCGTCGTGCGGCGGCCCCTACACGACGCTCGCGACCAGCCCGGTCACACGCGAGGCGCCCTACCTGTACGTGGACGCCGCCGGGCACTACAACGTCTTCGTCCCGGCGGCGCAGCACAACTCCGTGGGCACGACGTGGGGGAGCGGGCCGACTGCCGGCTCCTCCATCCCCATCGACGACTTCTTCATCGCCAGGCCGACGGACGACGCGCAGGCGATCAACAACGCGCTCTCAAAGGGCCGGAACGTCATCTTCACTCCCGGCGTCTACCAGCTCGACAGGACGCTCAAGGTCAAGCGCGCGGGCACCGTCGTGCTCGGTCTCGGCTTCCCGACGCTCGTGCCGACCGGCGGTGACGCGACGATGACCGTCGCCGACGTCACGGGCGTGAAGCTCGCCGGGCTGATGCTCGACGCCGGCCCGCTGAACTCGCCGGTCCTGCTCCAGGTGGGCACCAAGAACGCGCACAAGAGTGATCCCGCGAACCCGACGACGCTTAGCGACGTGTTCCTCCGCATCGGCGGAGCGACCCCGGGCAAGGCCACGACGAGCCTCGTCGTGAACAGCGACGACGTCGTCCTCGACGATATCTGGGCCTGGCGGGCCGACCACGGCAACGGGGTGGGCTGGACGGCCAACATCGCCGATACGGGGGTGATCGTCAACGGCGACAACGTCACGGCATACGGCCTGTTCGTCGAGCACTACCAGCGCTACGAGACCATCTGGAATGGAGAGAACGGCAGGGTCGTCTTCTTCCAGAACGAGATGCCGTACGACCCGCCCAGCCAGGCGGCGTGGATGGAGGCTCCGGGCGTCCCCGGCTGGGCCGCCTTCAAGGTCGCCGATAGCGTGACCAGCTTCAGCGGCTACGGCATGGGCAGTTACAGCTTCTTCAACCAGGGCGTGGACATCTTCGCCGCGCACGCGTTCGAGGTCCCGGCCACCCTGCCCGCCTCGAGCCTCAACGACCTGCTAACGATCTTCCTGGATCCGAGCGTCGGGAAGGGTGGCATCCTGAACGTGGTCAACGACACAGGCGGGCCGTCGACGATCGCCAACCCGGATGTCCCAGTGACCGTGGTGAGCTATCCGTGAGCCCGGCAATACGGCCCTGACGGAGGCGCTCGTTCAGGCTGGTCCGGCGAAGGAGCACGAGCGTGGAAAGCGCGAGCGGAACTCGTGCATCAGGGTGTCCCGATGCGCCATCCTCACCGCGAGTTGATGACGCCTTGGACAGTCCGGGACGATGATGATCGGCGAGTCAAGGTGCCTTGACGCTGCTCAGGGGCCCCGCCCAGAATCGGGCCCTATACCGGGTCGGCGTCTTGGCCATTTGGCTTCGAGGCGCGCTTCGCGAAGGAGACGGGATGCCGAGGATCGTGGTTACTGCGGCGGTCAAGGACGTCGAGGCGTGGCTGAGGTTCAAGCCTGAGCTCATCGCCCAGATGTCCGCCGTCGCGTCGGACGGGACCAGCTATGTCGCAATGGATGGCAGCAACCGCGTCGCCAGCACATGGGACGTCCCCGACATGGAGGCCTTCCAGGCGGCCCAGACCGCAGCGTCTCCCGAGATGGCGGCGGCGATGGAGGAGTACGGGATGATCCCGCCTGTGACGGTCTACATCGAGAAGTAGCCGGACCTCGGCCGGTTGCTGGGTGCGACGACGTATTCAGGCGACGATCGAGCCGTCACTGAGGACAAGGACCCCGCCGGCGTCGAAGCCGTTCGTGAGCGTTGTCGTTCTGGCGCGCCCGGAGGACTCGGGCCCACGACACCAGCGCAGCCCGCTGGACCGCGCCGGCACGCTCGTCCCACTACGCTCACCAGCTCAGGACTTCGCAAGCAGAATGTCGCGGGCTCGAGCCCCGTCTCCCGCTCCAATTCCTCGAAGCTGAGCACATGGTTGGCGCGTCGCGCTGGCCCGTTTGACCGGATCGCTGCGTTGGGCCCCGGGTGTCTGCATGATCCGACGGCCAGGTGAGGACTCGCGAACTGCTGCGTCCCGATGAGATGGAAGGTCCACGCCGCCGCACCCGAGATAGGCGAGTCGCCTGACGCTTCACCGCTCCAGTACGGCTCGTGCAGAAGTACGAGATCGCCGGCGCGGCCGTGCGGGCCGGAGTGAGCCTCGATGAGCTGCGCCGGCTGGTCGAATTGGGCATCCTCGGCCGCGCCCCGGCCAACCGGCACCTGACCTATCGCGTCCTGCGCAGCTTCGCCAACTGGGCGCTGCGGCGCGGCTTGCTTGAGGTCAAGCCGATGAACGGCGTCTCGGCTCCGCGCTACGACCCGACCCCGAGCGGTCGCGTCCGACGCGGACGTCGCGGCCCTGCTCCGCACCTGCGAGCAGGACCGCAGCCCACAGGGCCGACCGCTGTACCCTGAGCCCTCGGGCGCGCTTAGCCAACAGCCCTCTCCAACGAGTCAGCGCACTGAGGCGAACGTGGGGATATCGGACGACGTCGACGTGCCAAACGAGACGCTCGACCGCCAGGGTTACGTCCTCGAGATCGAGGATACGTTCCAACAGCCGACCCTGGATCAGCGGCTCTGGATCCCGCACTACCTGCCGCACTGGAGCTCTCGCGAGGCGTCCGCGGCGCGGTACGAGGTCGGCGGTGGGCTCCTGCAGCTAAGGATCGAGGCGGATCAGGAGCCGTGGAACCCCGATATCGACGGCGAGCTGCGGGTCTCGTCGCTGCAGACCGGTGCCTTCGCCGGGCCGGTAGGCAGCGCCCTCGGACAGCACCGGTTCCGCCGGGGATTGGTCGTCCGCGAGGCCCAGGAGAGCGTCGCCCTCTACACGCCGCATCACGGGCTGTTCGAGCTCCGCGCCCGTGCGCTCGATGACCCGGCCACGATGGTCTCGCTGTGGATGATCGGCTACGAGGACGAGCCAACTCGATCTGCAGAGATCTGCGTGTGCGAGATCTTCGGACGCGACGTCGGCCCAGACACGGCCCGCATCGGGATGGGGCTGCACCCGTTCGGCGATCCGTCGATCACGGACGCGTTCTCAGCCGAATCGGTCCGGATCGACGCGCGCCAGACCCATACGTACTCGGTCGAGTGGGCGCTCGACTTCGTCGCCTTCTACGTCGACGATCGGCCGGTCAAGGTGGTCCGCCAATCGCCGTCGTATCCGATGCAGTTCATGCTCAGCATCTACGAATTCAGGGGCCGCCCGGTCGCACCCGTCGACCGCGGGCGGTATCCGAAGGTCTTCGCCGTCGAAGCCTTCCGAGGCTACCGACGCCGCTCGACAGCTCGGGATAGTGCGATAGCGTGAGAACTGGCCCGCCAGTGTCAGCCGCGCTGGCTCGGCTAATCACATGGTCGTGCACCCGCAACAATCAGAGGCCTGCTCGGCAAATGCCCTTCGTTACGACTCGGTCTTCTCGGCGTTCCGGGCGGCAGCCCCGACCGGTAGGCCGACCTCGGGGCGGCGGTGACGTATCTGGCGAGGGTCGGGCCCGGGCGCGTAGGGTCGCTCGCGCCACGAAACGGCCCCTGCCCGGGACGCGAGCGATAACCGTCCGGGCGTACGACCACGGATGCTTGCCGTCGTCCCACTTCCGGTCCGGGTCGGGCGCGCCCCGCCAGATGCCGTTGCCGTCCCAAGGCGTGCCCGTCACCTGCAGGGGCGACATGCGCGGACGGGGCGGGTTCGTCGGGGCGCAGCCCAATCGCAGACCGGCCCCGGGCAGCCCGTCAGCTTCACAACGTGCTCAGAGGGACGGGGCTGACGTGTGGTTCGGGTGCGCCTCCAGTGACGTGTCCCGGGGGCGCATCAGCGGGGGCGGAGGTCGTCTTCATCGGTCGCTCGGGGGTCGTCACGCGGCAGCTCACGAACCCGCGACATTCTGCTTGGGAAGTCCTGACCTCGTGAGCGCAGTAGCACAAGCGTGAAGGGGCGAGCGAACTCCGATAGTCAGAGTGTCGCGGCCGAGCCGCGTCGCGGAGTCGACGCCCCGTCGTCGGGCTCCGTGGGCGCCCGAGGGCTTGGCGCCGCGGCGATCCGGCGTCGCTCGTCAGGCCAGGACGAGCCCTTCGATGCCGGAGGAGACAGGATCCGGCTGACGCATCATCCGGAACGAGGTCAGCAGCCCGAGCACGCTCGCGAGGATCGGGATGAGGAGCGCCACCTGCAGGGCGAACGGTCGAGCTTCGGTGTTGATGCGGATGATCTCGGCCTGGACGGCCGGCGGCTGACCGGCCAGCAGGACCGCGAGATCCGTGTTCGTCATCACCTCGGCGTCGTGCTCGAGCACGTCGGCGACGGCCTGCTGCTCGGCCGGGGAGAGGACGGTGCTCTCCTCCGCGAGCTTCGTGAAACTGAAGGCGAGCGTCGCGAGCATGATCGCGCCGGCGAACGCCAGGCCGAACGACAGTCCGAAGGAGCCGGCCGCCGAGTTCACACCGGCGGCCTCGCTGACCCGCTCCTCGACGATCGGTGCCAGCGTGTAGTTGTTGAGCTGGGATACCAGCAACCCGAGCCCGATCCCCGCGATCACCAGCGGGATGGCCAGGGACCAGCCCGCGTCGGCCCGCGGGACGATCGGGATCAACAGGACCATCCCGATCAACAGGAGCCCGTATCCGGCCCTGATGATGCTGCTGGGCCGTCGCGACCCGGATCGCCTGCCGGCGAGGATCGCGCGCCCCGAACATGCTGAGCGAGAGCGGTGCCATGGACAGGCCCGCCTGCAGGGCGTTGTACTCGAGGACCATCTGCAGGTAGATCGGGATGGTGATCATCGCGCCACCGAGCGCGATGTTCTGGAGCATCTGCCCGGAGATCCCCAACCTGAACAGCTTCGACTTGAACAGGTCGGGATCGATCAGCGTCGGCTTTCCGTCGCGCTTCCGGCGCACCAGCCAGTAGGCGAGCGCGGCGAGCGAGATCGCGCCGATCGCCAGGAGCAGGCCGACGGACTCGCCCCTTCCTGCCACGCGAGGATGCCCAGCACGAGGCCGCCCATGCCCAGGACCGAGAGGACAGCACCGACGAGGTCGATCTCGCGTGGACCCGTGTACGGCACGTCGCGCACGAGCCGGCTGCCCGACAGGACGATCGCGATCACGCCGACCTCGAGCAGGAACGCCACGCGGTAGGACAGCAAGGTCGTGATGAAGCCTCCGATGAGCGGTCCGATCGCCGCTGCGATCGCCGCCGCGGCCCCCACCAGGGCGTAGGTCGCCTTCTGGGCGGCCCCTTCGAAGTTGCCGTGGATCAACGACTGCATCGCCGGCAACAGCAATGACGCTCCGAGCCCACCGATCACGGCCCAGAAGATGAAGATCGCGGTCACGTTCTGGGCCAGGGCCATCGCCAGGGCACCGATGGCATACGCGATGAGGCCCAGGACATAGGCCCGCTTGCGGCCGTACAGGTCGCCGATCTTGCTGCCGATCAGGATGAAGGCGGCCGACACCAGGGCCTCGAGCGCGATCGCGGACTGGATGGCGCTCACCGTCGTGCCGAGGTCGGCGACGACCGCCGAGATCGACACGTTCATGATCGACGTGTCGACGACCAGGACGAACATCGCCATCGCCAGCAGGATCGGAAGGCGTCGATCGGTGGGGGTCGTCGCCGGGACCTGGGATTCGGCTGCGCCGGTCACGCGCGCACCACGACTGGCAGGTCGGGACATCCTGGACTGCGCATCATCGGGCTCCCTCCAGCCAGCGACCGGATTCGTCGGATCCAACGCGCATCGTACGGCACCGAAGGCGCGTGAGACCGGCAGGGCGCACATGGCCGCGGCCGGTGCAGCGTAGTTCGTCCTCTGGGGCGCGACGGTGAACTCGGCGGCCCGCTGAGGTGGGAGACTTCCTCCGATGGGCGATGAACCGCTGACGACCTCCGCACCTCGACTGATGCGACTCGTCCCGATCCTTCAGTGGTCGAGGACGTACGACCGGAGCTGGCTCAGGGGGGACCTGATCGCGGGCATCGCGGTCGCGGCGATGATCGTGCCCAAGGACCTCGGCTACGCAGGCATCGCCGGCGTCCCGGTGGAGAACGGGCTCTACGCCGCCGCCGCGGCCGCGATCATCTACGGCCTCTTCTGCACGTCTCGACACATCTCGACCGGCCCAAGCTCGTCGCTCGCGGCCGTCGCCGGCGGCGCGGTCCTCGTGACCGGGGTGAGCGGCAACGAGGCGGCGCAGCTCGTGGCGGCGATCGCGAGTCGCGACCGGAGCCCTGTTCCTGCTGGTCGCCATCCTCAAGCTCGGCTGGCTGGCCAGCTTCCTCTCGCGGGCGGTCGTGACCGGCTTCCTTGCCGGCGCCGCCATCGACGTCGTCATCGGCGAGCTGCCCAAGCTCACCGGGACCTCCGCCGACGGCGTGAACGCCTGGCAGGAGTTCGCGTCGTGGGTCCGCGGCCTGGGCGATCTCAGCCCGGCGACGCTGGCTGGTCGGGCTGGTGGCCCTTGCCGTCATCCTCGGGCTTCGTTTCGCGCTTCCAAGGATCCCCGGCGCGCTCGTCCTCGTGGTCGGCGGCCTCGTCGGCTCGGTCCTGTTCGACCTCGGAGCGCACGGCGTCGCGCTGGTGGGCCCCGTTCCGCGCGGCCTGCCGCTTCCGCAGGTGCCATCGCTCGAGCTCGTGTCGCAGAACCTCCCGGCCGTCGTCATCGCGGCCTTCGCGCTGCTGCTGATCGGGTTCTCCCAGACCGCCGGCGATGCCCAGGCGTTCGCCACGAGGCATCGGTATCGCATCGACCTCAACCAGGAGTCGGTCGCCCAGGGGATGGCCAACCTCGGCGCCGGCGTGTTCCAGGGCATGCCGGTCTCGACCAGCCTTTCGGCGAGCTCGCTGAACGAGTCGGCCGGGGCGCGGACGCCGGTCGCCTCGCTCGCCACCGGAGGGCATCGTCCTTGCCACGCTGATCCTGCTCGCGCCGCTCTTCTCCGAGCTGCCCAAGGCGGTCCTCGCCGCGATCATCATCGATGCCGTCGTGTTCGGGATGATCGACCTCGCAGAGTTCCGACGGCTCCGCCGGGTGAAGCGGTTCGACTTCTGGATCGCGGTGGCGGCGGTCATGGGCGTGCTGTCGGTGGGCGTGCTCCTTGGCGTGGTCGTCGGCATGGTGCTGTCCCTGCTCTGGCTCATCCACGTCGCGACCCGGCCGTCCATGCCGATCCTGGGTCGTGAACCGGGCACCCAGGTGTACCGCGAGCTCGACGAGCACCCGGGCGACGAGACCGACCCTGGCGTGGCGGTGATCCGCATCGACGGTGGCCTGTTCTTCGCCACGGCTGGGGCGCTGGACGAGCGCGTCCGCGCGATCCTCGGGAGCCAGCCCGGCCTGCATTCCCTCGTGCTGGACCTCGAGGGCGTGAACTTCGTCGACTCGCAAGGTGCGGCGAAGATGAGCGAGCTCCTCGAGCTGACCGACGCGAACGGCGTGGAACTCCGCCTGGCCCGCCTGAAGCCCGACGTCTCCGACGTGCTGGCGGCGGATGGGCTCATCGACCTGATCGGGCGAGACCGGATCCACGGCAACGTCCACCGGGCCGTCGAGGCGGCGCAGGCAGCAAGATGCCAGAAGGCGATCCGACCTGGCGCACCCGCGCACGCCGTAACCCGTCGGCCGCCGTGCGCGCGATCAGGCACGCACGACGGAGACAGAGGAGAAGGTCCTCGATCGCGGTGTCCATGCCACCCGGGCGTGCACTGGCTTCCGCGTCACGACATCATTCACCGGAGAGGCCCGACCCTCCCGGAGACATTGGTGCCCCAGCTCGCCCTCGTTGCCCTGGCGATCCTCGCCTACGCGCTGACTGCGGTCCGTCTCGACCGACTGTCGATCAGCGGTCCGATCGTCCTCGTGACGGTCGGGGCGCTCCTCGGGCCGGCGGGCGTCGGCGCGGTGACCGCTCCGGCGACGTCCGAGCCGTTCCGCGTGCTCGCCGAACTGACCCTTGCGCTCCTCCTGTTCTCGGATGCCTCGACGATCGGGCTCCGCGAGGCCGGCGGCATCGCGTGGCTCCCGGGACGGCTGCTGGCGTTCGGGTTGCCGTTGACGATCGCCGGCGGGGCGCTGGTCGGGTGGCTCCTGTTCCCCGCACTCGGCGTTGGCTTCGCCCTGGTCCTGGGGTCGATCCTGGCGCCGACCGACGCGGCGCTCAGCCTGCCCGTGCTGCTCGACCGCGCGATCCCGGTCCGGATCCGCCGCGCGATCAACATCGAGAGCGGCCTGAACGACGGGATCGCCGCGCCATTCGTGACCCTGTCCCTGGCGATCGCTGTGGCCGAAGAGACCGCGGGGAACCAGAACTGGCTCATCGAGGCGGGTGAGGAGATCGCCGTGGCGATCGTCGTCGCGATGGTCGTCGGCGGTCTTGGCGGTCGCCTCACGATCGAAGCCCGCAGGCGGGGCTGGGCATCGCGAGCCTCCGAATCCCTCGCGGTCGTCGCGCTGGCGATCTTCGCGTATGCGGGTGCGACCGCCATCGGCGGGAACGGCTTCGTAGCTGCGTTCGGGGCCGGGATCGCCTTCCGGACGGCGACCGGACTCTCGGAGCCGTCCGTCGAGTTCGCAGAGTCGATCGGACTGGCTGCGTCATACCTCGTGTGGCTGATGTTCGGGGTCGCACTCGCCGGTCCGGTGATCACTGCCGGGTTCGACACGGCTCTCATCGGCTACGCCCTCCTCAGCCTGACGATCGTGCGGATGGTTCCAGTCGCCATCGCGCTCGTCGGTGCGCGTCTTCGACCCGACACGGTCGCGCTGATCGGCTGGTTCGGGCCGCGTGGCCTGGCCTCGGTGGTCTTCCTGCTCGTCGCATTCGACGACCTGGGTCCGGCGCATCCTGCCACCGACTCTCTCGTGCGAGTCGTCACCTGGACCGTCTTGCTCTCGGTGTTCCTCCATGGATTGAGCGCGGGTCCGGTCGGCGCTTGGTACGGTCGAAGGATCGCTCGGGCAGCGGCGGGCGATTGGGAACGTGGCGGTGCCGACGAGCCTCGGATCAGCCGCCGTCATTCGTGGGCCCGACCGCCGAGCGAGGTCGACTGAGTCCGGCTATCACACGAGCGACGGATCAGGTCGCGTCGCCGGTCGGGGCGGCGCCAGCGCTAAGCTCGGCGAGCGCACGGAACGTACGCCCATAGCGGCCGGACCGGGTGGCGCACCCGATCCGGCCTCTCGCGAGGGTGTCGACCGCAGGACCGCGCTCAGGGTGCGGTCCGCTGCCAGTTTGGATCGTCGCCGACAACGTCGATCCACGGCTTCTTGATCGCTGGCCCTCCGGCGGGGTCAAGGATCCATCTGCCACTCTCGTGCATGACAAGGAGGCTGGCGCCGTCCGGCGCCCACGCGAGCGTCCACCCCATGCCGACGAACTCCGGGCCCGTCAGGACGAGGGAGTGGGGATCGTCGATCTTTCCCACGCCGACCCGGAAATGATCCGGGTTGTCGACTACGGATGTCAGGACAGCTACCCGCGTACCGTCCGGGGACAGGCGAGGGCCGAACTTGTACGGTCCTTTCGGTTCGACACCGTCGACGACGGTATCCTCCGGGCCGTTGAGGGCCCTCCGTTCCTCGACAACCTGGCGGGAACCCGGATCCAGGGTCAGGACGGTGACGCCCTCCACGCCATCCCACAGGCGCTGCGTCACGATTCGGCCACCCGTCGGGTCGAATGCGGTGAAATCCCAGCCTGCGTCCCACGGGTCCTCGCTCGAGATCGCGGTCGGCGCACCGGAGCCGTCGGCGGCCGTGAGGAAGAGGCGATCGCCGATGGGGTCGCCCTGACACGTATCCGGCTGTCCGCCCTGGCAGCCCTTGAACAGGATCTCGTCACCCGACGGCGGACGCCACACGGGCCCGTAGGCCGCGGATGCCTCGCCCAAGGGCAGCTGGACCTCCGGGCCAGTTCCATCGGTCGACGTCACCCAGACCCTCCCGCCATCTTCGAAGGCGATCCGTGCCCCGTCCGGGGACCAGGCAATGGAGGAAGTGTGGAGATGGGGTGACGTCGTGAGCTGCGCCGCCGTCCCTCCGGCACTGTCGACGGCGAACACGGCCTGGCCACCGCCGACCGCTCTCACGAACGCGAGCCGGCTGCCGTCGCGGGAATAGGCCGGCGCGGAGTCGAGTTCCGCGCCGCCGACGAGGACGGTCGCTTCGGCGGTCGCGGGGTCGACACTGACGATGTCGCCAGACTGGGTCCCATACGCCATGTGACCGTTGGCCGCGGGGCCGAATGGTGGTGCGACCTGGCGCCGCGATCCGACGAGGGCGACGGCGGCCAGCGCAAGGGCAAGGACAAGGATCGAGAGAAGAACGACAAACCTGGTCGCGCGTGGGAAACCCACGCGCTCGAACGTCAACTGCATGGGAATCCACCTTCCGGGGAACGACCATGCCGGCCGCTGCGATGTCTGCCGGGTCACGGCGAGCACGTCGTCGAAATAGCCGGGGCGGCTGCGGTCCTGCTCCGCGATCCACGCGGTCAGTTCGCGGTCGACTGGGTCTCGTCCGATCATGGCAACGCCTCTTCGGCAACAGGACGGGACTCCCCCGTCGCACCGAGCGATCGCCGAAGTGCCGTCAGCCCACGGTGCAGTCGAGACTTTGCGGTCCCGAGTGGCACCCCGAGCGTGGCGGCTACCTCCGGCAGTGGCAGGTCGAGGTAGTAGTGGAGGACGACGACGATGCGCTGGTCGGCGTCGAGCCGGCGGAACCCCCGCTCGAGCTCGTCACGCACAGCCATGGCCGTCGCGCCGTCCCCCACGATGGGTTGATCGAAGGGGGTCAGCTCGACCTCGAACGCTCGACGTCGGGTTCGCCTCAGCTCGTCGTAACAGGCGCGGACGAGGAGCCGATGCATCCATGCGTCGAAGCGGTCGGGATCGCGCAAACCGGGCAGATCGCGCCATGCCCGGACCAGGGTGTCCTGGACGGCGTCCTTTGCCCGATCGGGATCTCGAAGGACGAGACGGGCGGCGGTGTCCAAGCGACCGATCGCGGCGCCTGCGAGCGCGGCAAAGGCGTCATGATCGCCCCGCTGTGCTCGTTCCACGAGGTCTCGTTGCACTCTGCTCACCCACTCGGACACGACCGAGTGGTCGTGCTACCAGTATGGCGGCGGTGATGGTGCGATCCGTTCCCGTGATTTTCGTGGCGCGGGCGCCACACTGCAACGCGACGATGCCCGCGCATTGGGGCCACCCGGACGTCTCACCGGGAATGCGCGGCTCGTTTCGCGAGTCGCCTCCTCGATCGTCCCAATCCCCGTGAGCGAGTTACCGCACACGAGTCGATGGTCGAGGCTCGACACGGACGAACAGGCCCAGCCCGGCGACGAACAACGAGCCGACGCCCGAAGGGACCCCGGCTCGAAGCGCCGAGGTCCCTTCGCTCACCCTGGGATCGGCCGGATCAGTGGATCGCGATCGGCACGTCGACGGATGGCGCGAAATGGTTGCTCCGGAGTCCCTTGAACTGCACGGCGTTCAATGTGTTGATGCCGTAGTGCTCGTGGCTGATCCGATTCCCGGCGATCTCGGTGTGCGCGATCGGGACGACCGCGCTGAACACGCTGATCCCCGTCGGACCGTCATCGACCGGGTTGTCGTCATCCGCGCCGTTGCCGGACAGCACGTTGGCGACGATGACGTTGCCGTTCGCGTTCTGGAGCGGCGTGTGGCTGTGGATCATGACGCCGGCGAACCCGTTATTCCTCACGGTGTTCCCGACGACCTTGTTCCCCCAGGCGGCGGCTCCGGGCGGCCCGGCGAAGATGCCGATCCCGGCTGCTCCGTTGCCGTTCGAGACGTTGTACGCGACCAGGTTCTTGTACACGCCGGCGACGCCCGGGGCTGCGGCGCCCGAGAGGTCGAACCAGTGGGACGCGAGTGTGATGCCGCAGTCCTTCGTGTTGTCGAGGACCCGGTTGCGGCTGATCACGTTGCCATACGTGGGTCCGTCCTCATCGGTGAGGAGGATCCCGCCGACATTGTCCTTCACGAGGTTCGCGGTCACGATCGACTTGGTGACGCTCTGCAGGTGCAGGGCCTCGCCGCAGTCATCCGGCTGAGCCACGCACAGCGGATGGAATGGCCCGTAGGCATCGTTGTCCATGAGGCTGTTGTGCTCGATGGTGATCTTCGACGTCTTCCATACGAAGATGCCCTCGAGTCCGGCGTTCTTGATGGTGAAGCCGCGCAGCGAGCTGCCGGCGGCCGCGGCGCCCGAGATCACGACCCCGTTCGGGGGTGTGGTCTGGCCGGCGGCATCGATCGTGGCGTGGTGACCGACAAGGCGGAGTCGCTTGGTGACGGTGACCGCCTCGTGGTAGGTCCCGGCGCTCACGGAGATCTCGTCGCCCGCACTCGCCTTGCCGACGGCGTAGTTGATGGTGCGGCAGGGGGCGGCGGTGCAATCGCCCGTGTCGGCACCCGACGGCGACACCCGGAGCGTGGATGTGGATCCGTGGGCCGCCACGACGGCGGTCTGGGCCAGGGCGAGGCACACGGCGGAGGCCAATACGAGACCGAGTCGCGCGATCCGGTTACGCGAGGTCATTCTCCTCCTATCTGGGGGCATACCCCAAGAGAACCAGGTGGCCGTGAAGGTGCGGGCCCGACCGCGGGCACGCATGCCCGATCAGAGCCCGGCTCGAGGGCCCCATGGGCGCGGCACATCCCCGTTCGATACACCCGGACTGTACTTCTCTCCACCAGACCCAATCAAGGAACCGGGGCGCTGTCGGTGCGTGCGAGCACCGGCATGTGGCGCCTCGTCCAGACCCCTTCAGCAACCGGTCTTGAAGTCGGTCTCCTTGACCAACCGACCGGATCGCTCGAAGGTTCGCCAGATCCGGACCTGCTTCCCTCGATCGAAGTAGGGGCGAGCCTCGATCGGCGGGCTCCAAAAGGAGCATGCGGCGCTGTTCCGGGAGGATTAGCGTTACTGGCCGATGCGTCGCCGGAACGCCGTGCTCCGCTCGAGGAGATGGTCGCGCTGGCCGAGTTCCTCGCCGAGGGCGGGAACCCCGATGCGGCCGACCAACTCATCGAGCTCGCGACCGAGCGCAACGACATGGATGAACTGCGGCGACTTGCCGCGCGCGGCAACGCCACCGCAACCGACCAGCTGATCGAGCTCGCCGGTGAGCGCGGTGACATGGACGAACTTCGACGACTCGCTGACAAGGGCAACTCGACCGCCGCCGAGCAGCTATTGGAGCTCGAGCTTGGTGCCCAGTAAGTACCGCGCGGTTAGCACGCCCCCTCGATCGCGGTCACCTCGCTCGCCGCGGGGCGAGCGGCCGCGGCTGCCTCTCTCCGCCTGATCGCCCGTCAACCCGAGCGTTATGGCACGGACGCGAAGCGATCCTGCACGACTACCCGGACGCCGCCCGCGCAGGCAGAGCGTCGCGGTGAGCACAAGGGGAAGGGTGGAGCGGGAGACGGGATTCGAACCCGCGACATTCTGCTTGGGAAGTCCTGACCTCGTGAGCGTTGTAGCGTGAGCGTGGCGGGGCGAGCGAATTGGGCGTAGTTATGGTGTCGTGACGATCGACGCGTTCGTGCGCGGTTTCGTGGCCGCGAAGATCGCGAATGAGCCGACGGTCTCGATCTCCACCCGTTCGAACGATGCCCCGAGGATCTCGCGCAGCCCCTCCTGCGTATCACCGAGGTTATCGAAGACACCGCGCCGGTTGTTGGCGTCGAGCAACCTCCGTGACAACCACGTGTGCGGCCCAGCTGGCCCGAGGATCGATGCGCCGAAGAGGACGCCAGTCGGTGCGAGGACGGCAGCCACGTTGGCCACCGCCCCGGCCTTGCGCGAGATTGGTCCCGGCAGGCAGTGGATCACGCCGTTCAGCGCGGCGGAGTCGAACGGTCCATCGACGGGGAGTGGCTTGCAGACGTCGGCCTCGACGGCTGTGATGTCCAGGCGCTGCAGGCGCCGGGAGGCGTGATCAAGGACGTGCACATTGGGGTCGAGGAGGGTGACCGGGCTGCCCTCAGGCAGGCCGGCTCGTTCCAGGAAGTAGCCCGTCCCAGGTCCCACGTCCAGGTGCCGGGGGCGGATGTGCCGCCGGTATCGTTCCACCAGAACGGTTGTCGGGCACCGCCACACGACCCGGGTGAAGAAGCCGAGGATCACGGGGTCATAGATCTTGAGGAAGAACGGGGTGTACTCGCTCTGGCCCCCGTAGGCGGGATCGTCACGCTCCATCGAGCTCGAGCGCTCCTCCATCGCGATCGCGGCGGTTGGATCGGCACAGGATGACACGTCGCGGCAGAGTGTCACGGAGCGTTGTGGCGCTTGATTCGGTGGAGCGATCAGGTAGACGCGACCGGCCGCCGTCCAGTTGGGGTGTCGCGCCGAGCGTCAGGAAGACTTGGAGCGGGAGACGGTGGAGCGGGAGACGGGATTCGAACCCGCGACATTCTGCTTGGGAAGTCCTGACCTCGTGAGCGTAGTAGCACGAGCGTGGAGGGGCGAGGGAACCACACGTAGTTAGGGTGTCGCGGCCGAGCCGTTTCTCGGAGTCCGCGCCCCGTCGTCGCTCTCCGTTGTCGCCCGTCGGATTGGCTTCCCTGTCTGGTCGGCTGCGCTGTCGTCGTCTGGCTACCCCGATTCGACCGGAAGCATGCGCACGCCACAGGATCGCGCCAGGCATCCCACCGATCTATCCTCGCTGGGTTGGCCGGATCGACTTCAGTGAGGGCGTGGGCATGACCGAGGGCTCGGGGTTCGACATGCGTGCGCAGTACACGAAGTACGAGTACCAGGTGCCCATGCGCGACGGCACGCGCCTGTTCACTTCGGTCCTCGTGCCGAAGGACGACTCGACGACGTACCCGATCCTGCTGATGCGGTCACCGTTCGGCGTTGGCCCCTACGGTCCTGACGAGGTCTTCCCGATCGGTCGCCAGACCGAGGCGTTCCTGCGGGCGGGCTACATCTTCGTTCGCCAGGACGTGCGGGGGCGGCTCATGTCAGAGGGCGACTTCAGTCACGTTACCCCGCACCGCCCCGAGAAGCGCACACCGGCGGACGTCGACGAGAGCACTGATACTTGGGACACCGTTGAGTGGCTGCTCCGGCACGTCCAGAACCACAACGGCAGGGTCGGGATCTACGGCATCTCGTACGCCGGCTTCTTCACGGCCGCCGGGATCATCGACACGCATCCCGCCATCAAGGCAGCCTCGCCGCAGGCGCCGGTCGCCGACCTGTTCCTGGGCGACGACTGGTTCCACGGCGGGGCCTTCATGCTCGCTCACGCCTTCAACGCCGCGTGGGTCTACCAGCCACAGTCCGGCCCGACGCGACCGCCGCTGGTCGAGATCCCGTTCGACTGGGGCATGCAAGATGGGTACGAGTTCTACCTGCGCGCCGGGACACTCGCCGAGCTCACGGTCAGGATGGCCAGCAATCCGACCTGGCAGGAGTTCATGGAGCACTCGTCCTACGACGAGTTCTGGCAGGCCCGGGCAATCTGGAAGCACCTCTCGAATATCCGCTGCCCGGTGCTCGTCGTCGGAGGCTGGTTCGATGCCGAGGACCTGTCTGGTCCGCTGCGCGTGTACAACGCGATTCGCGAGCGGAACCCGAGCGCGGCGGCCACGCTCGTCATGGGCCCTTGGACGCACGGAGGCTGGAGCGCCGGTGACGGTCGGCGACTCGGCAGCGTCGACTTCGCGACCGACACCGCCGAGTTCTACCGCCAGCACATCATCCTGCCGTTCTTCGAGCATCACCTGAAGGACGGGCCGGATCCGGAGCTGCCCGGCGCGCGGGTCTTCGAGACGGGCACGAACGTCTGGCGGGGCTATCCCGATTGGCCGCCCGCCGAAGCGGAGCCGCGCACCCTCTACTTCCGCGAGGGCGGCGGGCTGTCGTTCGATGCGCCGGCGGAGGCCGATGCCGTCGATGTTTACGTCAGCGACCCGGCCAGGCCGGTCCCGTGGCTCGGCTACACGGCCCTGATGATGCCCGAGGAGTACATGGTCTCGGATCAGCGTTTCGCCGCGACGCGCCCGGACGTGCTGGTGTACGCGACCGAGCCGCTCGAGGAGGACCTGACGGTGGCCGGGCCCATCTCACCGAAGCTGTTCGTCTCGACGACCGGGACCGACGCCGACTGGATCGTGAAGCTGATCGACGTCTACCCACCGGATCGCAGCACGCCCGAAGCGGCCGGCGCCGTCGAGGTGTGGTCGCCACCGGTCACGCTCGCCGGCTATCAGCAGCTTGTCCGCGGCTGGCCGCTGCGCGGCAAGTTCCGGAGGAGCTTCGAAACCCCCGAGCCCTTCGAACCAGGCAAGGTCGAGTCGATCGAGTTCACGATGCCCGATGTGAACCACGTCTTCCGGCGCGGCCACCGGGTGATGATCCAGGTCCAGAGCACGTGGTTCCCGCTCATCGACCGGAACCCGCAGACCTTCATGGACATCCCGACGGCGACGGCCGAGAGCTTCCGGGTGGCAACGCAGCGCGTCGTGCGATCGAGCGCGCAACCGTCAGGTGTCGAGGTCCACGTACTTCCGGGACGTTGAACCAGCGTGAGGTCAAGGGATAGGTGGAGCGGGAGACGGGATTCGAACCCGCGACATTCTGCTTGGGAAGCAGACACTCTGCCAGCTGAGTTACTCCCGCCCGGGAGATGCCAGGCATTCTAGCCGTCCCGATGGCCGGGCTACAATCCAGGCAGGACCATTCATTCGAAGACCATGGGGCCCTCGCAACATTGCGGTGCGCTGGCATCCCTGGCGCGATGCCGCGCGGCGGCACGGACCATCTTGGCCACCTCGACGTCACTCCGACGCCTTCCAACGGCGACTCAACTCGGTTGGTCCAGATACCCAGGCCGCGATCCGGGCGGAAGCGAGGGCAATCGCGCAGGTCAGTCCAGAAGAGAGATGCGCCCGGGACAGTGACTTGCTAAGGTCTGGACGTCGAGACATGCCGTCGGCACGAGGGACTCCCGTGGGACGGGTCTTCATTAGCCACAGTGCCAAGGAAACCGACGAGCGGGAGGCGCTCGACCTCCTCGTCGCCCGACTCGAGGCCGAATCGGGGATCGACGTCCTCGTCGACTACAAGCGCCTCCAAGCTGGCGACGAGTGGCGGCAGGAGATCCACACCTGGATGGCCCTTTGCCAAGCAGCGATCGTGCTGTTCAGCCCGACCGCCCTGAAGTCGCAGTGGGTCCTCAAGGAAGCCACGATCCTGACGTGGCGACGCGCGCTCGATCCTGCCTTCATCTTTGTCCCGGTTCTCCTGAACGCGAGTCACCAGGATCTCGACGCGGTCGAGCAGTACTCACCGCTGGCGATCGACGAGATCCAGTTCGCCAAGACGTCGCAGGCACTCGACGCCGTCATCGACCGGCTCCGTGACGTCATCGGAAAGGACCCGATCACGCCTATGGATCTTTGGGTCTCCCGTCTTAGTACGCGCCTCCAGGTGATCCACGAGCGAAACCCCGGTGCGCTCCAGCAGGCGGCGGAAGAAGCGGACGTGGAGTTCCCGTGGGTGGGAAGCCTGACGCCGGCGCAGGTCCTCGCCAGAAAGCTCCTTGCTGCCAACATCGGGCAGCTCCGGCAGGCGATCAGGACACTCGTCGAGGTTACGGGGAACGACGACGGGATCGATGAGATCATCGAGATCCTGATCCCGACGTGGGTGAACCCGATCGCCGTGGCGAACGTTCCTGGGATCGCGGGCCGCGGCGAGCCGCCGCGAATGTTGTCGGTCAGCGCGAGCGATCCCTGGGTCGCCATCAACTGTGTCGTGCGAGCGGGGTGCGGCTCGAAGAACTGGAAGATCGTGGAGTCGAACAACGCTGTCGCCGAGGAGGGCGAGGCGGATGTCGGACAGATCGTGCGTGAGGTCTTCGCTGATGCTCGTCCGAAGGTCGGGTTGACCGCCGACCAGCCGACGGCCGCCGTCCGGAAGCGTATGAGCGATTGGCTGCCCGATGGCCGACGTTATTTCGCCATCATCCCGTCCGCGAGGTCTCTCAGCGAGTCCCAGATCCGCGAGCTCCAGTCGGAACTCACACCGATGACCGTGGTCCTCCTTGCTGGACCGGGCGACCCGTCGCCTGCCATCCAGGCGAACCACGTCCCAGAACTCGACCCACGACTCACCGAGAACGAAGTAGTCACAGCGGACAGCTGGATCGGCTTTGTCCGCACGCTAGCGGGTGTTTGAGGGGGACGACATGCCGTACACGCCCATGTTCGAAGCGTCGATGGTCGAGCGGTTCGACGCCGAGGGGAAGCCGACCACAGCCGAGGCAGCTCGAGCCGGCGACCGCCGCGACGGATCCGTCTATGTCTACGACGAGCGGATCAAGCTCACGATCAACGTCGCCATGGCGACCGACCGGCCGTTGCTGGTCCAGGGACCCTCTGGCTCGGGGAAATCGTCGCTCGCCAAGAATGTCGCCAACCGCCTTGGTCGCCGCTACTACGAGACGATCGTGACGTCGCGGACCCAGGCGCGTGACCTTGCCTGGACGTTCGATGCCGTCCAGCGACTGAGCGATGCCACTGGCAAAGGCGGCGCGAAAACCGTGTCCTCGTACATCCTCCCAGGGGTCCTGTGGTGGGCCTTCAACCCGTCCAGCGCGCGCGGGCAGGCGCTCGCTGCCGGTGGCAAGGCCGGTCGTATGGGGCTAATCGATCCGGGTCTCGACGACAAACCCGCCGTCGTCCTCATCGACGAGATCGACAAGGCCGACCCGGATGTGCCCAACGATCTGCTTGTCCCTGTCGGTTCGTTCACGTTCGACGTTCCAGAGCTTGATCGCGGGGTCACGTCGCCCGAGCATGGCCAGCCGTTGATAATCATAACCACGAACGACGAGCGAGAGCTCCCGCCGGCGTTCCTCCGCCGCTGCGTCACGCTGCCACTGTCGGCGCCAAGCGAAGCGCGGCTGATCGAGATCGCCCGGGCTCACCATCCGGACGCGGATCCGGCGATGTGCCGAGCGATCGCACGGCAGTTCGTGCCGCGAACCGCCGACGGCAAGCCAGGCACTCCCATCGCCAGTACAGCCGAGTTCCTTGACGCCGTCCAGGCCAGTATCGACCTCAACGTTCCACCGAGGCCCAAGGACAAGACATGGCAGGCGATCCTGGAGTCGATCCTGTCCAAGAGCGGCGCCCCGCCCCCCGCGCCGTGATCCAACGCGGTCGCCGGGCGCGAGTTCGGCCCCTCATCTCGCTTGGAGACGCCATCCGGGCGGTCGATCGGCTCGATGCGAAGGGTTCGACCGCTCGCGAGATCGCGGATCTGCTGGCTGTGCGCGACCCGATGGATACGGGTCTTCCAGCGCAAGCGCCGATCTTCTCAAAGCCCCCGAGCGTCGAGACCGAAGGCCCCGCGCCAGAGTCGGATGCGGTTCCTCCGGCAGGACCCTCTCAGCCGTCGCGATCGACGCGACAGGTCGTGTCGAGCACCTTGAGGGAAGTGCCCGGTAGCGCGTACGCAGGCATCAGGACGGACCCGCTGCCGCGCCAGGGTTCGATGGTCGCCGAGACGCTCTCTCCCATCGAACCCCTCCTCCGACCCGGTTGGGCGCGGGCAATCCTGTCGGCCGCCCTGTCGACCGACGGTGACGCCGGCGACGTCGACGTCGAGGCCCTCGTGCCCCTCATCGCGACGCGAAGTCAGATCGATCGGCTACCGCGGCTTCCCCGGCCGACGATGCGGCGTGGCGTCCAACTGCTGCTCGATCGCGGGCCGGGTCTCACCCCGTTCAGCGGCGACCAGGACTGGCTCGCGACACAGGTGCGCCGAGTCGGCGGTCTCGATCGCGTGCAGGTAGTCGAGTTCTTCACCGCCCCGAACCGCGAAGGACCCATCGATCCGGCTGGGAAGCCGATTTCCGTATGCGACTCCAGCCGCCGGGACCCCCGTGTTGGTCGTGACTGACCTGGGCATCGGCCGGCCGCCGGGCTGGACCGACTGGGCGACCTCGGAGGAGTGGCTGGAATTCGCGCTTGTCGTCCGAAAGGCCGGATGCCCGCTGGTCATCCTTGTGCCATACCCGAGGCGACGCTGGCCGCGCGTTCTTGCCGATCGACTGTCGATCCTCTGGTTCGATCGGGCGACGGCGGTCTCGACGGTGCGCCGACTGAGCCGCATCCGTCAGGCGGGGCCGCGATGAGCGCCGATCCGGCACGCGAGCTTGCCCGCGTGGTCTCGCTGGCGGCGCGGGTCGAGCCGCACTTGCTTCGGATTGCCCGACTGCAGCTCCTTCCGCATCTCGACGCCTCGGCCGAAGCGGACCTCTGGTTCGGCGCGCTCGTGCGATCGCGGAATCCGCTTGGCATCGTCCTCCGAGTCGAGGTTCTTGGCGACCTGCGAGCGGAACTAGCTGTCGACGCCGCCATGCTCGACAGCGCCTACGCGGTCGTCGAGCAGGCACATCGCAATGACCCGCCGGCGCTCCAGCTCGAGGAACGGCTTACCTGGCTCGGCCTCGGCGGCGGCGGCGGCACCGACGAGGCCGAGCGGTTGCTGCAGCAAGCGGTCTTCTCGATGGTCGAGGAGGACCGCGAGGGGATCGCACGCTGGAGCGCCCGAGCGTTCGAGCGACTGCCTCCGTCGATCCAGGCCCTCGAGGCGGGACGGATGCTCGACATCGGCTCGAAGGCCAGGCTTGGATCGCCGATCACGAAGGTCGAGGCGGAAGGCGCGGGCGATTGGCTCGCCTGGGTCGCGCCCGCCTTTCCGACACTCCAGGCCAACGTTCGACTGCTCGAGGGCGCGGTCGAGATGGGGCTCGACCAGCTCGATGGTGCCAACGAGTTGCGTGTCGCCGACACCAAGCCGCCGTACGTGGACGTCAGCTGGCAAACCGGCACCGAACGCAAGGCCGAGCGGGTGACGCTCACCACCGGTGCCTCGGTCATCGTTGAGACAGGGACGTCGACCGTCCGCCTCCAAACCGCGCTCGGTCGGACCTGGGAGCTGGCCGGCCGCCGTCGGCTGGCGACCGAACGCGTCTTCGGATTGCGCGGCCGGATCGTGACCATGAATGACGCCGGATCTGTCATCGACGATGGCATCGTATGGGTCGAGGGCAAAACGATCTTCGCTGTCCTGCCGGCTGATGCTCCGCCGCCGGAGAGTTTCCAGGATGTCGAGGTCGTCGATGTCGGCGGGACGATCTACCCCGGTCTGATCGAGCTGCACAACCACCTCTTGTACGACGCGCTGCCGCTTTGGCGGGTGGAGCGCCTGTACACCAACCGGCGCCAATGGGCTCGGAGCAGGGAATACCGCGAGTTCGTTTCGCAGCCCTCGAGCGTGCTTCGCCGCACGCCGGAAGTGGCGGAGTCGATCGTCAGATGGGTCGAATTCTCGATGCCTGGCTGCCGGCGTGACGACATCCCAGGGCCTCAAAGGGGCGGTCCAGGCCCCACGCCTCGCCACGGCGGCTCTCCGGATCGCGGAGCAGTCGGAGGATCAGGAACTCCCGTCTGCGCAGACCCGCATCTCCGCCAGCAGCGCGATCGACGGGACGGAGCTGCTCGGACGCCTGGGCAAGGGCGACTGCTTCCTGCTCCACCTGGCCGAAGGCACGGACGCTGCGGCGACGCACGAGTTTCAGGCGCTTCAGACGCGCGGCGGCGGGTGGGCGATCTCGAAGAACCTGGCCATCATCCATGGCTCGGCGCTCGGACAGCCCGAACTCGAGACTGTCGCTCGCCACGAGGGCGCAATCGTCTGGTCGCCGCTCCACGACCTCCTGTTGTATGGACAGACGCTCGACCTGCGATCCGCACGCTCGGCAGGCGTGCGCATCGGCCTCGGATCGAGCTGGTCAGTCTCCGGGAGCAGGAACCTCCTCGGGGAGCTCAAGTGGGCGCGCGCAGCCAGCAGGGCGGTGGGCGGCCCATACAGCGACTCCGATCTCGTCGCCAGCGTGACGTGGAGGGCCGCCGACATCCTGGGCTGGGGTCGCCTCCTTGGCTCCATCGTCGTCGGGAAACGGGCTGACCTGATCGTTGTCGCATCGCGCGACGCCGATCCGTATTCGACGCTCATCGAGGCATCGGAGGCGCAACTCGCGCTGGTGATGATCGATGGGATCGCCAGAACCGGGTTACCGGAGCTGATGCAGCGTTTCGGTCGAGGAATCGAGACGCGCGACATCGGAGGAGTGATACATACGTTCGACTTCCAGCTTGCCACCGAGGTGACCAAGATCGCCCGAGGGATGACGATCGCGGATGCCGAGGGTCGCCTCCGCGACGCCCTCAAGGATCTTCCGAGACTTGCTGCAAACCTGCGCGACGGCCCGGACCGCGAGCTCGAAGAGGATGACATCTCCGGCGCCGACGACGCGGAGAGCCAGCAAGACGCAGCCTCTGAAGCTGAGGAGTCGTTCGACGGCCTTCGACCGATGGTGCTCGAACCGTTGACCATCGTCGATGAGCCGGACTATGCGGCGCGCATCGTCGACCAACGCAACCTGCCACGTGAGGTCGTGGCGGCCTTCAGCGGAGGACAGCCAAGCGCCTGATCAGCAACGTCTGCCGCATGCATCGATGGAGGAACGGGATGACGGACGTCAATCGGCCTGCCAACGATCCGGATCCAAGTCCTGAGCAACCGACCGCACCCGAAGCTCCGACCGAGCTCGACCAGGACCTGGTGCGCTCCGCTTGGTCCGACCAAGCGCGCTGGTCGAAGGCGGCGGGCGGCCTGAAGACCTCACTCGGTCGCTGGCGCCTGATCGCAGCGATCGGCGGTATCGCCGGCGCCGTGCTGACCACCGCCGCAGCGACCCTGCCGAACGAGACCGCGTACGCGACGGCGCGAACGTGGTTGGCCTTGGCGGGCGCCTTCGTGCTGGCCATCGTCGCGGTCATCCTGCGGACCCAGCTATCGCAGGAGCGCACCGAGGCATGGGTTCGGGCACGGTCGGCCTCCGAAGCCCTCAAGGAGGAGATCTATCGCTACCTCATCGGCGCGACGCCATACGGCCCACAGCGATCCGTGGAACTGTTCGGGCAGCGCCGCGAGGAGCAGAAGGAGAAGGTCCGCGACCTCCGCCCCGAGGCGGCGGCGGTGGCCTTGCCGCCGGTGACGAACCGCCCCCTCCAGAAGCTCACGAGCCAGGACTACATCGAGCTACGGGTGAACGGCCAGATCGACGGCTACTACCTGGACAAGGCGGCCAAGAACGCGCGGACGGCCAAGCGCCTACGCAACCTGGAGTTCATCCTCGTGCTCATCGCCGCGGGACTCGGCGTCTTCGCGTCGGGCACCGTCGGCGCCGGGGGTCTGTCGAGCCTGGGGTCCTGGGTCGCGGTCCTGACGACTGCCGCGGCCGCTGTGACCTCGTTCCTGGCCGCCGGTCGGTACGACCTTCAGGCCATCACCTTCTACGGCACAGCCGACCGGTTGACGACGCTGCGCGACGCATTCAAGGCGGATGGCACCAAAACCGATCCGGAACGCATCTCGCGGTTCGTCGACGACGTCGAGAACGCCATCTCCTCCGAGAACGAAGCATGGCTCGCAGGATGGAGTCGCGACGAGAGCAAGCCAGTCAAACCCTGATGGACGGACCGAGGAGGTGCCGAGACGCGGCATCAGCCTGACGGTCAAGCGCCCGATCCGCCGCTTCCAGGATGGTCGAGCGTTGGCCCGCGTGCGGGCGAGGGGTATAGTCCCATGGCGGACGGGTGGAGGTGCCCGGCAGGGTTCCATCCACGGCCTTGAGCCAAGAAGAGGTCCTATCGCCGGGGGATCAGATGGCAGGTTCGGACACGTCTGGTGGGGCGCCGGCGAAGGTGCTCTTCATCGCCTCGAATCCGACCGAGATGACGTTCGGGTTCGCCGAGGAGCTGCACCGGATCGAGGACGCACGTCGAGCGTACCCCGGTAGCTACACGGTCCAGGCACGTTGGTCGGTAAGCCAGGCTGGATTGAAGGAGTTCGTCGCCAGGGCTCGGGCCGACGTGGTCCACGTCCTATCGCCGACTGTCGACCCGGTCAGGAACGAGATCATCCTCTCTGACGCGTCCGGCAAGCCCGAATACGTGGGCGTGAAGGCCTTCGCGGCCGCGTTCGCAGGACGTGCCAACGCGACGAAGCTCGTCGTGATCAATACGTGCCATTCGCGGCCGCTCGCGGAAGCGCTGGGCGGGCACGTCGGCTGCACCATCTCGATGGACGGTGTGATCGAAGACCACGCAGCGGTCGAATTCTCGGATGCGATGTACCGCGCCCTCGCCGCCGGGAGTTCCGTGGCCGAGGCATTCGACCTGGGGCGCGATGCCGTCAAGGCGACGGTGCCCGAGCAATACGACGTGCCGATGCTGCTTGCCGGACGTGACGACCCAAACGACCTGCGAATCGCACGGTCGGCTCCCGCGGCCAGCGCACAAATCACCGGCCAGGAGGCCACGCCGCCGGAGTCCAAGAGGCGGAGTGTGAAGCTCTTCTGCTCCTACTCGCACAAGGATTCGAGGTACCGCGAGGAGCTCGACGCTCACCTTGCCAACCTGCGCGCCCAGGGAGTGGTGATCTGGCACGATCGTCTCATCAAGCCGGGTGCCGACTGGGCGCATGAGATCGACGACAACCTGGATCAGGCCGACCTGGTGGTGCTCCTGGTGAGCGCCGACTTCATGGCTTCGCAGTACTGCATGGGGGTCGAGTTCGAACACGCCCTGGCTCGCCACGATGGCCCTGAATCCACCGACGTCGTGGCTGTCCTGATTCGTGAGTGCGACCTCGAGGGCGCACCGTTCAAACACCTGCAGATGCTGCCAACGAGCGATGAGGGCAGGTTGAAGCCCGTGAAGC
Source organism: uncultured Chloroflexia bacterium (assembly GCA_963833285.1). GTDB lineage: Bacteria > Chloroflexota > Limnocylindria > Limnocylindrales > CSP1-4 > SPCO01. Next base: position 219,738 of record CAWHXM010000001.1, on the reverse strand, counting down.
AATGGAGCGACCGCGACTCGGCGTGGACCGACGTCGTTGCCGGCATCCGAAACGTCATGGACCTGCACGCGCCCTGACCGTCGGGTCGGGTTCGCCCGGACTTGGTTTCAGGAGGGCGTCGTGGAGCTGCTAGAGACGATCGTCGTCAGGTTTGGCGACGCGGAGCGCCGCATCAGCCTCTATCACGGCGACCTGACCCGCCTCCCGCCCCAGGAGGGCGTCGATCTGCTCGTCGTGTCGGCCTTTCCGAACGACTACCTGCCGACGCGGATGTCGCTGATCGGTGGCCTGGACCGGGCCGGCATCTCGGTCGCCCATCTTGCCAACGACAAGGCAGAAGATCTCCGTGACGAGTACGGCTGCTGGCTCTCGCACCGGGTCGCCGCTGGCCACGGCTTCGAGCGGATCCTTGTCTTCGAGCCCGCCCGGCGGGGGTCGCCGCCCGAGGTCGTCGGTGACATCTTCCGGTGCCTGATGCCTGTCATCGAGGGCGGCGCCGTGATCGAGAGCATCGCAATGCCGCTGGTTGCCTCGGGCGACCAGGGCTGGCCGAGCAGCGCGATGTTTGAACCATTGATCGAAGCCGCCATCCGCTGGTTGGAGCTTGGCCTTCGAGTCGAAGTCATCAAGGTCGTGGAGCGATCGTCCGACAAGGCCGAGGCGCTCCTTCAGATGATGCGACGACTCAAGTCCGATCGCGCGGCCCTCCAAGAGACGCTCGCCGTTCGCCCGTCGGACGGCGTTGCCGAGGGCGCTTCGTACGACGTGTTCCTAAGCTACTCGCACGACGATCAGGTCGCGGCAGACTTCCTGGCCACCGAGATCGAGGCACACGAATCGAAGCCGCGGGTATTCCTGGACCGGTTGTCGATCGACCCAGGTGCGTCCTGGCAGCAGCATATCTGGGAGGCCCTCGAGGTCTGTCGAAAGGTCGTGGCACTGTACTCGCCGACGTATCTCACCTCGAAGGTCTGCCAGGAGGAGTACGGGATCGCCCGGATACGTGAACGGAACGAGGGCGGCGTACTCGTTCCGCTGTACCTATCGACCGCAAAGTTGCCCGCGTACATCCGCCTCCTGGACTACGTCGATTGCCGTGAAGCCGATCGGGGCCGACTGCGGGCAGCTATGGCGAGGATCCTCGCGTAGCCGCCGCAGTCTGACAAGTCGTCCGTCCGACGGACGTCCATGGATCTACCCGGTCGCCTGGTCCCGTGGCCCGCGGGCGATGATCCGTCCGTCGGGGTTTCCATAGTGCTGGTAGGCGCCCCATACCGCGCTGCCATTGGGCGTTCGTGCGAGCTTGATGCGGGCCAGTCTCATCGCCTCAGCCATCGTCTGTCGTTCGGCGGCCACCCAGGAGCCACCGCTCTCGCTCAGGCCGAGCAGGTTTGCGTAGAACTCACTGGCGAACGGCAGGCCGGCACCGTCCGGAATCGGCCAGGCAGTGCACACGAAGTTCCCGACCCCGCGGGAGAAGAACGCCGCCGCGAGCGTGGCCACCGACGGGTTCGACCGACCCTTGAAGGGCAATGCTGCCGATTGGCAGGAGTTCGAAAAGACGAACTCGGGAACGCGGTCGAGCCTGTTGAGCTCGCTGGCGGTGAGGTAGGTGTCGTCGGAGAAGAGCCAGCCCGACACCGGCCGGCGATTTCGTGTCGCAAAGACCTGATGGCCGGCAAAGTGGAGGATATCGAAGGACTTCTCCATCAGCAGTGCCAGGACCGCCGTCCGCGTGGCGGCGTTGGGCCCGATCAACGGCTCGATCTCGACTTCGTTGCCGTCGGTCGCGTAGACCTCCTGGAACCGCTGGAACAGGTTGTTGATCTCGTTCCCTTCATGCTCTGCGTTGGGAAGGCTGTGCTCTCGCGCTGGGTTGGCCACGATCATGGCGCGGAGTCGCCGACGCGCGGGCGGGGGTGGCTGCGGTGGCGCGGCAAACAGAGCTCGGAGCTGTCGAGTGACCCCTCGGTGCGTGCCGAGGAATGCCTGCTCGTCGAACGAATCGGATCCGCTCGAGGCGGTCTCACTGACGACATCCCCTGGCGATGAATCCGCCGGGCCGTCAGGTGCGGCCATCATCTCCCAATGCAGGCCCGCCATCGGGATGTCGAGGAGGAGCGAGAGCGGCGCGTCGCCGCTGATGTACTCGAGAAACTCGTCAGGAATGACGAGCTCCCGCAGGAGTCTCCCGTACCGGAGCTGGTCGGCGAAATCGGACGCTTCGGCGACTTGGCTGTTCGCCTCGTCGATGAGCACCGGATCCACGCTGTTCTCTCGCTCGGGCAGTGCAGCCGTCGCCGTGATGGCACCGATGCGCGACTCACGTCCAGTTGACTCCACGCTCAGTCGCGTCGGCGCCGGCAGACGTCCTGGCCCTCCCGGGCTCTGCGTCGGCGACCGCATATCGGTCTCGAGACGTTGGATATCAGCAAGGTAGGCCTCGCGCTCGTACTTCGCGAGCTGGCTGGTATCCATCTCGCGGTAGCGGATCATCGCTCGCTTCTTCTGCTCGAGCCGGGCGCACTCCGCCTTGATGGCCTCGTTGGCCTCCCGCAGCTTGTGTCCGTTGCGGACGACAAATGTCACCCGGGTCAGTTGCATGTCTGGTTCGACACCGGTGATCGCGCGCTTGATGCCGCGGATCCATGCGGCGACGGCAGCCGAGATGCTGAGGTTCCCGTTGCCGGATCCGATGAGGACGGTCGCCAGATGACGCCGGCCCAGCCGACCCAACGCCCAGGATAGTTCGCGGGCCACGACGATGAGCTCGGCGGATCCGAATCTGCCGGGCGAGCCCATCCCAGCGATGGCCAGGAGGATCGGCGGCTTCGCGGCGTGCCGGCCGTCGCGTGGTCGCGGGTCGAGCAGGAAGAACGGGTGCGCCAGCTCGCCGCGGATGAGCCCGCGGTCGGTGTACTGCGTGATCAGGCCACCCTCATCAGGGGGCGCCGCATGGTCGTGCGGGACCGCTTCGCTGATCGATCGGTCCAGCGCGAGCTCGGCGTCCTGCGGCCGGACGCCGAGGTAGTGACCGACGGCGATGCAGTCGATCGCGTGGCCGTCATCGCTGCGAATGTCGGCCTCGTGGATGCGCTCGATCACGTCGCACACGAGGCCGACCTCGATGGTCGTGTCCCACGGCGCAGGGTCGGCCGAGTCGTTCACGCTGGTCGGCGGCTCCGGGGTCTGATCATTCATGTGCGCCGGGCCGTCAGTTCGGCGCCTTCGTGCCGAAGAGCAGCGAGCGCTTGTCGTCCCTCCGACCTTCGAGCTTCGGGTGCTGTGGGTACCCGGCCTGGGAGACGATATTGCGGATCCGCGTGTGCAGCTGCTGATAGGTGAGCGGAGCCGTGGCCTCGTTGATGGCCTTCATGGCCGCGTACGTCATGGCCCCGTGATATTGGCCCTCGATAAGCGCGTCGTAGGAGTATTCGTTGTCCGCACAGCCCGTCAGCAGCACGGCCGTCATCGAGGACTGCGGGTACTTCTGGCTGTGCTTCGACATGGCCTCGAACGGGTTGCTCAGGATCGGGCGACCGAGCAGGGCCGGGTTCAGGAACCTGACGCGTCGATCGTCTGGCGTCTCGTGACCGGGAAAGTTGTCCGCCATGGCCGCGCGAGTGACGGTCCCGGAGAAGCACGAGTCCGAGACGACAGTGGCATGGACGCCCGCCGGCACGCCAGTGAAGAGCTCGCGAAGCTCGTCATCGATGATCAGGTTCGCGTCGATGTCGTACGGGCAGATGGCCTCATCGTAGAGCGGCTCGTCGCCGCTCGTATCCGCGACGTAGGTGCCGTGCGAGGAGTTCGTGAACACGAGGATGTCGCCAGTCTTCGCACCAGCAAGCAAGGTCTTGATGCCGTCGATGATCCGCTTCTTCGTCGCGGCCTTGTCGGTCAGCAGGGTGACATCCGACTTGGCGAAGCCAAAATGGGAGACGAGGATGCCTCCCCAGGAATGCGCGTCGTTGACGCAGCCGTTGAGGTCGTTGCCCTCGAGCGGGTAGTCGTTGATCCCGACGCAGAGAGCCCTACGTGTCATATGCACGATCCCCCATCTTCGGTGTCACGGCCTGATCGTACGCCCGGCGACAAGGCCGCTCCGGTCCCTGCGTATCAGAACGGCGAGGCCGTACGCTGCGACCGTGCACATGTGGTGGACGGCCCGGCGATCCATGAGGGGACTGCTGCTGGCCGCCATCGTCATGGGCTGTGCGAGCCCAGCCCCGACCTCCACGACCGAGCCCAGCAGGCCGGCGACAGCCGAACGCACGTTCCCGGCAAGGCCCAGCTCCACGGCTGATCTCGCCGCCAGGCCGACTCCGACGTCACCCGCGCCGACCCGAACCCCGGCTCTTGCGCCGATCCCGATGGTGCCGGTCGTGGGCTTCTGGTCGACGAGACCGGGCATCCTCAGGAGCCGACCTCGATGCCGCCCTGGCTGGACGGAATCATGCCTTCCGGCGCGTGCTGGTGGCCGGTTCGATGGCAGGAGCGACTGCCGCAACACCGGACCGCGTCCGCTCGGCGGTCAACGCCGACCCCGGGACACTCGGTCTCCTGCCGGCCGACGACGTGACGGCGGACGTGCATGCCCTCGCCGTGGACGGCCTCGACCTGTTCGGGAACGGTCGGCTTCGGGACCTCGCCACCTGGCCGTTGCTCGTACCGGCACCGCCGGGCGCGCGACCATCGTCGTTCAACTCGGCGGTGACGTGGACCCACGTCGCCGGCGGCGACGTGATGCTCGACCGGTCGATCTACGCGCGAACGGTCCGACAGGGCAAGGGTGCCGAATACCCATGGGACGGAGGCCTCGCGGAGATCACCGGACGACGCTGCTGCTCGGGGGCCGGCCATCCGCTCCCGGTGGTTCGGCGGATCGGCGGTGCCGGAGCTGTTCGTGCATTGTTCGCCGACGCGGATCTCGCGCTGGTCAATCTCGAGGGCCCGGCTCCCGACGCCGTGCACTGGCACCCCCATGGACTCACGTTCGCGTTCGATCCCGCGCTGCTCGTGGTCGGACACGTCAGTCGAGTTCGTACGGCCATCTGAACGAACCGTGAACGAACGCTGCCCGGTTGTGAACAAACAGGGACTGACGATTGAGGCTCGATATCAGACAGCTGAACGACATCGGTACAGACAGCGAGTCGTGTCGCCTCACACGGGCTGAAACTACGGACGATGCTATCGAGGCGATCGATGTGGAAGGGGTTTCGGGCCGTTCACGCCGATGAGAAACCTACGAATGTCGAGGTCGACTCTCATGTTCGTAAGCCATGAATGCCGCAAGAGTCAGGGCTGCTACATGGAACCGAAGGTCAGCCATGCCTTCATCTGGCCCTTCCAGAGCGGCTCTCCATTTAGCGATCGCGTCGCCCAAGATTTCGTTCATGAATGTTTGAGCCTCATCGAAATCTCGCAGCCGGTACTGCTCAAGCGCCATCTCCAAGTAGCCAGCCGATCTGGGCTCCAACGTGGCACCGCGGTACCGAAGCAGGAAGATAGTCGCGGCGTTCTCAATCCGCGCCATTTCGTCGTTGACGTCGACCGAACCAGCAGTGGTGGCGATTACTGGCTCGCTGGAGGATGCGGACGTAGGGCTCGGTGGTAGGGGTCGATCCACGGTTTGTCCGAAGGTCTCGCGCCCGGGATGAAGGCCGGTTCGCCGAGAGGTCTCTTGGGCAGCTTCCATTCCGGCTTTCCAGATCGCGTCGTTAATGGCCTGCCCCTTCGCAGGGTCATCGGCGTATCTGTAGTTCCTGCATTGCGGGATCAGACATCGACCGTCTGGGCCGATGGTGTGTGGGCATTGCCAACCCTCGCTCGAGATCGCTCGGCCCCGCTGTAGCTGATCAAGATCGGCACGCACAGCCGCAAGAAACGCGTTCTTAGACGCCAGTTGCTGCTCCGTCAGGTGCTTCCCTTCGTGCCCGGAGACGAGCGCACACTGGCTGCCGTTCTTCTTGATTTTGGGACAGCGTGACTGATTAGTGGTCATCTGGTCCTCTTGATTGACGACGGAACGATTGGGCCCAAGTCGTGACGTCGTGGTTGCCCTCGCAATGCATGCTTCTTACCGATAAGGTCGAGATGGCCACGTTCGAAGTCACCGGTTCGGGATCATCGTCCCCGGCCGCATTGACTCCGTCATTGCCCAGACCCACTAGAACATCGATGCTCTAGTTGCGGCGATAGTGCAATGAGCGAGTGCGATCGGCCCACCACAAGAGCCGCCGTCTGGATGGAGGACGGGACACGTTGGCAGGACCAGTCGAAGCCGCGGTCCGTAAGAGCGTCGCCGCCGGCACGATCCTATTGACATCGAGTCAGCGAAAGCCGTTCGTCGTCGAGTCGCTGGACGAGCGAGGCGTCGTGCTGCTGCTCGGCAAGAACCGAACGCCCTCCTTGCTTGAGTGGCGCTGCTTGGAAGGCGTTCCGGCCTATCTCAACACCACGGCCCCGTGGGTTGACATCGGCGGTCAATACAAGGTCGAAGGAAACCCCGGGACTCTCGACGAGTATCTGAAGAGATGTATCAACCGGGCGACGGCAGGCTGGGTCGCGGTCCTCCTTGCACAGTCCGGCGTAGTTGAGATCGCGGGCGGGCGACCCACCCGCGTCCGTGTCGCCCGCCCGTATGCCGCGTCCCATGGGCAGGAGTTGTAGTGCGACACCGGGTGACTGCTTCAAGGATTGTGTGGCTGGCGACCGAGTGGTCGAAGGTATGCATCGCTCGGCGAACCCGACATGACTGGGCGTTGGCAAACGTCGGATCGAGTTGCTGTGGACCGTCTTAACCATGTCAACAAGCGTCTCCGTCAGGTGTTTCTCTCGGGTGCCGAGGAACGCTCGCAGCGACGGTTGGCCGCGCCCTAACCGGGGAGGAGCTAGATCGGGTCCCTGCAGCGTTACCCGGCCGACCTAGGAGGCGATCGCTCTGGTTAGCGAAGCGACCTTGGTCGCGACGCATCGGTGGAAGGGGTTTAAAACGTGGATGATTTGTTGCTGGTCCGACTCCACGCTGCGGTCGATGCGGTAAGCCGGAGCGACAACAACGAGTCGGAACCGTCGTGGCAGGTGATCGGGAATCCGAACCCGAGGGCGCCGGTTGTCATCATCTCGCGCGATCCGCGAGCAGGGGAGCGCCTCACGCCCGTCTTCTTCGCGGCGTGCGGCGACGAGTCGACCACGCTGGATCTCTTAAAATCAATCTACGAGCGCAGTGACGGACTGGCACGGTTCGGCCAGCTATTCACCGCCGCGGATGGGTTCACCTTCGTAGCCGTGCCGCTGATGTTTCACCTAGACCCACCTGACGTCTTTATTCAACGACTGTCCGGGCTATTCCGAGACGAAGAGACCATTCAACCCATGGCGTGGATCTCGGAGTCTTGCGAGGTCAAGATCGGGCAACATGGCTACCTGTTCCGGCAGGTTCGAGATGACAGCGGTCGAGTTCGGACGGACAGAGACTTGGCCGCCCCGGGCGGCGCTGGGGCCTCGCCCGGACGTCCGGGCGATATCGCCCGCGAGCCATACGATCCGACCCCCATCCACGAAGTTGACCGTCGGATCCTCGCGGATGCGCTGAAGCCGCTCATCTCCGAGGCCGGCATATTTGCAGCCCGTGCGCCCCTATCTGTCGACTACCCCATGAACTTTGAGGGAGAGGCGTATCAGTGGAGGCTCGCGGACCTTGCAGACGAGGTCCTTAGGGACCATCCCGATGGCCTCTCCGCCACTGAACTGGCAGATCAAATCGGTCACCGAGAGGCAGCCGAGGGGACGCAGATCCTGATCGACATACCGAGGCAGCAGGTCCGGACTCTAGACGGCGTGGTCCCGAACTACATGGAGCGACTCATCGCGGCTTTGAGCACCGCCAAGATGCGGTGAACTCGACCGCTGGGCAGCCGACAACGTGATTTGCCCGTTCGACGATGGGTACGCGGCTGACGAGATGTCACGGCACCCACATGGCATCCATCGGTCGCCCGCCCTACCTCGCCAACGGTTTGCCCGAGGAGCCGTCTTCTACCGCTAGACGGGATCTGGACTAGTAGGTCGCCGCATCTCCAGAGAGAACCGGGACTCTCTCATCTGGCGACACCGAGCGGCGATTGGCGGCGACTTCGGCGCGTCCACCTTCGACTTGAAGGAGGAGCCCCGCGTCTCTTGAGAAGCTGACTTGGATGTTCGTGACCGCTGGCCGCCCGCCACTCTGCACGTATCGCTCCAATGCTTCTCGGGCTACATCGCTGAAGGTTGATCCTCGGCCTCGAGCGATGGCCTGCAGTTGACCGTAGAGCCCGCGATCAACTCGAAGTGAGAACTGCGTGACTTCTGGCCTCGCCAACTCAGGCAGGTCAATCGCGTGGGTCCAGTCGAAGTCGTCCGGCGACCCCACGACGGCACGTTCCCGTGACGACAGATGGTCGAAACTCTGCTTCTTCGCTCGCGTCATCATTCGCTCCCGGTCGACCTACTGGTCAGTGTGCTTCGTATCCCACGCAGTGTAGCCCAGCCACCTGCCTTCTTCGCCAGTCGGCAAGAGTACTACCGTGATATCCCGCCCGCCGCCCGTCCGGCCGAGCAGGAGGTATGGGCCAGTCTGGCCTTTGCGGTTCGGGACGATCCTCCGCTTGCCGAACCACGCGTCTTCGACTTCCTCACGTGTCACGATGCGTCGATCGGCCTCCGCTTGGTGGCCCTCGAAGTTCGGATGGAAGTCGAGATCGTCGAAGTGGGGCAAGTCTCCGTCCTCGGGAAAGGCTGCGGTCCGTTGACGACAATATCCCATTGGGATACAGTGACGTCAAGCGGTATACAAGGAGACGAGATCTGATGGATGAACACGACGAGCCGATCCCGATTGAGCAGACGACGGTTGACTACCTGCTCGTCGCGGATTACGCGGAAGTTATCAACGGCAAGGCATATGTCGTTGGGGCCGGCTGGGACAAGTTCAGCCCGCCGGCGTATCCGGCGCCCATGAAGATTGGTATCGCCGTCGGGATCCGAGTCCCCTATTTGGAGTCGAACACACCGCATCATCTCTCCGTTCGGATGAGGAACGGTGACGGGCAAGAGGTGTTCAAGATCGAGGGGGATCTTGAGACTGGGCGACCCCCGGGCTCGCGCGGGGACTCGATCCTCGTCCCACTGGCGGTGAACGCGCAGGTGGATGTGCCTTCGCCGCAGTTGTTCGAGCTCGTGGCTGAGGTCGACAGCCAATCAAGAAGGCGTATCAGCATTCGCGCGATGAGGATCGGGCCGCCCGGCCCGGCTTGATAAGCGTCTGAACAGGGGCCTTACGATGCGGACGCGGCAGCCCGGCACTCGCGGACGTACGGCCGAACGTGGGAACCGGCACTTCTAGTCCTGTCCGCGTTCACGTCAGCATGACCGGCTCGGCACAGGGAACGAACAAGTGATCTTCCTAGTGAACCCAACGACGGCGTCTTGTCCTCGCAGACCGCGCACCCGTTCACTAGGCCGAGATCGCACGGTTGGTGTCGTCGATCTCGAGTGGCTCGCGAAAACGAGCTGATGCAAAGCGGATAAGTGACGCACTTTCGTTCAGGGCGCCACGAGGGAAGTTCAGCGTTGGGTGGTCAATGATTGGGAAGCAGACACTCTGCCAACTGAGTTACTCCCGCTCGGTTTTCACGCACAGTTACAGCGTCTGCCTGAACGCGAGGGTCATTCTAGCGGCTAGCGGCGCACGCCACAGCGGGTCAAGTCCCAGCACGTGGTGTAACAGGGCGTCATCCTCGCGTCCGATCGGTCAGCTCGCCATGAGCAGGGCGGGACTCACCTCCTCTGGCTCGGGTGCGCGTCGATCAGGGCGATCGTCTCGGGCCGGAAGTAGCGCCGGCCGTCCTGCCACTCGTCGTCCTGCTCGGCGAGGATCATCCCGACGAGGCGGATCACCGAGGCGCGGTTGGGGAAGATGCCGACGACCCCGGTCCGGCGCTTGATCTCCTTGTTGAGCCGCTCGAGCGGGTTCGTGCTGCGGATCTGGCGGCGGTGGGTCTCGGGGAACGCGAAGTGGGCGAGCAGGTCGGGCTCGGCGTCGGTCGAGCAGCTCGGCGACCGCGCGGGAAGCGTGGCCGGCAAGCTGTCGATGACCCGGTCGAGCTGCTCGCGGGCGGACGTCCCGTCGGGCTGCTCGAACACCGATCCGGATGGCCGAGGCGACCATGCTCCGGCCACTGCGCGGCACGAGGTCCTGGGCGTTGCGGGTGAAGTGGACCCGGCACCGCTGCCAGCCCGAGCCCAGGAGCTGCTCGCGGACCGCCTTGACGAGGCCCGCGTGGTCGTCGCTGATGACGAGCCGCACGCCGTGCAGGCCGCGCTCACGAGCGAGCGGATGAAGCGCGGCCAGGCGCTGCCCTCGTCGTTGCCGGCGGCTGAGCTCGAGGCCGAGGATCCGGCGCTCGCCGGTCATCGCGACCCCGGTCGCGACGAGGGCCGCCATCGACACGACCCGCCCGGCCTCGCGCACCTTGAGGTACGTGGCGTCGAGCCAGAGGTAGGGGTACGCGCGTGCTCCGCCAGCGAGCGGGCCCGGAACGCCGCGACCTCGGCGTCGAGCGCGGCGCAGATCCGGCTCACCTCGCTCTTGCTGATGCCGTCGATGCCGAGCGCCCGGACGAGGTCGTCGACCCGGCGCGTGCGAGACCCCCGAGCACGTACGCCTCCTGGACGACCGCGAGCAGGGCCCGCTCGGCCCGCCGCCGCGGCTCGAGCAGGCTCGGGAAGTAGCTCGCCGTCGCGGACCCGCGGGATGGCGAGGTCGATCGTGCCGACCCGGGTGTCCCAGCGCCGCTCGCGGTACCCGTTGCGGTGGGTCAGGCGGCGCTCCGGGTCGCGCTCGCCCTTGGGCACCCCGGTGAGCTCGGTCACCTCGGCCTCCATGATCGCCTGGGCGAGCACCCGGACGCCCTCGCGCAGGACGTCGACGTCACCGCCGGCCATCGCCTTGCGCAGCGTCTCGAGCAGGGCCATCCTGTCGTCGGCCATCGTGGTGTTCCTCCGTGTCGTCGGTTTCTCACTTCCAACGACGCGAGGATGACGCGGTGGCCGTTCCACTGCACGGCCCGTCCGCTGTTACACCAACTCTAGGGACTCAACCCCACAGCGCTCGTACAGTGTCTGCCTGACGACATTCGATGCCTCGAAAGACCGGGCAAGTCGAGCCTTGACTCTTGGACCTGACCGGGCCGCCAAGAGCGTGCCGACCTTCGTCCGTGAGGGCTGCCTCATCCGGGTCGACGCGAGTTATCCGGTCCTGAGGAGGCCGCGTCATCCCATTCGTACGGGATGTGATCGAGAACCGCAACACCTGTTGGGCCAGTAGACGCTGTTTTGGTGAATGGGACTGTTAGGAGCAGCGGAGGGTACCGGCTGCGGAGGATACCGCAGCGGAGGGTATGACCCGTGGCGTAACCGTCGCAACGGCGAGGCCGCCAGAGTCTTGGTCGTAGTGCGCATGTTGTCTGACCCGCGCTTCTCCACAAATCCGTTTCTCGTAGCGTGTGCTACATCTGTCAACGGAATGTCGATCGGCTCGAATGAGACGACGGCTGTGGCCTCAGGTCTCAGAGTTACGGATATCACCTGCGTCTTCTCGTGTGCAATCTTTGCCTTCGCACCCAGCTCCCATTCGACGTACGGGATCTTGATCTTCAGTCCGCCGTCCACCTCGCGGGCTTGCACGGCCGACAGTTCGAGCTCGACCGAGCCCAGTGCGTATCCGAGCCCCTCGGCGCCCGCTGTCGCCTGTGCCACCGACAATGCGTACTTGACCTTCTCGATGACGTTGCCTGGGCTCGCTCCATCGAACTCTTCCATCCCCAGCCCTCCGATCGCCGGACTTTGGTCCGCATGTCGTTACGAGTGTGACAGGGTCAATATCGGGCGCGCGATCCGACGCACTCGCCGTCCCAGCTCGCTTCGCCTGATGCGTTGTCAGGCGGTCGCATTTGGCGCGACCACTATCGATCAAGCTCGTCGGCCAGCGATGATCCGTAGCACATTCGGCCTGCTACCGTGCCGCAATGACGACCCGCGCGTCCAGCGCTGCGGTCCATCGATGCGGGGTGGATAATCTCGAGCCACCGATCGCGGTGTCGATCTACCTCACGACCGGGTGCGGCAGCGTATAACTGAATGTCATGAAGAAGGGCCTCCGCTGGTGACAACGTTGGGTTGTCAGCGCAACCAGCACCAGGAGGCCCAGGACATGTTGTACGCCGGATTGGACCTGTCGCGCCAGAGGCTCGATGTGCACCTGCTCGACGAGGACGGCCGGACGGTCGAGGTGACCGCCGTCCGCCCCGACGCCGACGCGCTGCGGACGCTCGTCGCGCGCGTCGCCCGGCACGGGCAGCCGGTGACCGCGGCGATCGAGTCGATGAACGGGGCCCGCTTCGTCCACGACCAGCTCGAGCTCGCCGGCTGGGACGTCGAGATCGCCGATGCGCTCAAGGTCAAGGGCCTGGCGCCCGCTGGCCGCCAAGACCGACAAGATCGATGCCTGGGTCCTCGCCGAGCTCGGCCGGCGGGACCTCGTGCCCGCGATCTGGCTGCCCGACCCGGCGATCCGGGCCGAGCGCGAGCGGGCCCGCTTCCGGCTCCACCTCGTCCGCCACCGGACGGCGCTGAAGAACCGGATCCACGCCACGCTCATCGCCTTCGGTCACCCGGTCCCGGTGACCGACCTGTTCGGGGTCGCGGGCCGGGAGCTGCTCGCCGAGCCTCGCGATCCCCGAGCCCTGGGCGACGACCCTGGCCACGAGCCTCGCGCTTCGTCGACGAGCTCGACCGCGAGATCGATGCCTGCGAGGCGCGAGCTGCGGCGCGCTGGGCGCCGACCACCCGTACGTCCCGCTGCTGCGTGACCGTGCCCGGGATCGCCTGGGTGCTGGGCTACACGATCGCCTCCGAGATCGGCGACATCGGCCGGTTCAGCAGCGCCCAAGAAGCTCGCCGGGTACACCGGGCTGTGTCCGTTCGTCCGCCAGTCGGGCGGCCGGGACGACCGCGGGCCGCTCGCCAAGAACGGGCCCAAGTACCTGCGCTGGGCGCTCATCGAGGCCGCCACCCACGCCGCCCGGCACCCGGTCTACCGCGAGCGCTACGAGCGGACCAAGCAGCGCCTCGGTCGCCAGCGCGGCGCCAAGGTCGCCCGGGTCGACATCGCCCGCGAGCTCGCCACCGCCATCTGGCACATGCTCACGCAAGAACGAACCGTTCGCTCCCGGCAGGTCCCCCGTGACTGCTCTGGTCGCTTGACGACCCTCGACTGAGATGGGCCGCCGGAGCATCCGATCCAACCTGGTCCTCCCCCCGAGGAGGCGATAGAGAGATGAGCACGACTCACCCCAGCAACGGACCCGCTCCGGGTCACGGCCGGACTTGACAACGGCCCTTCTTCATAGAGAGCCGATTTGGTGGTACCGCCACTCGGGAACCCACAGCGCTGAGCCGCTCAGACTTGGGAAGCAGACACTCTGCCAGCTGAGTTACTCCCGCTCGGTGCTTACGCTCAAATACAGCGTCTGCCTGAGCGCGAGGGCATTCTAAGCCATCAACCGACCCTGCAACGCTCGTGCAGCGTATAGCTGTGGTCACAGCGTCTGCTTAAATCTCGCGCCGTTCCCAACTCCTCTTGGTTCGCTCACTGGGCAGGGCTGGGAGGTGGCGCACCCAAGACAATTCACGAACACCAGAGGTCTGGCATTTCCCTATCGCGCTTGCCGTCGTCGAACCCTGGCTCCACTCTCAGGTCGCGGGCTTGCGCGACGAGTATCAGCAATTGATCGACGCAGCCCCCCAGGGGCGGCAAACCCGGGTCGCCGCGATTCCCGAGAGAGGCTCTCGATCATGCCTAGACGGGGAACCGGCCTGGCCCGGCATTCGAACGGTACGCGCCCGGCGCCGCCCGTCTGGTGCTATTAATTCGCGGCGTCCTGCGGCGGCGCGGCTCCGACGGCCTGGAGCCGACTACCGATCACCGAGACGACCCGCGTGATCTCCTCGAACTGCTCGGCCTCGACGGGGAGCATGTATGGCCAGTCGGCCGGCGACTCGGGCTAAATCAACAGCATGGTCGACTGCCCCTTCTCGACGTCGAACTGGACTCGCCGTATCTGCTCGAGTGCGACATCGAGCGTAAGTCTGATGTCGGTCGCGACGAGGACGCGGCGGTCTGTTACGACGACGCGGGCATCCGCTGCCTCGGCATAGACTTCGATCCGCTCGTCGGCCGCCGGCAGCAGAACTGGTGGGCCCCAATGCTCCAAGACGGCCATGGGACGCCTCCCTTCCCGACGGACATGCGAACCGCGGCGCGCCTTGGTTCGGTGTAGGCAGCGTGACGCCGCGCGCGCCGGCCGTGAGAGGATGAAACTGCGGCCATGTTGGCCCCTTCGCGCTGGTTGGGCAGCCTCGCCAGCGGAGTGCGCTTTAGATTCAATCCGAGTGCGCTCTACAGCCGCTCGAAGCGGGCCTGGAAGAAGCGCAGGTACTTCGGTTCGTAGATCATCCGGAGTCCGCGCGTGGACTCGCGAGCGTCGAACACCCGCTTGACCGACTCGGCGACGACGTCCATGTGGGCCTGCGTGTAGACCCGCCGCGGGATCGTCAGCCGGGTCAGCTCGAGCTTTGGTCGGTTGTGATCTCCGGTCTTCGGGTCCCGTCCGGCGCTGGCGATGCCGCGCTCCATCGAGCGGATCCCGGAGTCGAGATAGAGCTCCGCCGCGACCGTCTGGGCCGGGAACTCGTCCTGGGGGATGTGAGGGTAGAAGCGCCGCGCGTCGAGGAAGACCGCGTGGCCGCCGACCGGCTGGACGATCGGGATGCCCCAGTCGGTCAACAGCTCGCCGAGGTAGCGGACCTGCCCAATCCGGCTTCGGACGTGATCGTCCTGGACGCACTCCTCGATTCCGATCGCGATTGCCTCCATGTCTCGCCCGGCCAGGCCGCCGTATGTGTGGAGGCCTTCGTAGACGACAACGAGGTTGCGCAGTTCCTCGAACAGCTCGTCCTCGTTGACCGCCAGCCAGCCGCCGATGTTGACGAGGTTGTCCTTCTTGGCGCTCATCCAGGCGCCGTCGGTGTACGAGCAGAACTCGAGGAGGATCTCCGCGATCGACCGCTCGGCGAAGCCCGGCTCACGCTCCTGGATGAAGAACGCGTTCTCCACCAGGCGGGTGGCGTCGAGGAAGAGCCGGATCCCGTGCCGGGTGCACAGCTCGCGGACGGCCTGGATGTTGGCCATGCTGACCGGCTGGCCGCCGGCCATGTTCACCGTCCCGGCCAGGCTGACGTAGGCGATCTGTGCGGCTCCCTCGCGCTCGACGAGCGCCTCGAGCTTGACGAGGTCCACGTTGCCCTTGAACGGGTGGAGGTCCTCCGGGTCGTGAGCCTCATCGATGATCACGTCCACGAACTGGCCGCCGGCCAGCTCCTGGTGCAGGCGGGTCGTGGTGAAGTACATGTTGCCGGGCACGAACTGGCCGGGCTTGATCGCGACCTTGCTGATGAGGTGCTCGGCGCCGCGGCCCTGGTGGGTCGGCACGACATGCCGGAAGCCGTAGCGGCTCCGGATCGCCTCCTCGAGGTGGTAGAAGTTGCGGCTGCCCGCGTAAGCCTCGTCGCCGAGCATCATCCCGGCCCACTGGCGGTCGCTCATCGCGTTGGTGCCGCTGTCCGTGAGGAGGTCGATGTAGACGTCGTCCGAGCGGAGCAGGAACGTGTTGTAGCCGGCATCGATGAGGGCGCGCTCGCGCTCCTCCGGGCTGATCATCCGGAGCGGCTCGACCATCTTGATCTTCCATGGCTCGGCCCAGGAGCGCCGGCCGAACTGCTGACCCATGGTCAGGGGCGTCGGGCTCGTCATCGTGACTCTCCTTCGCGCCGTCGAGCACGACAGCGCACACTCGTGGTCAACCTCGATCAAGATAGGACCGTGTCTCGCCATGTTGACGGTTGTCGGGGGCGGTCGGGCGCCCTGTACCAGCCCGGCACGACGAGTGGCGTCCTCAATTCATGGATCCCTACGGAGTGGCAAGACGGTCCAAGGAGGGTCTGTCCATGTCCTCGCTGGTCCTTGTTGACATTCGCGATTCCGTTGCATGGCTGACTCTCGCTGCCCCGCCCGTCAACGCCCTGAGCATCGCTCTGATCGATGATCTGTCCGGGGCGCTCGCCGCCGCCCGGCCACCGGAGGCGCGCGCAATCGTCATCCGCGCTGCGCCCGGCGCGCGCGTCTTCTCGGCCGGACACGACGTTCGCGAGCTGCCCACGAATGGGCGCGACCCACTCACTTACAACGACCCCTTGCGAACGGTTGTCCGCGAGATCGAAGCCCACCCGGCCCCGGTGATAGCGATGGTCGAGGGGTCGGTATGGGGCGGCGCCTGCGAACTCGTCCTCGCCTGCGACCTCGTCATCGCGGCGGCCGGGTCGTCATTCGCCATGACACCTGCGAGGCTCGGGGTTCCCTACAACCTGTCGGGCACACTCAACTTCATGAAGGTCGCCGACATGCACTTCGTCAAGGAGATGCTGTTCACGGCCCGTCCGGTGCCCGCTTCACGAATGGCTGCCTCCGGGGTCGTGAACGCGGTTGTTCCCGTCGAGGAGCTCGAGCAGGCGACGACGTCGATGGCAGCCGACATCACGGCAATGTCGCCGCTGGTCCACCGGATCATGAAGGAGGAGCTGCGCGTGCTCGCCAACGCGCTGTCGCTGACACCCGAGGGCTACGAGCGCATCCAGGCCCTCCGCCGCGAGGTCTACGACAGCGACGACTACCAGGAGGGCATCCGCGCCTTTCTGGAGAAGCGCACGCCTGAGTTCCACGGGACATAGCGGACCAGTACGAGATGAAGTTTCAGATCCTCGAACGGAGCCGCCCGCAAGTCCGCATGCGTCAGTCGAGCGGCGCGAACCGGGCGGTGAAGTGGCGGAAGGCCCCGCGGCTCCTCGACGAGCCGGTAGCCGTGCAGATCGCGCCCGTGCTCGGCGACCCAGCGGACAAGCTCGAGGACGTAGTCGATGTGGCTCTGGGTGTACGTGCGTCGCGGTGCGGCGAGGCGCAAGAGATCCATTGCCGCCGCAGTCTCCGTGCCGTCGGGGGGACCAATCCGAGGTATGCTCGAGTCGGGAGTTGTTCAGGATGTCCGACAGGTGCCGGTGTCACAGCTCGCAGCGACACAGCGGCAAGGTCAAGCCCCGGTCGTGGTGAACGGCGCCTCAGGCCGCGACGAGAGGGACCTGGGAGATTGCGCGCCCTCGGCGGCCGGCGGCAGCAGCGTATAACTGAGCCGATTTGGTCGGTACCGTACTCGGCAGCCCACAGCGCTGAGCCGCTCAGACTTGGGAAGCAGACACTCTGCCAGCTGAGTTACTCCCGCTCGCTTTCACGCTCAAATACAACGTCTGTTTGAGCGCCGCGCCATTCTAGCGCCGCTCGGCACCCTACAGCGCTCGTGCAGCGTATAAGTGTGCTCACAGCGTCTGCTTGAACCCGGCCAACGCCCGACAGGACTTGAGCGTGCGGATGCAGCCATGCGAGGCCCACGTATCCTCCGAGCCCGGAGGCGTGAACTGGACGACCGTCCACTCGGTCACGCGGGGCGTCGAGCAGTCATCGGTCGGGTGGCTGGCGCTCGCGATACTCGGCCTCGTCGTGGTCGGCATGTGAATCACGGCCGACGTCAGGGCGGGCGTCGTGGCTGGCCTGGGCCGCCCTCGCCGTCGTCCTCGCGCTGTGGCTCGGCAGCCCGTCCGCGAGCCTGCTGGACCGAGCCGCCGCGGCCTGACGCAGCATCTCGGCGGACTGGCCGGTCGGTCGCCGCCAGAATGTGATCAGCCTGGGAGCGAGCAGCATCGCCGCGACGTCGAACCAGCCGTATCCACCGGCGATCCCGGACGGTGGATTCCCGATGCCGACAAGGCCCATGGGGTCGTGTGCCTGCCAGGTCCACACCCCGAGTGAGGTGCCCAGGAGCTCGAGGTAGCCGACGACGGCGAAGGCGGCGACGAACAGCAGTCGCGTCCGATCGCGGGCGAGGAAGACCACGAGACAGCCGTACCAGAACGCCCCGAGGACGTCCGCGCGCGTCGAGACGGCGAGCCCCCAGGCGGCCCAGGCGGTGCCGAGCCCGAGGACCGCCAGGGTCGCCGGCCGCGCGCAGGATCGCAGGATCGCTGTCCGGCCGAACGAGAGCGCCGCGAGGTAGACGAGCCCGTGAGCGGGCGGCACGTACAGCGGGACGTTGTGGAAGCGGTAAAGGTACACCCCGAGGATCGGTGAGCAGACGACCTCGATCGCGCCCGCGACGGCCACGACGACGAGGACCTGGACGCGGACCAACCCTGGCTGCCCTGCGAGGACGAGCGCGAGAACGGCCGCCGTCGCGACGCCCAGCAGCACCTGGCGCTCGAGCGGCCCGTCGTGATCTAGCACGAGCAGCGCCGTGATCCATGCCATGAGCCCCACGGGAAGCGCGAGCTCCCGCGCCCAGCCTGGATGCGCCCCCCAAACCACCTGGCCCGGGACGTCCGCATCCGCGCGCCGTTGGGCTGTCAGCGCCGCTGTCACGGTCCGCAGTGTGTCACCGAAAGGCGCCGGCGCCAACGGTCGCGAGCGCAGTTTGATCGCGGGATGGACCAGTTATCGTCCCGCGACGGGCGGCAGGCGGCAACCATTCCGTGTCGGTCCCGCCACCTGACCGGTCCCGAACCGAACGGGACGCGGGACGATGCACCAAATCGGTCGACGAAGGCGTCAGACGACCACGCCCGCGTTGGCGCGGCTCCTGTTCGTCGCGAGCCTGCTCGTGTTCGCCATCAGCGTTCCTCTGCTGCTCATGCCGGATCGCACCGCGGACCCGTCCGCCTGGACGATCAAGGTGCCCCTGACGGCTGCCTTCCTGGGCTCCGCGTACGTGGCCGCCGGGCTCGCGGAGCTCGCGAGCTCGCGCGAGTCCGTCTGGGCGAACGCGCGGGCCACGGTCCCGCCCGTCTTCATGTTTACGGCGGTCACGCTCGTCATCACCCTGATGAACCGGGATGCCTTCCACTTCGGGCCGGAGGAGTCCATTGCTGCGAGGGCCGTCGCCTGGACGTATCTCGGGCCCGACGGCGCACTCGCCGCCGGGGCGGGCAAGCACTTCATCGACATGAGCACGGCCGGGCCGGACCTCGTCGCCGATCTCGCGCCGAACGTCGCCGCAGCGGGCGGCATCCTCGTCGACGCGCCGATCCTCGGAGCTCCACCGGTCGTCCGCGGCCGTGCTCGCCCGTAGGGGGTAAATAGACAAGCGTTCTGGCACGCCCGACACGAGTCGCACGTGCGCGTAACCACGCGGCATCCCGGCACATCCCGATCGAAGCTGCTGAGGAGTGGCTGACCACGTCGAGAGCGCGTGATCCAGGAGTGCATCACGGAACGAATCATGCACGCATTCGCCGTTCCAGCTGATCGCGCGCGGCCGAGACACGGCCAGGCTCAGCCGAGGACGACCCTGACGCCGTGCGTCAGGCCATCGTCGGCGAGCGGGATGGCGGCGCCAGTGGCGCCCTCAACGACCTCACCCTCCAGTACCCGGCCGTCGAGTTCCGCTGAGGCGACTCCTCGACTGACCCCCACGGGGTTCTCGACGACGATCTCGTACCGCGCGGAGTGGTAGCGGAATGTCGAGCTCGTAGCCCGGCCACGCCCGCGGGATGCACGGGTCGACCAGGAGCGTCGAGCCGCGCAGCCGGAAGCCCGAGGATCCATTCCACCCCGGCCTGGTACATCCAGCCGGCAGAGCCCGTGTACCAGGTCCAGCCGCCGCGGCCCGCGTGCGGAGGCTCGGCATAGACGTCGGCCGGCATGACGTACGGCTCCACCTTGTAGCGATGGACGCCGGCCCGAGTGCTCGCGTCGTTGATCGGGTTCAGGATCGAGAAAAGCTCGCCCGCCTTGTCGCCGTCGCCGAGGGCCGCGAAGGCGAGGATCGTCCAGATGCCGCCGTGGGTGTACTGGCCGCCGTTCTCGCGAATGCCGGGCAGGTAGCCCTTGACGTAGCCCGGATCGAGGTCGGACCGGTCGAACGGCGGCGTGAACAGCAGCACGATCCCGTCGCCGCGGCGGATGAGGTACTGCTCGACCGCGGCCATCGCGCGCCGCGCGTGGCCCATCGGCACGGCACCCGACAGGACGCTCCACGACTGCGCGATCGAGTCGATCCGGCACTCGGTGTTGCTCGCCGACCCAAGCGGCGTGCCGTCGTCGAAGAAGGCCCGGCGGTACCAGTCGCCGTCCCAGCCGTGGCGCTCGAGGGCCCGTCGCAGCGTCCGCATGTGCGCGCGCCAGCGGTCGACGCGGGCGTCGCCGCGCGCTTCCGCGATCCGGTCGAAGGAAGCGAGCACGCTGTACAGGAAGAAGCCGAGCCAGACGCTCTCACCGCGGCCCTGATGACCCACCCTGTTCATGCCGTCGTTCCAGTCGCCGGACCCGATCAGTGGCAGCCCGTGACTGCCGACCGCGAGGCTCACCTCGATGGCCCGGGCGCAGTGCTCGAACAGCGTGGCCGACTGCGACGAGCGTTCCGGCTGGAAGTAGGCATCCACCTGGTCGGGACCGAGCGCCGGTCCCTCGATGAACGGCACGATCTCGTCGAGCACGCCGACGTCGCCGGTCACCGCCACGTAGCGGTCGACGGCGTAGGGCAACCACAGGCGGTCGTCGGAGATGCGCGTCCGCACGCCACGGCCCGACGGCGGCTGCCACCAGTGCTGGACGTCGCCCTCGGGGAACTGCTGGGCCGCAGCACGCAGGAGGTGCTCGCGCGTCAGCTCGCGCCTGGCGGTCGTGAGCGCGACGACATCCTGGAGCTGGTCACGGAAGCCGTACGCGCCACCGGCCTGGTAGAAGGCGGCCCGCGCCCATAGCCGGCAGGACAGCGCCTGGTAGAGCAGCCAGGTGTTGAGCATGATGTCCATCGAGCGGTCCGGCGTCCGCACCTGGAGCGCGCCGAGGACGTCGTCCCAGTACGTCCTCACGGTCTGCAGGGTTGCCTCGTGGTCGGCCGCCCGCCAGTGCCGGATCAGCTCGGTCGCCGCCGCGGCCCCGTCCGCCTCGCCGAGCAACACGACGACCTGCGTCCGCGCTCCGGGGGCGAGCTCCACGCTCGTCTGGAGCGCAGCGCACGGATCCAGTGCCGCCCCGACGGCGCCCCCGAGACGATATCCCCGCTCGAGGCCGGCCGGGCGGGCCAGGGAACCGTTGCGGCCGAGGAACTCGGTCCGATCGCCCGTCCACCACCGCTGTTGACCGCCCATGTCGAGGAACGCGACCCGACCGCCGAACTCCGTGTTCCACGGGTTGCGGGCGAGGATGGCCCGCGTCTCCGACTCGAGCTCGGTGACCACGTGCGGCGCGGCCACGCCTCGCGCGGCGCCCAGCACCCACTCCGCGTAGGCCGTCACGGACAGTCGCCTGGCACGGCCGGAGCGGTTCTCGATGGTCAGCACGGACACCTTGACCGACGCGTCGAGCGGCACGAACTGGACGAGGCCCAGCCCGATCCCGTCGCGCGCGTGCTCGAACCGGCTGTAGCCGGGACCATGGCGCGCGACGTACGTCGATTCCGCGCTCCGGATCGGCAGCGCCGTGGGCCCCCACAACTCCCCGGTGTCATCGTCGCGAACGTAGATCGCCTCGCCGGTCGGGTCGCCGACCGGGTCGTTCGACCACGGGGTCAGCTGGTTCTCCCGGCTGTTCTCGGACCAGCTGTAGCCGGAGCCGGACTCCGAGACCTGGAAGCCGAACGACGGATTGGCGATCACGTTCAGCCAGGGCGCCGGCGTCGATTGTCCCGGCCCGAGGACGACGACGTACTCCCGCCCGCCGTCGGCGAAGCCACCCAGGCCGTTGAAGAACTCGAGCTCCGGCCGAGGCGGTCCGGCGGCCTCCGTCCGCTCCGGTCCCTCCCTCGGCACCGACGGAGCCGACAGGAAGATCCTGTCCGGCCGCTCCAGGCGGATGACCTGGTCGGCGAGCGTGCCTCGCCGGCTCAGGAGGACGGCTCGGGCGGCCGCCTGGAGCAGCGTCCGATCCTCGGCCGAGAGCTGCTCGCCGCGCAGGATGTACACGCCGCCGTGGGCCGCGTGTCCCTCGTCGACGAGCGCGGACTGGCTCGTTCGCACGACCGCCGCGAGCGCATCCTGGAGGTCCTGGCCGTACGAGGCGCCGTGCTCATTGATGATCACGAGGTCGACGTCGA
This sequence comes from uncultured Chloroflexia bacterium, assembly GCA_963833285.1. Classification (GTDB taxonomy): domain Bacteria; phylum Chloroflexota; class Limnocylindria; order Limnocylindrales; family CSP1-4; genus SPCO01. The sequence goes on along the minus strand of CAWHXM010000001.1, from coordinate 197,440 downwards.
GCAGCTTCAGCCGCCAGTACTCGTGGGCCCGGAGCAGCTGGCGGACGATGTCGATGTCCTCGGCCTCGTCGATCCGGACGAGCACGATCGGCAGGTCGCCGGAGATCCCGTACGGCCACAGCCCGGGTGCGCCGCGCTCGTTCCGGGCAAGCAGGGTCGCGGACGGCCGAAGCGTCGGGTCCGAGTAGAGGATCCGGTTGGCGAGGCGCTGGAAGAGGTGGGCTTCGTCGGCCTCCACGCCCAGGTGGTGGAGCTGGACCTGGGCCTGCGTCCAGGCGAGCGTGGCTGCCCGTTCGAACGTGGCTGCCTCGCGGTACTTGTCGGCCAGGTCCAGGACGTCCTCCCGCGACTCCGCGACGACCGTCGAGTAGATCACGTGGACGGTCGCTCCCGGGGCGAGTGACACGCGACAGCGGAGGCTGAAGATGGGATCCAGCACCGCGCCCACGGTGTTCGAGAGCGGACGGCCGTCGATGACCGAGACGGGAGATCGGACGGACCGGCCCCGGCCGAGGAAGCGGGCGCGATCCGTCTCGTACTGGATGACCTCGCCGGTCTGCTCCTCGACCGCGGCGACATGGGCGGCCCAGACCTGCCGCTCGTCGCGCGAGCGCGGGCGGCGGGTCGCCACGAGTGCGCCGACCTCCGGCGCGAACTCGGTCTGCACGAAGAGGTTCTGGAAGGCCGGGTGCGCGACGTCGGCCGCCTGGGGCGCAAGGACGATCTCCGCGTACGACGTGAGCTCGATCTCCCGGCCGTGCGAGCCGAGATTGGTCAGCGACACGCGGCGGATCTCCGCGTCGTGCTCGGCGGAGACCACGACGGTCATCGCGGTCGAGATCGAGCCGTCGCGTCGCGCGAACTCGGCCTGCTCCTCCGAGTAGCGGACTTCGTAGCTGTCGGCCTCCACCCCGCTCGGCTGGTGTCCGGCGGACCAGACCGCCCCGGTCCGCGTGTCGCGCAGGAACAGGTAGCTGCCCCACGAGTCGCGGGTGACGTCCTCGCGCCAGCGGGTCACCGCGATGTCGCCCCAGCGGCTGTAGCCGGATCCCGCAGCGGTCACCATGACCGCGTACCGCCCGTTCGAGAGGAGGTGCGTCCGCGGCGTGAGGTCGTGCGGGGACTTGAATATGCGCAGGACCGGCGGGACGAGATCGCGCACGTCGGCCGCGCTCTTCACCTCCTCGGCACGCGGGCGTGCCACGAGGACGTCGCGCGGCATGCGCTCCTGGAGCAGCAGCTCGGTCGCCTGGACGATGGGCTCGGCGTGGAAGCGCTCGACCATCGCGTCGTCGTGAAGGACGTTCCCGATCGCCACCAGCGCCATCCCCTGGTGGTGCGCCATGTAACTCCCGACGATCGCGACGGTCTCGTCCTCCGGCAGTCGCCGCGCGGTGTAGTCGAGCGCCTCGCGGAAGCCGTACGGCCCCAGCGCGCCGGCGGTGCGCAGCCGGGCGAAGTTCCGGACGGCCGCCTCGGGATCGATCATCGCGCCGAGTGCGGTGGCGTACGGAGCCACGACGACGTCTTCGCTGAGGCCTCGCTTGAGCCCGAGGCCCGGCACGCCGAAGCTGGAGTACTGGTACGTCCGCTCGAGGTCGCGCGCATTGAACGCGGACTCGGAGATGCCCCACGGCACGCCGCGCTCGGCCGCGTAGCTCATCTGGCGCGCAACCACGAGGCTGTAGGTCTGGTCGAGCAGGCTCCGAGCGGGCGCGTGCATGACGAGCGCGGGCATGAGGTACTCGAACATCGAGCCGGACCACGAGATGAGCGCCGAGCCGCGGCCGACCGGCGTCAGTGCCCGACCGAGCCGGAACCAGTGCTCCGGGGGGACGTCGCCCTTGGCGATCGCGAGGAAGCTCGTCAGCCGCGCCTCCGACGCGAGCAGGTCGTAGAAACTCGGGTCGAGCGTCCCGTCGCGGACGCGGAAGCCGATCGAGAACAGCTGGCGCGTGGGGTCGAACAGGAAGCTGAAGTCCGTCTCGCCGAACAGCTGCTGGGACCGGTCCGCGATCGCCTGGAGCCGCCGGGCAAGGGCGACGGCGGCCGGGTTCTCCTGGTCCGCGTCGTGGAGGACCTGGTCCCGAAGGTGGCTCTCGACGGTGCGGCACGCCGCCTCGGCCCAGGTCACGAGCTCGTTGTCGGCACCCTCACCGCGCTCCGCCGTGAGGGCCGCCGCGACATCGGCGAGGGTGCGGGCGTCGGGCGCGAGTGCGGTCAGCCGGGCCGCCCACGCCGCGCCCGTGACGAGGCGTCCCCGGGCTCGAGGGCCGCGAGGGCCTCGTCGAGCTGCCGCCGGGTGACGGTCTGGGTCCGGCGCTCGTCGCCGATCGCGTCGGCCGCCTCGCGCGCCAGGCGGACGGCATCGTCGATCCCCGCGAGGGCGGCCTCGATCGGCGGCCGTCCGGTCGAGCAGCTCGCGGCAGGCGTTCGAGACTGCCAGCAGCGCCGCGCACAGGTTGCCGCTGTCGACCGAGGACACGTAGGCGGGCTCGAGCGTCTCGAGGTCGCGGGTGTCGTACCAGTTGTAGAGGTGCCCGCGATAGCGCGGCAGGCTGTCGATGCTCGCGAGCGTGGCCTCGAGCCGGTCGACCATGTCGTGCGTGCCGATCCAGCCGAAGTCCCGCGCGCTGACGATCGACAGCAGGTACAGGCCGATGTTCGTCGGCGACGTGCGATGCGCGACGACCGGCTGTGGATCCTCCTGGAAGTTGTCGGGCGGCAGGGCGTGGTCGTCGGGTCCCACGAACCGCTCGAAGAACCGCCACGTGCGGCGGGCGATCAGGCGGAGCGCGACGGCGTCGGCGGCCGACAGCTGGCGACCGGCCGATTCCGCCGGCGGCATGCTCACCCACCGCGCGATCGCCGGGGACAACAGCCAGAGGCCCACGAAGGGCATGGCCAGCGGGATGGCCGCCGGCTTCAGGACGAGAACGAGAGCGCCGGCGACGGCCGCGATCGCCACGGCGCCGGCCATCAGCCGGTAGAAACCGGCCAGGTCGAGGTCCAGGCTGCCCTTCGTCTGCGAGGCGGTGGTCCATTCGAGCAGGTTCCGGCGCGTGACGAGCAGGCGCGTCAGCGTCCGACCGATCGCGTCCGCCATGAGGGTCGCCTGGTGGGCGAGGAACGTGAGACCCAGCCCGACGTGGGCGGCGGCATCGGCGACGTCGGAGGCGACGGCCCGCAGGTGGCTGCGCTTCGAGATGCCACGCCGTCGCGGCAGCAGACCGGCCAGGACGGGCAGCGCGGCAGGAATGATGACGGCCGCCAGCACGAAGGCGGTCCACACGTCGGCGGGCACTGCCGGGACCGTCCAGGCCACGAGGAGGGTCGCCAGCGTAAGCGGGGCGGACAGCGTTCGGCGCAGGTTGTCGACCATCTTCCAGCGCGCGATGGCGGGTATCGGGCTCCGACTCCGCTGGCCCGCGGCGTCGCGCGCCCGACCCAGGATCCACGGCAACAGCTGCCAATCCCCGCGCGCCCAGCGATGCTGGCGGGCCGCAGCCTCGAGGTAGTGGGATGGGAACTCGTCGAACAGCTCGATGTCGGTCACCAGGCCCGCCCGGGCGAACGTGCCCTCGAACAGGTCATGGCTGAGCATCGCGTTCTCGGGCACACGGCCAGCCAGCGCTGCCTCGAAGGCGTCGACGTCGTAGATGCCCTTGCCCGTGTAGCTTCCCTCGCCGAACAGGTCCTGGTAGACGTCCGAAACGGCCGAGGCGTACGGATCGATCCCGGCTGAGCCGGAGAAGATCCGCTGGAACAACGACGCTGCCCGCTCGGCGGGGAGCGTCGGGGTGATCCTCGGCTGGAGGATCCCGTAGCCATGGGTGACACGCCCGGACTGCGGGTCGAAGCGCGGGCGGTTGAGCGGGTGGGCGATCGTCCCGACGAGGCGCGCGACCGCGCCCCGGGGCAACCGGGTGTCGGCGTCGAGAGTGACGACGTAGCGGACGTCCGTCGGCGGGGTTGTCGCGGCGCGCGCCGTCGTCAGGAAGTCGGTGGAGGTCGAGCCCCGCAGGAGGGCGTTCAGCTCGTGCAGCTTGCCGCGCTTGCGCTCCCAGCCCATCCAGCGACGCTCGGCCTCGTTCCAGCGGCGCCGGCGATGGAACAGCAGGAAGCGGGCCCCTCCGCCGGGGGCGTCGCCGTGACGGGCGTTGAGCCGGTCGATTGCCGCGGCGGCCGTCGAGAGCAGCTCGTCGTCGCCGGGGACGCTCTCGGTCGGCGCGTCGAGCCAGTCGGACAGGAGCGCGAACCGCAGGTCGCCCTCGGGATTGCCGAGGTAGTGGATCTCGAGGCGGGCAACCTGTTCCTCGACGTCCGCCTCGCCGGTCAGGAGCGTCGGGACCACGATCAGCGTCCGCAGGTCGGTCGGCACTCCGCCGGCCAGCTCGAGCCGCGGCAGGACCCTGGGGCCGAGGAGGGTGGTCAGGACCCAGTTGACGAGCGCGAGCGCCAGGTCGGAGGCGGGCGCGAAGGCGAGGATCGCGAGGACGAGCAGGGCAGGCCCGGTCGCGCCGCCGCGATCCGACAGCACGAGCGGCACCGTGAGGATCAGGGCCGCCACGAGCGTCAGCGTGCCGAGGTAGGCGAGCGTGCCGGCGGCGGCATAGGCCCGCCGCAGTCGGCCGGACAGCGGTACCCGGACGTTCAGCGCGCGTTCCAGGGCCGGCCGACCGCCGGCGATCAGGTAGTAGCCGGGGTCGACGACGCCCCCCTGGCCGGCGGACGCCGGGGCGTCGGGGTCGGCCGCGCTCTCCGCCATTGCAACGGCGTCATGGGCGACCTCGAGCTCCGGCCGTCCCTGAGCCCCGGGCGAGCACCTCGATGGCGTGCCGGTAGCGATCGCGGGTGGCGAAGTCCATGCCCGCGAACAGGCCGTGCGCCTCGAGCACCTCGTCGGCCAGGCTCACGCTCTCGACGAACCGGGACCAGTCGAACCACGAGATGAGGCGCATGCTGGTGATGACGTTCCGTACGGTCACGTTCATCGCCGCCTGCCGCTGGTGTTCGATCCGGACGGTTTCCTCGGCCGTCGTGCCCTGCGCAGCGAGCACCTCCTCGAGCCAGCCGAGCGCGGGCGTCGCAACCGGGTCCTGGTCGCGCAGCCGCTGGAAGAGCTGGACCCGACCGGCCGTCGACAGCGTCACGTCCGAGAGCCGGCGCAGGGAGGCCGTGGCGGCCTCGGGGCTGTCCCGGCCGATGCCGAGCAGGCTGTCGGCCAGCTCGTCCGCTCGTTGTCGCGCGTTCCGGTTGCGCACGATCTGCTGCGCGAGGCGGCGGAGGTTCTCGACCAGGATGATCCGCAGGCTGATCGCGACCGCCCACAGCTCGCCGATGGTCAGCGGCTCGACCTCCTGGTACGCGCCCACCATCCGCCGCAGGCTGTCCGGGTCGAACCGGCTATCCGTGTGGGCGACGTAGGCCCACGCGATACCGAGGACCCGCGGGTAGCCCTCGAGGTGGCCCTCGGCGAGCTTCGGGAGCTCGCCGTAGTAGTGCGCAGGCAGGTCGTCGCGGATCTCGCGTATCTGCTCGTCGACGATGTGGAAGTTGTCGACCAGCCACTCCGCGGCCGGGGTGATCGAGCGTTCCTCCCTGATCGCCCCGGCGAGGCTGCGGTACGACTCCAGGAGGATCCGGCCGTTCTCGGCCACGCGCGGTCGGATCGTGCGGCCTCGCCGAGGTTTGCTCGTGATCGTCTGGGCCTCGGCGAGCGACCGGGCATGCTGCTCGAGGCGCTCGACGCTGAACAGCTCCGAGACGATCGGCTCGGCGTCGTCGAGCATGCCGGTCGGCCCGCGGACCGGTCGGCGCACGCTGAGAGGCCGGGCCCGCAGAGGTTGGATCGTTCTCACCTGAAGTCGATCATACGGGCGGCGTCGCGTCTGCGGTCAGAGCGTCACGAGCGAACGCGCCGTCGCCGTATCGCCTCCTTGCTGCGAGCTCGCTTGATCTCACGGCGGCGAACACGACGTTATACCGAGGCCTCGGCTTCCGACCCTTCGGGCCACGCACGGGAACGACGGAGGCACCATTCCAGCCGATGTATGCGACGGCCGAGCTGTTCGTGATGGCTCAGGGGCGGGGGCGCCTCGTCGCCGCACTGCCGGAGGTGCTGACGCGGAGCCTGGTGGCGAGGTCGAACACGCCATGAGCGCGAACACCACGAAGCAGACACTCTGCCAGCTGAGTTACTCCCGCTCGGGAGAACGCTCGTCAGCAGCGTCTGCTTGAGCGTGAAGCCATTCTAGCGCCGCTCGGCAGCCTACAGCGCTCGTACAGCGTATAACCGTACTCACAGCGTCTCCTTGAACCCGGCAAACTTCAGCCTCAGCCTGCTGCGCGTCACTGGCCGATCCGCCGAGCATCGATGCCATCGTCCGGCGGCTCGCCGACAGCGGTCTCGTCGATCGGGCGCTGACGGCGGGACTCGCGCTCGGCGAGGTGGGCTGTGTTGGCCCGGGCGACCCTCGCTGGCAGGATTTGGGCTGCCGGTCGACGCGGACTGTTGAACGGTTTCGAGCAGGTCAGGTTCGAGGTTGGCCTCGGCCAGACCCGCGGGATGGTCGCAATGTCGGGTGTATAACGGCAGTGCTGAGCGTGCAACGGCCGATGGAGGTTCTGCCATGAAGCCCGAAGCTGTCTTGCAGGCCTTGCTCGCGATCTGGGATGAGCTGCCCGCCTTGGTCGGGGCAGACTGGCCCAAGATCCTGCCGCGCTTGGAGGCTCTGCTCGATCGCCTGAAGGCGACCGGGGACCCGGACGTCACAGCGGATCTTGTCCTGGCCCTGCGCGCGTACCCGGCGGCCCGGGCGAGGCTACAGGCGGCAGCGGCGGCCGAGTCGGCCGCTGGCCAGGAGCGGACGGCTTCATCCGATCGCATGACCGCGCCCCGACGAACGACTCGAGGCCTGCCTGCGTATCTCGAGACGGCGGGTGAACCCGCCTCTCCAAACCGCGGTGGACTCGGCGGGGACGATGGCGAACCCGCGGTCGCGGCGGGACCGTCGCTTGCGGTGTTGGCCGACCGACTCGGCAGCCGCCTGGTCGAGGCTCGGCGGGCGCTTGACGCGGAGCCCGCCGTGCCTGCTGCGGCACCCTTGGCTACCTGTCATGTCCATGCCGAGATGGACCAAACGATGTTCGTCGATCGAATCACCACCGTCGAGGTCATCGTCTCGCGCGAGGCCATCGGGGGTGCGATCCACGAGGCAGCAGCCGAGGGTGCGGCCGAGGTCGACCCGGGCAAGCGCTTGATCATCCAGGTCCTGCCCAAGGCCAATGTCGAGACGGTCGGCGACAGTCGGGCCGAGATCGACGTACCCGCGACCGGCCAGCCCACGACCGTGTACTTCGACCTTCGGCCGACCGACTCGGGTCAGGCGAGCGTCTGGGTGGTGGTCACGTCAGGGCCAGGTCCCACTTGTCACGCTCAAGCTCACGGCCCGCGTCGCCATGGCCGGCTCGCGCGCCCACACCGCCAAGCGATCTTCGGCCGAAGCACAGGCCGGTGATGCCGCGCCGCTTACCGAGCCACTGCACCAGCTGCGCATTAGCCAGATGGAGCGGGGAGGGAGCCTCTACTACGAGTACGAACTCGAAGCGCCCGCGTTCGGCCTCCTTGATCGATTCGAGTCCGCGCCGATCACCGGCAATCCACAGGATTACGTGAGTGACCTCTTCAAGCGCATCGAAGAGCGCTGGCTGAGCACGAAGGGTGACGTCGAGGAATTCACCCAGGAACTGCGTGAGTTTGGCGGTGAACTTCTCGATGAGTTGATGCCCGAACCGCTGCAGGAGGTCCTCTGGGTGAATCGGCGCCGGCTGACCAACATCCAGGTGCTGGCCACCGAACCGTTCATTCCGTGGGAGCTCGTCCACCTGCGTCAGCCGGGCCGACCGCTGCCGAAGGAGACTCGGTTCCTCGGACAGATGGGCCTGGTCCGCTGGCTCTACGACGGTGGCTGGCCGCCAGATCATCTCCAGGTCCGGCCGACCCGCGCCCGCTACGTGATCCCCGACTACCCCGACAAACGGTACGAGTTGCCCGAGGCCGGGGCCGAACGGCAATTCCTCGAAGAGGCGTTCGGCGCGACCGCCGTCGAGCCCCAGCCGAACCCGGTGCGGGCACTGCTCGCCAAGAAGGGTGCCTTCGATCTGCTGCATTTCGCCGGTCACGGGGCTGCCGAGACCAGCGCGATCACCGAGGCGCGGCTGCTCCTGCAGGGCCGCATCGAGGATGGGCGGTACATCGAGGCGTCGTTGACGACCACCACGGTCAATACCCGGAGCGATCTGACGGCTACGGATGGTTCGCGTCCCATCGTCGTGTTGAATGCGTGCCAGGCCGGGCGACTGGGCTACCGGCTGACGGGCATCGGTGGATTCGCTCAAGCCTTCCTCAAGGGCGGTGCCGGCGCGTTCATCGGCACCCTGTGGTCGGTCGGCGACGTACCGGCCCGGGTCTTCACCGAGACCTTCTACCGCAGGATGCTCGACGGCGCGACGGTCGCCGAGGCCACGGTGGCGTCACGCGAGCGTGCACGCGCCGACGGCGACGCTACGTGGCTCGCCTATGCGGTCTACGCCCATCCGCACGCTAGGCTCGTACGCCAGGGAGCGCCCTGAACCGGCCACCAGAGGAGACGAAGATGGACGACGTCGCTGAACCCCGAGACGCGTTTCGCCCCGACGTCAGTGAAACCGTCACCGACGACGACCTGTTGACCGCGCCTCCCGCGTCGGGTGGCCGGCGAAAGCGCGAGCTGCCCAAGGACGTCACCGCCGTTCGACTGCAGATCCTCGCGGTCCAGGTCATGCGAGGCCTCAATGGGTGGCTCGGAGCTTCGTCGAACGGCGTCATCGTGGTCAGCAGCGTCGTCGACGGGCTGGGCACGGAGCCGATCACGTTCCAGGGCAAACCCTATCTCGGCATCAAGGACGGCGATATGTTGCCGCTGGGACCAGCGAACGACCCGTCGGCCGTCTTCACCGTCTACTACAGAGAGGGCCAGCTCCCGCGCACCCTCGCCTTCTCGCTGCTGGTCGTCCGCAGCAACCAGGGCCTTCGCGACATCGGCAGCGCCATCAACGGGGCGATGGCGGACGACCGCTACAAGGAGTTGTCGGGCATCGTCACCACGGCGGTCAGCGCTGCGGTGCCGGTGTACGGGACCGTGCTCCAGGTCGCACAAGAGAGCATCGGCCTCATCGCCAACTACCTCAAGGCGAAGCCCGACGATCAGCTCGGGTACTACCAGGCCAACTACACGAACCGGTTCGACAACCTCGGCGTTGGTCGCCATCCGGCCGACACGCGAACGTTCCCGGTCGACAAGATCATGCTCGCGTATCAGCTCGACGCGTCGTAACCGTATGGCGGGCGGGGGTAGTCGACGCCTGAAGGCGTCGCGCGGGCCATGAGACATGAGTAGCCGTCGTCGCCGACAACGCGACCAGAAGGCTGGCCCAGAGCGCGAGTCGCTCGTAGAGGTGCTCCGCGCCTTCATCGAGGCCGGCAGCCTGGCCGCCAGCGAAGCGATCGTCGCGGCTCACCCCGAGCTCCTGGGTGAGCCGGCGGATCAGCTGCTGGGCAAGCTGGCGGCGGACCAGAATGACGATGCGGCGCGCCAGACCCTCGACATGTATCGCGCGTTGCTGCGCCGGTGCCGGGAGGTGGGGGTCGGACCGGCCTTTGCGGAACTGGGTGCCGAGGCGACACAGGAGGCTGCGGGTGTCGACGTGCCGCCAACGTTGCGGGTCGCGCTGGACGAAGCGCTCGCAGCCGAGGAGCGCGCGGCAACGAGCGATCCTGGGGCGCTGGACGCCATGGTCGCGGCGTGGGAGGGGATCGCGCGGCACGAGGCATTCGGCTCGGCATCACCCGCCTTTCGGGGAGCGGTGTTCGACGCGTTGGGCCGCGCGCTGCAGCAGCGTCACAGGGCCACCGGCGAGACCAGCGACCTCGAGGCAGCCATCACCGCATACCGGCGGGCGACCGAGGCCAGCCCCGCCGATGACCCCCATCGGCCGACGTACCTCCACAATCTGGGAGGTAGCTTGCTCGACCACTACGGTGCGACCGGGACCCTGGCCGACCTCGACGCGGCCATCACGGCGTGCCAGCAGGCGGTGGACACCAGCGCACCCGATGATCCCGAACGGCCGGCGATGCTCGGCAACCTGGGGTCTGGCCTTCTCGACCGCGGTGCTCGCAGCGGGACCCTGGCCGACCTCGACGCGGCCGTCACAGTGCACCGGCGGGCGCTGGAGACCGGCCCGCCCGATGACCCAAACCGGTTGATGTACCTGGACAACATTGGGACCGCACTGCGCTACCGCTATGCCCGCACCGGGGAGCTGGCCGACCTCGACGCGGCCGTCACGGCCTGCCGGGAGGAGCTCGAGGCCACCCCGGCGGCTGCCCCATCGCGCGCAAGGTGCCTCTTCAACCTGGGGATCGGCCTGGGCGACCGGTACGACCGCGCCGGTGCGTTGACCGACCTCGAGGCGGCGATCACGGCGTACCAGCAGGCGCTGGATGCCGGCCCGCCCGATGCCTCCGACCGGTCGGCGATCCTCAACAACCTGGCGGGCGCCCTCCGTGATCGCTATGCCGGCAGTGGGGCGCTGGCCGACCTCGATGCCGCCGTCACGGCCGACCAGGATGCGCTGAAGGCCACTCCGGCCGATGCCCCTGCGCGGCCGACATATCTGAACAACCTGGGCGATACCCTGCGCGTCCGATACGGCAGCACCGGAATGCTGGCCGACCTCGAGGCGGCCATCGCCGCCTACCGAGAGGCGCTCGAGGCCACTCCTGCCGACGGCCTCAACCGACCGGGGTTCCTTCACGACCTGGGGAATGGCCTCCGCGACCGGTATGCCCGCAGCGGGGCGCCGGACGACCTCGACGCGGCCATCACGGCCTGGCAGGAGGCGCTGGAAGCCACCCCAGCCGATGCCCCCGACCGGGCGATGCATCTGAACAACTTGGGGACTGGCCTGACGGATCGCTACGCCCGCAGCGGGGCGCCGGCCGACCTTGAAGCGGCCATCACGGCCTTCCAGCAGGCGCTGGACGCCAGTCCGCCCGATGCCCCCAACCGGCCGATGTACCTGAACAACGTGGGGACTGGCCTGCGTGCCCGGTACGACCGCAGCGGGGCTCTGGCCGACCTCGACGCGGCCATCACGGCCTTCCAGCAAGCGCTGGACGCCAGTCCGCCCGATGCCCCCAACCGGCCGATGTACCTGAACAACCTGGGGACTGGCCTGCGTGCCCGGTACGACCGCAGCGGGGCGCCGGCCGACCTCGAGGCGGCCATCACCGCCTGGCAGCAGGCGTTGGAGGGCACCGCGGCCGATACACCCGAGCGGCCGGCGATCCTGAGCAACCTGGGGACTGGCCTGCGCCAGCGGTACGATCGCAGCGGGGCCCTGACCGACCTCGAGGCGGCTATCACGGCCTGGCAGGAGGCGGTCGAGGGCACCGCGCCCGATGCCCCCAACCGGCCGGGCTTACTCAGCAACCTGGGGAATGGCCTGCAATACCGCTACCGTCGCAGCGGGGCGCCGGCCGACCTCGAGGTGGCGATCGCGGCCTTCGAGCAGGCCCTCGAGGGCACCGCCCACGCTGCCCCCGATCGGCCGGCGATCCTCACCAGCCTGGGGATCGCCATGCAGTACCGCTACGCCCGCAACGGTGCCCCGGCCGACCTCGACGACGCCATCGCGGCCCTCCGGCAGGCGTGCCGGCTGGGGCTGACGATCGCCCCGGCGGTTACCCTCACCGCCGCGCAGTTCTGGGGTGCCTGGGCCAGCGAGCGGGGAGCGTGGGAGGAGGCCGTCGAGGCGTACGGGTACGGGCTTACCGCCATCGACCAGCTGTACCGGACCCAGCTCCTGCCCGGTGCCAAGCAGAGCTGGCTCGGCGACGCCCAGGGCCTGGCCGCCGCGGCCGCCTACGCCCTGGCCCGGACCGGCGACCCGGCCGGCGCGGTCCTCGCCCTCGAGCGCGGCCGCGCCCGCCTGCTCACGGAGGCGATCCAGCGCGATCGTGCCGATCTGGCCGACGTCGCGACGCTCGACCCCGCCGCCTACGCCGCCTACGAGGAGGCGGCGGCGAAGCTGCGCGCCCTCGAGAGCCAGGAGCGCGCCGGCGGGACCGGCCGACCAGAAGCAGCCTCGACAACGCCGCGCGGAGTCCTCCAGGACGAGGCCCGCCAGGCGCGGGCCGACCTGGAGGCGGCGATCGGTCGCCTCCAGCAACTACCGGGGCACGCCACCTTCGGCCAGCTGCCGATGATCGACGAGGTGGCACGAGTGGCCGAGCCCGGGTGCCCAGTGGTGGCCCTGGTCACCACCGCCGCCGGCAGCCTGGCCCTCCTCGTTTCGCGCGTCGACGACGCGGCGGCCCCGACCTTCGAGGCGATCTGGGCGCCCGAGCTGACGACGGCGGTGCTCAACGACCTGCTGACCACGGTCGAGGACGGCCAGGTGGTCGGTGGCTACCTGGCCGGCCAGCTGGGCGACCAGGACGCGCTGGAAGCCGCCCTGGCCGACGGCCTGCCCCGGCTCGGCACGAGCCTCATCGGCCCGGTCGCCGCCCGGCTGCGCGAGCTCGGCGCGAGCGGCGTCGTCCTCCTGCCCACGGGGTTGCTCGGCCTGCTGCCGCTCCACGCCGCGCCGTACCCCGTCGCCGGCGAGACGCGCTGCCTGCTCGACGAGTTCGACGTCAGCCACACGCCGGGCGCGCTCGTCCTGCGGGCGGCGCGCGCCGCCGCTGGCCGCCCGCGAGGAACAGCCGGCGGTCCTCGTCGGGGTGGGCAACCCGCAGCCCCATCCCCAGCCGCTGGCCTTCGCCCGGGCCGAGCTCGAGGAGGTCGCCCGCTTCTTCCCCGACGGCGCCAGCCACCCGCTGTACGAGTCCGCCGCCACCGAGACGGCGTTGGTCGGGCTCCTCCCGCGGGCCACCCACGTCCACCTGGCCTGCCACGGCCGGTTCGACGCCGACACGCCGCTCGACTCGTGTCTCGAGCTGGCCCGCCCCGATCCGCCTCCGCTAGACGACGATGAGGGGCGCGTGCGGCTCGAGGAGATCCTGGCCGGCGACTGGTTCGGCCACACCCGGCTGGTCGTGCTGTCCGCCTGCCAGACCGCGATCACCGACGCCCGCCGCCTGCCCGACGAGGCGATCGGGCTGCCGGCCGGGCTGCTCCAGGCCGGGGTGCCCGGGGTGATCGGCACGCTGTGGTCGGTGGACGACCTCTCGACCACGCTGCTGATGACCCAGTTCTACGCCTACCACCGGCAGGGCGACCCGGCCACCGGCGAGGGACCGCTGTCGCCGGCGGCCGCCCTGCGCCGGGCCCAGGGCTGGCTCAAGACGCGCACCGCCGACGACCTGGTGGCCCTCCTCGCCGCGCACCGCTCGATGGCCGCCGCGGCCGGGCAGCGGCGCGCCACCCGGATGTCGGCCACCGAGGCCGGCGCGGGCGTGCGCCAGCTCGGTCTCGAGGACCCGACCAGCCGGCCCTTCGCCGACCCCTACTACTGGGCGCCGTTCGTGGCCATCGGGGCGTGAGGGCTTGCGGAGCCCATCAAGAGGTTGGTCAACGAACGAGGAGCACGGCACTCGGACGGGCCCGAAGGCCCTTGTCCTGGCCGAGGCTGGCCTCACAGGCAGGCGCGGCTGGTTTCGCCGCCGGGTGGGACGACTAGCCCCAGGGCGTTGTTCTCATGGACGTCCCGCGTCGGCTCGGCGCTCTCCTCGGCGGTCGCGAGAGCGATGTCCAGGTCGCCGGACGCGAGCGCGGCGACGGGAGTCCCGCCTAGACCCGCGGCGTTATGGGACTCCCGCAGGCAGCTCGCGAACGTCGTCAGGCAGATGTCGTACTTGCCGCCCTCTGCGACGAAACCGCCTAGGTGTGATTCCGTCGGTCTGCGAGTGACGCGTCTCGGGCGTCAATGAGTTCAAGCCGTCGGCGGCTTGTAAGTTAACCGACGGCTCCGAACCGTGCTGCGCCAGCGACGCAAGACGCCTGAGCGCAGACGCAGACGCAACGAGACCGCCGGACGATCCGACGGTCGCGCGGCTGCCTGACGGTCGCGCGGCTGCGGAGGTCGGCCGATGGCCGAGGCAGCTAGCTTCAGCGGCTGCCGGCCTCGAGCACGAGGGCCGAGCTGGCAAGCGCCGCAAGGGTGAGGACGACGTTGATCACTTGCGTCGGCCCGATGGCCGGGACAGCTAGTACCAGCGCTTGGCGGCCTCGAGCGCGAGAGCCGAGCCGGCCAGCGCCGCAAGGGCGAGGACGACGCGGATGACCTGCGTCTTGACGTTGACCTTCATGGTCAGTCCACCCCTTTCCCGGGTGAAGATCCCTGGCTTTGCGTGCCCGCCTCACGACGGGTTGCCTTCGACGGTTGTCACCTCAGGAGCGTGGGTCGCTCCCTGAGGAGGAACGTACCGACCAGTTCACGAGATCGTCATGGGCCAGAGGTACCAGTCCGTGCGCCTCGATAGGCGGAGTTGTCGCTGTGCACCGCGGTCGTCGGCGGGAACTCACCATTCAGGCAACCAGCGGCGGCACGAGCGGTGGGTCGGGTTCCCTGCCGCTCTCATCCGCGACGCCGGCCGGCACGGCACCACTGTCCGCCTGAAGCTCCGAGACCGTCGTGAGCCGCCTGGCGGGCGAGACGCTCAGCCAGATCGCGCTGAGGATCCCGCACAGCGCCGCCGCTTCGAGAGCCGCGCGGAGGCCCAAGGCCGCGGCGGTCGCGCCGCCCAGAAGCGAGCCCAGAGGAAGGACCCCCCACTCGATGAACTCGAAGGTCCCGTTGACCCGGCCCATGATCGTGTCGTCCACGCGGGCCTGACGCAGGCTGAGGACGTTGACGTTGTAGATCGGCGTCGCGACTGCGCCGATCAAGCGGCCAGCCAGCAGCAGCAGTATCCCCGAGCCTGCACCCGCGACGGCTATGAGGGCCATCGCAGCCGCGCTCAGATAGGCCGACCCGAGGAGCGATCGGCCGACGCCGAACCGCCTCGTCAACGCACCGACGGCCAACGCGCCGAGCAGGAACCCGACGTTCCCCAGCCCATACACGAAGCCGAACCCCGCCGCGTCCAATCCCACATCGTGGGTGGCGAACAGAACGATGACGCCCAGGATCATGCCGCTCCCAAGATTGAAGATGGCGGTGGAGCCCGCCAGATCCCGCAGGACCCGGTCGCCGGCGACCCGTCGCAGGCCGTCCCCGATCCCGCCAAGCAGGCCCGCCCCGGTCGATGTCGGCCGCCTGGCATCGACCGCTCGCCCGAAACCGATGAGGGCGATCGCCGAGACGACGTATGAGGCGGCATCGATCAGGATCGCCACGGCCCCGCCGACGAGCGCGACCAGGGTTCCCCCGATGCTCGCCCCGACGATCCGGGCACCCGAGTCGGATAGTTCCAGACGCTGGTTTCCAGCCACCAGCTGGTCGGCCGGGAGTATGACCGCCAGGTAGCTCGTGTAGGCGACGGTGAAGAACACACTCATCGACCCGACGGCGACAGCGACCACGTACAGGAGACCCATCGACGCGGCGCCGAGGGCAAGCGCGATGGCCGGGACGACGAGTGCGACCGCTCGCCCGAGATCGCAGGCGATCATCGCCACCCGCCGGTCCATCCGGTCGACGATCACCCCGGCGGGCAGCGACAGGACGAGGTACGGGATCGTTTCGAGCGCGGCGAGGATGCCGAGCTCGAGCGGACTGGCATGCAGGCCCAGGACCGCGATGAGCGGCAGGGCCACCATCGAGACCTGGGTACCCACGGACGACACCGTCTGGCCAAGCCAGAGGGCGCGGAATGTGTCCCCGGTGATGTCCCGGCGTCGAGCGGGAGTCCTCACGCGGCGTCCTCCGCGGCCGGTCCCGCCGCGACCGCGGCCCCATCCGCATCCGCCGGTTGCGCGACAGGCGGCTCGAGCCGAGAGGCGATCAGCGGTTGGCCGTCACGTTGCAGACGTCCGCCGATCAGGGTGGCAAGGAGCGCATCAACCGCGAGCGGGTCCCACTGCTGGCCGGCTCCCGCGCGAAGCCGTGCGACCGCCTCGTCGATCGAGAGGGCGCTGCGGTACGGCCGATCGGAGGTCATTGCGTCGAATGCGTCGGCGACGGCGACGACCCGGGCGCCGATCGGGATCGCATCGCCGGCGAGACCACGTGGATAGCCCGAACCGTCGTATGCCTCGTGGTGGTGGAGGACGATGCTGGCCCCGGACCGGAAGAGGTGGAACTGGCCAAGGATGCGCGCCCCGATCTCGGTGTGGAGCCACATGATCGTCCGCTCCTCGACGGTCAGGGGCCCGGGCTTCAGCAGGATCCGGTCCGGCACCGCGATCTTGCCCAGATCGTGAACCGCGGCCGCCTGCCCGATGAGCTCGACCAGGCTCTCGTCGAGATCGAGTTCCCGAGCGGTCGCGACGGCATATTGGGCGACGCGCTCGGAGTGGTGGAAAGTCGAGGCGTCGCGGTGGTCGACGACCTCGGCCAGGCTGGCGACGGCAGAACGTGTCTCGCGCTCGAGCTGCCGGATGTACTGCAGGGCACGGGCGATGACCGCGCCCGGGATCGCGAGCAGTATCGTCCAGACGGGCTCGATGATCCAGATGAGGGCGAACAGGACACCCACCATCCCGGCGCCCGCCTCGGCCAGGGTCGTGCCCCGGCTGTTCGTTCGGATGAGGTAACCGAGCGACTGGCCGCTCGCGAGGGCCATGATCGCGTTCATAAGGAGGTTGTTGAGCCCGAAATAGATCATGCTGACGGTTAGGACCATCGCCACCAACCGCACATTCTCTCGGTCTGCCACCAGCACCCGTGGGTCCCCGATCAGGCCTACGGCGAATGACGCGAGGGCGATGGTCAGCACGTAACTGGACGTGTTGAATGCCAGCCGCGCGAGGCCCCGCCGGTGGATGATCTCCTCGATCAGCACCGCTGTGCCCACCGACAGGGCCGCGAATGGCGGTGGGATGAGGAAGATCGCAGCGATGTGGGCGATCGTGGCGACCGAGACGACGCCACCGCTCGGTAGCTCGACCGCGACGAATTCGAGAATGAGAGACAGGCCGGTCAGGATCGCGAAGGTGGCGGACCACGAGGAATCGTCCAGGGTCCAGTCGGGCCGCGGCAGGACGAGGCTTGCGGCCGCCGCCGCCGACAGGACGATGATCAGGCGCACGACCGTCAAATGGACATGGCGCCGCAGTCGTTGGGCGATTGCTCCAAGAACTGGTGCGCCCCGTCCCAAGAGTGGGAGGGACGTTCCCCGCGAAGTACTCAACCGGACCCTCTAGATCGCCAGCCTGGAAGACTCGACGCTCCCACGTGGCTTCCTGATCGGGCAATTGGACTTCGTTCTGCTTGGCCGTCGCCCCCCTACGAAAGTCCGTCTCTGGCCATCCGCCAGACCCTCGGGTGTACGTGCGAGCTGCCTTGCCGGCAACGGCAATCGACACTCGTGGCGAGTCGCGTACCTGGGGGTCCTTCTGTACCTAGCAGATCAGAGCGACTGACTTCGGACCACGAGGGTCCCCATCGTCGAACAGGGTCTGAGCCTCCTCGACGCCGCGGGTCCTTCCACCGGGCCGCGCTCGCCGAGGCGAAGGGCGTGGTTGGGCCTACCACGAAGCCAGACAGAATCTGGCGCTCGTCCGCCGCTTCAAAGATCCGGGCCGATTTCGACTGCCGGCACGGCCCGGAGGGCCTCGAGCCATGTTCGCGCCGTCGTCGTGTACGAATGATCTTCGCCGACACTCGCCTCGAGGATCTCGACTGCGCGTCGGAGGTGCCGCTCGGCCAACGGAACGTCCCCGCCGTTCTGGAACACACGTC
Source organism: uncultured Chloroflexia bacterium (assembly GCA_963833285.1). GTDB lineage: Bacteria > Chloroflexota > Limnocylindria > Limnocylindrales > CSP1-4 > SPCO01. The sequence goes on along the minus strand of CAWHXM010000001.1, from coordinate 179,548 downwards.
CGAGGTTGGCCTCGGCGATCGCCACCTCGTAGTGGTCAGGCCCGTACTCGCGCACGAGGATCTCGAGCGCCCTGACCAGGTTCGCCTCGGCCGCGTCGAGCTTTCCCAAGTCACGTTGGACGCGGGAGAGGTTCACGAGGTCGGTCGCGACGTCGGCATGGTCGCGCCCGAGGGCCGCCTCGTCGATCGCCAGCGCGCGGCTCAGCGTCGCCTCCGCCTCGGGCAGCCGTTCCATGTCCTGGAGCACGCGCCCGAGGTGGCCCATCGCCCATGCGACCTCCCGGTCGTCTTTGCCCTTCGCCTGCTCGGTCAGATGGATCGCCCGCGTGAGCACGCGTTCCGCCTCCGGCAGGTCGCGGATCCTCCGGAGGAAGCGGCCCAGGTAGATCAGGTCCTGTGCGACCCTCGGATCGGCGGCTCCATACAGTCGTTCGTTGATCGTGACCGCCCGCTCGAACGGCTCCCGCGCCGCAACCAGGTCGTCCTTCGCCTGGTAAACCCGGCCGAGCGTCACGAGATCGTTCGCGACTTCCGCATTCGTCTGCCCGAACGACGCTTCGTAAATCGCGAGTGCACGATTTGCGGTGGAGACCGCCTCGTCGAGCTGGGCCCGGCCGATGAAGTAGACGGCAAGCCGCCGAAGCAGCCGACCGGACCCGAGCGGGGCAACCCCGAGGGAGTCCGCGTGCTCAACGGCGGCCAGGGCGTGCGGCAGGATGCGCGCGCAGGACCGCCAGGTCGTGACGTCCCGGCTGTCGCTCGGGAACATCGATTCGACCAGGGTGACGGCCGTGCCGGACCAGCGTCGCCTCGTCGCATCGGTCAGGGCCGCGCGGACGAGGCTCTGAACGTGGCGATGCATCGACATCGCATCGCCTGCCCCCCACGCCAGGTCAAACCGGGCAAGCGTCTCGACCAACTCATCGAGGGCAGCCGGGTCGCCGATCACTGCCGCCACCGGATCGTCCAGCGTCGCCCCGTGGGCGGCGATGTCGCCGAGGGGGATGTCGTCCGGTGCCAGGAATGAGGCGAGACGAAGCAGGTCGACGGCCTGGACGCTAGCGTCCTCGACTCGCTTGAGGACAAGCTCGAGGGCCGCCACGCCGTCCGAGCTCGTCACCTCGGCGGCGTCCGGGCCGAGTTCGCCGAGGAACGCGCCGGCAGATTGCAGGCCCTGGCGGAGGTACGACGAGGCAATGCCGAGGGTGAGCGGCAGTCCGCCGAGACGAACGGCGAGGACAGCCGCTTCGCCCGGATCGATATCGCCTATCCGCTGCCGCAGGAAGGCGACCGAGGTCTGCAGGCTGAACGGCCGGACCTCGAGCGACCGTGCCCGGGCCGGGACCGCGGCGGCGCTTCTCGTCGTGAGCAAGACGTGACCGCCGAGGGCCTGGGGCAGGCGATCGAGGACCGCGCCCGGGTCGGTGGCGTCGTCAAAGATGAGCAGGTATCGCCGCGATGCCTCGAGCCACGGCATCAGCGCGCTCGATAGCTCGGCTGGTTCGGCAGATGCGCCCGCCTGGGTCAGGTGCAGTGCACCGGCGAGCGCAGGAAGGTCGGTCGCCAACGTCGATGTCTTCTCTGCCCGGATCCACCATACGGCGTCGTACTCGCCAGCATGGCGGTACGCGAATTCGGACACGATGGATGTCTTGCCGATGCCTGGGGGCCCGATGACCGCCACGATCGAGCCGCCGAGTTCGGGTTTCGCCGGCTCGCGGGCCAGCTCAGCCAGCGTGTCCTCGCGGTCGATGAACGCCGGATCCCGGCGCTGCGGCACATTCCAGACCGGAGGCAGCGCCTCGATCTGTGGCCCGGCGTTGGCTGGAAGTGGGATCGACGTGGCGACGCCGTAGACGCCGCGAGGGACGAGCTCCTGGGCGACATGCTTGATCCCCGCCGCGACATCGGCGAATGCTGCGGCGCGATCACGCCACGACGCGACGGGCCGGCCCTCGCGGGGCAGCACCTGCAACTTCTTGAGCCGCTCGTCCTCGCGCCAGAGGCACTCCCGGAGGATCACCGGGATGATCCGGACACCGTCGCGGCCCGCTCGTTCGAACGCGAGCCTCATCTCGACGCCGTCGATGTAGTCCGATGCAAGGAAGTACTCCGACAGCAGGAACACGATGATCCCGGCGTGATCGAGGCGCTCGTTGATCTCGCGGTCCCAATCCATGCCGGGACCGATGAGCCGATCCGTCCACTGCGAGATCAATCCCTGTCGCTGGAGCACCTTGAGTTGGTTCTCCAGCCGCTGGCGCAGGACCCGATCCTCGTGCGCGTAGGAGTAGAAGACCTCGATGGCAGGGCCAGCGGTCGTGGCTACCTTCGTCAACGGGTGCTCCCTCGCGCCGGCCCCGGTCGGGGCGCGGCCTCATCCGAGTCAGCCGAGGCGCTCCATGTCGTTCGTTCATCTTGCGCCTGTCGATCGGGTCTGGCCAGAGTCAGGCACTGCCGAACCGATCAGGCGCCCGGGTGGTGAACCAGGCGATCACGGCCGCGATCGAGCCGCACCCCCAGCTCATACTGCGGGATGAACCATTCTTCGAGCCATCAGGGCTCAGAAAAGGCGAGGTGTCGCGGTCTTGGTCGTCATTTATGGTCCGCATGGGTTGACCGAGATTGCTGGTCGGATGACGACGCGGCGGCCGCTGACGTCCCTCCTGATACCAGGGCGGATGAGTGATAGCGATGTCCAGAGAAGCCTGCTCTGCGGTCACACGGCAACGCGCCGACGCTGACGCACCTCGTCGCCCGCGAACCCGATCAGCTCGACTCTCTGGACGTCGCCCGGATAGGCCACGCTGATGGGCCGGCTGTCGCCGATCTCATGCGTGCTACCCGGATGTCCGTCAAGCAGGACGTCGAGCCGGTCGAGTCCCTCCGTCGTGACGGCAATGGTGCGTTTGCGAGTGTCGAGATTCAGGTGCAGTTGCGAGGAGGGCCGCTTTCGCAGCAGGGCGAGGCAGTGCTTGATCAGGTCTCGCCGATCGAGGAGGAGGTCGTCGCGAGTCATCGCGTACTCCTTCTCGGTCCCCTCGATGCCGACGTCCTCGATCGGAAGCCCTTCGTTCGCACCCGAGCGCGTGGCACGTCGGAAGGCGAAGGAGAGTCCGATGCCATCGGGCAGCTCAGGTAGCGAGATGGGAGAGCCGGCGAGGTCGCTCCTGAGATCATCGTAGGTCCAGACGTTGGCCCCGCCGGCACCGGTCGCCGAGCCAACGCAGACGAATGGTCCGATGCCGTTGTCGACGAAACCGGCGGTGAACAGGTCGCCAGCCGAATAGGTGGTGGGGTCGCCGACAAGCACCACCGGCCCGCCGTAGTGCTGACCCCGCGCGTTGCACGCGGCAGGGTCGGTGATCGGGATCGGTTGGGCGTAAAGCTCGCCATTGCGGACGGCGGCTTCGAGCGAGGCCTGCCACGGATGGAGCTCATCCCCGAGCGGCCCCTTGCGGCCGGCCATATCGCGGGTGAAGGGAGTCGCGAGGACGGAAAACCTCGTCGGCTCGATCTCATTCGGGGTGAACAGCTGGAGCGCCAACTCGGCGGCCCAGATATAGCCACCTGGGTTTCCGCGGATGTCGATGATCAGTCCGCGATCCGGCAGGAGCGATATGAGCCGTACCAACTCATCGATGAAACCGATGGGCTCCGCATTGAAGGCGTAGATGCGCAGGTAGCCGAACGGCCCGCCGGGCGCCTCGATGGACATCGCCTTGAGCGTTTCGACCAACGTGGTTTCGATGATCGTCGCCTCGGCAAGCTCGCCGCCGGTCGTTCGCATCGGCGCAGGCGCCTGCGCCTGCCTGCCCTCGAGTGCCCGAGGTGCGAACAGCAGCATCCTCGACCGGCGGACGGCCTCGGCGGCCGGGTTCACAGCCTGTCCGCGCCGAAGCTCCGGTCTGGTCGCGACGCCGAACAGGCCGTCGCTCTGCCGGCTGATCGTGTTCGGGTCGATGACCTTCCAGTCGATCTTGGTCTCCCTGCTCGTGCCTGTCTTGCCAGGGGTTCGATAGCCGATCACCACCCAGTACTCGTCGGGGGGTGGGCCGTAGCGCAAGGGTCGGGCTGTGAGGCTCTGCGTCGCCCAGGCCCGCTGGGTATCGGGTCGACCCCCGACCTCGCGCTCGCTGTAGCGCTGGATGGCCAGATCGATCGGCACGCCATTCCAGAACTCGATCGTCACGCCCGGCTCGAAGGCTGGGTCGAGTCCCCGACCAACCTTGGTGACCACATAGCTCGGCTCAGCCACCGTCCCGGCCATTTCGACCAGGAATGGCAGTACGGCCACGCTGCCCCCGAGCGCCTCGGGCCCGGCATAGCGCGTGTGCGCGTCACGCAAGCGGGTCACGATATCCGCGAGCTCGGCGTGGAACGCAGCGTCGGTCAACTCGTCGACCTGCGATCGGAGGATCCGCAGGCGCTGGATGGGATCGACGCCGTAGCGGGCACGCTTCAGCGGTAGATGCGCGAAGGCGCCGGCCATGACGGTTTCGATGCCGTTGATCAGGCGGAGCCGCTCGACCGATGAGAGGGATCCGGGGGACAGGAAGGGTCCGGTCAGGCGAGGCGCCGCAGTCGGTCCCGCGGCCGGCGATCCCGCCGCCATCGGTCCGCCCGCCGCCGCGGCTTGGCCGCCCCTCCGCCGAGCGCCTGGGGCCACAGATGCAGCCGCCGGGCGACCTTGCCTGCGCCCGGGCGCGAGGGTCTCTTCCAGCGAGAAGCCGCGTTGTGCCTGTTCGATCCTGTCCGTAGCCATCAGCATCCCTCCCTGGGTGTCCTCACGACCCCACGGCAGTGACGATCGACGATCGGACGATGCCGACGGACAGGTAGCCGGTCAGGTCGTGGTTGTTCTTCGCGGGATTGTTGACGGTTTCGTCCTTGGCGAAGTCCTCGGGCGGCGTGAACTCGTTGCGCAGGGTCGGGTCGAGCGCAACGGGATCCCACCGGTCGGCGAAGTTGGCCCACGCCTGCAGCGCAGGAGGCACCGGGTTCGGGCGGCCGGCGCCGTCACGGAGCCGGGCCTGGACGTTGTCGATCCCGAGCGGGCAACCGGCCGTCACGAGGAGCTGGACATCGAGACCTGCGAAGGCCGGTTCGCTCAGAACGTCGTAGACGATGATCGTTCCCAGGCTATGGGCGACGATGACGCCCGGCTGCGGGCCGTTGAGGAGCGCCTGGCGGACAGGCGCCCGCATTCGCTCGGCGAACCCGCCGTACAGATAGTCGATGACGTCACTCGCGAAGTAGCCGACGACGCGACGGAAGATCGGGTCCGGGAGCGAGATGCCGGCAGCCAACCTGCCCGACCCGGTCGAGGACCGTCTCGCGATTCGATCCGCGCGACGGTAGAGCTGTTCGGCGAGCCGGAGCGCATCGGCTTCGTGCGGCGACGCCGGGCTTGCGAGCGAACCGGCAACCGCCCGCTGGTCAATGGCGCGCGAGGCCATGGAGGCCGCCACGATGGTCGCGGCTGCGCCCTTCGAGCTGACCTGCGGGTCCTCGGCTCGACGGATCGCCCGCTCGCGCACGACTCTCCCGGGAGCTGGCTCAGCCGGCTGTCGCCCCGCGAGTGCGCCGGCAGGCGGCCAGCGAACATCCGCGTAGTAGGCGAGCCGTGATGTCGCCAAATCCCGTCCGAACAGGAGCTGATCGAGCTCCTGTTTCAAGGCGTTGGCCGGCCTCTGGTGGCCGGCGCCGTGAACGTAGACGAGCGGCCGTGCCGTCACAGGTTTGTCCTTCCCGGCCGCTCGGTGGCCGATGCCATCACATCCAGATGTGGGCAAGCGGCGCTGACTGCGACTCTTTCGATCGTCTGTCACGCCGTCGCGCTTCCCATCATCAGGCGGCGCCTCGCGCTCTGCCTGATCCTACACCGCGTCTGGCCGGGTCCTCCGGCAGCGAGGATGATGAAGTCACAGGAAGCCGCCGTCAGGATTGTCGAGCGTTCGCCCGCGTGCGGGGGCGAGCGGTATAGTCCCATGGCGGACGGGTGGAGGTGCCCGGCAGGTTGCCACCCAACCCTTGCGCCAAAGAGAGGTCCTGTCGCCGGGAGGGTCAGATGGCAGCCTCGGACTCGATCGGCGGGTCGCCAGCAAAGGTGCTGTTCATTGCCTCGAATCCGACCGAGATGCAGTTTGGGTTCGCCGAGGAGTTGCATCGGATCGAGGAGGCGCGTCGAGCCTATCCGAACAGCTACACGGTCCAGGCGCGCTGGTCAGTAAGCCTCGCTGGATTGAAGGAGTTCGTCGCAAGGGCGCGGCCCGACGTGGTCCACGTGCTGTCGCCGACCGTCGACCCGGTCAGGAACGAGATCATCCTCTCGGACGCGTCCGGGAAGGCCGAATACGTGGGCGTGAAGGCCTTCGCGGCCGCGTTTGCACGACGCACCGACGTGCCAAAGCTGGTCGTGATCAACACATGCCATTCGCGGCCGCTCGCGGAAGCGCTAGGCGGGCACGTGGGCTGCATCATCTCCATGGACGGTGTGATCGACGACCACGCCGCGGTCGACTTCTCCGATGCGATGTACCGCGCGCTCGCCGCCGGGAAGTCCGTGGCCGAGGCATTCGACCTGGCGCGTGATGCCGTCAAGGAGTCTGTGCCCGAGCAATTCGTCGTGCCCCTGCTCCTTGCGGGACGTGACGATCCGAACGAAGTCCGAATCGCACCGTTGGCTCACGAGGCCCGCGCAGAAGACACCGGCCGGGGAGCGACGTCGCCGACGTCGGAGAGGCGGCATGTCAAGCTCTTTTGCTCCTACTCACATAAGGACTCCAGGTACCGCGAGGAGCTCGACACTCACCTTGCCAATCTGCGCGCGCAAGGAGTGGTCATCTGGCACGACCGTCTGATCAAACCGGGTGCCGACTGGGCGCGGGAGATCGACGACAACTTGGATCTGGCCGACCTTGTGGTCCTCCTGGTCAGCGCTGATTTCATGGCTTCGCAATACTGCATGGGGGTTGAGTTCGAGCTCGCCCTGGCTCGCCACGACGGCCCCGAATCCATCAAGGTCGTGGCTGTCCTGGTGCGCGACTGCGACCTCGAGGGCGCCCCGTTCGAACGCCTGCAGATGCTGCCAACGACCAGTCAGGGCAGGCTGAGGCCGGTGAAGCAATGGAGCGACCGCGACTCGGCATGGACCGACGTCGTTGTCGGCATCCGAAACGTCATGGACCTGCACGCGCCCTGATCTTCGGGTCGGGCCGGCTCGGACTGGATGGTTCGCTCAGCTATCGGGTCCGGGCCTCGGGTGTCGGTGCCGACGGGATCGGGTGCGCGTTGTGTCATCGACACCTCCTTCCCCGAAGCGTCTCGTGTCGAAGTCGAGCCCCTGCGTCCGTCATCGCAGCCCGAGGGCATGTACAGAGCCCTGCTACTGTCGTGTGCGATGGAGACGAACGCACGCATCGTCCACGACCGGTTCGGTCGTCCGTATGGCTGCGGCGCGCCCCTCGCACCGTACCGGCGCTCGCACGGAACGCCATGACCGCCGATCAGCTCATCCCGGGAGCGGCCGTCACGGTCGCCGCCTACGGGTTCGGCTGTGTCACCGCCGGTTGGTACGTCGTCCGATGGCGCACCGGCGCGGACCTGCGGCAGCTCGGGAGCGGGAGCGTCGGCGGGCGGAACACGTCGCGGGTCGTCGGCCTGCGCTGGGCGGCGGTTGCCGCTGCGGTCGATGTGTTCAAGGGCGCGCTGGCAGTCGCGATCGCGCTCGCGGTCGCACCCGGGTGGGTCGGGGCGGCGATGGTCGCCGTCGTCGCCGGGCACGTCTGGCCGATCCAGCTCGGTGGGCGCGGCGGTCGAGGCCTCGCGCCGGCCTTCGGAGCGGTCACCGTCGCAGCGCCGACCGTCGCGCTGGCGGCCGCGGCGACATTCGCCGTGCTGGCGTTGGTCAGCCGATCCACGCTCGTGCCGGTCATCGTCGCGACCGTGGTCGCGCCAGCCTGGGCGATCTGGCTCGGTGCCCCCCTCGAGGTCGTGGTGGGCACCGCCGGCATTGCCGTCATCATCGTGCTCGGCCACGTGGCGCCTCTTCGGGCATTGGCGACTCGAAGGCGTCACCCGACCGACGAGCCCGAGGCGGTGCGATGAGACGCTACACCGTCAAGATCGCGACCGAGCCCGCCGACCTCGAGCAGATCCATGGGCTCAACTACCGAACCTTCGTCGAGGAGATCCCGCAGCACCATCCGAACCCTGAGCGGCGCCTGGTCGACCGATTCCACGCCGAGAACACGTACGTCGTGTGCAAGGCCGGCGATGAGGTGGTCGGAATGGTCTGCGTCCGCGATCGACGGCCCTTCTCGGTCGACGAGAAGATCGGGCCATTCGAGGACCACCTCCCGGTCGATGTGCCCGTGCCCGACCGCCCGTGCGAGATCCGGCTGTTAGCGATCGACCCCGCCCACCGTGGCGCGCGCGTGATCCTCGGCCTCCTGTCGCACCTCCTCAGCCTGGGTCTCGAGCGGGGTTACGACTTCGCCCTGATGTCCGGTCGCCCGGCGAACATGACGTTGTACCGAGGCCTCGGCTTCCGACCCTTCGGGCCACTCACGGGAACGACCGAGGCACCATTCCAGCCGATGTACGCGACCGCCGAGCTGTTCGTGATGGCTCAGGGGCGGGGGCGCCTCGTCGCCGCACTGCCGGAGGTGCTGACGCGGAGCCTGGTGGCGAGGTCGCACAGGCGCTGAGCGCGACCACCACGAATCTGCAACTGACGGTCTCGCCGCGCTTGCCCTGATCAGTGGCCCAGGTGGGTGGCGGCTTCTGTTGCTGGCAGGCGCGGCGAACCGCACCTTCGTGATATCATTCGCCTCCCCGTAAGCGATCCATGAGCGGCCATGGAAGTCAGCGTCGAGCGACATCGCTTTTCCGAGCATCCCTTGCTCCATTCGACGCGACGTATCTGCCAGACTCGTCATCGCGCCCGTTTGCGCCAGCGAACCCGGACCGCGTCGATGGAGGCATTCGCATGATCCGCAGGGCTGTGCTCGTCGCCGTCATCGCATCGGTCGCGTTGGGTGCCGTCGCCGATGACGTTTCGGCAGGGGGACCAGGACACTTCACGCCCGGCGCGCCAGGCCTCGGCGATCCATATCTCCCGCTCGCCGGCAATGGCGGCTACGACATCACGCACTACGACCTCGACCTGACCTACGACCCCGACACGGACGTCCTGGTGGGAGTCGAGACGATCACCGCCCGCGCGACGCAGAACCTGTCGCGGTTCGACCTCGACTTCGTCGGGATGACCATCCAGTCGCTCAAGGTCGACCGGCAAGGCTGCGGCTTGGAGCCGCCACGACGGCGAGTTGGTCGTGACCCCGCCGAAGGGCATCCGCCGTGGCGCGACGTTCAGAGTCGTCGCCAGGTACGACGGGGTGCCGGAGATCGTCGACGACGAGTTCGGGCTCAGCGGCTTCTTCGCCACCGATGACGGTGCGATCGTCAGCGGGGAACCGCGGGTGTCGGCCACCTGGTTCCCGTCCAATGACCATCCGCGCGACCGAGCGAGCTTCACCTTCAGGATCACCGTCCCGGCTGGTCTCGAGGCCGTCGCCAACGGCGTCCTCAAGAGCCATCGGACGCATGGTGACTGGACCACGTGGACGTGGGACGCAAGAGAACCGATGGCGACCTATCTCGCCGGGATGGGCATCGGGCATTTCGACATCCGCTCGTACAACCGGAACGGCATCAGGTTCTGGGACGCCATCGATTCTCGCCTGTTCACTGACGGTTCGGGGCTCGGCGATACGATCCTGGAGAGCTTCGACAAGCAACCGGCGATGCTGGCCTTCGAGGCGAGCGCCTTCGGGAAGTACCCGTTCCAGGCCGGCGGCGGGATCGTCGACGTCGAGCCGCGACTCTACTTCTCGCTCGAGAACCAGACCCGTCCGATCTACCCGGACAACAACATGGGCGACCAGATCGACAACGATTTCCTCGTCGTCCATGAGCTCGCTCACCAGTGGTTCGGCGACCGTCTCGCCCTCGACGCCTGGCAGCACATCTGGCTCAACGAAGGATTCGCCACCTACGCCGAGTGGCTGTGGAGCGAGGACCAGGGGCTCGGGACCGTCCAGGAGAACTTCGATTACTGGTACGCGGCAATCCCCGCCGACGACGCGTTCTGGGATCTGCCGATCGAGGATCCGGGCCTCGTCGACATGTTCGACGAGCAGATCTACATCCGCGGAGCGATGACGCTGCAGGCCCTGCGACTGACCGTCGGCGACACGGCCTTCTTCAAGATCCTCCGCGATTGGGTGAAGACGCAGTCCGGCAGCACCGTCTCGACCGACGAGTTCATCGGGCTCGCCCAGAAAGTGTCGCACCAGGACCTGGGCGCCTTCTTCGACGAGTGGCTGGGGCCGGGCCATCCGGCGGTGCCTCCGCTGCCGTTCGCTGCAACCGCACGCCGGCCTGCTTCTGCGATAGTGCCTGCGGACGCTCGCAGCCTCGCCGCTCGCTTGCGGGCGTCGAGGGCCCACTGACTCGTCTTGGACTCCGAAGTCGAGGAATAGCCAGGCTGACGCCCTCGCCCGAACCTCGAAGGCTCGCCACGCGACCTCGGCCGAACCTGCAGCGTATGACTGAATGCCCGACGAACGCTCGCCCGATGACCTCCTGCGCCGTCTCCCAGCCCATGCTGGCCGAGTGGTCGCCGGTGGCCAGGGCCGCCCGGGCGCCGGCCGCGTGGATCGCTCCGACTACGGCCCTGGAGTCGCGAACGTCCTCCGTGTCGCTCGTGAGACAAGCCGCTGCCCGCGCCTGCTATGTTCGGCCGACACGGGCGGGGGTAGCGCACTTTGGCAGATCGTCATGCATCGAAGCCGGTAGGCACCGAACCCGCCGCGCCGGCGAAGCCGGGCCCGCGGATCGCCGTCGCGATCCCGACGGTGGCGGCGCACGGGTTTCTGCCGTTGCATCCGCTCGGTGCTCGCCCAGGACGACGTCGTGCCCGACATCGTTCTCGTCCGGAATGGCCGGGCGGTAGATCTCGTCTGTCGGTACTGGCAGGCCCACGGTCTTGCCCTCCTCCGACCTCGCCGCAACCTGGCGTGGCGGGGGCATGGAACGCGGCATGCCGCTGGGCGTGGAGACGCGGCCACGACGCCGTGGTGCTGCTCAACGACGACCTCGAGCTCAGCGACCCCGCCATCCTGACGCGCTTCCGTGAGGCGGTCGATGGGGAGCCGCGAGGTCTCTACTTCCTGACGGGTCGCGGCTTCGGTGCCGCCTGCATCTCGAGAACCGTGTGGGACGAGCTCGGCGCGTTCGACGAGGGGTTCTGGCCGGCCTACCACGAGGACAACGACATGCACCGCCGGGCATCGCTGGCCGGGATACCCTGGCGCGACGTCGCTGGTCGAATCCTGGCATTTTGGCTCCGCTGCCATCCGCACCGACCCCCGCCTCGAGGCGTTGAACCGGGTGACGTTCCCCCTGACCCAGCAGCGCTATCTCGCGAAGTGGGGCGGCCTGCCGGGCGACGAGCGCTTCGTCCGGCCGTTCGACGGCGGCGCGGCGTCTCCGTCCGTGCGGGATCTCGCCGGGGCGGCGGCCACGGAGGTGGCGACGGAGACCGGCCCCGGTCGCCGGCGGTTCCGGCACGCATCCAGGGGGTCGCGAATGGTCGTCGTCATCGGGGTGCACAACGGCTTCGAAATGCTCGCGGACAGCCTCGGCCGGCTCGCGGACGCCACCACGGACGCGGACATCCTGCTGATCGACAACGGCTCGGATCCCCCGCTGCGCGACGAAGGCTGGCTGCCGGCCGGCGTGCGGACCCGGCGCAACGAGACGAACCTCGGGACATACCCGCTCTTTGCCCAGGCGCTCGCCCTCGACCGACGCTGGGACCTGCTGGCGGTCCTCCACACGGACATGTGGGTCCACGAGGCCGGCTGGGACGCTCGCGTCCGCGAGGCGTTCGCCCGGGACGAGCGCCTCGGCCTCCTCGGGTTTGTCGGGTCGGACGAGATCGACAGGGCGGGCGGTCGGGGCCAGGGGACGATGCTGAACTTCACGGGCGTCGGCCCGGCCAGCCGGGCCGAGGACCACGGCCGCCGTAGCGGCGATCTCCGGCCGGCAGCGGTCGTCGACGGCTGCGCGATGATCTTCCGGCGGCGGGCCCTGGAGGAGGTCGGCATCCGGCCCGACTTCCCACCCCACCACTTCTACGACCGCCTGCATCTCGTGCCAGATGCTCGAGGCGGGCTGGCACGTTGCCGTGGTCGGCATTGCCTGCGACCACCTTGGCAACCAGACGGCAGGTCGCGAGCCGGGTTGGCCGGCGCTCGCTCGAGCCTGGGCCCAACAACATGGGATCGCCGCCCATGAGGCCGGCTGGGATCAGGCCGTCTATCACGAGGCCGAACGTCAGTTCCTCTCCGAGTGGCGCGACACGAAGCACTTCATCCCGCTCCGCGTCCTCCTCGACGGGTCCATCTGGCGCGTCGGCTGATGGCGGAGCCCTCATCCGGATGCGTTGACATGCGTCGCTATGATTGGCGGACGGGGGGTCGGTAAATCGACGGTCCCCGCGCGCGGGTCAGGTCGACTCGCGAGAGACGTCGTAGGACGAGGCGCATCGTACGCGGGGACGACGTTGAAGATCCTTTGGATGTCGGACAGCCCGACCGCCCCGTCCGGCTTCGGCAACGTAACGCGATTCGTCTGTGAGGGGCTTGCGCGGCAGGGCCACGAGGTGGCCATCGTCGGGTGGCAGATGCACGGCCAGCCCCAGCCTTGGCGCGGTTGCACCCTCTATCCCACTCGGTTCGACACCTTCGGCGGCGACGTTCTTCTCGGCTACCTCCAGCGGCTCAAGCCGGATGTGCTCGTCACGCTTGCCGACGTGTGGTGGCTGACATACATCGCCAACCCGACGATCACCGGTTTCCTGCGAGCGGCCGAGATCCCGTGGGCGCTCTACTACCCGATCGACGGGGACCTGGGCGAGGGAGCCCTGCCGGCCAGCTGGGTCCGTATCCTCGAGCGTGTCGACATCCCGATCGCGATGAGCGCCTACGGGCGCGACGTGACGCTCGCCAACGGGGTGACGCCGGCCTACCTGCCGCACGGTGTCGACACGGCGATCTTCCACCCGCCGGCCGACCGAGCTGCCGCCAAGCGGCGCCTCGGCTACGAGGGCCGGTTCGTCATCCTGTGCGACGCACGCAACCAGCCGCGCAAGATGATGCCCAGGCTGCTCGAGATAGTGGATCGCTTCTCACGCGACCGCGCCGACGTCGTCCTGCACGTCCATTGTGACCCGGCCGACCCGGCGGCCCGGACGGCCGATTACTACTACGACATCGCCGCGGACGTCGAGCTCCTCGGACTGGGCGACCGGGTCCGGTTCACCGCCGGGATGTCGATCGACGGAGGGCTCCCGATCGAGGATCTGGCCGCCATCTACCAATCCGCCGACGTCCACCTCCTGGCCTCGTGGGGGGAGGGCTTCGGGCTGCCCACGCTCCAGGCCGCGGCCGCCGGGGTCGTGCCGATGGCCGCCGACTACTCGGCGAGTCGGGAGCTCGTCAGCGGTCACGGCGAGCCGATCCGGGTCGCTGCCTATGTGCCCGATCAGTTCGGCATCCGGCGCGCCATCATCGACGTGGACGACGCCGTCGGCCGGCTCGATCGCCTCTATGCCGACCGCGACCTCCTTGCGACAAAGTCGGCCGCCGCCCGGCGATTCGCGGAGGACTACGACTGGAGCCGGCTCCTGCCGCGCTGGAGCGAGGTCCTCGAGGGCGCCCTCCCGGCCGCCCGTGCGCGGATGACCCAGGTCCCCGTGTCCACGCTCCGGATCAGGTCCATCCGTGGCTGGACCCACGTCGACGGCGCCTTGCCGGCGACTGTCAGCCGGACGCTCGAGGATGCGGTCCGATTGCCGGACGGCGCGAGCGCCGTCGTGAAGGTCGTTGCGAGCGAAGCCGGCCGCCTGGCGGCCGAGGTGCTTCGCGATGGCTCCGCCTTTGCCGCCGACGAGCTGACGATGCCGGTCACCCTGCCGTCCGCGAACCCCGGGCTCGTGGACCGGCGGCGGCGCGGTAGCATCCATGTCGCGAGCGCCGCGGATGCGCCATTGGTCTGGATCCTCGCGAAAGTCTTTCCGGCCATCACGGTCTGGTCGTCCCGACCGGTCGATCTCGGGCTCAGCCCATTTACCGGCGAGCAGGTGCGGCCGTCCGTGATCCCGATGGGGATGCCGCAGTGGCGTCGCCACCTCGCCGCCAGTGTGCTGGCAATCGACCTCGGCGGCGTTGCGCCCGAGTTGCCGCGGACGGCGGCAGAGCTTGGCGTGCCCTCGGTCGGTCTCGCCAGTGTCCCTGATCAGGGCACGTTCTGGCCGGCGCTGAGCCTGCTCGCCGCCGACGCACCCGCAGCCGCCCGACTCGCCCGCGGCGTCCTGACCGACTCGGTTCACGCGGCCGAGGTCGTGGCCCGCGCCCGCGAAGGGCTCGCCGGGGTCGACCCGCCCGTTCCGGTCGGAGCGATCGCCTGATGGCCATCCAGATGTACCTCGTCCAACCAACCGGAGAGCGGGACGACGCCACGCGCGAGTCGATCGCCGAGTTCATCGCCGAGCGCCGAGGCTTCATCCTCATGGCGACGTCGCATGGCTCGCTCATCGTTGCGTTCGACGAGGATCACCTGCCTGCCGTGAAGGCCCACCGCCTGGTCGAGTTCGTGGGCGGCGTGACCCTCGACCCGAACGGGCCGAAGACAGGGTCCTTGCTGCAGATCTTCTCGGAGAACGTGGCCCTTCAGCTCGCGAGCCGCCCGGCAGCCGTGGTCAATCCGTTACCCCCGCCCTTCTCGACGGCGACGTACGCCGTCTACCCCGCTGGACCATGCGCCGCTGCGCTGGCCGGTCCGGTCGGGCGAGGGAGGTGATGGCGAAGGCATCTAGCCCGCAGACAGTCCATCGCAGCGAGGGAGAGTGACACATGTCGATCGGCCAGGAATTACTGGACGTCCCGTTCCCCGAGATGGTGTTCAAGCTCGCGAACGCCATTGCAGCCGGCCAACGACGCCTCGATGCGGCGTCGATCGAGACGGCCCGCGCCCTGGCGAAGGCCAGGGTAAAGGTGATCCCCGAGATCTTCGAGGTCATCTCGAACGGTGAAACGAAGACCTTCGGGGGCGTTCCCGTCACGGGCATCAACGTGACGAGCGAGCCCGGCGAGTCGGTGAGCATGACGCTTCTCCAGGCCGGCCTCCTGCCGACCTTCTACCAGTTCACCGAATCGATCATCGAGGTCAAGATCTCGATCTCCTACCGGACCTCGACGTCCTCGGAGTTCGAGTTCGGCGCCTCGCTCGAGGTGACGGCAGAGGCGAGCGCCGGCTTCCTGTTCGCCTCGGGATCGGTCTCGTCGACCTTCGCGTCGCACGTCAACTACAAGTCTGCCTCGACCTACTCCTACTCGGCGGAGGGCTCGAGCCTCCTGCGCACCACCCTCAAACCGGTGCCGCCACCGGCCCGGCTCATCCCGCGATTCATCACCGTCGACGCGACAAAGAATCCGCCGACCATCACGATCCAGTAGCAGGCGCCAAAGGCCGCGGAGGCCCGTGGCCACCCAGATGACTCCATCCAGCCGTCCCGGACGGAAAGGGGACCGGCGCCTGGAGTCCATCATCGAGCTTACGGGCTCGGGTTGTTCGGCCTGCGGAGCGCCACCGCGGGGCTCCCGATGAGCGCGTCGCGGGGCCGGATGAACCGAGCGACCTTGGACCGAAGCGAACCGTAGGCGAGCGATGCCATTCTCGCGACAGGAGCAGGACCGCCAGCGTCAGCGCGACGAAGCGCGCCGACAGGAGGCGATCACGCGTCGCCAGGGGGAGGAGCGCGATGCGGCCCGCGAGGAGGCTCGCCGCGAGGAGTCGCGCCAGGCGCGGCTTGCCTTCGAGGCGGAACAGGAGGCGTCTCGGGCGCGTCGCGAGGCGCTCCTCGCCCGGATCCGTGACGAGCGTCGCCGCGAACGTGCTGCCGCCGAGCACCTCGCGGCGCAGCGGTCGGACCTGCTCGACCGCATCCGGGAGGCGTCGGCGACCGCGAAGCGCGCGGCCGGGGCCACGTCCGAGCGTCGCGAGCGGCTCCGAACCAAAACGGAAGTGACGAGACGCGACGATGACCGGCGTGCGGAACGCCAAACGGAGCGCGCCGGTGGTCCGGCGGACGCGCGCCGGGCCGCCGCGCGCGAGCTGCGAGCCGCCGCCAAGCACGCCGCCGATCGCCGCTCCGTACGCCGCGCCACCGCCCGGACGGCCCGTGGCGCCGACCAGCGCGGGCGGTCGAGCGGCGCCCGCCATGAGCAACCGGCGGATGCCGCGATGGCTGCGGGTCCCGCAGACGATCGCTCCCGCCTGGGACCGCGCAAAGGGGCGAGGACCGATCGCGCCGACCACGCGCGGCGCGACACGGTCGCGGCGGAACGAGCGGCGGCGGCCCGCGAGACGCGCCGGTCCACCCGGCTCGAGGAATCCCGCGCGAAACGACGGCAGGAGAACGCGACGGAGCGGGCGGAGGCCGGCGCGCTCGCCGATCGCCGCGAGCGACGTCGCGTGGCCGATCGGCTTTCCCGGACCGGCGCCGAGCAGGCTGCCCAACGGCGCGAGCGGCCCATCCACGAGCGCGCCTCCACCGTGCGCACCCTGGGCAAAGATCCCCGACGGCGCCCCGAGACCCCTCCGTCGCGCTCGATCGAGCCGTCGGGACCCGGGAGCGATCCGCTTGTCGACCCGATCCCAAGCGGGGTCCTGTCCGGGTCCCTGCCGTGGTTGCGGGTCGAGGGGACGCGACTCGTGACCCTCGCCGGCCATCCCGTGACCCTTCGCGGCGTCAACGTTGCCGGCCTCGGGCCCCCCGATCGCGGGCACGACCTCGTGGCGGCGGGCCTCGACGAGGCCGGGCTCGAGGCCCTGCTCGCGCTCGGCGCGGGCACGGTGCGTGTGCCCATCGACCGGGATCGGCTGCTGGTCGGAGACGGCGATCGAAGCGGTCTCGACCACCTCGCCGAGCTCGACCGGGTCATCGACCAGGTCGCGTCCGCGGGCGCATACACGATCCTGAGCCTCCGAACCCTCGGCGACGCGACCTTCGGCACGGTCGCGGACGGCTCCGGCGGCCTGATACCGAACCTGATCGCCCCGCAGCCCGATTTCGACTGCATCGGCCTGTGGAGCAGGCTGGGGGAGCGTTACGCGAGCGAGCCGGCCGTCCTGTTCGACCTGTTCGCCGCCCCCCATGCCGCCTTGCCGGACGATCCGAGTGGGACCGACACCGATTGGGACCGCTGGGCGCTGTGGATCCGTCTCACCGTCGCCCGGCTGCGCCTCGTCCATCCTCGGGCTGTCTCCATCGTGGCGGGCCTGGAGTGGGGGACCGATCTCGGCGGCTTCCCGGTCCTGGGCACCGCGAACGAGCCGATCCCGAACCTCGTCTACGGCGCGACTCTGTCCGCCGATCGGCCGGACCCGCCGCTCCGGGTGCTGGCCAGCCGGCTGCCGATCCTCGTCACGGAATTCGAGACCGCGGCGGCGGCCGCAGCCGTCAGGGCCGCCTCGCTGGCTGCCATGGGCGTAGGCTGGATCGTCGCCGCGCGGCCCGATCGGCCGCTCGTCGCCGCGGTCCGCGGTGGCAGGTTTGAACCAACTGTCCTCGGCACGTCCATTCGACGGGCCATCGCCGCCATCCCCGAGCGACCGCTCGTCGAGCCGTTGCGACGGCCGGCGCCCGCGCTCACACCAGCCGTATAGTCGCTCCAGCCGTACAGCCACCAGGAGGGGACCCATGGGCATCGGCAAAGACCTTCTCGACCTTCCGTTTGCGGAGGTCGTCCGGAACCTCGCCTTTGCGATCGCGGAGGGCCAGCTCGAGCTCGACCGCAGCTCGATCGCGACGCTCCAGTTCCTCCTGGAGACGAATGTCAACATCGTTCCGGAGATCTCCGAGGTGATCGAGCCCAAGGTCCGGATGGTCCCCGTCACCGGCTCCGCGCCGATCCCGGTGACCGGCGTGACCATCCGCGCCAGCGGAGCCCAGCCCGTCGAGATGAACCTCCTCCAGGCTGGCCTGTTGCCGACCTTCTACCAGTTCACCGAGGCGTCGATCGAGGTCAAGCTCTCGATCACGATGAAGGAGACCGAGACGAAGGAGACGAGTGGCAGCACGCCGCTCGGCCGGAAGACGAGCAGGTTCGCGGCGCTCGCGTTCGCATCGCCGGTGGATTACCGGACGGCGAACACGTACTCGTACACGGCCCAGGGTTCGAGTGTCCTGCGAGCGACGCTCCGCCCCGTCCCGCCGCCGCCCCGACTGATCCCGAGCACGGTGACGATCAACTCGCTCACCACGCCGCCCACCGTGACGCGGAACGAGAGCTGAGGAAACGACGATGTCGAACGGATCCGATCGGATCTCGGAGCTCCTCTCCACCCCGATGGAGGCCGCGATCGTCGGCCTCGCCGTCGGGATCGCCCGGGCCCAGACCGAGCTCGACCGGCACTCGATCCAGCTCCAGCGCGAGATCGACGAGGACCCGGAGCTCACCGAGCTCGGCCTCCACGCCACGTGGTACCAGATGCCGCGCGCCGAGCTCGAGCTGACCATGACCATCACCCTCGAAGAGGACACGACGCCACAGGCGTCGCCAAGTCTGGCCGGGCCCACCCGAGCCTCGACCTTCCTGGCCGCGAACCAGCTCAAGGCGATCCGCCTCACGCCCGTCAACGCCTTCTACAAGAACCAGTTCGACTACGACGTCACGGCATCGAGCAAGCTCAACCTGACGTTCGTGCCGGTGCCGCCACCGGTGGGCGACAAGGTCGCGCCGGCCCTCATGGCCCGCGACGACGTCGTCAAGATCGCCGAACCGAACCTCAAGAACGAGACCGACACCCGCCTGAGTGTGAACTTCAACGGCGCCGCCCGGCTGTGGTTCGTCCTCGAGTACCGCCTCGAGGGCGACGCCGTCGTCCGGCGCGCCCTCGTCGTCGTCGACGACGAGACAGGCAACGTCATCAAGACCGAGAGTTGAGGCCCGCGATGGACGAGCTCAACCGCCTGATCGAGCTTCTCAAGCAGGCTCTCGCCGATCTCGAGAAACAGGGTCAGATCATCGCTGCCTTCCAGAAGATCGACGCCACCGAGATCGGCGCCCTGAAGAAGGCCCAGAAGGCGCTCCTTGACCGCCTCGCCGAGACCCAGGCCGTCCTCGGCAAGGATCTAGCCGAGTCGGTCGACGTCGCCGGGCGCATCGACCCGAGCCACGTGGAACCGGCTGCCGGGGTCCTGGCGACCGACCTCGCGAAGGGCTTCCGGTCGGTCATCCAGCAGATACAGAGCGAGGTCGATGACGACGACGCCGACGTCGGCACGATCATCAGGAGCTTGGACGTCGAGCTGAAGGGCCATATCGTCGTCGCGGACAAGCAGCCGTCGATCGTGCCGCCCGCACCCGGCCAGAACATCGACGCCAACCAGCTGTCGACGATCAGGATGTCCTTCGCCTCGGTACCTCGCCAGCGGGTCGTCGAGCGCAAGCCCGGGTGATCTGGCTATGACGGACGACCCCGGGCGCGAGAACGAGATCGCCGGGCTGCGAGACGCGCTGGCCGGGCTGATGGGCCGGAACATCGAGCTCGAGCAGCGGATCGAGACGCTGGAGCGGGAACGCAACGAGCTCGGTGTCGACGACGTGGCGCGCTCGCTCGTCCGAGCCGCCCGGCTGGCGGAGGCCGGAATGGCCGAGGCCGTCGACGACGACGAGGGGCAGGTGGTTCGCTACGTCATCCCGCGGCTCGATGTGGCGATGCGCGGGAATGTCGGCCGGCGCGGCGACGGCTTCGGGATGCGCTTTCCAGGCCCCGAGGAACGGGCGGCAGCAGGGGGGCTATCGACGATCTCGATGTCGGTCGCCCACGTTCCGCTGACTGCCCCGGTTCCCGATCGAGGGCTCCGTCGCTTCGGAGCTGGCCTCGAGGCGGCCCAGGCCACGCTGTCCGCGTGGGACCGTGACCGGGGTCGGTCAGCCGCCGGCGAGATCGTCGACGGGACGACGCGTCTCCTGGGTATCAGGGCGACGTGGGGCGACGCCGAGTCCGTTGCCGCGATCCGGGCCTTGGCGGATGCGTTCGATCGGTTCAACAAGCAGGCCGCGACGGAGCTGGATCCCGCGGCGCTGGAGCGATCTGCGGCCTCATCGAAGGCCTTGTCCGAGATGGTGGGGCAGCTCGGTGCGGCGCGCGGGGTCACGCCCGAGGACCTCGCGGCCGTCGGGTCGGCCCTCGTCGATCTTGCCGATGCCATCCGCACGGCACGCGAGTGATCTGCGGCACGCCTGAGCAGCCGTGACGATCACCGACCCCGCGACCCGGCGGAACCGCGCCGCCGCCGACCCTCACATGGGCTGAATATTCGGCGACCCAGCCGGCGACCCCGCGGAGGTCGGAAACCCTGATTCGCGATCGGACCGCCCCGGTGCGATCGGCCGATGCTGTCTCTCCTCTACCTCGCCGTTCGCACCTTCGACCCGCGCAAGGCGACGAGCCCCACAGCGAAGGCCGGGCTCGATGCCAGCCTCCGGATAGCCGAACTCGTCGACGGTCCCGGTCGCTGAGCGGCCCAGCCACGGCGGCGGGGCATTCGCCTCTCCGTTCACGAGCGCTCCCTCGGTGATGATCATGGATCACGGCTCGAACCGGGCAGCAGGTGGCGACCGTCCTTTCGACCCTTGGCCTCGGGGGCGATGCTCGGATTCCGGCGACGATGCGCAACCGCGAAGGAGCGGGAGCCCATGAAGCCACACGGCCCGGTTTCGTTCGATGCGGCGACTCGCGAGTACCGCGCGTGGCTGGGTGCTCACGTGACCATCACCGATGCCGAATGGGCGAAGCGCCAGGAGGTCCTCGCAGGATGCCGCCCGTTCGAGTTCTTCCGCGCCACCTTCTACCGCTGGGCGCAATGGTGGCCGGCTGTCTGTGACGAGCTCGATGACAACGGCCATCCCGGCCCGGACCTCGGTCGGGCGCCCCAGGTCCTGGGGATCGGTGACCTGCACGTGGAGAACTTCGGGACGTGGCGGGACGCCGAGGGTCGCCTCGTGTGGGGGATCAACGACTTTGACGAGGCCTGCTGCCTGCCATACACGCACGACCTCGTTCGCCTGGCCGCGAGCGCTCGCTTCGCGATCGGGGAGCGGCACCAGAAGGCGGACGACGCCGCAGGTGAAGCGGATGCCGGACCGACACAGGTCACGCTGTCTGGCGCTGCCGACCACGAGTTCCGTGCGGCCTGTCAGTCGCTTCTGGCGGGGTACGGCGAGGCCCTGGATCAGGAGCAGCGGAAGGTCGGGCGGCGGCCATTCATCCTCGCGGAGGACAAAGGCACCGCCTGGCTTCGGGACATCGTGATGAACAAGCTCCGAGGCAAGGACGATGGCAGCGAGTTCACCAAGTTCCTCGAGTCGCTCAAGGATCTGTCGAGCGTCGAGGGCGACGTGCCCGAGTCTGCCTGGCACGCCCTCCGCCACGCCATGCCCGACGACGTCCACGCCTTTCGCGTCGGACACCGGGAGGCTGGTCTCGGCAGTCTCGGACGCCAGCGCTTCACCGCTGTCGTGGACGACTGGCATGGCGGCGTGCTGGCGCGCGAGGCGAAGGCGCTCGCCCCGTCGGCCTGGCGGTGGTGGACCGAGGAGGGCGCACGGAACACCTCGTGCCTGTACATGACCGTCCTCGGGCTCGCGGTGCGCTCACGGGACCCGGAAGTGTCCGTGTTCGAGGCTGATCAGCGCTGGGTGGTGCGCCGCCTCGCGCCCGACTCCGGGCGCGTCAAGCTCGGCAGCCTGCCCAAGGTCGGTCACCTGGAAGACGACCTCCTGCGCGCGATGGGCCACGAGACGGCCAATGTCCATGTCCCGCTCGGCAACGTGCGCCGCGACTTCGAGCACCGAACGAAGAAGGACCCGGACTGGCTGTACGAGGCTGCCGGCAAGATGGCCGACAGGGTGGTAGAGGACCTGGCGGAATCACGATAAGGGAGAGGGTCGCACGTGATGTCGGGCTCGGATCTCTCGCCGTATTTGATCGCGGCCGCGATCATGGCGGCCCTGCTCGTCGGGCATCGGCTCGCGACGGGGCGCTGGGCCGTATGGCGCGCCGTCAACGGCGCGGATGACCGGCCAGGCACGTCGAAACTTCAGGCATTTGCTTCTTGCCATGAGGCTTACCTGACTGCCTGATTGCGATGGTCCGAAACCGGAGCCGTTCAGCGTAGCGGAGGTTTGCGCGGGCCCTGGGGCCGGCTCGATGCCGGCCACACGGGCGATGGTAGTGCAGCCGAACGGCAATCCCTGGCCAGCCGGTGCCTCCGTCAGTGAGACAACCCCGCACGAGGACAGCGCCATGTCGATCGAGGTTCGGGTTCCCGGTTTCACACCTGGCATCAGCGGTCTGCATTTCGTGAACTCCTTCCCGCAGGAGCCGGTGGTCACCATCGAGATCCCGCTCTTCGGAAAGTTCCCCATCGGCGATGCCAGCGGCGGCCTCTGCGGCGGAATGGCGTTCACCGTGCGGGATGTGTTCGAGACCAAGGGCATGAAGCCACTGCCCGACACAACCCCGCCGGGTCTCCAGCCAGATCCCGACACACCGCTCTTCAAGTACCTCGCTGACCGGCTGGTCGACAGCTTCGACCTTCCGCATGCCGGCTTCATGAAGTACTACGCGTGGATGACCACGCCTGACGGCGACACCGGCCCGATCCTGCTCCGTCGCGGCGTCGCCTGGAAGACCATCATGGAGGAATGGCCTCACCGGATCCGCCCGCGCCTTGATGCAGGCGAACTCTGCGTCCTTGGCCTGGTCACGACCGCGTCGGTCAATCCAGCAGACCTCGGTCGCAATCACCAGGTGCTGGCATACGGGTATGAACTCGACGATTCGAACGGCCTGACTCTCTTGATCTGCGATCCCAACACGTCGTCCGCGCAGGCAGATGGTGTCCGAATCTCATTGAGCCTCGCAAACCCCACCAAGAAGACGCCCATCAAGCACAACGTCGGCATCTCCGAGCCGATCCGCGGTTTCTTTGCCGTGGACTACGTCTACCGCGATCCATCTGCTCTCGCGGCTAGCGGTGGCTGAGTGTCGTGGTCCTGATGGTCCTCGAGGACCCGTCGCGCCTCCTTCTGTGGGTGCAACGGCGCCGGACTCCGCTCATGGGGCCGCCATGTCTACGCTGCGCTTCGACGTCCTCAAGAGATCGTGGAGACCCGCTTGACCGACGTTCCAGGGCCGTCCCAGGTGTGCAACTGACGTAGTCATTGAGCAACGACACCCATGCCGACACCCATGCCGACACCCATGCCGGCACGTGCTTGACATCGATGAGGTCGGACCTAGACTGGCCCTGAGTGGGTGAGCGGCCGACCCGCTTGTTCGACCGAGTTTGCCCGATAGCGCACGGGGGGTGTCGACGTGGCAAATCAAGAGACACTCGACGAACTGCAGGACTCTGCCTCAGCCATCGGGGCGCTAGCCGAACAGCCGGAGCTCTTCCGGGAGGTCGTGGCCGCGTTCCGCGCCGACGATCCCGAACGGTTCCAGGACGCCCTCGGACGGGCTGGGCTGATCGACAGGTGCCACTGGATCTGCCGATGGCTTTGCAGTAAGCACTGTGTGCTGGTGTGCGCCAAGCTCGCCGGCACTATCAAGCCCGAGGCCGACCTCGATGTCGAGGAGTGGCGGGCCTTCGCTCAGTACACAGCCCGCCTCGGCAAGGACCCTGACACCCTTGCGAACCTACTCGACATCGTTGCCCGCGAAGACGCGGAGGCCTTCACGGCATTCGTCGCCAAGGCAAAGATCGATCGTTTCGCCCATCAGCTTTGCCACTGGCTTTGTGGGGTCCGATGTCGGCTGGCCTGCCGACGCCTGTGCCCGCCGCGGCCGCAGTTGATCAAGGTTGGCGAAATCCCCATCGGCCGCATCGACGCCGCCGGGTACGCGTCGGGCCCGAGCAGCCCAGCGAGCTTCACCCCCCCCGACAACCCCGGCGCTGGAGTGGGTGACCACCCTTTCGGCGGTAGCGTTCATCTGAACGGTCTGTTCGGGATCGCCGGCGCGACCGAATACAAGGTCGAGGTCGGTCCCTCAGCCGTTGGGCCTTGGATCGCTATCACCACGCCGATCGAGGACTCCCACGACTTTGGCTTCACCACCTATACGCGTGTGGCGACCGGCGACTGGTACGCAATCGCCGACATGGACACGCTCTCTGAAGGCAACACGTACCTCACCGATTGGTCCAGTCCGCCGACTGAGCGCGACCTACTCCACTATGTCCGCCTCGTCGTGCGCAACGCGGCGCTGACCGAGTTCCCCAGCGTCCCCGTCCCCGCCCGCGTCGACAACGGTCTTCCCATCGGGCCTGACGTCGGGAACCGGCCACTCATCGAGTTCAGCCAGGGCGGTAAGCCGCTCGATTGCTGCTCGACGGTGCGCCGAGAGGACGGCCCGGTAAACATCCACATCGAGGGCACTGACGAGAATTTCAGCCGCCTCGACGTGAGTGCGTACGGAGGCTGCAGTGGGAGCTTCACGATCTTCTCCAAGACGTACAACGGCAACCGGGCGGACCTCGGAGCCCCCTCCCCGGGCATCGATGTCGTGTGGGACCCGTGGGCCGACAAGGTCGAACCCTGCTGCTACGTCGTATTCGTCCGGTTGTTCGACCGTGCCATCACCGACAACTCCTGGAATGGTGGTCACACGTTCGACAACTGGCGGTCGATCACAGTCGCTTGATAGTCGGGCTCGACGACGGGTTCGCTGACCCGGCATCCGCTTAGCGGGCAAGAGGCGACCGCGATCCGATTGGTGGTTGGAATCGGCTTCCTGGTGGTCGCGTTCGTGTTCGTCACCACTAGGGATATTCTCTTACGCCCCGGGCGACGTGAGAGGAACCGACGCATTCAAACTACTGAGGGGTGACAGCGTTTGCCTGAACGCGAGCCCCATTTCTAGGACACAACCAACCCTACCGCGCTCCGACAGCGTCTGCTTGATGGCCGATCGACGATCCTCGCGCTCGATCACCGAATTCGCAGTCGAGCCGAGTGACCAGCCCTTCCAGCAGTTGGGCTTCGCCCTTGACTTCGTCGGGCGGCGTGTTCAGAGTGGCACTGTCGCGCCGCGAATGGGGGAACCTCGTGCCGCTCGACTCGTCACCGTTGGCTGTGGCGTCGCTCCCGGGGCTCGTCGCTGGCCCGGTGCTCCGTCGGTTGACCCGAACGGCCGTGAGCGTGTGGGCGGCGTGCGTCGCCCCGGACGCGATCACTCTGCGCGTCCGTCGCCACACGCCGGGAACGCCGCTCATGGGCCCGCCGATGTCGACGCTGCGCTTCGACGTCCTCGAGGAGATCCCTGAGATCCGCGCAACCAACGTTCCGGGGCCGCTGTAGACGGCGCCCGGTACTCGGTCCAGGCTTGACGGGCCCGCGCCACGCGCCGGTGGCGCACGGGAATCTCTGGACTGAGCGACGCCCGCAATCGATCTGACCTCTCGTCCGTCCGAGGGTCTGTAGCTCACGGGGGCCCCACCTCGATGGAACGAGGGTTCCGGGCCTGGCGCGCCGACGACGCCCACGCGACGCTTCGGCGCTTGGTCGTCCAAAGGGGTCCTCGCCCCTGTGAAGGCGACAGAGTGGCCGGACACGAAGCCGACCGAAGCACCCCACCCATAAGAGGTGGAGCGCCCCGGTCGAACGCCGCTCGGGGTCGCGGCGCATACATTGGGGAGGCGTAGCTGGTCAGCCGGTCGATCGGCCCCGGCGAGGCGAACGAACGACCGGCTGACGATCGAGCCTAGCGGCGATCCCGGCGGCGGACGGCTGCCGGGATCGGGGTGATGAAGCCGATGCCCAAGACGAGCAGTCCCAGGACGGCCAGGATGAGCATCATGCTGGAGCCGGGGCTGTTCGTCCCGTCCGGCGCTACGAGGACGTCGGTCGGCGGGGCCGTCTCCCCCTTGGGGACGACCGGGACGAAGATCTTCGAGGTGGCGCTGGCCGGCTCGGTCTGCGCCGAGTCGATCGTCGCGACGTTGGTCAGGGGTTGGCTGATCGCACTCGCACCGGTGAGGACGAGGGCCTTGTAGGTGACCGAGCCGCTCGTCGTGACATGGGCCGCCGTCCAGGACAGCGTCCTGGTCGTCGAGTCGTAGCTTCCGAAGGTGAATTCGTCATTGCTGGTGGCAGAGCCGACCACGTACTGAATGCCTGCCGGCAACACGTCCGTGATGACGGCGCTATGGACGCTGAGCTTGCCGACCGTGTAGCCCAGGGTGTAGGTCACGGTCGAACCCTCGGCTGCCGTCGGCAGATCCGCGGTCGTGTTAGCCGGGAGCACGAGGGTCGCGAGCGGTGCGTTGTTGGTCTTCTGGATATTGAGGAGGTACTCGCTGACACTCGTGTCGGTCGTGCACTCCGCGCTCTGTTCCGCGCTCGGGGCGCAGTTACTGCCGGTGCCGACGACGACGACCGCGTTGGGCAGGTGCGTCGTGCCGTTCGGGAAGGATGCGTTGAGGGTCGCCTCGAACGTGAGGGTCTGGGACCCGGTCAGGGCGGCGAGGGTGAACTGTGGCCAGGTGATGACGCCGGCCGTGAGGGTGCCGCCATCGCTGATGGCACCGATCGTGGCGTGGGCGAGGATCGCGCTGACGTCGTCGGTCACGTCGGCCATGCCGGCGGCATCACCGGTATTGGTGACCGTGATGACGTAGTGCAGGCCGTCACCCGCGTTGGCGGTCGTGCTGTGCTCGCCGTCGACGGTCTTGACGGCGTGGATGATCGGCGTCGTCACCGTCACGACCTCGTCGGCGCAGTTGCTGTTGGCCGGTGCGTTGTCGGGGTCGCCGCTGTACTCGGCAGACCAGTAGAACGTGCCCGCGTTCGGGAAGTTCACGGCATCGGAGGTTCCCGGCACGCCGTTGACGACGTCCTTGACGCCCGCGTGCGCGAAGAGGCTGGTGCATTCGTTATCGGCCCAGACCGTGTAGGCGACGGTCCCACCGGCGGTCGCGCTGGGGCTCGAGAGGGTCGCCTGGTCGGTGACGTCGTTGCCGAACAGGACCGTGATCCTGGCGCCCTCGGCCTGTTCGGCGCTCAGGCTGGTCGAGATCTCCGGGTTGAACTTCGAGATGGTCGTCGACTCGTGCTCGGCGCCGCACGTGCCCGCGACGGCGTCGTTGTTCGCGTCGCCGCTGTAGGACGCGATCCAGTGGTAGGTCCCGGCCAGCACGGCCGTGAACTCGCCCGAGGTGGCCGTGCCGGTCGGACTGATGGCCACGGTGCTGGTGAATAGCGGCTCGTTCTCGCAGGTCGGGTCGCCCGAGCCATAGAGCTTGAAGGTCACGGTGCCGGCCGTCGGCAGGTACGCGCCAAGCAGCGTAGACGTGTCACTGATCTTGTCGCCCGGGACACCGCCATCGGTAGCCAGGCTGGAGATCGCCGGGGTCTTCTGGATGACCGTGTCGTTCTCGCCGTCGTCACCGCAGGCGCCCCTCGACCCATAGTTGTTGGAGTCGCCGCTGTACTCCGCGATCCAGTGGTAGGTGCCCGGTGAGGCCGGGACGAACGAGACCGGGCCGTAGTCGTTGACGTTCCCGGTGACGGTCACGTCCGTCGTGAAGACGGGCACGGTGCAGTTGGCGTCGGAATAGGCCGTGAACGTGATCCTGCCGGTGTGGTTGTAGCCATGCGCCAGCGAGGCGGAGTCATGGATCGCGTTCCCGATCGGGACGTCGGACTCGTCGGCGCTCGTGTTGATGGCCGGAATGCCAGGCGAGATGACGACCGACTCATTGGCCGCGTTGCAGCCGTTGGCCGTGGCGGCGTTGTTGGTGTCGCCGCTGTAGTTGGCGATCCAGCGGTACGTGCCGTACGAGACGGTCGGGAACGAGCCCGACGTGAAATCGCCGTTGCCGCTGACCGTCCTGGTGCTGGTGAAGATCACGGCGCCGGCGCAGGTCGCGTCGTTCGGGCCGTACAGGTTGAACGTGATGCTGCCGGTCGGCTCGTAGCCGCCCGCGAGCGTCGCGGTGTCGGAGATCGAGCCACCGACGATGTCCGGGCCCGTGGCGTGGGTGACGACCGTCGGCGAGTTCTTGGGGACGGTGACCGTCTCCTTGTCGCAGGTGCTCTTTGCCTTCTTGTTGCTGGGGTCGCCGCTGTACTCGGCCTGCCAGTAGTACGTACCGGCGGCATTGACGGTGTAGGCGTTCGAGTGCGGGACCAGGTGGTTGGCGACCGTCTTGGTCCCCGCGTCGAAGATCGGCGTCGTGCAGTTCGCGTCGCCGAAGACCGTGTACGTCACGGTGCCGCCAGCGGTCGACGTGGCGCCGGCGAGGGTCGAGACGTCAGTGACCGACGTCCCAAGCGGGACGGTGATGTTGGCGCCCGGCTGGACGTTGCCACCTGACAGGCTCGTCGAGATCGACGGGGTGCAGAACGTCACGACGACGTCCTCGACTTTGAAGCCGTCCGACCAGACGACGTCGTAGGTGCCCGCCGCGATGGCGTAGGTGGCGTTGCCGGCCACCGGGCCCAGTGCGACGGCTCCATCTTTCGTCGGGTCCGGGTTCTGGTCGGTTCCTTCGATGTAGATGGTCGCATTGAGCTCCGAGTTGGATATCTGGATGTGGCCGCAGCTCGGTGTGGCGTCGTGGCCCAGCGCCACACCGGCGGTCGCCGGCAGCACCATCGCGAGCAGCCCGAGGGCAGCCGCGAACGTGAGTGTCTTCTTCATGCCGCCCAGCGCGGCGAACCGGCTGAGTCGGCGACGATGGACGGATCCGGAGTGCGACGTTCTGGACACCTTGCGATGGACCTCCCCGATGGATGAACTGGATCCCCTGTGAATGAAGGACTCCCAGCTTCCGTCCACCGACTAGTACTGGTCCAGTACTTGTTTCGCCCTGGTCCTCCTCGTGACCGCACCGAACTGCACCTTTCCGCCAGTACGCGCCCAGAACCCGTTGCGCACCGACACCGGGGGGGTAGTGCCTGGGTGGCCCGGCGGTACTCAGGGCGATGCCGAGCGACACCGACCCACCGCCTCCGCGTACATATACGAAGCTCTCGTGACGAACTTCGGGCGGTACGAAATGCCGCCTTGGAGCATCTGGCGCCGACCCTCGTGATGCCCTATGGGAGAGGGTCTCTGGTTCTCGGATCGACGCAGCTGCTCGAGGAGAGCGCCGAACTCTCGCGCGCGATCGGTGATCGGCGTCGGCTTGCGAACGCGACGGCCAACCTCGCGCTCGGCCCGCTCGCGGCGGGCGACTACCACCGCGCCGTTGATCTCTTCGGGAGTCGCTGGCTATCGGGCGCCAGCTGGGAAACTGGCGCGATATCGCGGTCGGGCTGCTCAATCTCCCATGGCTTGCTGAAGCCCGCTGGATCAGGCCCGGGTCAGCAATGCCATCCAGGCCTCCGCCCCGCCTCCGGGCAGCTGGGCCGCAAAGCGCTCTGCGACGATGGAGTCCACCGTCCACCCGGTTTCGAACGTGGCGCGGATCTCGGCCTGCGTCACCCGGCGGGGACCGAAGTCGCCCGGCTGGTTCTCGCTGAAGCAGAGCAGGACATACCGGCCGCCGGCCCGCAGGATTCGCTTGAGGCTCCGCTCGAAGCGGACGCGATCGGCGTCCGAGAACGTATGAAAGAGGCCGCAGTCGATGCCCACGTCGAAGGTGCGCCCGAGCGCTCCGAGCGCGAGGGCGTCGGCCACAAGGAACGTGGCCTCCTCGGTGCCCCGGAGCTGAGCCTTGTCGTGCGCCTGGGCGATCGCCGTCTGTGCCGCGTCCACCCCGACGACCGTGAGACCCCGCGAGGCAAGGAACAGAGCGTTCTCGCCAGTCCCGCAGCCGAGGTCGATCACGTCGCCGGCGATGAGGCCCTGCTTCGCCAGACGCACGATCGCTGGCTGTGGCCGCCCGATGT
The DNA here is from genome assembly GCA_963833285.1 of uncultured Chloroflexia bacterium. Classification (GTDB taxonomy): domain Bacteria; phylum Chloroflexota; class Limnocylindria; order Limnocylindrales; family CSP1-4; genus SPCO01. The sequence continues at coordinate 149,507 of CAWHXM010000001.1, read as the reverse complement.
CCCACGGGGGGACTCCGTTCCGGTACGCGGATTCGAACGTCATGGTCGGCACGATAGCGCGGTTAGCGGCCAATCTCTGAGCTGCTACGGCTCGAGCCTCTCAATCCAAGTGGCGAGGATGCGCGCCAAGTCAAGGTTCGCACGCGAGGCGAGGAGGCCTATTCGCTCGTCGCCGTCGTGCGTGTCGGAGCCGACCGAGACAAGTAGCCCGCGGGTCTCTGCAGCCGCGACCAGCCGCAGCTCGGTCGCCGCGTCATGGGCTGGGTGCACGACCTCGAGGCCTTCGAGGCCCGCGTCGACGAGTTCGTCGATCGCTTCGTCGAAACCCGGATAGGCAAGGGGCCCAAGGCCTGGATGCGCGAGCACCGGCACGCCGCCGGCGCGCAGGATCGCCACGATCCCCTCCTCGACCGGTACGGCGAGGTCTAGGATCGCGCCGTCGATGTGCCCCGGGGTTCCCTTTGAGAGCATCAGAGAGCGGAATTGCGCCTCCGTCTCCATCCCGAGGTCTGCTGCGCGCAGGCAATTCGCTGCCGAGGCGAAGACTTGCCAGGAAATGACCCACGAAGCACGGGTCTCGCCCGGCGGGTCGACATCGGCGAGGTCCCACCCCAATTCCTCGAGCCGCTCCCTCCAAAGCCGGAGGCGCAGGGCGTTGATCTGCTCGAACCTCCAATAGACCTCGAGCTTGGATGGGTCGCGGAGGCCGATGCCCAGGAGGTCCGCGTACCCGCCCAGGCCCCTGCAGGTCAGCTCGATCGCGGCGACCGCGATGTCGGGCGCCGACTCGGCGAGACGCATCAATTCGCGGCCCTCGTCGTGATCGGCTATGGCGACAAGGCGCATGTTGCGCTCGCGCGCCAGGTGCTCGATCTCGCCCGCTGATGTCTCACCGTCCGACGCGTGCGAGTGGATATGGAGGTCGATCGCTGCACCGACGTGGGAGCTGTCGGTCTTGTGCGCGCGCGGCAGGGTGGTACTCCCTTGATGGTTGGGCGGGCGGAGGATCCTATCCGTACCAATCAGGTGCAGCGTACCGGCAGCGGGGACTGAGATGCACGAACGGCCAGACTGGTTCCAGTCGGACTCGATCTCTGTCGCCATTCCGGAGCCGGGCCGATCACGTGACCCGTCGAACGTCTGACGAGCGAGGCGGGAAGGAGGCGATGGTCGCCTCGACGCGCGGCTGCCACGCCATCGTCGAGCCAGCCTGCCGCGGATGCCGGCCGGTCGGTCCTCCGGCGGCTCAGGAGCCGGCCCTGCCCCTCGTGTTGGCAGCATCGATGGCGTCGATCTTGGCCACCTTGCGGGCCGAATCACCGCCCTGGAACTCCGCGGCGAGCCAGTGGTCCACGAGGATGTTCGCGACCTCGGGGGCGACGACCCGGGCGCCGAGGCAGAGGATCTGGGCGTCGTTCGACTTGCGTGCGCGTTCCGCCGAGTAGGGGTCGGCGACGTTCGCCGCCCGGACGCCGGGCACCTTGTTCGCCGTGATGGCCATGCCGATGCCCGTCCCGCAGACGAGGATCGCGCGTCCGAAGGTGCCGGCCGCGACTGCTTCGGCGACTTCGATCGCGACGTCGGGGTAGTCGACCGGTACAGGGTCGAGCACTCCGAAGTCGATGACCTCGTGACCGGCACCCTCGAGATGGACCTTGATCGTCTCCTTGAGCGGGAACCCGAGGTTATCCGCGCCGATCGCGATCTTCATCGCCGTGCCTCCTCCAGCCCGATCCGGGCGATCCGGGCGAACCGCGCGGGATCCAGCGCGAAGCGTCCGACGAACAGGCCGCCGACCCCCGGCTCGTCCAGCAGGCGGGCGGCCGAGGTCTGTTCGACACTGCCGCCGTAGATGATGCGGGGGGTCGTGACGCCGAACCGGTCGACCAGCCAGCCGGCGAGCGCCCGATGGACCCGGCCGACATGCTGCGGCGCCGCCGCCGCGGCACCTTCGCCGATCGCCCATGCCGGCTCGTACGCGACGACGATCCGCCCCGCATCGGTCGGCGGGACGGCGGCAAGGCAGCGCACCAGGTCTTCACACAGTGACGACACGGTCGACTCCAGGGGTCCCGGTTCCAGCTCCCCGGTGCACAGGATGACGTCCATCCCGGAGCGCAGCGCCGCCTCGATCTTCGCCGCGATCAGGGCCGGCGTCTCACCGTGCTCGCGGCGCCGCTCGGAATGTCCGACCTCCACATACCGACAGCCGAGGTCGGCCAGCATCGGCGCCGAGATGTCGCCGGTGTGCGCCCCGGCGTGGTCGGGGTGGACATCCTGGGCGCCCCACGCGATCGCTGATCCCCGGAGCCGCTCACGGGCGACCCAGATCGACGTGAACGGGGGCAGGACGAACAGGTCGCGGTCGTCCAACCCGTCGACCAGCGGGAGGAACGTGTCGAACCAGCGGTCAGCCTCGCTCGAGGTCAGGTTCATCTTCCAGCTCGTGCCGATCAACGGACGCACGGTGTCAATCAGCCGGATCCGCGCCGCGCCCGAGCTCGGCTGCGAGGGCGCTCGCGACGAGTGCGTCGACGATGATCGCGAAGGAGGTCGCGCCCGGGTCGGCCGTGCCGCGGCTGCCCTCCCCGAACCGCGCCGCACGCCCGATCTTCGCCGCCATCTCGACCGTCGAATCAGCCCCCGCGCGGGCCGCGGCACGGGCCGTCTGCAGCCCATCCGCCAAGGGTATCGCGTCATCCGCCGCCTGCCTGAGCGCCACGCCGGTCGGGATCAGTGCGTCCAGGATCGTCTTGTCGCCGGGAGCGGCGTGACCGAGTTCGGTGATCGCGGACTCGGCGGCTGCGGCGCAGCGCGCCAGAGCGTCTAGCCAGCCGTCCGGCGCCTCGTCCCGGCCGTCATCAACCTGGAGCGCGTCGGCGACCGCAAGGAGCCCACGCCCGTAGATCGGGCCGATCGCGCCACCGGCTCCGGCCATCCCGCGAGCGGCCGCCCGGACCAAACGTTCCGGGTCATCGACGTCGACCGCTTCGAGCTGTCGGCGGACACTTCGTGCCCCGATCGTCATCGTCACCCCGTGGTCTCCATCGCCGGTTGAGGCATCCAGTTCGCACAGGGGCTCGCGCGCCGCCTCGATGGCGTCGGCCGCGTCAAGGATCGCCCGTCGGACGATGTCGCTCATCTGCCGAACCGTGCCGTTCGGGCCGGCGCATCGAACAATGGCCGCAGCTCGTCGTCGAGACGGAGCACGGAGATCGACGCACCGGCCATCTCGAGCGACGTCACGTACTCGCCGACGAGGCTGCGGCTGACCTCGCAGCCGACGGCCTCCAGCCGGCGCCGGGCCGCCCGGTAGACGACATAGAGGTCCAGGTAGGAGGTTGCCCCGAGGCCGTTGACCAGCAGCGCGATCTCGGTCGCGGGGAGACCAGATGCCTGCCAGTCGTCGACGATCGCCTGGACCATCCGGTCCACGGTGGCGTCGGCCGACCCGAGCTTGCCGCGCTGGATCCCGGGCTCGCCGTGGATGCCCATCCCGATCTCGATCTCGTCCGGACCGATCTCGAACGTGGGACGGCCGGACCCCGGCACCTCGCACGACGTGAGCGCCACCCCGATGCTCGCGCATGCGTCGTTGGCCCGCGATGCCAATCGAACGACCTCGGCGAGGTCGTCGCCGCGTTCCGCTGCGGCGCCGGCCACCTTGAACACGAAGACGTCACCGGCGATCCCGCGTCGTCGATGGCGCTCGACGAGCGGTGCCGACGCGACGTCGTCGGTGACCAGGACGGTCCGACAGTCGATCCCCTCGTCGGCCGCCAGGCCCGCCGCGAGGTCGAAGTTCAGGACGTCACCGGCATAGTTGCCGTACGACAGCAGGACGCCTCGTCCCGATGACGCGGCACGGATCGCGTCGAGGCAGACGTCGGCGCCGGGTGCTGCGAAGACGTTTCCGAGCGCCGCGACGTCCGCCAGCCCGACGCCGACGTAGCCGAGGAAAGCGGGTTCGTGGCCGGAACCCCCGCCGATCACCAGGCCGACCTTCGGTCCGCCACTCGATCGCCTCGTGACGACCCGCGGTGCCGCGAGTCGGACGACCTCCGCGTGCGCCGCGACGAACCCTTCGACCATCTCGTCGACGGCCTCGAACGGGTCGTTGATGAGCTTCTTGAGCACCGCACCGCCTCCCGTCAGCTTGCGGGTCCGGCCGCATCGGCGATCGCCGAGGCCCAACCATTGAGCGTCTGCCCCCCGTCGATCGCGAAGACAGCCCCGGTCACGAACGTCTCGGACGGGTCGCACAACTTGTCGACCCAGCGGGCGATGGCGTCCGGTTCGGCGATGATCCCGAGCGGTGTCGCGCCGCGAAGGGCGCGGTAGGCAGCTTCCATGTCGCTGGCCCAGGTGAGGTGGATCGGCGTGTCGACCGGACCTGGGGCGACGCAGTTGACCCTGATGCGGAACTGGGCGAGCTCCGCTGCCCAGGATCGAGTCAGGTACTCGAGCGCGGCCTTCGTGAGGCCGTAGGCGGCCTGTCCCGGGATGGCCAGGCTGGCCGACGACGAGGAGATGTTCACGATCGACGCCGAGCCCGACGCCTTCAGCGAGGCGAAGGCCGCCTTGACCAGGAAGAACGGCGCGCGGATGTTCACCGCCAGGTGCTGCTCGAAGACATCGAGCGGCATCTTGTCGAGCGGCAGGTTCTTGATGACTGCTGCGTCGTTGACGATCACGTCGATGCGGCCCCAGCGGTCGAGGAGCGACGCCACGATCCGCTCCGGAGTGACCGGATCCTCGAGGTCAGCGGGGATCGCGACAGCCTGGCCGCCACCGGCCTCGATGGCGGCGGTGATCGACTCGAGAGGACCTGGTCGGCGGCCGACCACGGCCACGGCGGTCCCCCCGGAGCCAAGGCGTCGAGCGATCGCGGCTCCGATGCCCGTCCCTCCCCCGGTCACGATCGCGACTCGATCCGGGACGTTCATGCCGGCCTCCCTTCGCTGGTGGACCTTCGGTCCCGGTCGTACCGCGCTCGGGGCGCACCGCCGTCGGCGCGCAGGATCGCCGCCGCGGTCGCTTCGTCGGTGACAAGGACGTCGACCGCGCCGGTCGCCAGGGCGCCGCGGATGGCAGCAACCCGTGCGACGCCGGCTGCGACGGCGACCACGGTCGGGATAGCCCGGAGTTCGTCCCAGGTGATCGCGATCGTCCGCCGGTCGAGCAGATCGATCGGTGCCCCCGAGGCATCGAAGAACCGGGTGTTCATGTTGCCGACCGCTCCCGCATCGAGCAACCGGGTCCAGTCGGCGCGCTCGACGTGACCACCGCGATACAACGTGGACGCCGTGTCCATCGCCCCGATCCCGACCAGGGCCAGGTCGCTCGTGCGGGCGGCTTCAAGGGCCGTCTCCACGGTCCGGTCCGCAAGGAGGACATTCCTTGCGTCCCCGGTGCCGACGATCGCAGGGGCGTGGAGGTACTGGACCCTCGACCCCGGGAAGAGCTGTGCCGCCCGTCGGACGAGATCATGGCCCTGGATCCCCGGGGTCGGATCGTCCACACCTCCGGCCAACTGGGCGACCGCAACGTCTTCTACGGTGCCCGGACGGAGGTTGCGGATGACCGATTCGAGGGTCCGCCCCCAGGAGATGCCGATCCGCCCGCCCGACCGCAGGAGACCCTCGATGTATTCAGCCGCCACCGGCCCAAGCGAGGCGTCGACGTCCGGGTCGGTCGGGGCCACGATCACCCGGGCGAGCCCGAACCGGGTCGCCATCGCTCGCCCCAGGTCGACGTCGATCCGCCTCGGCGGGCGGATCTCGATGTGGACGATGCCGACCTCACGCGCCCGCTTGAGATAACGCGACACCGTCGACGGGTCGAGGCCCAGGTCCCTGGCGATCTGGGTCTGGCTCTCCTCACCCAGGTAGAACCGGGTCGCGATGTGGGTTATGACATCGACCGTCCTGGCCTCGGTTCCGGTTGCTGGACCCTGGCGCAGTGGCAACGCCGACCTCCCGTGCGACTGCTCGGCCTCGACGATATCACTCGTCGCAAGGTCTTGACGCGGCTGGCACAATTATTCCGTACCGGGCCCGGCGACCGATCGACGTCGAGCGCTGTCTGGCGATCACCGGGCGTGAGGGAGTTGCTCGCGGGCGATGACCGATTGGCCACCGTTCGCAGGAGGGTGCGCCATGGAGGCCGGCAAGGGCCCTACCCACATCTCCCAGATCGCGATGGTCGTCCACGATCTGGATGCGAGCATGAAGATGCTCCACGACACCCTGGGTTGGGGTCCGTGGAACGTCTACGAACACGTCCCGCCGAAGTTGCACGACACTCATCTTCGTGGTCAGCCCGTCGCCTTCTCCATGCTCGGTGCAGAATGCGAGGTCCAGCCGGGCCTCGTCTTCGAGCTCGTCCAGCCCCTGGAAGGCCCCAGCATCTACAAGGAATGGCTCGACGAGCACGGCGAGGGTGTCCAGCACATCGCCTGCATGATGCATTCGCAGGGGGACTCCGACACCTTCAAGCGCGAGTGGGAGTCTCGCGGAGCCAGTGTCCTGATGGGTGGGCGGATCGGCGAGACCATCGAGTTCTACTACCTCGACACCGAGCCCATGCTGAAGTTCGTCCTCGAGTCCGGCAGTGGTCATGCGATCGACCTGACCCCGAGCCGGATCTATCCGCCGAGCTGATCCACCCACGCGGACTCGACGTGGACATCGATCGGCTACGGGACGCGGCCTGCCTCGCGAACCGGGAGCTGGCCCGGTTGGGGCTCGTCAACCTGAGCAGGCGATGAGGATCCTCGTCGTCGGCGACAGCTACTGTCCGTCGTCCTCCTTTGTGGAGGCGTTCCGACGACTTGGCGAGCGACACGAGGTGACGTTCGTTGACGTCGCGGACGAGCCCGCCTGGGTGCCAGCCACCCCGTCCGAGCTCAGCCTCAGGGAGTACCTGGGCAGTCCCGAGCAGGTCATCGCGGCGCTCAACGGCCACGACGTCCTGGTCGTCCAGGGCGCGCCCGTGACCGACCGGGTCCTCGATGCCGCATCCACCATCCGACTGGTCGCCTGCGCCCGGGGTGGCCCGGTCAACGTCGACGTCCGGGCCGCAACGGAGCGGGGCGTGCCGGTCGTCACCACACCCGGCAAGAACGCCGATGCGGTGGCCGAGCTGACGATCGCGTTCATGGTCATGCTCGCGCGGCGCCTTCCCGAGGTCATCCGGTACGTCGAGTCCGGCGGCGAGTTCGCGCATGACAACTACGAGGGCGCGCGCTGGCTCGGTCACGATCTCGCCGGCCACACCTTGGGGCTGGTCGGATTCGGTCAGATCGGCAGTCGGGTGGCCCACCGCGCCGCCGCGTTCGGGATGTCGGTGCTCGCCTTCGATCCGTTCGTGGAGCCGAGCGTCATCGTCGGGGCGGGCGCCGATCCAGTGGACTTCGAGATGCTCCTCGACCGCTCCGACGTGGTTTCCATCCACGCTCGGGCGACCCCCGAGAACCGGCACCTGATCGGCGCCGCCGAGATCGCTCGATTGCGGCTTGGCTCGTATCTCGTCAATACCGCCCGGGAGGCGCTCGTCGACGAGGCTGCCTTGATCGCTGGCCTCGACTCGGGCCGACTCGCGGGCGTGGCCCTCGATGTTGTCAGCCCATCCCCCACGACCGGCCGGCACCCATTGCTGGCCTATCCCAACGTGATCATCGCGACCCATATCGGCGGGGCCACTCACGAGACCCTCCACCACGGTGGCGAGATGGCCGTCGCCGAGATCGAGCGCCTCCTCGCAGGCGAACCGCTGGTCAACGTCGCCAACAGGGCGGGCCTGGTCGCTCGTTCCGAGGGGTCGGCCGCCTGATGTCCTACCTGCTTGCCGTCGATCTCGGGACCGGCAGCTGCAGGGCGGTCGTGTTCGACCTGACCGGCCGCCAGGTGGCGATCGGGCAGCGGGAATGGTCGCATCCGGCCTTGCCCGGGGTGCCCGGCTCCCAGGTCTTCGACACCGACCGCAACTGGGGTCTCGTCTGCGCCTGCATCCGTGAAACGGTCGCCGGCTCCGGCGGCCGTCCCGACGAGATCGTGGCCGTCAGCAGCACGAGCATGCGCGAGGGGATGGTGTTGTACGACCGTGCCGGTCGGGAGATCTGGGCCTGTCCGAACGTGGACTCGCGCGCCAGCGAGCAGGCGGCGGAGCTGGTGCGGAGCGGCGACGCCCGGCGGATCTTCGAGACCGGCGGGGATTGGGTCGCGATCACGTCACCGGCCCGTTTCCGATGGATCCGTGAGCACGAACCAGAGACGTTCGGTGCGATCGCGCACGTCGGCATGCTCAGCGACTGGGTCCTCTACCGGCTGACCGGACGATTCGTCACCGACCCGAGCTCGGGATCCAGCTCCGACCTCTTCGACCTGCACGATCGCATGTGGTCAGCGCCCCTCCTGGAGCTGGTCGGGCTCGACGCATCGATCATGCCTGAGGTGCTCGAACCGGGGTCCGTCGTAGGAGCGGTGACGGCGGCCGCCGCGGAGGAGACGGGCCTGCGCGCCGGGACCCCGGTCGTGGTGGGCGGTGCGGACACCCAGCTCGGGCTGGTCGGGATCGGCGTGATCCGGCCCGGGCGGGTGACCCTCGTCGGAGGGAGCTTCTGGCAGCTGACCGCGGTCACCGACCAGCCCCTCATCGATCCGCAGGCTCGGGTAAGGACGCTCTGCCACGCCGCCCCGGGCCAGTGGATGACGGAGGGGATCGGCTTCTACTGCGGGATCGCGATGCGCTGGTATCGCGACGCCTTCTGCGAGCTCGAGATCGCCGAGGCGGGGCGACGCGACGTCGACCCATACGTGGTCATGGAGGAGGTCGCCGCCCGGGTCCCACCCGGAGCGAACGGGATCATGGCGATCTTCTCGAACGTGATGGACGTCAAGCGCTGGGTCCAGGCATCGCCCTCGTTCCTCCAGTTCGACGTCGACCGGCCCGCTGCCTCGAATCGCGTCGCCTGCATCCGGGCGATCGAGGAACAGGCCGCGTACGGCGCCCGGGGCCACCTCCGGATCATCGAGGAGCTGACCAGCTCGACCTATGACCAGATCCTGTTCAGCGGCGGTGCCGCCAAGGGCACCCTCTGGCCGCAGATCGTGGCCGATGTGCTCGGCGTGGCCGTGACCGTGCCCGAGGTCAAGGAATCGACCGCCCTCGGCGCGGCGATCTTCGCCGGCCTCGGCGCCGGGCTCTACGACGATCTCGAGTCCGTCGTCGCCGACCTGGTCCGGTTCGAGCGGACGTTCGAGCCGGACCAGGCGACGCAGGCCGTCTACGACGACCGCTTCGCGAGTTGGTCACAGCTCTATCCCCGCATCCTCGGCTTGTCCGAGGACGGGCTGCTTCGCCCCATGTGGTGGCCGGCCGGCGCTTGAGCCGGCGACCTGTTCGACGGAAAGGAACGACCCCGATGCCCGAAGCCGACAGCAGCGATACGAAGCAGTACTACGAGGACCGGCCGCAACAGAACAAGCTCTTCTTCCTGAAGGGCTCGGCCGCCTACGACTGGGGGATGCAGAACCGGTTGGCCCGGATCTTCCGTCCCGAGAGCGGGCGCACGGTCATGCTCGCGATCGACCACGGGTACTTCCAGGGGCCGACCACCGGCCTCGAGCGCGTCGACATCAACATCCTTCCGCTGGTCCCGTACGCCGACGCACTGATGCTGACTCGCGGCATCCTCCGGTCCGTCGTCCCGCCGACGATCCAGCAGGGCTTCGTGGTCCGGGCGAGCGGCGGTCCGAGCATCCTCAAGGAACTCTCGAACGAGCAACTCGCCCTGGACGTGGACGATGCGGTCCGGCTGGGGGCGTCGGCGATGGCGGTCCAGGTCTTCGTGGGCGGTGAGTTCGAGACCCAGTCCGTCCACAACATGACCCGCCTCGTCGACGAGGGCTACCGCCGCGGGATCCCGGTCCTCGGCGTCACCGCGGTCGGCAAGGAGCTCGTGCGCGACGCGCGCTACCTGGGCCTGGCCACCAGGATCTGTGCCGAGCTCGGCGCCCAGGTCGTGAAGACCTACTATTGCGACGAGGGGTTCGAGCGGGTGACTGCCGGCTGCCCTGTCCCGGTCGTCATGGCCGGGGGCAAGAAGCTGCCCGAGCTGGAGGCCCTGACGATGGCGCGCCGCGCGATCGACGGCGGAGCCGCCGGCGTGGACATGGGCCGCAACATCTTCCAGAGTGACGCCCCCATCGCTATGCTCCAGGCGGTGCGAAGGGTCGTCCACGACGGCGTCGGCGCGACCGAGGCATACGACGTGTACCGGGCCCTGCGGGGCGAGTTCGCCCGGCCAGCGACGGTCTGAGGGAGGCGGACGATGAACGGCTCCACGCTCGACCGCCTGCTCGAGGGCGGTCCCCGGCTGACGGTCGGGATGCTGACGGCGGACCTGCTCCACCTCGGTGACGAGATGGCCGTCCTGGAGGGGGCCGGCGTCGAACTCGTCCACGTCGACGTCATGGACGGGGTGTTTTGCCCGATGCTGACGGTCGGCCCGCCGGTCATCAAGGCGATCCGCTCTCCGGTCCTCAAGGACGTCCACCTGATGATCGACGACCCGCTGGCCAAGGTCGAAGCGTTCGTGGCAGCGGGCGCCGACATGATCACCTTCCAGGTCGAGGGAGCCCGCCAGCCGCACCGGGTCCTCCAGGTCCTGGCGTCGGCCCGGAATGCCAACGACCCCGGGCGAGGCGTGGTCCGTGGGATCGCGATCGTGCCGAGCACCCCGGTCGGGGCGATCGAGCCCCTCCTCGACGAAGTCGACTACGTGCTCGTCCTGGCCGTGAATCCCGGTTGGGGCGGCCAGGCGTTCATCCCCGCGACAGAGGGCCGGCTCGCCCAGGCCCGTCGAGCGATCGAGGCAGCCGGCCGGGCGATCCTGCTCGGAGTAGATGGCGGCGTCACCCGCGACAACATCGCCTCGGTAGCCGCCATGGGCGCCGACATCATCGTGAGCGGCAGCGCGATCTTCGACGGCCGGGCGGCCACGGCGAACGCGGTGCTCATGCTCGACAAGGTGCGCACCGCGGCCGGCGACATGAAGGTCCCGGCCGGAACAGGAGCTTCCCGATGACCGACCTCCTTCATCAGCCCGTCGCGCTCGCGGAGACGTACGACCGAGTCCGCCGGATGTACGGCTCGGCGATCGGCCGCCCACGTTCCGAGCTCGTCACGCCGGCCCTCGTCCTGGATCTGCCGAGCGCGAAGGGGAACATCGCCCGGATGGGCGACCGGATGCGGGAGCTGCCGGCCGATATCCGCCCGCACATCAAGGTCCACAAGAGCCCGGAGCTGGCACGACTCCAGGTGCAGGCCGGCGCGATCGGCCTGTCGACCGCCACCGTCTGGGAGGCGATCGTCCTCGTCCGCTCAGGGCTCGATCACATCTTCGTCGTCAACACGGTCGCCGGCCCGCGCAAGATCGCGGCCCTGGCCGAGCTGGCCCGCGAGGCCGACGTCATGGTCGCGGTCGACGACCCGTCCAATATCGACGCGCTTTCCGCCGCCGCGATGGCGGCCGGCAGCGAGCTCGGCGTCCTCGTCGAGATCGATACCGGGATGGATCGCTGCGGCGCCGACACCGTGGACCAGGCCCTGGTTCTGGCGCGCCGGGTGTCGGAGCGTCCGAGTCTCCGACTCAACGGGATCACCGGCTACGAGGGCCACTGTTCGCTGACGCCCGACCACGACCTGCGCCTGGCCAAGGAGCGGACGGCGATGGCGTTCTTCATCGAGGTCGCCGAGCGCCTTGAGGGCGACGGACTCCGATGTCCGATCCGGTCGGCGGGCGGCACGGCGACCTGGGACTGGACCGCCGCGTACCCCGGGATCACCGAGATCCAGGCGGGGACCTACGTGGTGATGGACAACTTCCATGGGCGGATGGTCCCGGGCTTCGAGCACTCGCTGACGGTCCAGGCCACGGTCATCAGCCGGCCTCCCGATCGGGTGATCCTCGACGCGGGCAACAAGTCGATGGGTGCGGGCGATCTCGCTTCGATCGTCGGCCACGACCTGCCTGCGTTCCGCTTCGACGAGGAGCACGGGATCTTCGATGCGACGGACGGCAGCCCCCTGAAGGTCGGCGACGTCGTCCACCTCGTCCCCGGGTACTCGCCGTCGACCGTCAACTGGTACGACGCGTACCACGTCGTCGAGGACGACGTGGTCATCGATATCTGGCCGGTCATCCCGCGCGGGCCCGGCCATCAGGGTCTGATCGCGTGACCGCCCCGTCGGGCACCTCGGAGGTTCGAAATGACTGAGAAGCGATTCGAGGGCAAGGGAGCCGTCGTCACCGGCGCCGGGCGGGGGATCGGGCGAGCGACCGCCGAATGCTTTGCCGAGGAAGGCGCGGGAGTGGTTCTCTTCGGGTGGCACAGTGACGTGCTCGAGGACACGGCGGCCGGCATCAGCGAGAAGGGTGGCCGGGCCGAGATCGTGGTCGGCGACGTGTCGAAGCGCGAGGACGTCCAACGAGCGGTCCGCACGTGCTCGGAGAAGTTCGGCCGGCACGACTACATGATCGCCAACGCAGGCATCGCCGACTTCGTGCCGTTCCTCGACGGCACGGACGAGTCGTGGGACCAGCAGATCGGGATCGACCTCAAGGGCACCTGGCTCGCCCTTCAGGAAGGCGCCCGCCAGATGGTCAAGGAGGGCCACGGCGGCGCGATGGTCGTCGTGTCCTCGACGAACGCCTACCAGCCCGAGCAGGAGGGCGTCTTCTACAACACGAGCAAGTCGGGCCAGGTCGCCGTCATGCACACAGCGGCGATGGAGCTCGGCAAGTACGGGATCCGGGTCAACGGGATCGCTCCGGGGATCATCAACACGCGGCTGTCGTGGTTCGTGATCAAGGACCCGGTCCAGTCGAAGGTCTTCCTCGACCGGACCCCGATGGGCCGCTTCGCGGAAGCGGTCGAGATGGCCAGGCCGATCCTGTTCATGTGCTCCGACGACGCCTCGTTCATGTCGGGCGCCCTGATGGTCGTTGACGGCGCCTACTCGGTCGGCCTTCCGGTCCCGGGTGTGCTCGACGCGCCGCTCGTCCCGGGTGGCGTCCGGTGAGCGGGGGAGGCAGGTCATGACCGCGACGGCAAAGCCCCCGCTCGTCTCGATGGCGGAGTTCGACGCGATCTTCGAATCGGTCAAGAACTGGGGACGATGGGGTCCGGATGACCAGCTCGGCACCCTCAACTACCTGACCCCGGCGATGGTCCGCGGGGCCGCCGGCCTCGTCCGGTCCGGCCGCCAGGTTTCGATGGAGATCCCGATCAACAAGGTCGCCGGGCCGGACAACCCGAACCCGGCGATCCACTTCGTCAGCCAGGCGCACGACATCGACATCGGGTCGAACGGTCTCCGGTTCGGGCTCGACTTCCTCGGTATGGCCTGCCACGGCGATTGCCACACCCATGTCGATGCCCTGTGTCACATCTCGTACAAGGGCCAGACGTACAACGGCAAGCCGGCCCAGGAGGTGCTCACGTCCAAGGGCGCCACGACCCTCGACATCACGAGCTACGGCAACGGCCTCGTCGGCCGGGGCGTGCTGCTCGACATCCCGCGTTTCCGCGGGGTGAAGTGGCTCGAGCCGGGCGAGGCCGTGACCCGCGCCGAGCTCGAGGCGTGCGAGGTTGCCCAGGGTGTCCACCTCGAGGAGGGCGACATCTTCGTTTTCCGGACCGGGCACCATCGCCGCCGACTGGAGGTCGGGGCTTGGGACAACGGCTATCCGCCGGGTGAGGGCAAGGCCGGACTCCACGTCGATACCGTCCCGTGGATGCATGAACGGCGGATCGCCGCCTTCCTGCCCGACGGCGACGGCGAGGCGGTCCCGAGCACGGTCGAGGGCATGCTCTACCCGATCCATCCGCTGCAGATCGTGGCGATGGGCATGCTCGCCTCAGACAGTCTCCAGTTCGAGGACCTGGCCAAGGCCTGCGAGGCGGAGGGCCGGTTCGAATTCATGGTCGTGGGCCTGCCGCTCCGCCTGCCCGGCGGGACCGGCTCGCCCTGGAACCCGATCGCGATCTTCTGAAGGGAGGGAGCAGCGAAACGACCCGAAGGACTGCCCGCGACGGGGGACAAGACCGACCGAGAGGCCGAGGTGCCCGGGCCGGGCTAGGTAGAGGAGGGAGCGACCGATCGACACGTGCAGCGACCCGTGACCCCAGCGATCGAACGCAACGACCAACTCGTACGTGAGGAGTGACCCGTGGCTGTCCAAGCCGCGACCGGCACGACGGTCGCCGAAACCAACCTGAAACCGGGTGCCCTCCGGTTGCCGTCCATCTTCATGCAGAGCCTGACGATGGTGGCCCCGGGCATCGCGGCCCTGTTCTACACACCAGTCGTCGTGGCCCAGGCGGGGCTCGCCGCGCCGCTGGCGTATCCGATCGCGTTCGTGATCGTCCTGCTCACCGCGATCGTCCTGGCCCAGCTGGCCAAGGCGGTTCCCGGCGCGGGCGGTTATTACAACTATGTCTCGCGGGGCATCAACGCCCGAGCCGGTTTCCTCGTTTCGTGGCTGAACATCATCTTCGCCCCGCTCGTGCTCGGCGCCGTCACCGTCTTCGGTGGCTACGTCATCTCGAGCTCGCTCGGCTGGACCGGCGCGGCCGGAGACTGGTTCCCGATCGTGTTCAGCCTGGTCGCGGTGACGGTCGTCGCGGCGATCCAGTACATGGGCGTCCAGCTGTCGGGCAAGACGCTGATCATCACCGGTGGCATCGAGCTGATCGTCGTACTCCTGCTCGCCCTGTTCGGCCTGGCCAACCCCGGGCCGGGCGGGCTGAACTTCCAGCCGTTCCTCCCCTCGAACGCATCGAGTATCTCCGGTCTGTTCATCGCGGCCGTGTTCGCCATCCAGGCGTTCACCGGCTGGGAAGGCGCGGCACCGATGGCCGAGGAGTCGGAGAACCCGACCCGCAACGTGCCGCGGGCCCTGATCGGCTCGGTGATCCTGTTCGGGATCTTCATCGTCATCGTCCAGTGGGGCGTGATGATCGGCTGGGGCACGGACAACTACGCGGCCATGGCCAAGCCGGGCATCGAGCTCCCGGGTATCACCCTCGCCAAGCAGTTCTGGGGCGGGGCATGGGGCATCCTGCTGCTCATGCTCGTCAGCTCCGTCATCGCGGTGTCGATCGCGTGCGCCAACATGTCCACTCGGATGTGGTATCGGATGGGCACCGACGGGGCGTTCCCCAAGTGGTTCGGCAAGGTCCATCCGGTCCGCAAGACCCCGACCAACGCGATCACCGCCCAGTGGATCCTGGCCATCGCCACGGCCATCGGGCTGACCGCCATCGCCTACTACGCGACCCCGGCCGACGCCGGCGGGCAGACCCTGCCGGTCGCCTACCAGAACCAGTACTACATGGACGGCTACATGATCGGCTATGTCGTCCTGATCATCTACACCATGGGCAACATCGCCGCCTGGATGCTCTATCGGGGTGAGCGGAGGGCGGAGTTCAACGTCTGGCTCCATGGCGTCTTCCCGGCGTTGTCCACGCTCGGGATGATCCTCGTCCTGCTGTTCTCCCTCAACATCATCGGTGGCAACCCGCTGACGATCCAGGGACCATCGTTGCCAGTCGCGCCATTCAATTACGCGGTGGCGTTCGTCGGGGTCTGGTTCATCGTCGGGGTCCTGCTGGTCCTCTACCTGCGGGCCACCGGCCGAGAAGACTGGATGATCGCCGCTGCCGAGGGTGCGGCCGAACGCCCGGCTACGCCGGAGGAGCTGGAATCCCTCAAGGGCGAGTGGTGAGACCCGCCATCCGCTGACCATCGGTCATCGCGATCGACAGGCCGCCGGCCGGAGCCACGTCCCGGCCGGCGACTCCCATCGCCGTCCCCTGGCATGTCACGAAAGGCACAAGCCATGACCACGTTATGGGGCACGGCCTATCCCCGTGTCGAGCTCCTTCGCCGGGTCGGCCGGCTCGACCAGGTGGCCGGTGTCCGGCTCGTCACCCTCGGGGACGGACTCGGGCGCGGGGTCCGCCTGCTCGAATTCCGGACGGGCACCGGCTTCGCCTTCGACGTCGTCGTCGACCGTGCGTTCGACGTCGGTCGGTGCGAGCTCGGCGGCCGGCCGCTGGCCTGGATCGCCAACCCCGGGACGGTCGGGCCGTGGTACTACGAGAACGACGCGTGGGGTTGGTTCCGCGCCTGGGGAGGCGGCATGGTCGTGACCTGCGGGCTGGATCACACCCTCGGCCCCGGTGAGGACGACGCCGAGCAGTTCCACCAGCCGCATATCTTCAAGAAGGTCCCGTATGGCCTCCATGGCCGGGTCGGCGGGCTGCCCGCCCGGCTCGTCGGCTACGGAGAGCGCTGGGACGACGACGAATGCGTCCTGTGGGCCGAGGGCGAGGTCCTCCAGTCGGCGATCTTCGGCGAGCACCTCCTGCTCCGGCGACGGATCGAGACGCGGGTCGGCGAGAGCCGGTTCACGATCCACGACGAGGTCGAGAACGTCGGCCACAACCGGTCGAGCCACATGTTCCTGTACCACTGCAATGCCGGGTTTCCGGTCGTCGACGACGGCTCGGAGCTGCTCGTTCCGAGCCGTATCACGACCACCGACTACGGCGTGCCGGTCGAGGGGTACCGGACGCTGAGCGCTCCGATCCCCGACTTTACCGAGGCCTGCTTCGAGCACGAACTTGCTGCGGAGCCGAGCGGGACCGTGCCGGTCGGCGTCGTCAATCGGCGACGTGGGCTCGGCGTCTACCAGGTCTTCCGGCTCGACCAGCTCCCCCACCACACCGTATGGCGGATGATGGGCGAGGACACCTACGCGATGGCCCTCGAGCCGAGCACCAACCGCGACGCCGGCCGCTGGGACGCCCGCGAGCGCGGCGAGCTCCAGTGGCTGGAGCCCGGCGAGGTCCGCCGCTACGACCTCGAGATCGGAGGGCTGGCCGGCGCAGGCGAGATCGACGACTTCGCTGCCCGGGTCGCGTCGATCGACCTGGTGACCGCGACCGCCGCGGCGGGCCGATGAGCCGCCGATGACCGATCGGACCGCGGCGATCGGCGAGGCCATCCGGCGCCCGCTCCCGCTCCCGTACCACCCGCTGTACCGGTTCTACGAGGGCGGCTCATTGACCCGCCGGTTCCGCGGCGAGCCGGACCGTCCCGATGACTGGTGGTCGGAGGATTGGGTCGGCTCCTGCACCGTGGCCGGGAACGCCGGCCCGGACGGGCAGCCGCAGGGCCTGACGACCGTCGAGATCGACGGGCTGGGCCCGGTGACGCTCCTTGAGCTCGTCGAGACGTTCCCCGAGGCGATGGTCGGCGGCGCTTTCGCCGACCGTTGGGGGTCGGTCACCGGGGTCCTCGTCAAGCTCCTGTCGCCAGCCGGCCAGGTGCCGCTCCACGCGCATCCGAGCAGGGCCTGGGCGGCCGAGCACCTCGGGTCGCCGTACGGCAAGACCGAGGCCTGGATCCTGCTCGACACGCCGGGCGACGGGCTCGAGCCTGCCTATGCCGGGATGGGGTTCAAGCCCGGGATCGAACGCACGGCGTTCCGGGCGGCGGTCCTCCGCCACGATCGGACAGCGGTTCGGTCGACCATCAACCGGACCCCGATCGCGGCTGGTGAGGTCTACGTTGCCCACGCCGGGGTACCCCACTACCTCGGGCCCCGGGTGTCGTTCATCGAGGTCCAGGAGCCGTCCGATCACATCGTGATCCCCGAGACCGACGGGTCCGACGACGACGCGGCGACCATGGGCCTCGGCTGGGACCTCGCGCTCGACATGATCGACTACATCGGACATGACGCCAGAGACGACATTTCGCCGTGCCCGCCAGCGCCCGTCGGTCGTCCGCCGCGAGGGCGGCTTCGATCGGAGACGCGGTTGTTCAATCCGGACGTGGTCGCCTTCTTCGACGCGACCCGGCTCGACGTGGCCGACGAGCTCGACGATGGCCGACGGACGGTTCTACGTCGGCGTGGTGACCGCCGGTGACGGGGTCCTCGAAGGCGACTTCGGGCGGCTGCCGATCGTCCGGGGCGAGACCTACGCCTGCGCTGCCGCGCTCGACCACCGGTTGGTGGCCGGCGCGAGGCGGTCCAGTCGTTCGCTGCATGGGGCCGCTGTCGTGACCGATGAGCCGGATCGACGATCAGGGGAGGAGCCGTCCGATGGACGCTGCGGATAGCCGAGACCACCGGGCTGGCCGGCTTGCACTACCCGATCACCCAGATCTCGCTCGCGATCCGGAACCTCGACTTGACGATGGAGCTCTACCACCGGATGTTCGGCTGGGCGCCGTGGCAGGTCTTCGACCACGACCTCCCGGTCCATCACGCGACAGAGCTCCGTGGCGAACCAGTCCACTACGCGCTGCGTGGCGCCGAGGTCTACGTCGGAGCGCTCAACTTCGAGTTGCTCCAGCCGCTCGAGGGACCGAACCTCTGGTCCGAACTGATCGACCGGCGCGGCGAGGGGATCGCGTCGATCGCGACGATGTTCCATGAGAAGGCCGACGGCGACGCCGTCAAGCGCGAGTTCCTCGGCCGCTACGGGATCCCGGTCAGCATGAAGGCCGACATCGGCGACCACATCGAGTACTACTACCTCGATACGGAGGCCCGCTTCGGCTGCTTGATCGAATCGGGCAGCGGCCACGCGATCGACTTCGTTCGGCCGGCTGCCGTCTATCCCTCCGAGGGCGCCGTCTTTGGGTCGTCGCCGACGACCGGACTGACCTGCCCGATCAGCCAGCTGTCCCTCGTCGTCCGCGACCTCGATGCCCGGGTGGCGGCGTACGAGGAGGCCTTTGGCTGGGGTCCCTGGACGCGCTTCGACGGGCGCTCCGGCGTCCTCTCCGAGTGCCGCATCGCGGGCGAACCCGTCGACGGGTTTGCCGTCCGCTTCGCCCAGAC
Source organism: uncultured Chloroflexia bacterium (assembly GCA_963833285.1). GTDB lineage: Bacteria > Chloroflexota > Limnocylindria > Limnocylindrales > CSP1-4 > SPCO01. The sequence goes on along the minus strand of CAWHXM010000001.1, from coordinate 130,579 downwards.
CCAGGTCGACGCACTGAATCTCGAGCTCATCGAACCGCTCGGCGGGCATGACGCTCCGCCCGACCCGTGGCAGGCGTTCCTCGACGCGAACGACGAAGGCATCGCCACGATCGCCGTCACGTTCAAGACCGTGGCGGAGGTAGCGCGCCTTCGGGCGGCCTTCGCCGACCTCGGGATCGGAGTGCTTGCCTCGGCCCGGATCGGTGACATCGGCGAGTGGCTCGTGTTCGACAGCGCGGCCGACTTCAAGTGCCTGATCGCATCCGGGACCGGGCACGCGCTTGACCTGGCAAAGACCGACTATCCGGACGGTTCGAGGTAAGAGACTGGCATCCATGTCCGGTGATATCGGGGGGCAGGTTCTCGTGACCGGGGGAGGCGGCTTCATCGGAGGCTACATCGTGCGCGAATTGGCCTCGCGCGGGCGCGATGTGTGCATCTATGCGAGCGGGGCGCTGTCGCCCGAGACGCGGTTCGTTCTCGGCCGCGACGCCGGCGCGGTCTCGTTCGAGCGCGGCTCCATCGATGACTTGCCTCGCCTGGTCGAGGTGGTGAAGGATCGTCGCCCCGCGGCCATCATCCACGTGGCCGGCATCGTCGACACCGTCGCTCTCTTTCGCGATCCGTACCTGGCGTTCCGCGTGAATCTCCAAGGCACGATCAATGTCTTCGAGGTTGCCCGACTCTTCGACGTCGGACGCGTCGTCAACTTCTCGTCAATCGGAGTCCTCCCGACTGTGCAATACGAGCCGATCGACGGCGCCCACCCACTCGTCCTGCCGTCGGAAGGTCCGGGGAGCGGCGCATACGGAGCCTCGAAGGGTGCGGCCGAGCTCTTCGCCTTCGCATACACCCAGGCCTTCGGACTCGATGTCAGGACCATCCGGCCGTCCGCCGTGTACGGCTTTGGGATGCGCTGGCATTCGGCCAATTACATGAAACAGTTCGTTGAACCGGCGGTTAGGGGAGAGGCTGTGCGGCTGTCGCACGGAGGACTGCTACCCCGCGATTACACGCACGTTGTCGATGTGGCCGGCCTGACGGCCGCCGTGCTCGATGGTCCCGACGACATGGACCGGATCTTCTATGCGGCGACGGGGGAGCCGCTTGTTACCGCGGCCGAGGCGGCCGAGATCGTGATGGAGCTCGTCCCCGGATCGAGGATCGAGATCGCTGACGTGCTCGGCCCGGACGACCTGATCGAGACGGCGTTCCGGGGTGTTCTCTCGATCGAGAACTCGCGAGAGCAGCTCGGCTGGCGGCCGACCTATCGTTCGCTTCGCGACGGGATCGGCGAGTACGTGGCCCGTTATCGCGCGTACCTGGAGACGACTGACCGTAACGCTCGTGAGCATTGATCGACCCGGCCGCGACCCGGTCACCCAGCCGGCTCGCCCGATGTTGGCGTTAACCTGGCCGGGTCACACTACGCCCGCGAGATCGGTGCACACCACCAGGTCGCGCCGCCGCCCGCTTCATGCTTCCGGCGGCCGGACCTGCTACGACGGACGGACGTTCAAGACGCTGGACGAGGGTCTCGCAAGCAGCCATGCCCTTCTACTCGCTCCCCTGGTACGACGCCGACGCCACCGAGCTGCTCACCCGACGGGTCCGCGAGGTCCTGGATCGCAATACCAGGCCCGTCTTGATCAGGTTGCCGGCGGTCGCGATGATGTGCCCCGCGCAGCTGTCCGAGAAGCGTAGAGCGGCCCTCCCGCACCCGGAAGTCACGCCAATGTGCGTCGATGGTGCCCTCGCGCACCATCAACTCGTCTTCGGGCTCGCGTCCCGTAGACGCCAGTACTTTCGTCCTGTATGTTCGGACGCCTGCAACCGGGCCACCGCGCCGGGGCGGCCCAACGTCCTGGCGTGCTCGTTGTTCGAACCTGCCCAGGGATCGAGCGAGCCTACGACTCAACAAGCCGGCGCTGGAGCGGCCCGTGCCCGGCACCGCTGGCCATGGCGTCATCCGTCGAGCCGCTCCACGTCACCGTTTCGGCGCGCGGCTCGCGGTCGTCGCCGGGATCGTCGCGCTTCTAGGTGCCCTGGTTCCCGTCTCAAGCACCCTCGCGGTCAGCTCGGTCTTCGTCGTCGATAGCACGTCGGACCTCGGCGATTCGAACACCGCCGACGGCGTCTGCCAGAACATGACCCTGCCGAGTGGCGCTCAGTGCACCCTCCGCGCGGCGATCCAGCAGGCAAACGCGCTCGCTGGCGCGGACGCGATCAACTTCAACATCACAGGCGGCTGCGCCAGCGTCTGCACGATAGCGCCAGCCTCGGCGTTACCCGCGATCACGGATCCGGTGATCATCGATGGCTACACGCAACCCGGCGCCAGCGCCAACACGAACCCCAGCGATCTTGGCAGCAACGCTGTGCTCAAGATTCAGTTGAGTGGTGTCAGCGCCGGCGGTAGTGCGGACGGCCTCAAAATCACTGGAAGCGCGAGCACGGTTCGCGGGCTGGCAATCGGAGGCTTCGGCGAGAGCGGCGTCCTCATCCGTGACTCGGCAACGGGTAACAAGGTCGAGGGCAACTACATCGGCACAGACGCGACCGGCACGGCCCTTCGCGGCAACCTCTTCGGCGTCTCCATCTTCTTCAGCGCCAACAACACAATCGGCGGCACGGCGGCCGGTGCCCGCAACATCATTTCTGGCAACTCCCACGGCGTCCTTATCCAGGGCGGGGGCTGCGGGGGCGGGCCCGCAGGGGGCGCAATCGACAACACGGTCGAGGGGAACTACATCGGCACGGACGCAACCGGCAGCGTCGATCTGGGCAACTCAGGATTTCGGCGTCTGGATCAACCTCGCCAACAACGTGATCGGTGGCACGGCGGCCGGTGCCGGCAACGTCATTTCCGGCAATGGCTCCGACGGTGTCCTCTTGGACGGTTCCTGCGCAACGGGGAACGTGGTCGAGGGCAACTTCATCGGCACGGACGCGACCGGTGCCGCCGATCTCGGCAACTCAGGAAACGGCGTCAGCATTAACAACTTCGACGCCTTCTTCGGGCCCGGCAACACGATTGGCGGGACGGCGACGGGTGCCGGCAACGTCATTTCCGGCAATGACTCCGCCGGTGTCTCCATCGCCGGCGATGGCGCAACAGGAAACAAGGTCGAGGGCAACTCCATCACAGCAAATGATTCTCTGGGAATCAATCTGGGCTTCGACGGGGTCACGGCCAACGACGCAGGCGATGCTGATGCCGGCCCCAACAACCTGCAGAACTTCCCGGTTCTCACCGAGGCGACTCCCACGAGCATCTCCGGCACGCTCAACAGCGTCCCGAGCGAGACCTACCGCGTGGAGCTCTTCTCCAACGTCGCATGCGATGCCAGTGGATTCGGCGAGGGCAAGACCTTCCTCGGCTCCGTCAACGCGACGACCGATGGAACAGGCAATGGCGCATTCACCTTCGTGCCATCGACGGCGCTGACCAATGGTGACGTCATCACCGGGACCGCGATGGATCCGGACGGCAACATCTCCGAGTTCTCGCAGTGCAAGACGGTCGGGCTAGCGACCCTGCAGAGCATCGCGGTCAGCCCGGCCAACCCCTCGATCGCGGCCGGGCTGACCCAGCAGTTCAGCGCGACCGGCACCTACAGCGACGCCACGACGGCCGACCTCACGGGCTCGGTGACCTGGGCCTCGGCCACCCCGGCGACCGCCACCATCAGCGCGGGCGGCCTGGCCAGCGGCGTCGCCGTCGGCACGAGCAGCATCAGCGCCACGCTCGGGTCGGTCAGCGGCTCGACCGTGCTGACCGTCAGCGCGGCGGCGCCATCGTGTAGCAAGAGCTGGGCGACGGCGACGGACGGCCTCTGGTCGGATCCGGCGATGTGGGCGCCTGTGGGTGTGCCGACGGCATCGGACAACGTCTGCATCACCGCCGATGGCAGCTACACGGTGACGCTCACCGGCTCCGGAGAGGCCAACAGCGTGACGCTCGGCGCCTCGGGCAATCTCGCCCAGCCGACCCTGCGGATCACCGACAGCAGCAGTGGCCCGAGCACGCTCACCAGCGCGGCCGGCTTCACCAACCACGGCAGCATCGTCTTCGACACGACCGTTGGTTATGGCGACACGCTCGCGATCACGGCGGGGGCGCTGACCAACGCCGCCGACGGCAGCGTCACCGTCAACTACGGCGTCGGCGGCCCGATCGCCATCAGCGGCCAGGTCGTCAACGACGGCAGCGTCACGATCGCCGCCGGGGCGGGCCTGTCGGTGAGCGGCCAGGTCGTCAACGACGGCAGTTTCTCGATCGCGAGCGGCGCCACCCTGTCGATGACCGGCAGCGCCCCGACGTTCGACCAGGCCGGCGGCACCCTGGATGACAGCAGCGCCATCCCCGTCACCGGCGCCACGTTCATCTACCACGGCGGCACGATCAGCGGCTCGTTCGTCCTGGCCGGGGCGACCCTCGAGCTGGCGGCTCCGGCCGCCAGTCCGGACACCTTCATCCTCGAGGGCGCGAACACCCTCGCCAGCAACGTGCCGGCCGGCCACACCCTGCGGATCACCGACAGCAGCAGTGGCCCGAGCACGCTCACCAGCGCGGCCGGCTTCACCAACCACGGCAGCATCGTCTTCGACACGACCGTTGGTTATGGCGACACGCTCGCGATCACGGCGGGGGCGCTGACCAACGCCGCCGACGGCAGCGTCACCGTCAACTACGGCGTCGGCGGCCCGATCGCCATCAGCGGCCAGGTCGTCAACGACGGCAGCGTCACGATCGCCGCCGGCGCCACGCTGAACATGGGCGGCAGCGCCCCCACGTTCGACCAGGCCGGCGGCAGCCTCACCGTGAACGGCTCGTTCCCCGTCACCGGCGCCACGTTCATCTACCACGGCGGCACGATCAGCGGCTCGTTCGTCCTGGCCGGGGCGACCCTCGAGCTGGCGGCTCCGGCCGCCAGTCCGGACACCTTCATCCTCGAGGGCGCGAACACCCTCGCCAGCAACGTGCCGGCCGGCCACACCCTGCGGATCACCGACAGCAGCAGTGGCCCGAGCACGCTCACCAGCGCGGCCGGCTTCACCAACCACGGCAGCATCGTCTTCGACACGACCGTTGGTTATGGCGACACGCTCGCGATCACGGCGGGGGCGCTGACCAACGCCGCCGACGGCAGCGTCACCGTCAACTACGGCGTCGGCGGCCCGATCGCCATCAGCGGCCAGGTCGTCAACGACGGCAGCGTCACGATCGCCGCCGGGGCGGGCCTGTCGGTGAGCGGCCAGGTCGTCAACGACGGCAGTTTCTCGATCGCGAGCGGCGCGACCCTGTCGATGACCGGCAGCGCCCCGACGTTCGACCAGGCCGGCGGCACCCTGGATGACAGCAGCGCCATCCCCGTCACCGGCGCCACGTTCATCTACCACGGCGGCACGATCAGCGGCTCGTTCGTCCTGGCCGGGGCGACCCTCGAGCTGGCGGCTCCGGCCGCCAGTCCGGACACCTTCATCCTCGAGGGCGCGAACACCCTCGCCAGCAACGTGCCGGCCGGCCACACCCTGCGGATCACCGACAGCAGCAGTGGCCCGAGCACGCTCACCAGCGCGGCCGGCTTCACCAACCACGGCAGCATCGTCTTCGACACGACCGTTGGTTATGGCGACACGCTCGCGATCACGGCGGGGGCGCTGACCAACGCCGCCGACGGCAGCGTCACCGTCAACTACGGCGTCGGCGGCCCGATCGCCATCAGCGGCCAGGTCGTCAACGACGGCAGCGTCACGATCGCCGCCGGCGCCACGCTGAACATGGGCGGCAGCGCCCCCACGTTCGACCAGGCCGGCGGCAGCCTCACCGTGAACGGCTCGTTCCCCGTCACCGGCGCCACGTTCATCTACCACGGCGGCACGATCAGCGGCTCGTTCGTCCTGGCCGGGGCGACCCTCGAGCTGGCGGCTCCGGCCGCCAGTCCGGACACCTTCATCCTCGAGGGCGCGAACACCCTCGCCAGCAACGTGCCGGCCGGCCACACCCTGCGGATCACCGACAGCAGCAGTGGCCCGAGCACGCTCACCAGCGCGGCCGGCTTCACCAACCACGGCAGCATCGTCTTCGACACGACCGTTGGTTATGGCGACACGCTCGCGATCACGGCGGGGGCGCTGACCAACGCCGCCGACGGCAGCGTCACCGTCAACTACGGCGTCGGCGGCCCGATCGCCATCAGCGGCCAGGTCGTCAACGACGGCAGCGTCACGATCGCCGCCGGCGCCACGCTGAACATGGGCGGCAGCTACACGCAGGCCTCCACCGGCGAGCTCGACGTCAACATCGCGGGAGCGGCGGCGGGTACGGAGCTGGTCCAAACGGGGGGCAGTGGCGCCTCTCTTGGAGGAGCCCTCAAGGTCAACTTCGTCGGTGGCTACGTTCCCACCGACGGCCAAACCTTCACCATCGCGACCTATGGGTCTGCGACGGGGACGTTCACACTGCAGTTGCCTGCGGGCGTCAGCGGCAGCATGGCTTACGGAGCGACAGCGGCCGTTCTCACGATAAGCAGCGTCACCTCGGCGACCCTGCAGAGCATCGCGGTCAGCCCGGCCAACCCCTCGATCGCGGCCGGGCTGACCCAGCAGTTCACGCGCGACCGGCACCTACAGCGACGCCACGACGGCCGACCTGACCGGCTCCGTGACCTGGGCGTCGGCCACGAGCTCGGTCGCGACGATCAGCGCGGGCGGACTGGCGCACGGCGTGGCCATCGGCACATCCAGCATCAGCGCCACGCTTGGCCTCGTCAGCGGCTCGACCGTGCTGACGGTCACCAGTGCGACCCTCGTCAGCATCGCGGTCACCCCGGCCAACCCCTCGATCGCGGCCGGGCTGACCCAGCAGTTCACGGCCACCGGCACCTACTCCGACGCCACGACCGCCGACCTGACCGGCGTCGGTCACCTGGGCCTCGGCCACGACGCTCGGTCGCGACGATCAGCGCGGGCGGACTGGCGCACGGCGTGGCCATCGGCACGAGCCAGCATCAGCGCCACGCTGGGCCTCGTCAGCGGCTCGACCGTGCTGACGGTCACCTCGGCGACCCTGCAGAGCATCGCGGTCAGCCCGGCCAACCCCTCGATCGCGGCCGGGCTGACCCAGCAGTTCAGCGGCCACCGGCACCTACAGCGACGCCACGACGGCCGACCTGACCGGCTCCGTGACCTGGGCGTCGGCCACGAGCTCGGTCGCGACGATCAGCGCGGGCGGACTGGCGCACGGCGTGGCCATCGGCACATCCAGCATCAGCGCGACGCTTGGCCTCGTCAGCGGCTCGACCGTGCTGACCGTCACCGCGGCGACCCTGCAGAGCATCGCGGTCAGCCCGGCCAACCCCTCGATCGCGGCCGGCCCGACCCAGCAGTTCACGGCCACCGGCACCTACTCCGACACTTCGACCGCGGACCTGACCGGCTCCGTGACCTGGGCGTCGGCCACGAGCTCGGTCGCGACGATCAGCGCGGGCGGACTGGCGCACGGCGTGGCCATCGGCACATCCAGCATCAGCGCCACGCTTGGCCTCGTCAGCGGCTCGACCGTGCTGACGGTCACCTCGGCGACCCTGCAGTCAGCATCGCGGTCACCCCGGCCAACCCCTCGATCGCGGCCGGGCTGACCCAGCAGTTCACGGCCACCGGCACCTACTCCGACGGCTCGCACCTCGACCTGACCGGCGCGGTCACCTGGGCGTCGGCCACGAGCTCGGTCGCGACGATCGGCACCACGACGGGCCTGGCGCACGGCGTGGCCATCGGCACATCCAGCATCAGCGCCACGCTTGGCCTCGTCAGCGGCTCGACCGTGCTGACGGTCACCAGTGCGACCCTCGTCAGCATCGCGGTCACCCCGGCCAACCCCTCGATCGCGGCCGGCACGGACCGCCAGTTCACGGCGACCGGCACCTACTCCGACGCCACGACCGCCGACCTGACGACGTCGGTCAGCTGGGCCTCGGCGACCACGTCGGTCGCCACCATCGGCGCCACGACCGGCCTGGCCCATGCCGTCAGCCCGGGCACGAGCACGATCAGCGCGACCCAGGGCGCCATCAGCGGCAGCACCGTGCTGACGGTGAGCCCGGCGACGGTGCCATCGTGTAACAAGACCTGGGCTTCGGCGGGGGACGGACTCTGGTCGGATGCGACCAAGTGGACCCCATCAGGTGAGCCCACAGCGACAGATGACGTCTGCATCACCGCGGACGGAAGCTACACGGTGACGCTGAACGGCGCCGGGTCAGCCGGTAGCGTGACCCTGGGCGCCTCTGGGAACATCCAGCAGCCGACCCTGCGGATCACCGACCCCGGTGGCCCGAGTACGCTCACGAGCGCGGCCGGCTTCAGCAACCACGGCAGAATCGTCCTCGAGACCTCCGCTGGCTACGGCGACACCCTCGCGATCACGTCGGGGACGCTCACCAACGCCGCCGACGGCAGCATCGACATCAACTACGGCGTCGGCGGCCCGGCCACCATCAGCGGCCAGGTCGTCAACGACGGCAGCGTGACGGTCGCGGCCGGGGCCACGCTGTCGATGAGCGGCCATGTTGTCAACGACGGCGCCTTCACGATCGCGAGCGGGGCCACCATGTCCATGAGTGGCAGTGCCCCGGCGTTCGATCAGGCGGGTGGCACCCTCGCCGACAGCAGCACCATCCCCGTCACCGGCCCGACGTTCAGCTACCACGGCGGCACGATCACCGGGGCAGTGGTCCTGTCCGCGGCCACCCTCGACCTGGAGGCCCCGGCCGCGAGCCCCGACACCTTCATCCTCGAAGGCAGCGCGAACGTGCTCGCGAGCGACGTGCCGGCAGGTCACACCCTGCGGATCACCGACCCCGGTGGCCCGAGTACGCTCACGAGCGCGGCCGGCTTCAGCAACCACGGCAGAATCGTCCTCGAGACCTCCGCTGGCTACGGCGACACCCTCGCGATCACGTCGGGGACGCTCACCAACGCCGCCGACGGCAGCATCGACATCAACTACGGCGTCGGCGGCCCGGCCACCATCAGCGGCCAGGTCGTCAACGACGGCAGCGTCACCATCAACAGTGGGGCGACCCTGCTGATGGCGGGGGGCGCTCCCAGCTTCGACCAGGCGGGTGGCACCCTCACCGTCGACGGCTCGTTCCCCGTCACCGGCGCCACCTTCATCTACCACGGCGGCACGATCCCGAGCCCGTTCGTCCTGTCCGGGGCGACGCTCGACCTGGAGGCCCCGGCCGCGAGCCCCGACACCTTCATCCTCGAAGGCAGCGCGAACGTGCTCGCGAGCGACGTGCCGGCAGGTCACACCCTGCGGATCACCGACCCCGGTGGCCCGAGTACGCTCACGAGCGCGGCCGGCTTCAGCAACCACGGCAGAATCGTCCTCGAGACCTCCGCTGGCTACGGCGACACCCTCGCGATCACGTCGGGGACGCTCACCAACGCCGCCGACGGCAGCATCGACATCAACTACGGCGTCGGCGGCCCGGCCACCATCAGCGGCCAGGTCGTCAACGACGGCAGCGTGACGGTCGCGGCCGGGGCCACGCTGTCGATGAGCGGCCATGTTGTCAACGACGGCGCCTTCACGATCGCGAGCGGGGCCACCATGTCCATGAGTGGCAGTGCCCCGGCGTTCGATCAGGCGGGTGGCACCCTCGCCGACAGCAGCACCATCCCCGTCACCGGCCCGACGTTCAGCTACCACGGCGGCACGATCACCGGGGCAGTGGTCCTGTCCGCGGCCACCCTCGACCTGGAGGCCCCGGCCGCGAGCCCCGACACCTTCATCCTCGAAGGCAGCGCGAACGTGCTCGCGAGCGACGTGCCGGCAGGTCACACCCTGCGGATCACCGACCCCGGTGGCCCGAGTACGCTCACGAGCGCGGCCGGCTTCAGCAACCACGGCAGAATCGTCCTCGAGACCTCCGCTGGCTACGGCGACACCCTCGCGATCACGTCGGGGACGCTCACCAACGCCGCCGACGGCAGCATCGACATCAACTACGGCGTCGGCGGCCCGGCCACCATCAGCGGCCAGGTCGTCAACGACGGCAGCGTCACCATCAACAGTGGGGCGACCCTGCTGATGGCGGGGGGCGCTCCCAGCTTCGACCAGGCGGGTGGCACCCTCACCGTCGACGGCTCGTTCCCCGTCACCGGCGCCACCTTCATCTACCACGGCGGCACGATCCCGAGCCCGTTCGTCCTGTCCGGGGCGACGCTCGACCTGGAGGCCCCGGCCGCGAGCCCCGACACCTTCATCCTCGAAGGCAGCGCGAACGTGCTCGCGAGCGACGTGCCGGCAGGTCACACCCTGCGGATCACCGACCCCGGTGGCCCGAGTACGCTCACGAGCGCGGCCGGCTTCAGCAACCACGGCAGAATCGTCCTCGAGACCTCCGCTGGCTACGGCGACACCCTCGCGATCACGTCGGGGACGCTCACCAACGCCGCCGACGGCAGCATCGACATCAACTACGGCGTCGGCGGCCCGGCCACCATCAGCGGCCAGGTCGTCAACGACGGCAGCGTGACAGTCGCGGCCGGGGCCACGCTGAACATGGCCGGCAGATACACCCAAACGTCCATCGGCGAACTCCAACTCGAGATTGCCGGGGTTGCTTCGGTCGGGAAGCTGGCGTTGACGGCTGGCGACAGTGCGTCCCTGGCGGGAACCCTGACGATTCGCTTCGTCGATGGGTTCGTTCCCACGGTGGGGCAGACATTCACGATCGTGACCTACGGGTCTGAGACGGGCATATTCACGACGCAGTTGCCCATCGGCTACAGCGGCAGCGTTGACTACGGCGCGACGGCGGCAATCCTCACGGTGACCGGGGTGGCAGGGCCAACCCTCGTCAGCATCGCGGTCAGCCCGGCCAACCCGACCAGTGTGGCCGGCACGGACCGCCAGTTCACGGCGACCGGCACCTACTCCGACGCCACGACCGCCGACCTGACGACGTCGGTCAGCTGGGCCTCGGCGACCACGTCGGTCGCCACCATCGGCGCCACGACCGGCCTGGCCCATGCCGTCAGCCCGGGCACGAGCACGATCAGCGCGACCCAGGGCGCCATCAGCGGCAGCACCGTGCTCACGGTGAGCCCGGTCACCAAGCTCAACCAGACGATCACGTTCGCCGCGATCACTGCCAAGACCCTCGCCCAGTCGCCGTTGACGGTCCACCCGACCGCCTCCTCGAGCCTGGCCGTGACCCTCAGCTCGACGACCCCGACGGTCTGCACGGTCAGTGGCACGACGATCAACCTGCTCACCGTCGGGACCTGCACGATCAAGGCGGACCAGGCCGGCAGCGCGACCTACAACCCGGCCCCGACGATCACCCGGAGCTTCGGGGTGAGCAAGGCCAGTCAGACGATCACCTTCGCCAACCCCGGCACCAAGGCCCTCGCCCAGTCCCCGTTGACGGTCAACCCGACCGCATCCTCGAGCCTGGCGGTGACGCTCAGCTCGACGACCCCGACGGTCTGCACGGTCAGTGGCACGACGATCAACCTGCTCACCGTCGGGACCTGCACGATCAAGGCGGACCAGGCCGGCAGCGCGACCTACAACCCGGCCGCCACGGTGAGCCGGAGCTTCTCCGTGGTCACCAAGCTCAACCAGACGATCACGTTCGCCGCGATCACTGCCAAGACCCTCGCCCAGTCGCCGTTGACGGTCCACCCGACCGCCTCCTCGAGCCTGGCCGTGACCCTCAGCTCGACGACCCCGACGGTCTGCACGGTCAGTGGCACGACGATCAACCTGCTCACCGTCGGGACCTGCACGATCAAGGCGGACCAGGCCGGCAGCGCGACCTACAACCCGGCCCCGACGATCACCCGGAGCTTCGGGGTGAGCAAGGCCAGTCAGACGATCACCTTCGCCAACCCCGGCACCAAGGCCCTCGCCCAGTCCCCGTTGACGGTCAACCCGACCGCATCCTCGAGCCTGGCGGTGACGCTCAGCTCGACGACCCCGACGGTCTGCACGGTCAGTGGCACGACGATCAACCTGCTCACCGTCGGGACCTGCACGATCAAGGCGGACCAGGCCGGCAGCGCGACCTACAACCCGGCCGCCACGGTGAGCCGGAGCTTCTCCGTGGTCACCAAGCTCAACCAGACGATCACGTTCGCCGCGATCACTGCCAAGACCCTCGCCCAGTCGCCGTTGACGGTCCACCCGACCGCCTCCTCGAGCCTGGCCGTGACCCTCAGCTCGACGACCCCGACGGTCTGCACGGTCAGTGGCACGACGATCAACCTGCTCACCGTCGGGACCTGCACGATCAAGGCGGACCAGGCCGGCAGCGCGACCTACAACCCGGCCCCGACGATCACCCGGAGCTTCGGGGTGAGCAAGGCCAGTCAGACGATCACCTTCGCCAACCCCGGCACCAAGGCCCTCGCCCAGTCCCCGTTGACGGTCAACCCGACCGCATCCTCGAGCCTGGCGGTGACGCTCAGCTCGACGACCCCGACGGTCTGCACGGTCAGTGGCACGACGATCAACCTGCTCACCGTCGGGACCTGCACGATCAAGGCGGACCAGGCCGGCAGCGCGACCTACAACCCGGCCGCCACGGTGAGCCGGAGCTTCTCCGTGGTCACCAAGCTCAACCAGACGATCACGTTCGCCGCGATCACTGCCAAGACCCTCGCCCAGTCGCCGTTGACGGTCCACCCGACCGCCTCCTCGAGCCTGGCCGTGACCCTCAGCTCGACGACCCCGACGGTCTGCACGGTCAGTGGCACGACGATCAACCTGCTCACCGTCGGGACCTGCACGATCAAGGCGGACCAGGCCGGCAGCGCGACCTACAACCCGGCCCCGACGATCACCCGGAGCTTCGGGGTGAGTTGACAGGGTCGGCTCGGATCGCCCGAGGCCGGGCTCGACAATCACCTGTTGTTGGCGACGTGGATCGGCGATCCGTGGGGTAAGAGGGACCGGTCTTCGGGCGCCGGTTACAGCGTATGACTGAGACGATTTGGTGGGGTCACCACGAGGCGAGCCACAGCGCTGAGGCGCTCAGACTTGGGAAGCAGACACTCTGCCAGCTGAGTTACTCCCGCTCGGCGTACGCTCAGCTACAGCGTCTGCCTGAACGCTCGGCCATTCTAGCGGCACCTTACAGCGCTCGCGCGGCGCATAACTGCGCCCCGGCGTCTCTTCGGACGGTCGCTTGGCTCCGCGGCGCCGACGAGGACTGCGTCCGCACCGAGCTTTGAGGCGGTTGGGACGGAGGGTCCGCGCGGCACGACGCACCGATCGGCCGAGCAGTACCCGTCGGCCTCGGGCGGAGCTAGGACGGTAATGGTGGTGGCAGCCGGGCGGCCGATGCCAGGTGGCGCGCGCAAGTTGAGCGGCGAACTGGCCATCGATCAGTTCGTCGGGTCGCCATCCTAAAGGCGCCGAGGTCGTCTCTCACAGGAGAAATGAAGGGTGGCGACCGCCACCGATTGAGACATCGCCGGATGGCAGACCCTCGTCTCTCGCCGATGCTGACTTCCTCGGGCCGACGCTTCGCCGGCCGAACCGGGAGGACGGACAGCTGAGCGCTCTTGGCTACGGTCTCGGCAGCGCGCTGGTCTACGGCGTGGCGGACGTCGCGGGCGGGCTCGCGACCCGGCGGACCCACGTCATCACGATCCTGATCGGGGCGTACGCGTCCAGCTTGCCGCTCGTCCTGCTTGCAGCGATCTTGAGCGGAAGCACGATTCCGGAACCGAACGCACTCGCCTGGTCCTCCGTCGGGGGTGCCGCCGAGACAGCCGCAGCGGGCCTGCTCTACCTTGCGCTGGCTCGAGGGACGATGGGCGTGGCCTCACCGCTGGCGGCAGTCGTGGGAGCGTCGATCCCGGTGGTCGTCGGTCTCGCGAGCGGCGAGAACGTCGCACCCCCGCAGGCGATCGGTATCCTCCTTGCGTTCGGTGCCATCATCCTCGTCGCGGCGCCGCAACGCTCAGCGGTCGCGGCGAACCGCCGCGCCGCCCCGTTGGCGGTCGGAAGCGGCGGGATGTTCGCGATCTCGTTCATCGCGTTTTCGCAGGCCGGCGCCGGGGGCGATCCCTTCTGGGTCGCGGCCTTCGCCCGGATCACGGGTCTCGCGATCCTCGCCCTCCTGGCGGGGATCATTTCGCTGCCTCTGGTCACCCCCCGAGGACTGCGCCGCCTCGTGGTCCTCGTCGGGCTGCTTGACGCGACAGCGTTGATTCTCCTCCTGATGGCGTATGGAGGCGGGCGACTCGGCCTGACGACCGTGCTCATCTCCCTGTACCCGGCCGTAACCGTGGTCCTCGCCGCATTGTTCCTGCGCGAACGGATGGCGCGGGCCGAGCTGGTCGGCGTCGGTGTCGCCCTCGTCGCCGTCGCACTCCTGGCGATCCAGTGATGGCAGTGGCACGCCCCCTTGTCGATGTCGCTCCGAGGGTGGACGCCGAGCCGCGCTCCCGGCCGCGCGTGGTGGAGCCTGCCGACGACCCAGCCCTCGAGCCGTGGACAGCCGAACAGATCCGCTTGGTCGGGCGGGAGGTGGTCGAGCTGATGGCCAACCAGCTCGCCGGGTCGCCGGGCCGGCCGGTCTATCGCCCGGTGCCGCCGGACCTCGCGAGGATGTTGGGTTCCGGATCGCTTCCCGATGACGGTGCCGAACCCGCGCAGCTGCTGGCGGCGTTCCGCGACGAGATCGCGCCGTACCCGCTGGGGAACAACCACGGCCGGTTCTGGGCGTGGGTCTGCTCGCCTGCCAATGTCATGGCGGTCTTCGGAGAGGCGCTGGCTGCCGCGATGAACCCGCATTGCGATGTCGCGAACCACGCGGCCGTCCACCTGGAACGGCGCGTCCTTGAGTGGTTTCGCGACCTGGTTGGCTTTCCGACTGCTTCGGGCGGGGTCCTCGTATCGGGCGGCTCGATGGCCAATCTGACGGGTCTCGCAACGGCCCGCCACGCTCGGTCGGGATGGGACGAGCGGGAGCTCGGCCTCGCCGGCGGGCCGCGCCTGCGCGTGTATGTCTCGGACCAGGGCCATACGTGCATCCGCAAAGCGATCGAGCTGCTCGGGATCGGCTCCGCGAACCTCCGCATCGTGCCCACCGACCATAGCTTCAGGATGCGCATCCCTGTCCTCGAGTCGATGATCGCGGAGGATCGCAGGGCCGGGTATCGGCCCCTCGCGGTCGTGGCGTCGGCAGGCTCGACCAACACCGGGAGCATCGACCCGCTCGAGGGCATCGCCGCGGTCTGCCGGCAACAGGACCTCTGGTTCCACGTCGATGGCGCCTACGGAGCCCCGGCCATCCTGATCGATCGCTACCGTGACGCCCTGGCGGGACTGGCGCTTGCGGACAGCGTGGCTGTCGACCCGCACAAATGGCTCCAGATCCCCGTCGAGGCTGGAGTCACGTTGGTTCGCGACCGATCGTTGCTGCGCGACACGTTCAGCCTGGTCCCGGCCTACCTCCGCACGGATGGTGGCGAGGATGGCGTCGAAGGCCCGATCTCCTTCGCCGAGCTCGGGTTCCAGCAGACGCGTGGTTTCCGCGCGCTCAAGATCTGGTTCGGTCTGCGCGACCTCGGCAAGCGCCGGATCGAGCGACTCATCGACCAGAACTGTCGCCTTGCCGAGCGGCTCCATGCGGAGGCCGTCGGTGCTCACGACCTCGAGGCGCTCGCCCCGCCATCGCTCTCGGTCGTCTGCTTCCGGGCGGTGCCACCGTCGCTGCGTGGCGACGAGGCCAGGCTCGATGCGCTCAACCGCGCCATCGTCGAACGAATCCAACTCGGCGGGGCGTTCTTCGTGGCGAGGACCGTCCTTCGAGGTCGGACGGCGATCCGCGTCTGCATCGTCAACGGCGGGGCGCGGCCGTCGGATGTGACGGCGCTCATTCGGCTCGTTCGGGTCGAGGCAGCGCGTGTCGTCGCCGAGGACGAGACGCGGCTGGATCCGTCTCCGGCGGCCCGCGTCACACCGATGGTCCGCTCTCCAGCCCGCCGGCCATCGACGAGGGGCGCCGTCGAGGAAGAGCAGCGGGCGATCCTCAGGCAGGAACCTTCAGCGCATAACTGAGCCGATTTGGTGGTACCGCTACTCGAGCACCCACAGCGCTCAGCCGCTCAGACTTGGGAAGCAGACGGTCTGCCAGCTGAGTTACTCCCGCTCGGGAGGACCAGAGTCTGGCGCAGCCGCAGCCTCACTGGTATTCGGGTTCATCGGTCGATGACCCGGGCGCGACCCGATTCGTCGATCGGAAAGGCCGTGGGTGCCGAGCCATTGCACCTCCGGCTGCCGATGCACATGTCGTGACCTACGTCGAAGCGGAATGGGCCGCAGGCGACATCGTGCGCACCCGCGCCGAGCCAGAACTGCCCAAACACGAGGGGACAAGTCTGCAAGGATAAACGCGTGTTCGATGGCAGGCATGGATGAGCAGGGACATGGACGAGAACGGCCGGCAGCAGGCGCACCCGCTCGTCGACGACCTCGCGACGGACCGGCTTATCGCGATCATCCGTGCCGGGCACGCGGTCGACATTGAACGACTCGCCGAGATCCTCCTGAGCGGTCGGGTCCGGTTCATCGAGGTCACCCTGACCACCCCGGGCGCCATCGACGCGATCGCCGCCCTGCAACCATTCCGCGCCGACGGCATGCGCGTCGGTGCGGGTACCGTCCTCACCGGCACGGATGCCAGGTCCGCGATCCAGGCCGGCGTCGACTTCCTGGTGAGCCCCACCGTCGAGCCGGATGTAGTCGCCGTCGCCCGCCAGGCTCGCTGCGCGGCGTTCATCGGCGGACTCACTCCGACGGAGATCCTGGCTGCGTGGCGCGCCGGGGCCGACGTGGTCAAGGTCTTCCCCGGTCGGGTGGCGACACCCGGTTACTTCGCAGATCTGGCCGGCCCACTGCCCGGCATCCCGTTGATGCCGACCGGCAACGTGGATCTCGAGACGGCGCCGGCCTACCTCCGGGCCGGGGCTATCGCGGTGGGCGTCGGGAAAGCCCTCGTCAACCCGCAGCACCTCGCCGCAGGACGGTTCGATGCCGTTCGGTCGGATGTCAAACGGTGGCGTCAGCTCGTCGACGACGTGGCGGTCGCAACCCCGTGACCGACGCTCCGTTCGCCGTCGTGTACGGCGAGCTGCTGCTCCGGCTCAATCCCCCCGGGTTCCAACGACTCATCCAGGCCGACATGTTCGAGGTGCGCTTTACCGGGGCGGAGGCCAACGCCGGTGTCTCGCTCGTGAACTTCGGGGTACCGACGCGGGTCGTCTCACGGGTGCCCGACACGGACATCGGCGACGCCTGCCTGGGGTTCCTGCGCCGCCATGGTCTCGACACGACGTGCGTGGCGCGCGGCGGTGATCGGCTCGGCCTGTTCTATCTCGAGACCGGAGCGTCCCAACGACCGTCAAAGGTGATCTACGACCGGGCCAACACTTCGATCCAGGCGCCCACCGAGGCGGATTACGATTGGCCGGCCATCTTCACTGGTGCGGCATGGTTCCACTTCTCCGGGACAGCGGCGGCACTCGGACCGCGCTGGAGCCGCTGATGGATCGCGTCGACGTGCTCGTCGGAAACGAGGAGGACGCCGAACGCGTCTTTGGCGTCAAGGCCAGCGGATCTGACGTCGTCGCCGGTCGGGTGGACGCCGACGCGTACGCCAGGGCGGCCGAGGAGCTGATCCGGCGGTTCGGGTTCAGGTATGCCGCGACGACGTTGCGCGGGAGCCGATCGGCGTCCAGCAACACCTGGGCGGCGATCCTGTCCGACGGGACGACGGCCTGGGCTAGTCGCACATACGAGATCGAGCCGATCGTCGATCGCGTAGGGGCCGGTGATGCGTTCGCGGGCGCCCTGATCTACGGCCTGATGAGCGGGTTCGATGAGCAGGCGATCGTCGACTTCGCGACGGCCGCATCGTGCCTCAAGCACGCCATCCCGGACGACTTCAATCATGTCTCGACGGCCGAGGTCCATCGACTGGTCGGCGGCGACGCATCCGGTCGGGTGCAGCGTTGACCGTCCTCGGCGGCTGAGTCGGGAACGGAGTGACATCGGCCGGCGGACGTCTCGACCGGCTGGCCGTGCTAACCGCGGAACAGGTCCGGGTGCCTCGCGGCGATCGCCGGGGCCAGGGTCAGGATGACGGTCGAGTGCTCGCGGACCACCTCGACGATCCCGGCCGCGTCCCCGTTCTGGATGGCCGTCGCGATCGCACGGTGCTGCCGCAGCATCTCGAGCAGCGTCGACTCCGCCGGCCGTTCGAGCTGGCGGACGCGGTCGAGATGCGACTTGGCCGATTGGACCAGGCGCCACGTCGGCCCATGGCCGCCCAGCTCGAAGACCGTCCGGTGCAGATCCTCGTCCGCCGCGAAGAACTCCGGGAAATCCTGTTCGCGGATCGCGCGTTCCTGGCGGTCCAGGATCGGTTCAAAGACCGTGACGCCCGCCGCGATCGAGGCTGCCTGGATGGCGACCGCGGTCTCGAGCGTCTGGCGAACGAACTGCGCCTCTCGAACCGCGCTGAGGTCGATCCGGCTGACGAAGGTGCCGGCCTGCGGGTAGATATCGATCAGGCCTTCGTCGGCCAGGCGGATGAGCGCCTCCCGGATCGGCGTCCGACTGACCCCGAAACCCGCTGCCATCTCGGTCTCGGAGATGGCCTGGCCCGGGAGAACGGCAACCCGCACGATCGCGTCCCGCAAGGCGTCATAGATCTGGGGGACGATCGGCAGGCGGCGATCGACGGCTCGACCGATCCGTCCGTCGGACGTTGCCAGGGCCGGGATGTCAGACTCGCCGGTCACCACCCCGGCGCTGGCCTCGGCCGCGTGCCCGTCGGCTTCAGCGGCGGCATCGGCGGCACGCATCAAGGTGGGGCACCGGTGATGGCCTGGACCAAGCCCTGGAGGTAGCCCACCGCGAGCGCGCGTCCGCGGTGACAGTACGCGGTGTCATCGAGCATGCGCGGAACGTGATCGTCGATCAGGAACCCGTCGAAGCCCATCCCGTGTAACCGTCGGATGACCTCGGCAGGATCGTAGTTCCCCTCTCCCAGGAAGCATTCCCGGAACATCGGAACGGTGCCATTGACGTCGCGCATGTGGAGATACGCGATGTCACCCGACGGTCCGAATGTGTCGATCGCGTCCAGTACCGCGGTGGCTCCGCCCATCTCGGAGACGGTGCCGAGGCACAGGTCGAACGCGAAGGCACGGCTCGAAGCGATCTCACGGGCTCGTCGCAGCCCCGCTACGCTGCGGAACAGGCGGGCCACGCCGCCGAGTGTCGGGACCGGTGGATCGTCCGGATGAAGGCACAGGCGAACGCCCGCCTCCTCGGCCACCGGGATCACCGCGCGAATGAAGTACTCGAAGTTCGCCCACATCGCGTCGTCGTCGAGCTCGCGATCGACCTCGAAGTGCGCGCCCTTCACGAAGGGGTCGTCCTGCGCCTTCTCGCGGCGGGCGACCAGCACGTCGTTGCGGCGGTCGGGGTCGGTGGCGATGGCCGCGTCGAAGCCGGTGACGATCGCGCCCCCTCGGCCGTCGGGGCCCTCCGACGTTCGCCAGACGTGGACGGGAAAGAAGTGGAAGCCGAACAGGTCGATGCCGGCCGCTCCGAAGTTCCGGATCGTCGCCTGGAAGTTCTCGATCTCCTCGTCGCGGCCGGGACGGCCGAGCATGGCGTCCATGTAGAAGCTGTTCGGGACGTTCTCGATCGCCTCCAGGCGGAGTCCGGCAGCCTCGGCTCGCATCCGCAGGGCAACCAGATCCGACGCCTCCCAACGTCCCGTTCCGGGTAGCGCCGGCGTGTTCAGGTGGATGCTAGGGACCCCGAGCTGCTGGGCGTACCGGATGTACTCATCCGTCAGGGCTGGGACTTGTCCGAGGGCGACCCGCATTCGCTATCTCGTTTCCGGCAGGACGACCGCGGCCTGGGCGATCAAGCCCCCATCGACCTTGATGTCGGCGCCCGTGATGAAGCTCGCGCCCGGACCCGCGAGAAAGGCGATGACGTCGCCGACCTCCTCGGGTCGGCCGATGCGCCCGAGCGGGTGCGAGCGGCCCCATTCGTCGATCAGGTCCTCGGGTGGGCGGTCACCGCGGAAGAGGTCGACCGACCAGCGCAGCATCGGCGTGTCGATCGAGCCCGGGCACACCACGTTGACGCGGATGTTCTCGTGGGCGTGGTCGACGGCCATCGCCCGGGTGAGCGCGTTGATCGCCCCCTTGCTCGTCACATAGGCGGCTGCGCCGCGTTGCGACACGTACGCCTGGACTGACGACACGTTGATGATCGAACCACCGCCCTTCCGCCGCATCTGAGGGACCGCGCGGCGGCTGGTCAGGTACATGGACTTCACGTTGACGGCCATGACCTCGTCCCAGGTCTGCTCGTCGGTCTCGTCCACGGTTCCGTAGCGCTGGATGCCGGCGGCGTTCACGAGGATGTCGATGCCGTCGTACCTGCTCCCGACCTGGTCGACGAGGCGGTCCGCGTCATCCGGGAGCGATACGTCGGCGAGGATCGCGTCGACGCTGATGCCAGACTCCGCCAGCTCGGCCGCCCCCGCATCAAGGTGCTCCCGGCGGGAGCTGGAGATCGTGACGAGCGCGCCATCACGTCCGAGTGCCTTCGCCGCGGCGAGGCCGATCCCCCGACTGCCACCGCTGACCAACGCGACCCGCCCGTCCAAGGGTTTCACGGCTGACCTCAACTAGTATTCTAGTATCTTAGCTGAGCCCGACAGGCTGCTCACCCTTCCCGGACCAGGAGGACATGCGTGCCAGCTCCGAGAAGCCGCGCCGGTATTTGTGGAGCTTGGCTCGTGGCGTCCGCTACGCGCTCGGGCCCGGCGAGCTCGATCGGCTATGGGTCGTCGACGTCGACGGCACGCCGATCGTCATCGATGCCGGGTCGCCGGTGATGGCGTCATCGGTGGACGGGGCTGCGCTCCAGGGAGTCATCGACTCGATCGCCATCGAGCCCTGACGAGTCCGTTCTCCATCGTCATCGAGCCGAGGAGCTGGATCCACTCAAGCCACGGCCGGACACGACCGAGCCGGCCCTTCGGTCGACCCGGCTGGAGTTCGACCGCCTCAGAAGTCTCCGAGCGGGACGGGCCGAGTCCGAACGTGGGCGGGTGTCCGTGGTCGGAGCTCGCCGGGCAGGGAGGCTCGCGAATGAGACCGACATGACTCGTCTCACCCGGCGGCGACGACGGGCAACGCACGTGGGATGAGCTCCGGGATCCGGTCGAGGAGTGCCGACAGGGTATCGAGGAACGGCGACGCGGGGCCGGCACCGAGCCGCTCGACAGCCACGATCCGGCGCCGGATCGTCGTCGTGCCGGCGAGGTCGATCTCCCGGAGCAAGCCGGCGGACAGCGCATCGGCGACCGCCGTCCCGGGGAGCAGGGCGACGCCAAGCCCGCGCTCGACCATCCGCTTGGCCGCCTCGATGTTGTCGACCTCCGTGACGCCGCGCGGGATCACGCCGGCGACCCGGAACAACGCGTTCGTCACGTCGTAGTAGCTCGACGTCCGATCGAACAGGATGAGCTGGGCGTGGCTGATCTCTGAAACATCGACCGTCCCGGCCAATGCGAACGGGTGGTCCGGCCGGGCGACGAGGATGAGTTCATCCTCGAACAGCGGACGGCTGCGCACGCGGGCGTCGCGGATCTGCCTGACGATCCCGAGTTCGACCTGACCGCGGGCCACGAGGTCCACGATCTCCTCCGAATGGCCGGTCCGCACGAGCAGGCGAACATCGGGGTGTCTCTCGGTGAACCGGACCAGGATCTCCGGCAGGACATAAGCGCTGACCGCGGGGGCGACCGCGAGCGCGAGCTCACCGATGACGCCCTGCTCGAGTTCGCGCACGAGCGACCCGCCGCTGCGGATCGCCTCCATGGCACGGTCGGCATACGGAAGGAAGGCGCGACCGGCGGGGGTCAGGACCATGCCCGAATGCGTCCGCCGGAAGAGCTCCGCGCCGAGTTCCTCTTCAAGGCCCTGGAGCCGGGCGGTCAGCGCGGGCTGACCGATGGACAGGGCGTACGCCGCGCGTCGCATGTTCCCCTGCCGGGCGATCTCGATGAACCCTTCGACCTGGGTGAGCAGCATGTGAACGGCCCTTCACTCCAAATGATCAGTGACATTGATCATACTTCATGGAACTTTCGATTGGACGGCGGGCACCGGCGCACCGTACGGTGGTCCCCCAGCCGCTGCCACGAGGGATGTGCCATGGAATACAAGATCGAACAACGGCAACCGGGCCAGACGTCGGTCGCATCGCCGGAGCCCGCCCGTGTGTGGGTGCTCGATCCGGCCACCGACGATCAGGGCTCGCGCCTTGGGCCACGGACGCGCCCGTACAGCTTCTGGGCCGAGTGCGAATGTCCGGACGACTGCCTCAGGGACCACGCGAACGAGTGAGGACCATCCAGTGAGTGTGGTGCCCATGCCCGCGAGGGATCGGATCGAGACCCAGGTCGCGGTCGCCCGCGAATGGTTCGCACGGCCCCGGTTCGACGGGATCGTTCGTCTCCATACCGCCCAGGAAGTCGCGGCCCAGCAGGGCACGATCCAGCCTGATTACGCCGTGGCGCGGACGGCCGCCGAAGGGTTCTATGCACGACTACGGGAACTCTTCGCCCAAGGCGGGCAGATCACGACCTTCGGCCCCTATTCACCCGGCCAGGCCGTCGTGATGAAGCGGATGGGGCTCGAGGGCATCTACCTGGGCGGTTGGGCGACCTCGGCCAGAGGGTCACATGCGGAAGACCCCGGTCCCGACCTTGCGAGCTACCCCCTCAGCCAGGTTCCCGACGAGGCGGCCGGCCTGGTTCGCGCACTCCTCACGGCCGACAAGAACCAGCATTTCGCCCGCACCCGCATGGATGAGGACACGCGCCGATCGACGCCGGAAGTCGACTTCCGCCCGTTCATCATCGCCGACGCCGACACGGGCCACGGCGGAGACGCCCACGTTCGAAACCTGATCCGTCGATTCGTCGAGGTCGGGGTTCCGGGCTACCACATCGAGGACCAGAAGCCGGGCGCCAAGAAGTGCGGCCACCAGAGCGGCAAGGTCCTGGTCGCCCAGGACGAGCAGAACAAGCGGCTCAACGCCGCGCGCCTCCAGCTCGACATCATGCGCGTGGCGGGCATCGTCGTCGCGAGGACCGATGCGGAGTCCGCGACGTTCCTTGACAACCGCACCGACGAGCGAGACCAGCCGTTCATCCTCGGGGCGACGAACCCCGAGCTGCCCAGCTACCGCGTCGGCTTCCTCGCGATCCTGAAGTCGCTTCATGACTTCGGGCTGGAGGAGATCCGGGGTCACCTCCTGTTCGCGGTGCCCGAAGACGAGTGGCGACGCGCTGCCGCATGGCTCGAGCATGTCGGGCTCATGGCGGTCATCGAGCAGAGCGCCCGGGTGGCTCTCGAGGCCGGTGTCGAGACCGCGATCGACGGTTTGCTCGACGCCATCGATGCCCGGTACTCCGACATCTGGCAGGAGGAAGCGGGCCTCAAGACCTACGGCGAGGCGGTCGCCGAGATCCTCGAACTCCGGATGGACGAGGGCGAGCGGTTCGATCTGACCCTCGAGGAGTGGCGCGCCTTCGCTCGCCGCGCGTCGTTCTCCGAGATCCGGGCGAAGGCGGACACGCTCGGCATCCGGATCGCGTGGGATCCAGAGCTGCCCAAGACTCCGGACGGCTACTACCAGGTCCAGGGCGGGATCGACTACGCGATCGCCAAGTCGCTGGCTGCGGCGCCCTTCGCCGACCTGCTGTGGATGGAGACGAAGACGGCGGATCTCGAAGACGCCCGACGATTCGCGCAGGCGATCCATGCCGAGTACCCGGACAAGATGCTGGCGTACAACCTGTCGCCGTCGTTCAACTGGGACACGACCGGCCTGAGTGATGACGAGATGCGGCGCTTCCCCGAGGAGCTCGGGAAGCTCGGCTTCGTCTTCAACTTCATCACCTACGGAGGCCACCAGATCGACGGCCTCGCCGCCGAGGAGTTCGGGACGGCCCTGCGAGAGGATGGGATGCTGGCCCTCGCCCGCCTCCAGCGAAAGTTGCGGCTACTGGAATCCCCCTACCGCACACCGCAATCCCTCGTCGGCGGAGACCGGCTGGACGCGGCGCTGATGGCCGCTTCCGGGCGGACCGCGGCCACGAAGGCGATGGGCAAGGGTTCGACCCAACACCAGCACCTCGTCCAGACCGAGGTTCCGACCAGGTTGCTGGAGGAGTGGCTTGCGGCATGGGCGGACCACTGGGATCGGCCGGGGAAGATCCGCGTCGAGCTGCGGCCCCATACCGCCGGATCCGACCTCCTGGAACTTCGGGTGGTGGACGGATCGGACGAGATGCTCGCCAGCGTGATCTTCGCCAGCATGCTGGATCGCCATGGCCTGAGCATCCTGTCGATCCGCGACCAGAACACATCGCCGTCGATCCGCAGGCGGCGGCTTATGACGCTCGTCCAGGTCTTTCTGATCCATCGATATCGCGCCGGTTCGCTGCACTACGTCACGCCGACCGAGGACAACCAGTCGCAGGCGCGGAGGATGAAGGACCTGGGCATCTTCACCGTCGTGAGGACGGAGGTCGGTCAGATCATCGTCGCGGACGTCGACCGGACGCGCGTAGCCGAACTGGTCCAGCCGGACGGGGAGCGGCTCGCGGAGCTGATCCGGAAGCCCATCCCGCAACTGGCCTAGCGTCTAACCGGCCCGGGCCGGGCTGGTTCAGCGTGCTCGCTCCATTACGTCGCGCGATCGACAGCCTCGTCGATCTACGGGTCGGTCAGGCGCTGTCGCTGAACGTCATGGCCGCCTCGTAGAGCGCGTACTCGGGCCACCACATCGCGCGGTCGACTGCCTCGTCGATCTCTGGGTCAGTGACGTGGCGCCCGAGTCCGCGATCGCGCGCCTCACGGACGACCGCGATGGCGACCGCGCGCGCGACGGCTCGCAGATCGGCGATCGGCGGATAGAGCGCGCCCATGTTCAGCCTCTGGTCCGACGTCATGCCGGCCAGCTCATGGGCCGCGACAAGGAACATGTCATCGGTCACCTCACGGGTCTCGGCGACGATCGTGCCGAGCCCGATCCCCGGGAAGATGAAGACGTTGTTCGCCTGACCGATCACGCGCATCCCTGCGGGTCCGTCGACCTCGCGGCTTGGGCCGCCCGCGGCGACCAGGGCTCGTCCTCCCGTCCAGGCGAGGATCTGTTCCGGCCGCGCCTCGGCACATTCGCCCGGGTTCGATAGCGGAAGCACGATCGGCACCGGGTCGTGGAGGGCCACTTCTCGGACGAGGGCCTCGGAGAACGCGCCCGAGCAGGCCGTCGCACCGATGAGGACGGTCGCACCCGTGACACGCGCGATGGCGACCGGGTCGACCAGCTGAGACGGCTGCAGCCCGGCCTCCAGGAAGCGGACGGGATCGACCGCGAACGGCCGCTGATCGTCCGGCAATCCGGGCCGGGCCGTGTGGACGAGGCCGTGGCTGTCGAGCATGACGATGGCCGCGGACGCCGCGCCTCGATCCATGCCTTGCGCGACGAGTTCGCGCTGCAGCATGGTGGCGATGCCGATGGCCGCCCCGCCTGCGCCCACGAACAGGAACCGGTCCGAGGTCAGACCCCCGCGCTCCCGGCGAGCGGCGAGCAGGCCGGCCAGGACGACCGCCCCAGTCCCCTGGACGTCGTCGTTGAAGCTCGGCAGGCGGTGCCGATAGGTGTCGAGGACGCGCACCGCGTTGTGCTGCTTGAAGTCTTCCCATTGGAGGATGGCCGCCGGGAAGACGCGGGTGACTGCCCCCACGAACGCCTCGACGACCGCGTCGTACGCCGCGCCGCGCAATCGAGGCGCCCGGTGACCCACGTAGAGCGGATCGTCCAGGAGCTCCTTGTTGTCGGTCCCGACGTCGAGCGAGACGGGCAGTGTCTGGGCCGGATAGATGCCGGCGGCCGCCGAATAGAGGGCCAGCTTTCCAACCGGGATCGCCATCCCGCCGGCCCCCAGGTCGCCAAGGCCCAGGATGCGTTCATTGTCGGTGACGACGATCAGGCGGATGTCGTCTCCGGCCGAGCGAAGGATGGCGTCGATCCGGCCCAGGTCATCGGGCGTGATCCAGACGCCGCGAGGACGCCGAAAGATGTGGCTGAACTGCCGGCAGGCGAGGCCGACCGTCGGGGTGTAGACGATCGGGAGGAATTCCTCGAGGTTCTCGACAAGGAGTCGATAGAACAGGGTTTCATTGCGGTCCTGGAGTGCGGCGAGTCCGATATACCGCTCCAGGTCATCTGCCTTGCGCCGGACGTGCTCCAGCTCGAGGGCGACCTGCTCGCCTATCGTCGCGACACCCGCCGGCAGCAGGCCGTGGAGGCCAAAGGCATCGCGCTCGCGTGATGTGAAGGCTGCGCCCTTGTTGAGGAGCGGCTGCGAGATCAGGTCGTGCCCGCGGCTCCGGACGACGAAGCTGCGGGGTGTCCGGTCAGCGACCGCTGCGGTGGTCTGGGCGCGCATCGTTCTTCGCCTCGTTTCGCGCTGTCATCTCGTCCGAAGGCTGCGAGCGGGCGAATTGGTACGCGACGAGGTCTGCGTCACGGATGATGCCCACCAGTGCGCCATCGCCGTCGACGACCGGGATGCACTTGAGGTAGGTGGAGCGAATGATGACGTCGGCCTCCTCGAGCGACGCATCGACGTGGACAACGATCGGGTCGACGGCCATGACGTCCGCGACCAACGCCTGCTTCGCGTGCATATCCCTTCCTCCAAGTCATGGACATCGTCCGCCGCCATGGCCGGCGGCGACAGGGCCAAGTGGACCGGTCTGCGGGCCGCGAGACCCCAGTCCGGCTCCGGAGGCGAGCGCCCGTTCATCGTCGGTGTCGAACCCGACGCTCGGACTCGAACACCCGATCAGGCTCGGGTCTGGGCATAAGGCACGATGGTCGACGGGGATCTACTCGTCGCCACGGATGCGGGAATAGACCACGCAATCGACGGGCACGCCATCGTGATGCAGGTCCCAGGCGCGGAGCACGCCCTCACGCCGGAACCCGGCGCGCTCCACCATTCGATTCGACGCCTCGTTGCCGACCATGATGAACGTGTCCAGGCGGATGGCCGCGGTGGTGGCGAACGTCCAGTCCGCCACCAGTCGAAGGGACCGGAAGCCCACACCGCGACCCCGTGCGTCTGGCGCGAGCCAGAGGCCGAATGTGGCCTGGTGCCCTTCCGGGCCGAACCGCGTCACGGCTCCGAGCAGGCGATCGGTGGCGGCATCGACGATGGCGAACGCCGCGCCGGTCCCGTCTCGCCACATCGTCAAGGCCGTCTGGATGAAGGCGTCCGCGTCGGTGGGCAGGAATGGCTGGGGGATCGTCACCCAGCGAGCGATCTCCGGATCCTGGCAGACGGCAAGCACCTCGGGTGCATCCGCGGGGCGCCACGGTCGCAGGATGAGGTCGTCGATGGTCAGGATGGTTCCAGGTTCGCCGTCCACGGGACCGCTCTCTCCAAGCCCGGTGGCCAGGTCACGTTCGCTCGGATCCCCGAGCAGATTGCGGGCGAGGTCCGGCCAACGACTCGCCACTGAGCGATCACCAGTCAACTATCGCAGCCTTTGGGTTCGCTCAACGGCCCTTGGTCCACCTGGCCGACATCGGGCGCCGGCAGGCGGTCTCGAACGGTGCTCGGCCTTACGCTGCGCTCATGCGCATGTGGCGGATCGTCAGGCGACCGATCGGTGTGATGCTGGTGGCCGCCATCGTCATGGCCTGTGGGAGCCCCGCGCCGACGTCGACGACCGCACCGAGCCAGCCGGCGACCGCGGTGCGCAGCGTTCAGGCGGAGCCGAGCTCGACGCCGGGCCCGAGCGCGATGCCGACCCCGGCGCCGACGCCGGCGCCGATCCCCCTGGTGCCGGTCGTGGGCTTCTGGTCGACGGTCCCGAGCATCTCAGGTGCTGAACTCGAGGCCGCGCTGGCCGGACGGAACCATGTCTATCGGCGCGTGCTCGTGGCCGGCTCGGTCGCTGGAGCGACTCCGTCGACCCCGGACCTGATCCGCGCGGCGGTCAACGCCGACCCCGGAACACTCGGCCTGCTCCCGGCTGATGAGGTGACGGCGGACGTGCACGCCCTCGCGGTGGACGGCGCTCGACCTGTTCGGGAACGGTCGTCTTCGGGACCTCGCCACCTGGCCGTTACTCGTACCGGCACCGCCCGGCGCCCGACCGTCTTCGTTCGACGCGGCCAAGACGTGGACCCTCGTCGCCGGCGGCGACGTGATGCTCGACCGATCGATCTACGCGCGGACGGTCCGAGGAGGCAAGGGCGCGGACTATCCATGGGACGGGGGCTTCGCGGCGATCACGGGCCGACGCTGCTGCTCGGGGGCCGGCCGTCCGCTGCCGGTGGTCAGGCGGATCGGCAGTGCGGGAGCCGTTCGTGCGTTGTTCCGCGACGCGGATCTTGCACTGGTCAATCTCGAGGGACCGGCCCCCGACGCCTTTCGCTGGCACCCCCATGGACTCACCTTCACCTTCGACCCCGCGCTCCTCGGGGGCCTGTCGAATGCGGGCATCGACGTCGTCACGATCGGCAACAACCATATCGGGGACGCGGGTCCGGGCGGCGTCGTCGAGACGATCCGTCACCTCGACGAACTCCGGATCGCCCATGTCGGTGCCGGCCGGGATGCCGCGTCAGCCCGCCTGCCGGCCTGGTTCGACGTCGCCGGGCAGCGTGTCGCGTTGCTCGGCTACGACGCCATCCGGCCGGCCTACAACGCGACCTCGAAACGTGCGGGCAGCGCTCGTCTCGTGACCACCGGATACCGCGCCGACATCGCGGCGGCGCGCGGCGACGGGGCGGACGTCGTCGTCGTCCTCCCGCATTGGGGCACCGAATACACGGCCGCTGCCTCGTCCGGCCAGCAAGCCCACGCCCGGAGCACTGGCCGGCCTGGGCGCGACGCTCGTCCTCGGTAGTCACAGCCACTGGACCGGCGCCCTGGAGCAGGTCGGCGGGGAGCCCCGTGCTCTATTCGCTGGGCGACCTCGTGTTCGATCTGACGCGTTCCGAGGAGACCATCGAGGGCCTCATCGTGGAGATCACCTTCGTCGGTGCCCGGCCCGTCCAGGTCCGCCTGCATCCGACCGTGATCATCGACCTCGTCCAGCCCAATCTGCTCGACCCGGCGACCGACGGCGCGGTCGTGATCGAGCGGATGCGCAAGGCATCGATCGCGCTCGCCGGGCATTGAGGGCGCTCGAACCAGCGGTCAACCTGCGTGCGAGAACGCTCCCGGTCCCGTCAGCCAGGCGCCGGGGGCTCTGACAGCCGCCGGATCGGGCCGGCCACGATCCACAGTGGGGCAAGGAGAAGGCCGACATCACCGACCACGATGGTCGGTTGCAGGCCGATCGCCGCCCCGAGGACGCCGCCCAGGAGCGCGCCGATTGGCATGACCCCGTAGAACGCCACGTGCCGGGTCGCGTTGACCCGGCCCAGCAGCCGGTCGGGGGTCGTGGCCTGGCGGAGGCTGACCTCGCTGATGTCGTAGATCGAGCCCAGTCCCAGGACGAACCAGCCCGCCATCAGGAGCGCCACGGCGACCGCCGGCACCGCACCGGCGGTGGCGATCAGCAGGACGCCGAGCCCCGGCAGCCACGCTGCGATCGACATGGTGGGACCCAGGCCCCAACGGCCGACCAGGCGCGTGGCGACCAGCGCTCCCAGGATGGTGCCCGGTGCCGCGGCGACGCCCACGATGCCGATGACGACCGGCGACAGCCTCAGCTCGTTGGCGAGGTACAGGAGATAGACCGCGAGCACGGCGCTCATGCACAGCTGGGTCGTCGCGGCAAAGCCCAGCGTGGGTCGCAGGAGCCGATGGCCAAGCACGAACCGCACGCCCTGGCCGGTTTCGGTGAGGACATGCGATCGGGGCTCACTGCGCTCCGGGACCGGCTCGACGGTCGCGATCGCCCCGATGAACAACGCCGAGAAGGCGAACGACACGGCGTCAACGGCGATGGCCAGCGGCGCACCGATGACCTGGACGAGGAGTCCGCCAGTGCTCGGGCCGACCGCCTGCGTGACCGACTCGCTGACTTCGAGCTTGCTGTTGCCGTCGACAAGCTCGTCCTGGCGCACCAGTGACGGCAGGTACGAACTGTGGGCGACATCGAAGAAGACCGTGAAGATCCCGGCGAGGAAGGCGATGATCGACAGGAAAGCCAGGCTGAGGAACCCCGTCGCAAAGGCGATCGGGACCGACACGAGCAACGCCGCTCGCGCGAGATCGGCGACGAGCAGGATGCGGCGGCGGCGCAGGCGATCGACCCATGTCCCGGCCAGCAGGCCGAAGACGAGCGCGGGCGCCGAGGCGGCGGCGCCGAGGATCCCCATCCCGATAGGTCCGGCATCGAGGGTGAGGATGGCCGTCATCGGGATCGCGAGGCTGCTGACCTCTGTCCCGAACGTGGACACCGTGTATGCGATCCACAGTCGTCGGAATCCGGGATGGCGCCACGCGCCGGAGACGGCCTTGTCGGTCGTCGACACGCGCCCGCGTCCTATCGCAGGTGCACGACGTTGGCCGTGACCAGCCGGGCGTGGTCCGAGCACAGGAAGGCGATCACCTCCGCCACGTCCTCAGGGCGGGCGACGTGGATGAGGTCCGCGCTGTCGGCCACGAATTCCCGTACCGCATCGGTCACCCAGCCGGTGTCGGTGACCGGCGGGTGGACCACGTTGGAGGTGATGCCATACCCGCCCAGCTCGAGCGCGGCGGACATCGCGTAGTTCTCGAGTGCGGCCTTGGCGGCACCGTAGGACACTTCCTCCGGAAAGCCGAGTGCGCCGCCCGACGTGAGGCCGACGATCCGGCCCCAATCGGCACCGCGCGCGACGTGGCGCCGGGCGAACTCGGCGATCATCAGCGCCGAACCTCGCGCATCGACCTCGAGCAGCTGGGTCGCGGTCGACGCGGACAGGGCCTGGAGCGGCCGACCGAGGCGATCGTGTTCGGCCGGCTTGAACGTGTCCTGGCGCCAGCCGGTCGCGTTGTTCACGAGGATCTCGACCGGCCCGAAGGCAGCCTCGCCCGCATCGAACAGCCTGGCCGGCGTTGCGAGATCCCGGAGATCCGCTTCGATGGCCTCGGCCCGGCCACCCGCGTCCCGGATCGAGCGGACGACGTGCGATGCGTCGCGGGCACGACGCATTCGATAGACCACGGGGGCGCCGTCCTCGACCGGATCCTCGACCCGCAGGTAGCTCACCAGGACCATGGCGCCATTTCCGGCCAGGGCTTCGGCGGTCGCAGCCCCGATGCCATGGTTCGCACCGGTCACGATCGCGACGCGGCCCTCGATCCCTTCGTATCGCACCGCACCACTCCCCATCCCGGCGATGACTCACTACCCTGTTGCCGATGGCTCGCATCATGACGACGCTGGGACCGATGAGTGCGGATGAGCTCGGCATGCTCCTGCCGCATGAGCATGTCTTCGTCGACCTGCGGACGTGGGACCAGCCCGGCTACGGCGAGGCCGACCCCGCCGCCGTCATCGCGCTGATGACCCCCGAGATCGAGCGCGCCCGGGCCGCGGGAGTCACGGCCATCGTCGAGTGCAGCACCGTCGGCGTCGGGCGCCGAGCCGATATCGATCGAGCCGTATCGGCTTCGACCGGGTTCCCGCTGGTCGTCCCGACGGGGATCTATCGCGAGCCCTGGGTCCCGGCCTGGGCCCACGAGGCCAGCGAGGACGCCCTTTTCGACTGGATGCTCGGCGAGCTCGACGACGAGATCCCGGGCAGCGGCGTCCAGGCGGGGTGGATCAAGCTCAGCGCCGGCGATGATGGGATGACCGCATGCGAGACGAAGATCCTGCGTGCCGCGGCCAGGGCCGCGAAGGCCACCAATAGCGTCATCGGGAGCCATACGATCCGGGGCCGGGTCGTGCGCGACCAGCTCGACATCATCGAGGCGGCAGGGTTGGCTCCGGACCGCTTCATCTGGATCCACACCCAGGCCGAACCGAGCTCGAGCCTCCACATGGAGGTCGCGCGGCGAGGCGCCTGGATCGAGTACGACGCGATCGGCAGCGACGACTTCGACGACACCTGGTTCGTGGAGCGGATCGTCGGTGCGCTCGCTGCCGGGCTCGGCGGTCGGCTGTTGTTGAGCCAGGACCGAGGCGCGTACGATCCGGCCCAGCCGGGTGGCGGGACGCCCAGGCCGTACACATACCTGACCGAACGATTCCTGCCCCAGCTGCGGAGCGCGGGGCTCGACGAGGCCGAGATCACGCGCCTGACCCAGCGCAACCCGTTCGACGCCTTCGCCCGATAGCCGAGGCCCCACGGGAGCGCGACGGCGCTCTGCTAGGGTGCACGAGATGGACGACGACGAGAAGGCCTCGAGCCGACCGCGTTCGCCGAAGGCGGAGCCAGTGGCGGCGCCGAGCGAAGGCGAGCTGTCGCGGATGGCTCGTGAAGCGGTCCGCCAGCCACCCGACCCGCGGCTCGACAGGCAGCTCGCGCGGATGGGCCTGACGGAACCGGCTGAGCCGGCCGAACCCCATACAGGTCAACCGACGGGGCCCTCGGTCCCGTCCGGCGCCGAGCTCGAGGGCCTTGACACGAGACTCCGGCGTATCGAGGTGATCCTCGGGGCCCTGGTCGTCGCCGTCGGGATCCTCGCACTCACGGTCGTGATCCTGCTGTTCCGCTGACGCACAAGCCTCGACGCCCGGCACTGTTCGTCGCTGACAATGCGCTTGGCGTTCGCCGCTGTGGGACTTCAGCGACTCTGCTCACCCGGGATTCGAACCGCGGCTGCGACCAGGGTTGCGACCTCCTTGAGCTCCGCGATCGAGCGTGGGTCGTGGGCCTGCCCGTCGGCGCGCGGACCGACGACGATCCAGGCGAGACGGCTGCCTCCGCCGGGGATCGCCAGCCGAACGGCCGGTCGAGCCGGCCACTCCCCGACGCTGGCCGTCGGTCGATCGCCGGCGTCCAGGACGGCAGCTCCGGTGGCGGCGAGCTCGCGCATGGCCTCGGTCGCGAGGCGCTCCGCCGCTCGGCCGGGCTCGATGACACTGAGGACCCGGGTCACCTCGTCGCGGTACGCGCCGAACCGATGCTCGTCGTACCTGAACCGCCGATCGACGATCGCCTCGAGGCGTTTGCGCAGCGGCGCATACAGCGTCGCCACGACGAGCGTCGTCAGCACGATCGCCGCGTCGGACTTCTCGCCGGTGGCGGCGACGAACACGCGCTGGGCGAGGCCGATGGCGGCCGTGAAGACGCCCGCCAGGATCGCCGTCAGCGAGCCGTAGACGAGCGTCCGGTTGATCAAGTCGGTCGATCTCGAACAGGCGGTACCGGGTGATCGCGATCCCGATCGCGATCGGCGTGAGTGACAACAGCACGAGGCCGATCCCGAAGGCGACGTCGCTCTCCGGCTCGAACGGGACGCTCGACAGCGCGAACGCGACGGCCGCCAGGCCGGCGACGAGGGCGATCCAGCGGAGCTGCGCGGCTTCGACGACGTCCGCCCGCCGGTATCGAACCAGGAGGGACAGCGCCCCGAGGAGGACCGCGATCGTCACCAGCACGTTGCCCAGTGACGCTCAGGAGGTCGACGAGCGGAGCCCATTCCGCGGGCGCGGCGACTGGGTTCCCGAGGCCGGGGTACCTGACCGGGTCGAGCTCGCCGCGACGCAGGAGCTCCGCGAGGTCGAACAGGACGACCCCGACCACCGTGATGACGATGGCGATGCGCCAGCGAGGCCCGATGAGGCGGTCAGTCGGGAAGAGCGGGAGCAGCAGTGCGGTGCCACACGCGATGGACGGCACGAACAGCAGCTGCGACACGACGAGCGCCTGAAGGGCAAGCGGGCGTTCGGGCCCGGGCGGCATCCCGATGATCCCGTACCCGAACAGGAGAAGACCGAGGCCCAACCCGACGCCGGTCGCGATCATCAGCCACGCGACCCGGGTCACCGGACGGCGCTGGATGATCAGGTCGCCCATGATCGGGAAGAGGATCACGCTCCCGAGCAGCCCGATCGTCGTCAGGTCCAGGCTGACCGGGAAGCGTTCGCCGCCGGCCGCGGAGATGAGGATGATCCCGATGCACTCGGCGATGGCCACCATCGCCAGGCCGGTGGCGAGCCGACGGAGCCGGGCCAACCGGCGGGCCGACGGCGTGTTCGCGGGTGTCGCCTCGGGCGATCCGACCGTTGTGCCTAGCCTTCCTTGTTGGCCTTGATGTCGTACTTGAAATGGATCCCCGGGGCGACCGATCCGTCCGGCTTCTGCGGCTTGTATTCGAGATCGACCTTGGCGAACGCGAGGCTGACGCTCTCGGTGGTGCTGGCCCCGCCGTCATCGACGCTGTGCACGACGCTGGTGACGAGCACGTCCGTCATCTTGACGATGAGGTAGTCCTGCTGAGCCTTGCCCTTCTTGCGGGCGGTGATCGTCGCCTCCGGGATGTGCGTCCCGGTCGCGCAGGCCCTCATCAGCAACGGCGTCGCCTTGTCGATGTGATGGACGAAGCTCAGGTCGTGGAACGTGGCCTTGCCCGTCCCGCCCCCACCACCGTGAACGATGGAGCCGCTCTGGGTCACCCCCCACGACCACGACAGCACGTCGATCTCGTCCTTGTGCTTGCTGTCGAGCGACTCGCCCTTGATGTCGCCGATCTTCGCGAACGCGTTCGATGCCATGCGACTGCCCTCGTCCCTGGATCGCGCTTCGGTTGACATCGACCACGGTCGGCCGGTCGCGGCCCCTTGTCAACCGGGTGCCGATGCGCCGATCGGCGGGGTCGCGAAGACTGGGCTAAGGAATCGCAAGGGAGCTGTTTCTCTCACCAGACTCTCAGACAGCGGGATCAACGATGCCTTCCGACGGCCCCGGCATCTGGCGCTCGCACGTCGCGATCGGCCCGGGCAGAAGGAAACTCGAATGTACGAACCCCTGACACCGCTCACGCCCCAGGGTGAGCCGCGACCGGAACCCGCCGAGCCGACGATCTGGACACCCTCGACCTTCATGGCCCAGGGCGAGTCCGTCGCTCCGGCCGCGTCGAAAGGCAGCAGCGCATCGGGCGTCCTGCGCCGCCCGGTCGGCGTCGGCTTCGTTCTGAGCGCGGTCCTCGCCTCCTCGCTGCTCGCCTCGGGCGGCACGTATCTCGCCGTCACCGCGGCCGGACATCCGGCACCCACCACGACCGTCGCCGGCGGGACCACGACCGCCTCCACCGCGACGACCGCCCCGGTGTCGAACAGCGCCGGCCAGTCGTCGCTCGTCGACATCGTCAAGGCCGTCAGCCCGGCCGTCGTCACCATCGAAGCCGACGGCATCACCTCGACCGATCCAACCACCGGCCAGACGGGCACCGGATCCGCGATCGGGTCGGGCGTCATCTTCGACGCCAGCGGCCTCATCCTCACCAACCACCACGTCGTCGAGGGCGACCCGTCGTCGCTGACCGTGAAGCTCAAGGACGGGCGCTCGTTCGACGCCTCCGTCTACGGCATCGACACCCTGACCGACCTCGCGATCGTCAAGGTCGACGCCACCGGCCTGCCGACCGCGCCGATCGGCGACTCGTCGACCGTCCAGGTGGGCCAGCAGGCGATCGCCATCGGCAGCCCGCTCGGCACCTTCACCGACTCGGTCACGAGCGGCATCATCTCCGCCCTCGGGCGCAGCATCCCCGTCGAGAACGGGAGCGTCCTCACCAACCTGATCCAGACCGACACGGCCATCAACCCTGGCAACAGCGGCGGCCCGCTGCTCGACCCGAGCGGCAAGGTCATCGGCATCAACACGGCCGGCGCGACCGACAGCCAGGGGATCGGCTTCGCGATCCCGATCGACATCGCACGGCCGCTGCTCAAGCAGGCATCGGCGGGCCAGCCGCTGGCGCGCCCGTACCTCGGCATCCGCTTCGAGACGATCGACCCCACGGTCAAGAAGGCCAACGAGCTGCCCGTCGACAACGGCGCGTGGATCCCGTCGGCCGGCGCGACGAGCCAGGACACCACCGGCCAGGGCGGCCAGGGTGGCCAGGGCGGCCGGGGCTTCGACCCGAACGCCCTGGGTCAGGCCGGCGGCAGCGCCGGCGCCCAGGACTCGGTCGTCCCGGGTAGCCCGGCCGACCAGGGCGGACTCCAGGCAGGCGACATCATCACCAAGATCAACGGGACGGCCCTCGATGCGACCCATCCTCTTGACATGGTGACCAGCCAGTACGCCCCGGGTGACTCGGTCAAGCTCGATGTCCTCCGCAACGGCCAGACCACGCAGCTGACCGTCGTTCTCGGGACCCGGCCCGCGACCACGTAGTCCGGCCGCCGCTCCAGACCCGACACGGGACCGTCGTTCGCGGCGGTCCCGTCTCGTTGTCCGGGTTCAGCCCTCGCGGAACGACCCGTCGAGCTCGGCGAACGGGACCGCATCGGTGAGACCCGCGAACGTCCCGTGCTCCGCGATCTCCGTCGCGGCGCGCAGGAAGCCACCCCACGCCGCACGGGCCAGCGCCCCGCCGACGCTGATCCGCCGGACGCCGAGGGCGGCCAGCTCGGCGACGGTCGTGAAGTCGCCGCCGACGAGGACGTTGACGGGTCGTGGGGCGACGGCACGGACGACGTCCGAGATGTCGGATGCGGTCCGCAGGCCCGGCGCGTAGAGGCAGTCCGCGCCCGCTTCCGCATAGGCCACGAGGCGCCGGATCGTCTCGGGAAGGTCCGGCCGCCCGACGATGAAGCCTTCGGACCGGCCGGTCAGCACGACGCCCGTCCCGCTGGCATCGATGGCGGCCCGCGCGGCACGGATCCGCTCGACGGCGAGCCCCGGATCGAACAGCGGCGCGGCGGCGTCCCCGCTCGAATCCTCGATCGAGACGCCGGCGATCCCGGTGGCCACGGCCCGGGTCACGTTGGCGGCCACGCCCTCTGGCTCGATGGCGAAGCCACCTTCGAAGTCCGCGTTGACCGGCACGTCCACGCTCCCGGCGATGGCCCGGAGATGGTCCAGTGCCTCGTCGAGCGTGACCGCGTTGTCGGACCGGCCGAGGGTCCAGGCGAAGCCCGCGCTCGTCGTCGCGAGCGCGCGAAAGCCGAGCCGCACCAGCGTCCGCGCGCTACCGACATCCCATGGGTTCGGGATGACGAAGCAGCCGCTCTCGTGCAGACGGCGGAAGACGACGATCCGGTCGATCTGGGTGGTCACCAGCGCACCATAGCGGGAGGTTCGGCGCGTCGCACGGATCGACCCTGCCGGCGCGCGGTATCGTCCTCTCCCGAGCCGACCCGGGATCGCCCGTCAGGAGCAGCCATGACCGAGGGAACCGCAGGGACCATCGATCGCATCGACGCCTTCGGCTACGAGCTGACCTACGCCCACGGCGACTACGTCATGTCGTCCGGGCGGATCGTGAACCGCCTGCCGAGCACGGTCGTTCGGATCACGACGCTTGGCGGGGCGGAGGGGTTCGGCGAGGTCTGCCCGCTCGGGAGCACGTACCTGCCGGCGTTCGCCGAGGGTGCCCGCGTCGCCCTCAGGGAGCTTGCTCCCGCGCTGATCGGTGCCGACGCGACGAACATCGCCGACGTCCACCGTCGTCTGGACAGCCGGCTGCGCGGTCACGAGTACGCCAAGAGCGCGCTCGACGTCGCGTGCTGGGACGCCTTCGGCCGGATCGTCGCCCAGCCCGTTGCGGCGCTCCTCGGCGGGGTCCTCCAGCGCGACCTGCCGCTCTACGTGGCGATCCCCCTTGGGCCCCCGTCCGACATGGCCGACTTCGTGACGCGTGAACGGTCGCTCGGCATCCGGAACTTCCAGGCCAAGCTGGGCGGAGCGCCCGAGGAGGACGCCCGGCGGGTCGCCGCCATCCTGGCGGCCACGGGTCCCGGAGACGCGGTCATCGGCGACGCCAACGGCGGCTGGCGACGGCAGGACGCGATCATCGCCGCACGGCTGCTCGAAGGCTCCGAGCGCTTCAGGCTCGAACAGCCATGCCCGACGCTCGAGGAGTGCCTCGCGATCCGACGGATGACGACGCTGCCGATGGCACTCGATGAAGTGATCGTCGACCTTCCGACACTGGTCCGTGCCGCGGGCCTGGACGCGATGGACCAGATCAACCTCAAGGTCGGCCGCGTCGGTGGGCTGCTGCCGGCGCGCCTGATGCGCGACGCTGCGATCAGCCTCGGCCTGCGCCTCATGATCGAGGACAGCTGGGGCGGCGACGTCGTCACGGCCGCGGTGGCGCACCTCGCCGCCGGGACGCCGCCGGAGGCGCTGTTCGCGGTCTCGTTCATGAACGACTGGACGAACGAGCACATCGCCGGGTACGCGCCGCGGTCGAGTGGCGGGGTCGGACGCGTGCCAGACGGCCCGGGCCTCGGGATCGAGGTCGACGTGGCCGGCCTCGGGGCGCCGCTGTTCACCGTCGTCGCCCCGGACTGAACCTTGACTCCCGAGGACATCGACCGGGTGGCCGCCGTCGCGGATCCGGTCATCCGCAATCTCCGGATCACGCAGGCCTACCACGACCTGTCGGCTGCCGCGGCAGGCGCGGATCGGCCCGACCGCCAATTGGTGCACGTTTGCGACCTGGGCCTCGAAGCAGGCCGGGCGGACGATCCGGAAGGAGGATCTCCAGCGTGCGACGGAGGCAGCGTTCCGATCGTCGCCGGCCGCAGCGGACGCCGCGAGCCAGGTGACGACCGAGGCCAGCCGGTTCGACGCGAATATCCCGCTCGACGCGGCACTCGTGTCCGTCTGGGAGGTCGTCGATCCGAGCGCGGCGCTGGATCGAGCGAGCGCGGCCGTTGCCGAGGGGAACCTCCGGGTGTTCGCGGAGATCGGCCGCGAGTTCGCGCGGTTCGAGGTGGAATGCGGCCCGAATACCTCGGCCGACGCGGACACGCTCGCCCGGTTCGTGGAGCGACTCCGACCGGGCGAGCCGCCGACGGGCCAGCGCTATCTGCGTCAGGCATTCGCGCACTACGACCGGGCGCGCTTCGAGGCCGACCCGACGGTGCGTGCCCAGCTCGTGCTGCTCGCCAACCTGGAGATCGGCTTCCATGAGCAGATCCGCCTTCAGCCGGAGATCGCCGCGGCGCTCGACGCGGGGGTCGTCGATCCCCGTGACGTCCGCGATCGCGTCATCCACGCCCTCTTCCCGCATGCAGGCTGGATCGTTCGGCTGCGCCTCTTCATCGCCCGCGCCCTGAGGCGACGATCGCTCCTCGACGTCGCGGTCGACGCGCTCGTCGCCGAGACGCAGCAGCTCGTTCGACGGATCGTGACCCGCCATCTGATGTCGATCGATCTCGGGACGGCGGTCCGGCTTCAGCTCGGCAGCGATCTCGGCGCCGAGTTCCCGCCGTCGCTCCGGGAGATCGTGCTGCCCGAGCTCCGCGACCTCCTCGCCCGGATCGATCCGACCCCTGACAGCGGGCGGGGATCCGGTGCCGCCGATTGGGCCGATCTCGACGATCGCATCCACTTCATCGCCGACATGTTCAGGTGCTTCCAGGAATCGCCGTTCCTGTTCGACCCGCCCTTCACGGCGGCGCAGCTGGACCAGCTTGCCGCGGGCGAGCGGCCTGCCGATCCGCTCTGACGGCCGCGTCGGTCGACGAGATCACGCCGGCCTCACGCCCGGAAGACGCGAGCGTGACGGGCCGCTGACGGGCCGTCCGCGACGCTACCGCGTCGAGCGATGCTGACTGCATCCGCAGGCGCAGCCTCCGCGCGTCCTGCATCACGGACGGGGAACGAACATCTCATCGCGCGACAGGACCATCGCCTGCCGCCAACCGACTCACGCCGATTGCCCCTGTGGTCCGGCCCGGAGTAGGGTCGGGATAGGCCGCCGGGGGCCGCCGCGCCGGCATGGGAGTACGATGCCCCCGCGCGCGTGGGAAGGGGGAACGGCGAGTGAGATCGCGTGGCGGACGCCGCGATGCAACGCCGACATCACGGCAGGCAGTCGGACCTGGTCCCACCTATCACCTCCGGTTGACGGGCGCGTTCGCGCTCCGGCGTGGCGACGAGCCCATCTCGCTCCCGATCAGTTCGCAACGATTGGTCGCCTATCTCGCGCTGAGCGAGAGTCCCACCCAGCGGTCGCATGTCGCCGGTACCTTCTGGCCGGATGTCCGCGAGGTGCGGGCGATGGCGAACCTGCGCTCCGTCATCTGGCGGGTCCGCGGCTCGGGCCACGACCTCATCGCCGCCGACGACGGCCAGCTCTCGCTGCGTCGCAACGTCATCGTCGACACGCACGAGCTGCGGCGGATCGCCTTCGCGATCCTCGAGTCCGTGGACGGCGGCTACCCGACGGGGTTCGAAGGCCTCGTGCGCGCCGACGAGATCCTCCCCGACTGGTCGGACGAATGGGTCCTCGTCGACCGCGAGCGCTATCACCAGCTCCGCCTCCACGCCCTCGAGCGGTTGTGCGGGCAGCTGGCCGCCACCGGGCGGTTCGGACTGGCGGTCGAAGCCTGCCTCGCCGCGCTGGCCGCCGAGCCGCTGCGGGAGAGCGTGCAGCGTCAGCTCATCGAGGTCTACCTGTCCGAGGGCAATCGGGCCGACGCACTGCGCCAGTACACGACCTACCAGCGAGTCATCCGCGAGGAGGTCGGCGTGGAGCCGTCGCGCGAGATCACCGACCTCGTCAGCCGCCTGACCGTCGCGCGGGGCGCCAGGACCTGACGCCGTGCGCCGACCCAGGCGAGGGTCAGGCGCCGCCGGTCACGCGCAGCGAACCGACCCCGCCCTGCGCGTCGATCTCGACCCGGTTCGCGGCGGACATGAAATCCGGGGATTCGAAGCCGCCGGCGGTCGGCGGGAACCGTGTCTGGTCGACCTGCGTGCTGCCCAGCGCCATCCGCGTCCGGATCCGGGCCGCGACCCCCTGCGGGACCTCGATCGTCAGCGAGGCGGCCCCGGCCTCTGCGCGCACCGTGGTCATGCCCGCCGCGCGCGGCAGGAGCACCCGGGTGTCGCTCGCTCCGGTGTGCAACTCCAGGCCCCGGACGCGGAGCTCGCGCAGGTCGAGCACCGACTTGTTCGCACCCGCGTCGATGCGCAGGTCGAGCGGCACCTCGGCGGTCAATCCGACGGTCCAGTTCGACGCGCGTTCGAGCCAGGGCAGGCCGTAGCGGGTGTCCTGCTGGAGCTCCACGCGGCCGGGACCGATGAGTCGGTGGATGACCCCGCCGGCGAAGTCCCCATCGACCAGGTTGCCGGGCGCCGCCGGGCGCGTCGCCAGGTTGCCGGCCCCGAACTGGATCCGCACGCTGGCGTCAGTCGCGCCGGCGAGCGGGATGGCCAGGGTCTCGGCCAGTCCGCGACCGGCCGGCACGACCGCGCCGATGATGAACCAGACCCCTAGCGCCACCAGCGCCCACGGCCAGTACTCGGCGATGACCTCGCCCGGCCCCGTCGC
This sequence comes from uncultured Chloroflexia bacterium, assembly GCA_963833285.1. GTDB lineage: Bacteria > Chloroflexota > Limnocylindria > Limnocylindrales > CSP1-4 > SPCO01. The sequence goes on along the minus strand of CAWHXM010000001.1, from coordinate 89,015 downwards.
GAGCGATCCGGTGGTGCTGGACAGGAGCAGGACACCGACGACGATCCAGGCGATCGGCCAGGTGAACGCCCAGATCCCGGAGAGCTCGTACCGTTCATTGACCACGACGCCGATGAGGCCGGCCACCCCGGCGAGGATCACGAAGAGCGGCCATGCCTCGCTCCAGCCGAGGTCCGCGGCTCGCTGGATGAGGAAGATGACGCCGAGGCCGATGAGCCACGTGGCCCCGATCAACGACCCTCGACGAGCACTGGTCATCGGCATGACCTCCCTGGCTGCGCGATCATCAGCCTGTCGGTGGGAGCGTACACGCCTCGGCTCAGCTCGACGTGTCGAGCCCCACACCAGGCATGTGGAGGCGCAGCGGCGATTTCTTGATCCGAACCGGCGGGTCCGGACGAATCACCTGCGTCCGTCCAGGAAGCCATCCGACAGAGACCATCCGACAGATGACGCGGGCCGGCGGTGCTACCATCGCCGCTCCCACCGGATTCCCGCCTCGTGAGAATCGACCGATGAGCCCTGCATGACGACCGCGCGCGACCGCCCGCCCGAGGAGGCCGCGGAGGACACCTCGTTCGCCCGTGGGCTGCGCCTGCTCCTGACCGTCGCGGATCGCGGCGAGGTCCGCGCGGACGAGCTCAGCTCGCTCCTCGAGATGCCGCTATCGACGGTCTACCGCTACCTGCGGACCCTTGGCGAGTTCGGGTTCGTCGACCGTCACGGTGGCCAGTTCCGCCTCGGACCGAAGCTGCTCATCGGCAGCGGGGCGACGGTCAGCAGCGAGCGGCTCATCCGGCACGCCGACGCGGCCCTGCGCATGCTCGCCCATGACACCGGAGAGACCGCCGTGGTCGTCCGGAGGATCGGGCTCTCGAGCGTGTGCCTGCACCAGATCGAGTGCGACCAGGCACTGCGCGTGACCCTCGAGCCCGGGGCGATGTCGCCGCTCTACGCGGGCGCCGCGGGGCGCGTGCTGCTCGCGTTCGCCCCGCGCGAGGTCCTCGAAGAGGTCCTTGCCCAGGATCTCATGCGGATCACCGAGGTGACCCCGACCGAGGAGGAGCTGCGCGCCAGCCTCGGCGGGATCGTGATGACCGGGATGGCCACGAGCGAGGGCGAGCTGATCCCGGGCTCGGTCGCGATGGCTGCGCCACTCTTCCGGGAGGACGGGATCATCGGCGCGATCGCCCTGCTGGGGCCGGCGTTCCGCTGCGATGAGGCGTGGCGGGCACGGGCCGGACGGCTCCTCCAGGAGGCGGCGCGCGAGGTCAATGGGGCGCTCGCCGAGGACGAGACCCGGTGAGACCCGGTACTTCTATCTCGTATCGTGGCAGACATGCGTCTCATGGTATGGCAATCAGACGCGGTATTCGCTATGCTGCATCGCCATGGGCCATCCGTCACGACCCTGCTTCGATCGATTGCTCCCGGTCTCGGACCGATACGCGAGCCTGCCCGTTGCTGACGCGTTCACCTGGGCGGCCTGCGGCGATGACGTCGGCCCCGGCGAGTGGTACATGGTCGCGTTCCGCTCCACCCGGCGGCCCGGGGTCGACGAGGACCGGCTGACCGCCCACGACGACTGGGCCCACGCGGAGGCGATGGGGGCCCCTGGCTTCGTGCACTACTTCAAGGGACCCACAATGCCGGATGGAGGATGCTTGTCGTTCTGTCTGTGGGACAGCCGAGCCGAGGCGCGCGCCGCGGCGGGTCGACCGGCGCATACCCAGGCCGCGGCACTGACGCACGAGGCGTACGCCGCCTACACGCTCGAATTCCACCGGGTGCGGCGGACCGAGGATGCTCGCGGGTTCACCTTCGAGCCGTACGATCCTGTTCCAGGACGGGCCGGGACCCGGCACGCTCCAGGGCTCGCGCCCAACCTCGCGCCGTCCTGACCCGCCTCGAGAGGGTCGCGCGCAGCGCGCGGTCGATCGCTCGGGGGCTCGCTGCCGCGATCGCCGTCGCCGTCTGCGCTCGCTTCATCACCGGCTTCCTGCCCTCGATCGTCGCCGAGGTCACCGTCGCGCTCCTGCTCGGCATCGTGGTGGCCGCGATCGCCGGACCACGACTGCCACCGCTCGCGCCAGGGCTGGCGTTCGCGTCGCAACGGGTGCTCCGACTCGGCATCGTCCTGCTCGGCGCCCGACTCAGTCTCGGCGAGATCGCCCGGATCGGGCTGCCCGCGGCCGGTCTCATCCTGGTGACGATGAGCCTCTCGTTCGCGGTCGTCCTCGTCGCGGGGCGGCTCGTCCGGATCGAGAGCCGGCTCGCGCTCCTGATCGCGGTCGGCTCGGCCGTCTGCGGCAACACCGCGATCGTCGCCACGGCTCCGGTCATCGGTGCCCGTGCGCGCGAAGTCGCCTATGCGGTCGCGACGATCACACTGTTCGGGACGCTCGCCGTGTTCCTCTATCCGACGGTCGGCCGCGCGATCGCGCTGCCGCAGCCGTCGTTCGGCCTGTGGGCGGGCGTCGCCGTCCACGACACGAGCCAGGTCATCGCCACGAGCGCCGCCTACGGCCCCGACGCCCTCGACGTCGCGACCGTCGTCAAGCTCATCCGCAACGCGCTCATGGCGCCGCTGCTGCTGCTCATCGCGACGGCCTGGGCGGCTCGCGGCGAAATCGCGGTCGACTCGGCCCGGCGCGGGGTCCGCCGGGCGCTGCCGCTGTTCGTCCTCGGGTTCCTCGCGCTCGCCGCCCTGCGGACGATCGGCGTCATCGATGCCGACGAGGCGACCGTCCTCGATTCGATGGCGCGGATCTGCATCGTCATAGCGCTGGCGGCGGTCGGGATGTCGATCCACGTCGGCGAGCTGCGCGAGACGAGCTGGCGGCCGCTGGCGGTCGGGTTCGTGGTCGCCCTCGCGATCGGGCTCGGCAGCCTCCTGGCGATCACGGGCCTCGGGCTCGGTGCCGGCATCGGGACGTAGGGGCAGCCGCGGCGGATCCGGCCAATGGACGCCCCGCCCCATCCCGGAGACCGGGCGCGTGGGCCCATCCTGCTATCGTGGCCCCGTGGCGATCGAGACGCTGGATCACGAGCGCAGCGGGTCGACCCCAGCCCCGGGGCCGATCGCGGCGTCATGGCTCGGACGCGTCGACTATCGCGTCGCACTGGCTCTCCAGAAGCGCCTCGTGGCCGAGCGAGCCGAGGGACGGATCGACGACCGGCTCCTGCTGCTCGAGCACCCGCCCGTCCTGACCCTGGGCCGGACGGCGGACGCGGCGCACATCCGCGCCGATGCCGCGACGCTGGCCGAACGCGGGATCGAGGTCATCCGCGTCGAGCGCGGCGGCGAGGTCACCTACCACGGTCCGGGCCAGCTGGTCGCCTACCCGATCCTCGCGATCGGACCGCGCGGGCTGATGGTCCGATCGCTCGTCCGCGCGCTGGAGGCGGCCCTCGTGGCGACCTGCGCCGCGCTCGGCGTGGCTGCCGGACGGCGCGACGGGCACCCCGGATGCTGGTGCGACCCCGACGGCCCGGACCCACGCAAGATCGGCGCCCTCGGGCTCCGCGTCGAACGCGGTGTGACCTACCACGGGATCGCGCTCAACGTCACCGTCGATCTCGCCGACTTCGACCTCATCGACGCATGCGGGATGCCCGGTGTCACCTCGACCTCGATCGCCGCCGAGCGCGGCGACCTCCGCGCCCAGCCGTCGACGGCATCGGTCGAGCGGGCGGCGGTCGTGTTCGCGACCGAGCTCGCGGCGGGTCTCGGCGCCCCGCTGACCGGGATCTGAGCGCGGTGGCGGCCGGGCTGTTCGAGCTGCGCAAGGATCCGATCACCGGCTGGTGGGTCGCGACCGTGGTCGACCGCGCGTTCCATCGCGATCGCTTCGCACGCGCCGCCGAGCCGGTCGACGACCATCTCTTCGGCTGCGCCAACTGCTCCACACCGGAGGGCGACGGCACCCGCGTCCGGATGCTCAAGGACTTCGCGTTCCACGTCGTGGGGACCGGAGACGACGCGCGGGAGCTGGATCGCGGCCTGGCCCAGGTGGCCCTGGCCCAGGCGCGCGCGACGGGGAGCTGGCGGACGATCGTGGCCCCGCCCGGCGAGCACCGGGCGCTGCACGCGGTCGGCAACGAGATGATCGAGACGCTCGTCGGCGGAGCCCGCGATGCGCTGGCTGCCGCCAGGGCCCTCGATCAGACCGAGTACCTCCAGGTCGTCCAGAACTGGGGCGCCCAGGCCGGGGCGCGGACCAACCACCTGTGCCTCGACCTGTACGACCTGCCGCAGATCCCGCATCGGATCGCGGAGGAGCTCGGTGGCGCAGCGCGGTTCGTCATCCGCGAGGGGGAGTGCCCGTACTGCCGCCTCGTCCGGGACGAATCGCGCCGGCCGGATCGGCTGGTCTGGGAGGATGCCGCCAGCGTGGCGTTCGCGCCGTACGCCTCGCGCTCGCCGTTCGAGGTGTGGGTCGTGCCGCGCGGTCACGAGTCGGACTTCGGTCGAGCGACGGCAGCGGACGTGTCGGCCACGGCCGAGGCCCTGCGGCAGGTCCTCGCCCGCCTGTCGGCCAGCCTCGACGGCCCACCCTACAACCTGGTCCTGCACACCGCCCCGCTGCGCGAGCAGGTCGACGCCACCTACCACTGGCACTGGGAGATCCACCCGCGCCTGCGCGAGATCGCGGGCCTCGAGCTCGGGACCGGCCTGCCGGTCAACCCGGTCTCGCCTGAGGATGCGGTCGAGGAGCTCCTGGGCCGAGCCGAACCCGGCGTGGACGGCTCGGGGTGACGCGCGGCCATCGCGCGGGCCCGGGCCGTCACACGTCGGCACGGCCCGCCGTCTTTGGGCCAACGAGCGTGCGCCGCCCACTGACCGCGCTCCGTGGACCGTCCCGCTCGGAGAACCCGTGGTCGTCGATCCCACCCTCGAAGCCCTCCGCGGCCCATTCGGCCGCATCGCGCCGCTCCACTCCCGAGGCGACGCCATGAGCGGCCCGTGGGATCACGAGGAGGCCGGCGCGTTCGTCGAGACACTGTTCGCCAAGCACCATGGCGAGATCTACGCCTACCTGTTGCGAATGCTCCGCGAACCCGAGCTCGCCGCCGACCTGACGCAGGACGCCTTCATCAAGGCCTACAAGAACTACGAGACGCTCGAGAAGCCGGAGAACGCCCGCGCCTGGCTGTACCAGATCGCCCACCGCGTGGCCCTCGACGAGATCCGCCGGCGCAAGATCATCCGGTTCTTCCCATGGACCGGCGAATCGCACGGATCCGCGCCGTCGGCGGAGCGCCTCGTGATGGACGCGCACCTGTCGGGCGACATGCAGCGCGCGCTCGCGCGCATCCCCGAACGACAACGCGCCGCGCTCCTGCTCGCCGAGCTCCACGACCTGACCGGCGTGGAGCTCGCGGAGGCCCTCGGCGTAAGCCACGTCGCCGCTCGGGCGCTCCTGACCCGGGCGCGCGAAAGCCTGCGTCAGGCCCTCGCCGCCGAGCGCGCCGCCGAGGCCGACGCCGAGGCCAACGCGACGGCGTCGCACTCCACCGAGGGCCACCGATGAGCCGGATGCACCGGCTTCGGCGGCGCGCCGGCCAATCGGTCGTCGTCCACGATCGGGCACGCTCGCTGGCGGCGCAGCGACTCGACTCGCCCCTCGAGACCGCCGACGCCGCCTGGCTCGAGGACCATCTCGCCGGCTGCGAGGCGTGTCGGTCGGTCGCCTCCGCCTACGAGGCCGACCGCCAGCTCCTGCGTGGTCTGCGCGACCATCAGCCGGTGCCGCCGCGCGACCTCTGGGCGCGGACCTCGGCAGCCATCGAACGCGAATCGACGGCCCACCGCGGCGGTTCGCGGCAGACGGGCGGTGGCCGCCGCCGGCTACCGGCCCTCGGCATCCTGTCGGGCGTGGCCGTCATCGCGGTCGTGATCGGCGCGACGGCACTGTCGGGTGGGTTCCTGAGCGGCCCGCCGACGACGGCCGACGGCCCATCGGTCAGCACCCCGCCGGTGGCCGCGATCCCGTCGACGACGGGCCCTGGACCGACGCCGATCGCGGTCGGCGCGGGCTCGGTCGGATGGATCGGGACCGAGCCGAACGGCGCGCTCGCGTATAACGTGACCAAGGTCGACGAAGTGTGCCCGGCCGAGCGGCAGCCCGACTGCGCCCCGGTCAAGGACGGCGCGTCCAAGCGGGTCGAGATGAAGATCCGACCGAAGTCCATCTCGAAATCGCCGGTCCACAACGAGGCGGTCGTCGTCGGTACCGACGCGGCCGGCGACGATGCGGTCCTCGTCATCGCCCTGCCGACGACCGAACCGACGGCGACGCCGCCCGCCAGCGGATCGCCGACGATCGCGCCGAGCGCCACTCCGACCGTGACCGCGACCCCGGCGCTCCCGAGTCGCACGCCCGGCTCGACCCCCCTCGCGACCGCCAGCCCGGCCTCGACCGCCAGCCCGTCCACCAAGCCGCCGGCATCCAGCGCGCCGCCGGCCAGCCCGAGCCCGACCCCGATCCTGACCCCGAACCCGACCGTGGCCGCGACGCTGGCCATCGTGTCGGGGGTCAAGATCGTCGGCGAGGCGGCGGCGTACTCCCCGGACGGGTCGTGGTTCGCCTTCAGCGCTCGCCCGTCGGACGACTCGTCCGGCCCCGATATCTACGTCTGGCGGGTCGGTGACGAGCGAGCCCGGCAGCTCACGGACGATCACAGCAGCGTCTTCGCGTCGTGGTCTGGCGGTCGCCTCATCGGCAGCCGGCCGGTCGTGACGCAGCCCGCGACGGCCGAGGTATCGGCCGAGTCCTTCACGCTCGATCCGACGACCGGCACGGAAGCGCCGCTGAGCGGAGCGACGTGGCGACCGGTGCTGGCCCCCGACGGTGGATGGGCGGTGACCTGGGATGGCACCGTCCGGCTCGCGACCGACGGCCTGTCGATCGCTCCGGCAAACGGCAAGCTCGTGATCCGCCGCTTCACGCCCGGAGTCGGGCCGGACGGCACGTCGGGGGACGGCGAGGTCGTGGCCGACGGGGCCATCTCCGAGTTCGATGCCCGCTGGGACGAGACCGGGACGTGGCTGGCGGTGTGGTTGGCGGACGCCAGCGACCCGACGATCGGGCGGCTCAGCCTCATCCACGTCGATCCCGCGACCGGCAGGATGGAGCGCGTCCACGGGGCCCCCAAGGACGTCACCGCACTCCCCGGCTTCTCGATCGCGAACGGCCGTCTCGCCTGGGCCACCCCACCCGGCCAGGGCGGAGAGGGCAGCCGCGTCCAGATCGTGGCCTGGACCGACAAGGCGGTCGGCGCCGTAGAGAGCGGCCCGGTAGAAGGCGTCGTCGTCATCCACTGACAGGCGGGCACGTCGGCGCGACGATCCTCGGCCGCGGCATAGGTTGACATGGGCGCGACGATTCGCGTGCCGGCGTGCATTCCTGCCCGATCCGGCGTATGGTCTGTGTCTCGTGCGACCCAGCAGGTTGGTCGTAGGGTCGGTGCTCACCGCGGCCCTCGCCATGGTCGCGCTTCCGGGACTTGCCGGTTCGCGGGTACCCAGCCCCATCGAGCCGATCCCGGCCGGCGCGTTCCACCGACTCGACACCCTCGCGAACGATCAGCCATCGACGATCTCGATCGATCCGCTCGATGGCGCCCACGTGTCGGACGGCGCGATCACCGCCCGGACGCCCATCGTCGAACCCGGCCCGGCCGTCGACGGGGCCTTCATGGAGCGAGCCGCGCTCGACCAGCCGCGATGCGAATGCGGCCACCATCCGGAAGCCGTCGCGCTACACGTTGACCGGCGGCGCGACCTTCTATGACAACGGTACGACCGCGATGCGTCTGCCGCGGGGCACCTTCGTGGTCATCTGCGGGAAGGGCGGGTGCATCGAACGCGTCGTCAACGACTATGGGCCGCAGAAGCCGTCGCGGGTCGTCGATCTCTATCGCCCCGACTTCTTCCAGATCTGTGGTTGCCCATCGTGGGCGGGCACGACCACGGTGACGGTCTACGTCTACTGACCGGGGCTGACCCGCGGTATCCTTCCGCTGTCCCTTCAGCCACGGCCCCGTGAGGCCGCCAGGGAGGCCCGGTGAGGCCCAGGAAGGAGCGATGAGCGGTCGTCAGATCATGACTGCGGACGAGATCCGCCGCGCGACGATCCGCCTGTCCCACGAGATCGTCGAGAAGCAGGCCGGGACGGACGGCCTGCTGCTCATCGGCATCCAGCGTCGCGGCGTGCCGCTCGCCCGCCGGATCGCCGCCGCCATCGAGGAGAACGAAGGTGTCGAGATCCCGGTCGGGGCGCTCGACATCACGTTCTACCGCGACGATCTCTCGATGGTCGCCCAGCAACCGGTCGTCAAGGGCACGGCGCTGCCGTCCGGCATCGACGGTCACACGATCGTCCTCGTCGACGATGTGCTCTACACCGGCCGGACGATCCGGGCGGCGATGGATGCCCTCGTCGACTTCGGCCGGCCCCAGGCGATACGCCTGGCCGTGCTCGTCGACCGCGGGCATCGCGAGCTGCCCATCCGCGCGGATCATGTCGGCAAGAACGTCCCGACGTCGCGCGAGGAGCTCGTCCGGGTGCATCTCGAGGAGATCGACGGCGAGGACGGCGTCGAGATCGAGCGCATGGTCGTCGAACCGGCCGCCGAGCCCGTCGGTTGAGCCTCAGGATCGAAGCGGACGCTGCCCACGGCGCACGTGCCGGGTCGGGTCCCGGCGTCCCCTCGGTCGATGTCGCGCCCGAGACGCAGCCGGTCGCCTGGCGCCATCGGCACCTGCTCGACGTCGATGGCCTGACCGACGCCGATCTGGATCTCGTCATGCGCACCACCGACGCGATGCGCGAGGTCCTCGCCCGCCCGATCGCCAAAGTCCCGGCGTTGCGCGGCCGGCAGGTCACGATCCTGTTCTACGAGGCCTCGACACGAACGCGCGTCTCATTCGAGGTGGCGGCCAAGAACCTGTCGGCCGACGTCGTCAACATCGCGGCGGCGAGCTCCAGCGTGTCGAAGGGCGAATCGCTCATCGACACGGTGCGCACCGTCGAGGCGCTCGGGGCGCAGATGCTCGTGATGCGTCATTCGATCTCGGGAGCTCCGTATCTCGCGGCGGAGGTGTTCGGGGGCTCCGTGCTCAACGGCGGCGACGGCTGGCATGCGCATCCGACCCAGGCGCTGCTCGACCTGTACACCATGCGCGAGCATCTGCCCGGGGGTTCGCTGACGGGCCGCAAGGTCGTGATCCTCGGCGATCTCCTGCACTCGCGCGTGGCACGGTCCAACATCTGGACGCTGACCGCGGCCGGCGCCGACCTGTGGCTGTGCGGACCGGCGACCCTGCTTCGCGGGTTCGAGGCATGGGCCGGTCGCGGGGCGGCCGCCGGTCGACGCTTCCACGTCACGAGCTCCGTGGACGAGGCGCTGCGCGACGCGGATGTGGTCATGGCCCTGCGCATCCAGCGGGAACGGATGGCGGCCGGGCTCCTGCCCTCGCTGCGCGAGTACGCGGCACGCTACGGGCTGACCAGCGAGCGCCTCGCGCTCGCACGGCCCGGGGCCCTCGTGATGCACCCGGGACCGATGAACGAGGGGGTCGAGATCGCCGCGGACGTCGCGGCCGGTGCCCAGTCGGTCATCACCGATCAGGTCACGAACGGGGTCGCGGTCCGGATGGCGATCCTCTATCTGCTGGCCGGCACCCACCGGGGCGAGGCCGCGTGACCGATCCCGGACCCGATCTCGAGATCAGCCGGGCGTGGCTCGTGGACCCCGCGTCGGGGCGTGAGGGCCCGGGCGACATCGTCGTCGAGGACGGGATCCTGACCGCCGTGACCTGGCTGTCCGGCGCGGATGCCGACGGGATCGGGCCGGAAGGCGTCGTCGTGGCTCCGGGCTTCGTGGATCTGCACGTCCATCTCCGAGAGCCCGGGAACGAGGATGCCGAAACCGTCGCGAGCGGGCTCGCGGCCGCCGCCCATGGCGGGTTCGGCACGGTCTGCGCGATGCCCAACACCACGCCCGTGCTCGACGAGCCGGGCGTGCTCGCCCAGATCCGCGCCGCCGCCACGGCCTCCGGGTCGCCGGTCGAGCTGCTGGCCCACGGGGCGGTGACGGCCGGACGAGCGGGCGACCAGCTGGCGGCACTCGGCGAGCTGGCCGACGCGGGCGTCGTCGGGTTCTCCGACGACGGGTCGCCGGTGCGCTCGGCCACGATCCTGCGGGCGGCGCTGGCGTATGCCGGTGCGCTCGGGCTGCCCATCGTCGATCACGCCGAGGAGCCGTCGCTCACGGTCGGCGCCGAGGCGAACGATGGCTTGGTGGCCACGGTCCTCGGCCTGCGCGGATGGCCCGCGGCGGCCGAGGAGATGGCGGTCGCGCGGGATCTGGCCATCCTGGCCGATGTCATCGGTGACGTGCCCGGAGCCCGATTGCACCTGACGCACCTGTCCACGACCGGCGCGCTCGAGCTCGTCCGACGCGCGAAGACCGCGGGGATGCCGGTGACCTGCGATGTCACGCCGCATCATCTCGCGCTGTCCGATGAGTGGGTCGCCGGCGCGCGACGCTGGGCCTGGGATGTCGACGGCGACCCATGGTCGGACGACGCGATCGTGGCCGGCCCGTTCGCGTCGTCGCTGCGGGTGAACCCTCCGCTCCGCGCGCCCGAGGACGCGGCCGCCTGCCTCGCAGCGCTGCTGGACGGCACGGCCGATGCGGTGGCCACCGACCACGCGCCCCACAGCGAGGTGGACAAGGCGGTCGAGTTCGGGGTCGCGGCGAACGGGATCAGCGGGCTCGAAACGGCGCTCGGCGTGCTCCTGGCGGCGGTCGACGCCGGCCGGCTTCCGCTAGCGCGTGCCATCGAGGCGTTGACGACCGGTCCGGCCCGGGTGCTCGGGGCGCGGTCGCGGCGTGCCGGTTCGGTCGGGCTCGTCGAGGGGGCGCCGGCCGATCTCGTCGTCTTCGACCGCTCCGAGCGCTGGACCGTGACCACCGAGTCGCTCGCATCACGCGGCAAGAACACGCCGCTGCTCGGCATGGATCTGGCCGGCCTCGTCCTCGTGACCTTCGCCGGCGGGCGGCTCGCCTACGAGGCGCCGGGCGACTGACCGCGGGTGGCGCGCACCCTAGACGTCCCGGAGCAGGTCGTGGCCGCAGTTCGGACAGAACCTGACCGGCGGCTCGACGATGTACCGGCAGCGCGAGCAGCGGACCCTGGTGGCGCGCGTCCAGATCCAGGCGGCCGCGATCGTCACCGCGAGCCAGACGACGATGACGGTCGGGATGAGGATCGCGGCGAGGCCGGCCTCGAGACCGCACCACTCCCGGCAGTCGGGCGACACGGGCTTCGTCGCGCCCTGGGCGATCATGGCGATCGCCCACAGGCAGATCGCCGTCCAGATGATGGTGAACGGCCAGCGGATCCGGAACCCGCCCACGCGCACCTCCGACTCCCCGGGGATCGGCGACCAGCCTACCCGACGGCGCCCCCGCGTACGAGGGTTCAGAGGCGGATGCTCGCGTCGGCCGTCCAGTGGCTACGATGCCCCGATGCCGGGCGACGCGATGAACAGGGACTTCGAACGCCGCTCGCTGTGGAGCGCGACGATGCCGTCGTTGCCCGATCGATCGGGGCGCGCGCTGCCGGACACGGCCGACGTCGTGGTCGTCGGCGGCGGATACACGGGCATCAACGCCGCCCGCGAGCTCGCCCGACGGGGTGCGGCGGTCACCCTGCTCGAGGCTCGAACGCTGGGCTTCGGTGCCTCGACGCGCAACGGCGGCATCGTCCACGCGGGCTACAGGTGGGGTCCGCGCCAGCTGGTCAGGCGCTACGGCGAGGACACGGGTCGTGCGCTCCATCAGGACACGCTCGCCGGCTACGAGACCGTCAAGCGCCTGATCGCCGAAGAGTCGATCGACTGCTCGTTCCGTGAGGTCGGCCACCTCGAGCTGGCGTTCGCCGCATCGCACATGCGCGACCTCCGGCAACAACGCGAGAGCCTCGCCACCGTCGGTGTCGCGACGCTGGTCATCCCGCGCGAGAAGCTGCGCGCGGAGATCGGATCCGATGCCTACCACGGGGCGCTCGTGGTCCCGGACAGCGGATTGCTGCACCCGGGCCGCTACTTCGCCGGGCTGGTCGACGCGGCCCATCGCGCCGGGACGGACCTGCACGAGGGCGTCCGCGCTCGCCGGATCCGCCGCCAGGGGAACGGTCGGTTCGTCGTCGAGACGGAGCGCGGTGCGGTCCTGGCCCGGGACGTCTTCGTCGCCACGAACGGCTATACGGACGGCGTCGCACCGACCCTGCGCCGGCGGGTCATCCCCATCGGCAGCTACATCATCGCCAGCGAGCCACTCCCGGAGGAGCTGGTCGCGGACATCTCGCCCAGGGGGCGGGCGTTCTTCGACACGAAGAACTTCCTGTACTACTGGCACATCTCGGCCGACCGGCGGATGGTCTTCGGCGGACGGGCCAGCTTCATGCCCTCGTCGGTCGAGCGGACGGCGGCCATCCTTCACCGCGGCCTGCTGGCGGTCCATCCGCAGATGGCGGGACGTCGTATCGACTACGCCTGGGGTGGCAACGTCGGGTTCACCTTCGACCGCATGCCACACGCCGGCCGGACGCCGGACGGCATCGCCTACGCGATGGGATGTTGCGGGACCGGCGTCGCCCTGATGACGCACCTCGGCACGGCCATGGGGGCGTGGCTGGCGGGCGGCGAGGCGCCGGTGCTCACCAGATTGAAGTTCCCGCTCGTGCCGGCCCCGTACGAGGGACGGCCGTGGTTCCTGCCGATCGCCGGTGAGTGGTTCCGCTTCAAGGACGGGATGGCGGCCCGCACCCGGCCCCGATGAGGATCGGGTTCCGGACCTCGACGCAGCGGCCGATGGCTTCGTGACCCGACGAGACATGCTCTTCCGGGCTGCGAGACGATCCGCCGCCTGGCGATCGAGGTGCCGCGTCCCTTCGCGACGCGTTCGGCTGACAGTCGCGGGCGTCTCGTGGCTCGGCACCACCGCTGCTAGCATCAGCAACAGATGGACTGCTGCTCACGCGAGGACCCAGCGTTCGATCGCCAGTTCGATGCCCGCCATGCGGCAAAGCATCTTCGCGCCTACCGTCGACAGGGGCCCACGGGCCTGACCCGCGCGTTGATCGATGGCCTGGCCGCGGGGGGTGTCTACGGGCAGACCGTCCTCGACATCGGCGGCGGCGTGGGTGCGGTCCACCACGAACTGTTGCGGTCCGGGGCCTCAGCCGCAGTCGATGTCGACGCATCGCGGGCCTATCTCGCGGTCGCTCGCGGGGAGGCACAACGGCAGGGCCATGCCGATCGGGTTCGCTACATTCCGGGCGATTTCGTGGCGATCGCGCCCGGCCTCGACGCGGCCGACCTCGTTTCCCTCGATCGGGTCATCTGCTGCTACGCCGACATGCCTGCACTCGTCGGCCGATCGGCCACCCTGGCCCGTCGCCGCTACGGGATCGTCTACCCACGTGACTCATGGCTCGGGCGGGCCGGCGTGGCATTCCTGAACGCACGACTCCGCATCTCGCGTTCATCGTTTCGTGCCTTCGTCCACCCGACGAGCGAGGTCGAGGCGGTCCTTGCCGAGCACGGCCTGGTCAAGCGCTCGGATCGGACGACGCTCATCTGGCAGCTCGCGATCTACGAGCGCCCGATCGCCTGACCGCGGCCTGGGAGCTCGACACGGACCGACGCGATCAGGTCAGTGTCCGCTCGCCGCCAGCCGCCGCAGGGTCGCGAGCAGGCGGTCGATGTCGTCCTCGGTCGCGAGGTAGTTGACGATCCCGGCGCGCAGCCACGTCGCGCCGCGCACCCGCGTCGTGGTCAGCCAGCCGTCGCCGGAGAGCTCGAGATCGCGCTGGAGTCGATCCTGGTGGGCGTCGAGGTCGGCCGCCGGCAGGGCGAGCGCCGCGTCGCGCCCGCCGGGCAGGTGCCGGAAGCAGACGACCGACAGGTCGGGCACCTCGGGAAGCGCCTCGAGGTCGTCTGCCTCCGCACAGCGCCTCGCCAGGTGGGCCGCCAGGTCGTCGTTCGCCTCGATGAGACGGGCGAACCCGTCCGTGCCGAGGTGCTTCCATGACATCCACAGCTTGAGCGCCCGCCAGCGGCGCGTCCCCTCGAAGCTCAGCTTGTAGAAGTTGAGCTGGCCGGCCGGGTCCTCATGGTCGTCGGCCCCGGATGGCTCCGACCCGGCGCCTTCCGGCTCGGACTCGGCCCCGGCCGGCGTCTCGCCGCCGCGGTAGTACTCGGGCGCGCGGCCACCGAAGACCTGCCCGAGATGCGCGCCGTCGCGCACGAGCAGCCCGCCGATGTCGTACGCCTGGAAGAACCACTTGTGCGGATCGACCGTGACCGAGTCTGCGCGGTCGAGGTCCGCCACTCGCCCGGCATCGCGGGCGGACAGGCGCGCGGCGCCCCCGTAGGCGGCGTCGACATGGAGCCACAGCCCCTCGGACACGGCGACATCGGCCAATTCGCCGACCGCGTCGACCGAGCCGGTGTTGGTCGACCCGGCGACGCCCGCGATGGCGAACGGCACGAGTCCCGCGGCGCGGTCCCGTGCCACGGCTGCCGCCACCGGGGCGCCGCGAAGCCGGAATCGATCGTCGGAGGGGACGACCATGAGCGTCTCGGGCGGGAACCCGAGCAGGTCGAGCGCGCGTGCGATCGAGAAGTGACCCTGATCCGAGCCGTACACGCGAACTCCCTCGAGCAGCGCTCCGCGCGGCGGCCGTCCCATCCCGAGCAGTCGGCCGAGGTGGACGTCGCGGGCCAGGGCCATGCCCATGAAGTTGGCCATCACGCCGCCCGACGTCAGCAGCCCGAACGAGTCGGGCCCAAAGCCGACGAGATCGCACAGCCAGCGCACGACCTCCTCCTCGACGAAGGTTGCCAGCGGTCCGGCGTGCCAGACGTCCACGCCCTGGTTCGTCATCTGGGCCAGCAGCTCGCCCATCATCGACACCGGCAGCGGCGGCGGCGTGAAGTAGCCGAACTGGCGGGGGTGCTGCGCATTCATCTGTCCGCCCGCGAGCCGCTCGCGGAACTCGGCCAGGACCTCGGCGATCGGAGTGGGGGAGACCGGCGCGGCAGCCGGTCCGCCGGTGGCGCCGAAGAACGACGCCCGCAGCGCCGCGTACGGCGCCGGGTCGCCCATCGCCCGTTCGGTGGCGTGGTCGTAGAGGAAATCGAGCGCGACCGCCCACGTGTCCGCACCGAGACGCTGCAACGCGTCACGCGACGCGTCCCCGTGTCGGTAGCCGATCAGCTCGGGCTCGGGATGCCAGTCGAACCGCGCCATGTACGCAGCGAGGTCGGCACGTTCGGGCGGGACCGGGCCGTCCGTCATCGGCTGGAGGAGCCGTCGATCATCGCGTGATGGTAGCCTCCCTGCCGTGAGCGACGACGACGGTCGGGCATGGCTGGACGCCCAGGTCCGTGACCTTGGCGTGCCGTACGAGCTCTTCGCCTGCGACCCGGCGCTGGCCGATACCGCCGCCTTCTGCGCCGCGTACGGCTTCGATCCGGAGGATTCGGCGAACACCATCGTCGTGATCGGCAAGAGCGACCCGCCGCGCTTTGCCGCCTGCGTGACCCTCGCCCCCTACCGCCTCGACGTCAACCGAGTCGTGCGCGATCGGCTGGGCACCCGCAAGGCGTCGTTCGCGCCGGCGGAGGAGACGGCCGTCCTGACCGGGATGCAGATGGGCGGCGTGACCGTCTTCGGTCTCCCGGCGGACCTGCCGATCTGGGTCGACGCCCGGGTGATGGCCCGCGACCGCATCGTCCTCGGCGGCGGTTCGCGTTCCTGGAAGGTCGTGGCGCCGCCGGCGATCCTGCGCGCCCTGCCGGGCGTGGAAGTCGTCGAAGGGCTGGCCACGGAGCCTCGATCGGCCGAGTGAGCGCGCCCGCGGACGTCCATCTCCGCCCGGTCGCAGAGGCCGACCTGCCCACCCTCTTCGACCACCAGGACGACCCCATGGCCAACGCGATGGCGGCGTTCCCGGCGCGTGACCGGGTGTCGTTCATGGCTCACTGGGCGACCGTCATGGCCGATCGCACCGTCATGGCCAGGGCGATCATGGCGGGCGGGACCGTCGTCGGCACCATCGTCTGCTGGGTCGAGGGCGAGCGCCACGAGGTGGGTTACTGGATCGGCCGGGAGCATTGGGGACGCGGGTACGCGACGCGCGCGCTCGCGCTGCTGCTCGAGGAGATGCCGGACCGCCCGCTCGTCGCCCATGTTGCGGACGGGAACATCGGCTCGCGGCGGGTCCTCGAGCACAACGGCTTCGTGGCAGTCGGCACAGCCGCCGTCGATGGCGTCGCGGAGACCATCCTGCGGCTGGACTGAGCGATCGGCGCGCCGCGGCGCCGCCTACCGTATCGTTCCGCCTCGTGACCGACCAGCCGACCGATCTGCGCGCGGACCCGACACCGCCCCGCCGCCCGCGACAGTCCGGGCCGATCCAGTACAAGGGCGACGACCTCGAAGCCGAGCGCGGCCCGGGTCTCGGCTGCTTCCGGATCCAGGTCGTCGTGCTGGCCATCTTCATCGTCCTGACACCGCTGAGCGTGGCCTGGAACTGGCCCATCGCGGTCAGCACGATCCTGCTGTTCGCGGTCATCGGGCTGCTCCTCGTCACCGGCCAGACGATCATCTTCCTGCTGCGCCTCGTGGCGGCCGACCGTCGGGGCCGCCGCCGGCCGCTGTCGAGCGGCACGTTGACGGTCGGTGAGCTCGAGGACGAAGTGAGTCCGGGCGACCCGCGCGACCCGCACGGCCCGGATGGCCCCGACGGCCCACCGGACGACGGGCCGTCGTCGAACTGAGCACAGCGCCTCGCCGGCGCCGGTCGGCGACGCGCGCCGCGGCCATGCCCCCGTGCGACAATGGCGGCCATCCCAGCCAGACCAGGAGGATCCCGAGACCGTGCCCGTGCTCGCGACCTACTTCTCCGTTCGCCGCGGCCGCGACCCGTTCTTCAAGTTCTTCATGCGCACGATCTTCCCGCGCCAGGTGAAGGACTACGAGGAGAAGTTCGGCATCCGCTTCATCGGCTGGTACAACGTCGCCCACGGCTGGGATTTCGACAACGTCATCCTGCTCGACCTGCCCGATTACGCGACCCTCGACCGGCTCGAGGCCGACGAGGCCACGCGCGCCCTCGGTCACCGGGCCGGCGAATGGATCTTCGAACGCCACCACTCGATGTTCCTGCGCGAGCGCATGGGACCCGACCTCGAATACCATCCGTGACCCGATGAGTTTCCGACGCGAAGCACCACGACCACCAGGCGATGAACCGAACGGGAGGCACACCATGGATACGGGCCACAACGACCTGCTCGGTGAGCTCGCAGCCGACGCCGCCCTCGAACGCTCCGACTTCATCGTCCAGGCCACCGAGCAGCTCCGTCGGTTCCTCGATCACCACAAGGACCGCATCGCGGTCCTCGGCGGCCTGACCCTGATCGACGACGAGCCCGACTACCTGTCGATCGCCCCGGACCTGTCGTTCCGCAGTCGGAGCCGGTATCTGGACGATCTCACCGGGGAGTGGATCAGCGAGACGGAAGTCATCGAATCCGCCTCCGAGCTGATCGAGCTGTACAACCCGGCCGACATCTACGCGGCCTTCGCCGAGGCGGCCCGCGAGGCGGCCGGGATGCCGGCCGAGCCGACCGCCGAAGGCGACCTGCTCGAGGTCTCGGGCATCTCGCCCGAGGAAGGCGTCTCGCTGGGGGAGGACCCGTACGCCGCTGCGGCCGATTCGTGGGCTGCCGGCCAGCCGCCGTCGTTGACCGAGGACGACGACGAGTCGGCGGCGCGCCGCCTGTACGACCTCGCGCTCGAATACCAGGAGCGCAGCCAGCACAGCGAGGCCCGTCTGCTCGACGAATTCGAGGCGCAGTCGGCCGGGCTGGTCGCGGTCATCGGCGACATGATCATCGTCGACGACGACGACGAGCGGCTGTCGCTGACGGCCGCCGGGTTCCGCGCCGAGGTCATCCCGGAGGATGCCGACGACGAGTGGCGGACGCTCACGAGCGCGGACGAGCTCGTCGAGTTCTACGACCCGACCGACGTCTTCGGCGATCTCGCCGACGCGCTCGCCGAGGCGTTCCCCGCGGTCGCGCCGGAGCTGCCGGACGCGACCAACGGTACGGGTGCGGAGGCCGCGACCGGAGCCGATGCGGCCGAGCCGGCCACGGCCGAGGTCTCTTCGGATGCCGACCCCGAGGCCGCCGAGGACGAGCCGACCGCGTGACGATGCGGCTCGCCGCCGCGGAGCTGGTCGAGAGTCGGGAGATCCTGCCGGGCCAGTGGCTCCAGGCGTACCACGCCCCGGGCCTCGCGACGGGGTCCCGCGCCGGCCAGTTCGTCCACGTCCGCCCAGGCGACTTCTCCGGGACCATCCTCCGCCGCCCGTTCTCGCTCAACACCGTGGACCCGGCGACAGGCATCGTGACGATCCACTTCCGGGTCATCGGTCGGGGAACGGACTGGTTCACGCGTCTGCGCACCGGCGACGCGATCGACCTGCTCGGCCCGCTCGGCCGACCGTTCGAGGTCGATCCGCGCAGCCGCCATCTCCTGCTCGTCGCCGGTGGGCTCGGCATCGCCGGCGTCAGGATGCTGGCCGACGAGGCGATCCGCGACGGACGGCAGGTCACGTTGCTGTTCGGGGCGGCGTCGGCGCGCGAGGTCTACCCCTCGAGCTTGCTGCCGGATGAGGTCGAGTACATCGTGGCGACCGACGACGGGAGCCTCGGTCATCACGGATACGTGACCGACCTCGTCGGCGCCTACGAAGGCTGGGCCGATCAGGCGTTCGCGTGCGGTCCGGTGGCGATGCTCGCGACGCTGGCACGGCTGGCCGCCGGCCGTCGGGAGCGGCTCGGGGTGGCCAAGCTCGGTCGCAAGCGGGGCGCCGGCAGAGGGGACCCGGTCGGCTCGCCGGCGGCACGGCGGAAAGCGTTCCTGCAGGTCTCGATGGAACAGAACATGGGCTGCGCGGTCGGGGCGTGCCTCGGCTGCGTCGTGATGAGCACCTCCGGCGTCCCGCAGCGGGTCTGCCGCGAGGGCCCCGTGTTCGCCGCCGAGGAGATCGCCTGGGAGGGCGGCTGGTGAGCGAGGCCCGACCCGAGAATCAGCAACGACGATCAAGCGCCTCCGTGCGACGCCGCGCCATCATCGGGTCATGACCGCAGCCAGCGATACGTTCGTCGCCTTCGTGGACGTCCTTGCGGACGCGCTCGACGACCATGAGACGACCGGTGAGGAGCTGGCGGCGCGCCTGTACCTGTCGCGGTACCACTTCGATCGGATCATCTCGTCGGTCGCCGGCGAGCCACCGAGCGCGTTCCGGCGACGGATCCTCCTGGAACGGGCGGCCTACCGCCTCCTGACGACCGGGCTGACCATCCTCGACATCGCGGTCGAGGCCGGCTACGGGTCGCACGAGGCGTTCTCGCGAGCCTTCACGAGGGCGTATGGGATGGGCCCGAGCCGCTGGCGCCACCAGCCGACGCAGACGCAGATCGAAGCCCCGAGCGACGTCCACTTCCACCCACCAGGCGGCCTTCGCCTGCCGTCCCGTTCGAAGGAGACTCCGATGGACCTGCTCACGAAGATGGTCGAGCACCACATCTGGTTGACCGGCGAGATGATCACCCGCGCCGGGCGCCTCGATGACGCGGAGCTTGACAAGCGGATCGTCATCTCGGTCGAGGGCGTCGATGACGACCCGACCCTTCGCTCGCTCCTGTCCCGCCTCGTCGGACAGCTCGCCATGTGGAACGCCGCGATGGCCAGCCGCGACTACGATTGGTCCGTGGAGCAGCACGAGTCAGTCGAGTCGATGCATCGCCGCCTGGCGGTCGAGGGCCCGACCTACCTGGCCCATGTCCGCGATGTCATCGCGCAGGGCCGGCTTGACGACACGTTCGTCGATGCCCTGTGCGAGCCAGCCCAGGTGTTCACCTACGGCGGCGTGATCGCCCACATCCTCACGTTCGCCGCGCATCGCCGCACGCTCGTCGCCGGCGCGCTGATCGACGCGGGCATCACCGACCTGGGTGCCGGGGATCCGCGAGTCTGGGTTGCCGAGAGCGCCGCATGACCCGCGGCCGATGAGTGCCAAGCGGCGGGCGGTGACCGTGTCGCCTCGGGAGGCGCTCCAAAAGGTCTTACCGCCCGCCGCGCGGCGGGTGAGCGGCCAGCGTCCGGTCGGCGCTGGGACGAGTGCGGTGGCCGAGCGTCGGTCCCAGGCGGCCCCGCCCCCGACACCCGAGCGGATCGCCGCCGATCGGGTCGAGCTGTCGGTCGATCTCGGGCGCGGCCTCGTCCTGCCGAACCCGATCCTCGTCGCGTCGGGCACGTTCGGCTACGGCGTCGAGTACGGCGATGTCGTCGATGTCGATCGGCTCGGCGGCATCTGCTGCAAGGGAACCACGCTCAAGGCACGCATCGGCAACCCGACACCCAGGGTGACCGAGACGCCGGCCGGGATGCTCAACTCGATCGGCCTGCAGAACCCGGGCGTCGACGCCGTCATCGAGAAGTACGCCGAGACCTGGACGACGTGGAAGACCCCGGTCCTCGTCAATGTCGCCGGCGAATTGGTGCGCGATTACGTCGAGGTCACCCGGCGGCTCGATGGCGTGCCCGGGATCGCCGGGATCGAGCTGAACATCTCGTGCCCGAACGTCGGTGCGGGCGGGCTCCAGTTCGCCATCGACGCCGTCGCTGCGGCCGAGGTCACCGCCGCCGTCCGTCGCGCGACCGACCTGCCCCTGCTGGTCAAGCTGTCGCCCAACGTTTCCGACATCCGACCGATCGCCCGGGCGATCGCGGACGCCGGCGCCGATGCGCTGACCGCCATCAACACCCTGTCGGGGATCGCCGTCGCCCCGGACCGTCGGCGACCGCTGCTCGGCAACATCTATGGCGGCTTGAGCGGGCCGGCGGTCAAGCCCGTGGCGTTGCGGATCGTCTACGAGGTGGTGCAGGCCGTGCGCATCCCGGTCGTGGCCATCGGCGGCGTGACCGAGCTGGCGGACGTGCTCGACTTCCTCGCGGTCGGCGCCGTCGCGGTCCAGGTCGGGACCGCGATCTTCGCCGACCCGACACTGCCGATCCGGCTCGTGGACGAGCTCGCCGAGACATGCGGGCGCCGGGGGATGACGTCATATCGCGACCTGATCGGCACGGCCCTCCCCGCGAAGGCGGAACGGCCCTCGGCCAAGGGGGTCGAATACCGGCCGTAGGGCGTGATGCACATGGTATGGTATGTGCATGTTCACCGAACGGACGCAGGTGCTGCTCACGCCGGCGCAGCTCGCCAGGCTGAAGCGGATCGCGGAGCGGGACGGCCGGTCGGTCGGATCGGTCATCCGGGAGGCGGTCGATTCGTTCGTCGAGGCCGAACCGGACAAGCGGCAGCGCGCGCTCAAGCGGTTGCTTGCCATGAACGCACCGGTCGACGACTGGGAGGTCATGAAGGCGGAGATCCTGAAGAGCCAGCTTGGCGACTGGTGACGGTCTTCATCGACACGGCCGTGATCATGTACGCGGCCGGTGACGAGCATCCCCTGCGCGAGCCTTCGCGCCGCGTCCTCTCACGCATCGGGACCGGTGAGCTGGACGGGGTCATCTCGGTCGAGGTCGTCCAGGAGATCCTCCATCGGTTCCTGAGCGTTCGACGGGTGGACCAGGGCGAGGCCCAGGCCCGCGACGCCATGGACTTCTTCGCGCCGGTGCTGCCGATCACGCAGGCGATGATGCGTCGCGTCCCGGAGCTCGCGGCCAGGTATCCGACCTTGTCCGCGCGCGATCTGGTCCACGTCGCGACGTGCATCCACGAGGGGATCACCGAGATCATCAGCCCCGACCGCGGCTTCGACCAGGTCGCCGAGGTCCGGCGGATCGATCCGGCCGCCTTCATGACCGACCCCGCGTAGACTCCATCTCGTGACGACCGTCCGACCGGCTCTCGACGCCGCCCTGCGACACACCATCGCCCTGCGGACCGAGGCGCTGTTCCGCTCGTCCGGAGCGTTCCGCGACGGCCATTTCCTGCTCAAGAGCGGCCGCCATGGCGACGCGTACGTCGAGAAGTTCCAGGTCCTCCAGGACCCGGCCGCGACGAGCGAGCTGTGCGGGTTCTTCGCGACCCACGGGCGCGGCGCGGATGGGGAGACACTCGTCGAGCTCGTTGCCGGACCGCCCACCGGCGGGGTCATCCTCGCCTTCGAGACCGCCCGTCAGCTCGGGGTCCGCAGCATCTTCGCCGAGGAGGTGCGGGGTGACGACGGGACGCTCCGCCGCGAGTTCAGGCGTGGCTTCCGGATCGACCCGGGCGAGCGGGTCCTCCTCGTCGACGACATCCTGACGACCGGCGGCTCGCTGCTGGCGATGGTGCCGGCGGTCGAGGCGATGGGTGGCGAGATCATCGAGTGCCTCGTGCTGGTCGATCGGAGCGGTGGCCGGGCGAACCTCACCTCGCCGACGACGAGCCGCGTCTACCCGTTGCGGGCGCTCTGGCAGCTCGACCTGCCGACGTACGAGCCGGGTCCCGCGGCCTGCCCGGGCTGTGCCGACGGCACGCCGATCCAGGCCCCGGGCAGCATCGGAACGGGCGCCATCGGGGCCGGCTCCGGCGCCCGCTGAGGCCCGAACCGACCTCGGTGGATCCGCGCACCCGGAACCTGTTCGTGATCGCCATCGTTGCCGTCATCGTGCTGGCCGGCGCGGCCGCCATCCTCCTCGGCGGAAGCGGCCGGCCCGATCCGAGTGGGCCGGCAGACGCGGAGCAGATGGTCGGCGTCATCGTCGGGGTCCAGGCGACGGGCCTGACGGACGTGCAGGGTTTCACGCTCCGCACGACGGCCGGGACGTCGGTCCAATTCGCGATCGGCGACTTGGAGAACGGAGCCCAGTTCCCACCGGGTCACCTCGTCGAGCACCAGTCCACGGCGCAGCCGATCCGCGTCTGGTACCGGACCGAGGACGGCGTCAAGATCGCGGTCCGGCTCGAGGACGCGACCTAGCGCGCCCCGCGCGCGGTCAGCCGCCGGCGGTGATGACCGGCAGGATCGCGTCGAGCTCGGCGGGCGTGATCGTCACCTCGTACGACCCGCGCACGATCCCGCTTCGGTCGACCGCGAAGACCCACGGCTCCGAGAGCAGGCCCCATTCGTCGGTGATATCCGTCGCCTGCAGCTGGCCCTGGCCGTCGAGGACCGGTTGCAGGCCGCCATTTGCGAACTTGAGCTTGTACGGCTCGATGTTGATGAACGTGACCTCCGGGTGCGCCGCCGCGATCGGCTTGAAATGGTCGAGCGTCGGCCCGCACTGGGCGCTGGTGCAGAACTTCGGGGTCGCGAACACGACCATGAAGGGCTTGTGCGCGGCGAGCGCGGCGGCGACCGACGTCGCGTAGAAGGCCGGATCCGGCTTCGCGTCGGTCGAGATCCTGGTCAGGTCCCCACCGACGTCGGCGGCGGTCGGCGATTTCGAGGCCGGAGCGGGCTTCCCGACCTGGACGGTCGGGACCGAGTCGCGGACCGGGAAGGTCAGGCGGACCGTCTCGGCGGGGGAGCGCGGGGCGGCCGTCGTGAACTCCGCGCCCCAGGTGCCGGGCGTCGGGAGGTCGGCGTCGAGGACATACATGCCACGGTCGTTCTCGATCGTCCAGACGAATGCGCCATCGGCCGTGGTGACGACCTTGGCCGGGTCGCGGTCGAGGTCGTAGAAGGCGACCTTGACCGTCCGGTCCGGGGCGCTCCTGGCCCGGTTCGAAGCGTCCAGGTAGAGCATGAGGATGCGGGCCTTCCCGGCCGCGATCGCGTTGGTGACCAGGACCGGGACCAATGCGGGCTTCGTCGCGGGTGGACCCCACGCGCTCAGGTCGGGCGTGGCCGAGGCGCCGGACGCACCTCCCGAGGCGCCGGGCGCGCCGCACGCGACCAGCATCAGGGCGACCGCAGCGAGGGCCAGGGACAGGCGTCTGGGGGTCATCGGGCACAGCGTACAGAACACGGTCCGAACGTGCCGGCGGGGTAGAATGGCGGCCTCGTGAACCGCTTCCAGAAGCTCGCCGCGCTCACCCTCGCGACCGCTCTCGGGCTGGTCACGATCGGGGTCATCGTGCGGGCCACCGATTCGGGTCTCGGCTGTCCGGACTGGCCGCTGTGCCACGGCCAGCTCATCCCCTCGCCCGACGACCCGAAGGCGTGGATCGAGTGGATCCATCGCACGATCGCGGTCGTCATCGGGCTCGAGATCCTGGGGCTCGCGGTGCTGGCCATCCGCGACTACCGCGATCGGCGCTCCATCCTGTGGCCGTCGCTCGGGGCCGTCGGTCTCGTCGGGTTCCAGGCCTGGCTCGGGCGCGAGACGGTCCGCCTCGGCAACAGCGGCGAATCGGTGACGGCGCATCTCGCGGCCGCCCTCACACTCGTCGCGCTGCTGGTCTTCCTGACCGTTCGCACCGGATATCCGGCCAGGATCGGCGGGCGCGGCGCCAGCCAGCGGTTCACGCTCCTCGCGGCGTTCACGACCGGGATCACCTTCGCCCTGCTGCTGTTCGGCTCGCAGGTGACCGCGACGTCGTCCGCGCTCGTCTTCCCCGACTGGCCGCTGATGGACGGATCGTTCTTCCCGGCGGTCACCGACGTGACCGCCGCACACGTCCTCCATCGCTGGGTCGCGGCCTTCGTCGCGCTCATCGTGGCGACCCTCGCGATCGTCGCCTGGCGGACCCAGCGCGACCACCCGACGCTCGTCCGGCTGTCGGTCGGTGCCGCGGCCCTGTTCGCGATCCAGGTCGTGATCGGTGGCGCACAGGTCGTGACCGGGCTGGCCGAATGGACGCAGACGCTCCATCTCGCGCTCGGCGCGGTCATCTGGGCGATGCTGACCGGGCTGACCGTCACGAGCTACTACACGGCCCGGGTCGACGTGCGCAGCGGCAGCGGCGAGATCGCAGGCGCCGATCCGGGAGCGAGGGCCGGCACGCCCACGACCGGCGACACGATCCGCGCTTACATCGCCCTGACCAAGCCACGGATCATCGAGCTGCTGCTGGTGACGACGGTGCCGGCGATGGTCCTCGCCACCCGCTGGCTGCCCGGTGCCGAATCCGGCGTGGACTGGGCCGACTGGGGCGCGCTCGTCTTCTGGACGATGATCGGCGGGACGCTGGCGGCCGGCAGCGCGAACGCCATCAACTGCTACCTCGATCGCGACATCGACCTGCTCATGACGCGGACCCGGCGACGGCCGCTGCCGGCGCACCAGGTCGAGCCGGAGCGGGCTGTCGTGTTCGGGCTCGTCCTCGGGGTGATCTCGTTCGCGGTGATGGCCTGGTTCGTCAACCTGACCGCGGCCTTCCTGACCCTCCTTGCGATCGGCTTCTACGTCGTCGTCTACACGATGCTGCTCAAGCGCTCGACGCCGCAGAACATCGTCATCGGCGGGGCGGCCGGGGCGCTCCCGCCGGTCATCGGCTGGGCTGCGGTCACCGGCAACGTCGGCCTGCCGGCGGTCGTGCTCTTCCTGCTCGTCTTCTACTGGACGCCGCCGCACTTCTGGGCACTCTCGCTGCGCATCCGCAAGGACTACGCCGCGGCCGGCGTGCCGATGCTGCCGGTCGTCAAGGGGATCCCGGAGACGACCCGCCAGATCGGCCTGTACACGATCCTGATGGTCGCGATCTCGCTCGTCCTCTTTGCCGTCGGCCGGATGGGCGCGATCTACCTCGGCGCGGCGATCGTGCTCGGCGCGATCTTCCTGTGGCAGGCGTACGGCCTGTGGCGCCGCGGCGCCTCCGAGGAGGCCTCGACCGCCGGGGCGATCCGCCTCTACAAGTATTCGATCAGCTACCTGAGCCTGCTGTTCCTCGCGGTGGCGGTCGACGCGCTGGTCCTCATCCCGGTCTAGGTCGTCCGTCGCAGATCTGCGACGAGTGGCTCAGCGGTCAGCGGCCGGCCGAGGAACGTCTCGAGCAGGTCTGCCGGCATCCGCGACGCCCCGGCGACCGAGAGGGCGTCGGGCACGAACCGGAACAACCCGGATCGCCCGCCCACCACGGCCCGCGGAACGCCGCCATGTCCATCGGCACGGAAGATACGCGGGCCGGCCGCGGCGCTGTCACCATGTCGCCCATGCACATCCAGTTCCTCGGCGGCGCGACGACCGTCACCGGCTCGCAGTTCCTGCTGGTGACCGCCCGCGCGCACGATCCTCATCGACTGCGGGATGTTCCAGGGCAGCCCGAACGAGTCGATCCGCAACCGGATCCCGTTCGCGTTCGAACCCGGCGAGCTCGACGCCGTCCTGCTGACGCACGCCCATCTCGACCACTGCGGGCTGCTGCCGGTGCTGGTCAAGGACGGCTACCGCGGGCGGATCCATGCCACCGCCGGTACCATCGAGCTCGCGACGCTCGTCCTCCTCGACTCGGGCAAGCTGCACGAGGAATTCGCGAAGCGCGACGCGCGCTGGGAGAAACGCCACCCGGACGAGATCGGCTGCCGACGATCGTCGCCAGGCCGACGCAGTACGAGGCCGCGCTCGAGCTTGCGCACGGCCGGCGAAGGCGAGGAGCCGACGACCGACGGCGTCGATCGCCGCCGCACCCGCGACCAGCACGCCGCCGACGTGGCCGCGCGACCCCGAGGCCGAGCTCCGGGCGCAGCCGGCCGCAGCTCGACATCGACCTCGACGCGCCGCTGTACACCGCCAAGGACGCCGAGCGCGCGCTCGCCCAGTTCGAGCCGGTCGGCTACGGCGAGGAGATCGAGGTCGCGCCGGGGATCCACGCGACCTTCGTGGACGCCGGCCACATCCTCGGCTCGGCGATCATCCGTCTGCGGATCGCTGAACAGGAGGGCGGCGAGGAGCGTGTCATCGTCTGCTCGGGCGACCTCGGCCGGCCCGGCACGCCGATCCTGCGCGACCCGACCCCGGTGGCCGAGGCCGACTACGTCCTCGTCGAATCGACGTACGGCGGCCGCGAGCACGAGCCGGAGGCGGAGGCGATCCGCGTCCTCGCCGAGACCGTCCGGATGGTCGCCGACGCGGGCGGCGTGCTGCTCGTCCCGTCATTCGCGATCGGGCGCACCCAGGAGGTCGTCTGGGAGCTCGATCGCCTGATCGAGCGCGGCGAGATCCCGCTCCTGCCGCTGTACCTCGATTCGCCGATGGCATCGAGGGCGTCCGACGTCTACCGCCACCACCCGGACTACTACGACGAGGAGACGGCGGCCGCTCCTGCGCGAGGGCGACACGCCGCTCGACTACCCGAACCAGATCGTCACCAACGACGTGAAGGCATCGAAGGCGATCGCCCGCGCCCCGCGGCCGTACATGATCGTGGCCTCGAACGGGATGCTCACCGGCGGGCGGGTCGTCGGCCACCTGCGCAACCTGATCGACGACCCGACCGCGACGATCCTGTTCGTCGGCTACCAGGGCGAGGGGACGCTCGGGGCGCACCTCCAGGCCGGGGCGAAGGAAGTGAAGCTCGACGGCCAGGTCCGGCGTGTCCGCTGCCAGGTCCGGTCGATCAGCGGGTTCTCCGCCCACGCCGACGAGAGCGAGCTGCTCGACTGGCTCGGGCATTTCGCGGCCGGGCAAGCGACCCCGGCGATGCCGGCTACCCTCGCCGCGTCTTCCTGGTCCACGGCGACCCGGAGGCCCAGATCGCGCTCGAGCCGAAGGTCCGTGCGCTCGGCTTCGCGACCCACGTCCCGCACTGGCACGAACGGGTCACGCTCGACTAGGCCGACGATGACGCCGGTGGACCTCGTCCTGGCTGCCGCCGGTGCCACCGCGTTCGCCGTTCGGCGCGCCGTCCGCGGGTCGCGCCGGGCGATGTGGGTCGTGATCGTCCCCGCGAGGCCGTCGTCCACGCCGGCCCGGTGGGGCCCGCCGGAGGGTACGCTGACGGCCACCATCGCGGCACCGACCCGAGGAGCGCTCATGCGGCCGTCGCTCAACATCCTCGACGAGGAGCTCACCGGCCGGATCGTCGACGAGGCGATGCGCATCCTCGCCGAGGTCGGCATGGAGATCCGCGGGCAGGCGATGCGCCGGCGGCTGCTCGACCACGGCCTGTCTCTCGACCACGGCGGCGAACGGGTCCTCTTCCCGCGCGACGTCGTCGAGCGCGGCGATCGCGTCCGCCCCGAGCTCGTTCGTCCTCTACGACCGCGACGGCAACGCCGCACGCCGACCTCGGCGGCGACCGGGTCCACTTCGTCCCCGGCTCGTCCGGCCTCAAGGTCCTCGACCACCGGACCGGCGAGACCCGCCTCGCCGACACGACCGACTTCGTCGAGTACGTCCGCCTCGCCGACGGGCTCGCGAACATCCCGTACCTCGCGACCGCGTTCTCGACGAACAACGACATCGAGGCCCAGGTCTCGGACGCGTGGCGGCTCTACCTGACCCTGACCAACTCGAACAAGCCGGTCGTCTCGGGCGCCTTCACCGAGCACGGCGTCCCGCGGATGGTCGAGATGATGGAGCTCTTCCGGCGCGACCGGGCCGACCTGGTCGCCCGACCGATGTCGATCTTCACCATCACCGCGACCGGCAACTTCCGCTACAGCGAGGACTCCTGCCAGAACCTCATCGACTGCGTCGAGGCGGGCATCGCGGTCGAGATCGTGCCGGTCACGCTCATGGGGCTGATCGCGCCGGTCACGATCGTCGGCGCGACGGTCTTCCACACCGTCGACGTCCTTGCCGGGATCACGATGGCCCAGGTCGTCCGGCCCGGCGCGCCGGTCCTGTTCGGCGGTGCGCCGGCGACGTTCCACATGAAGATCGCCAGCTCGCCGATGTCGGCGATCGAGGCGCTCCAGCTCGACGTCGCCTACGTCGCCGTCGCCAAGTCGCTCGGCCTGCCGACGCAGTCGTACATGGCCCTCTCGGACGGCCCGATCCTCGACGCCCAGGCCGGCGCGGAGACGTTCGGCAGCGCGCTGCTTGCCGCGCTCGCCGGGGTGAACTCCGTGTCCGGGCCCGGGATGCTCGACTTCCTGCTCGTGTTCAGCCTGCCCAAGCTCGTCTTCGACGACGAGATGTGCGGCCAGGCGCTGCGCTTCGTGCGCGAGGTCCAGCCGCTCGACGACCTGCCGGTCGGCGCCCTCATCGACCAGCTGATGGCCGACCAGCACCTGATCATGGCCGCCCACACGATGACCCACTGGCCCGCGGAGCTGTACCTGCCGGGCGCGATCGTCGATCGCGACAACCGCGAGACCTGGATGCGAGCCGGCGGCACGGACGCCTACCAGCGCGCCTGCGACGAGGTCGAGCGCCGACTGGCGGCCTACCGCCGCTCGAGACCGATCCGGCGATCGACGCCGAGCTGCGCACGATCATCCGGTCCGGCCTGGTCGACCAGGCGGACCTGCCGGCGATCCCGGTCGCACCCGAGCCCGTGCTCGCGAGCGGCCCGGGCACCGGCCAACGCCGGCACAACCGACGCCGTGAACGTGGCGCGGGCTGACCGCTCTCGATCCCGATCCCCATGCCAGGCCTCGGTCAGCTAGGTTCGCCGATGACCAGCCCGACCGCGTTCTCGGCGACGACCGATTCCGCGACCCTGTACTTCGGGCCGCGGAGGATGGCGTCGAGAGGCGCCGCACCGTCAGAGAGCGCTATGACCTGCGGGCCCAAGGAGGACGACGCCACGGACGGCGACGGGATACCGGCGCTCCTCCTGCCGCGGTCGGCGGCCCGTAGCATGGCGAGGTCGCGGGCGCGGACATCGCGCTGGGCCGGGCGGCGAGCCGCCGAGATCAACCCGTGGCCGCCGTCGGCGCCGGTGGTGTGGACGACGCCGACACCGGCACCAACCGGACCGCGATGGAGCTGGCCGCGATGCTCAGCGCGACCGCCGCGATGATGGCCGTGAAGAGGACGTCGTCGATCGCGCCCGCGGCGACCGCCGCCGAGGCCAGCACGAAGCTGAACTCCCCGATCTGACCGAGACCGACCGCCAGCTGAAGCGCCCGGACCTCGATGTGCGCCAGCCTGACCAAGGCCCAGACCACGCCGACCTTGGTGACCACCACGAGCAGGAGCAGGAGGGCGATCCACGGGGCGGCGGCGCCCAGCCGGCTCGGGTCGATGAGGGTCCCGATCGCGACGAAGAAGAGCACCGCGAAGACGTCCCGGAACGGGCGCAACCGACGCCGCGCCTCGGCCGCCTCGTGGCTCTCGGTCACCGCGATCCCGCCGACGAAGGCCGCCAGCGCGAGCGGAACCCCGAACACCGCCGCGCCCAGCCCCGCCAGCAACAGTCCCGACCCGACCGAGGTGATGAGGAACAGGTCGTGCTCGTCGCGCAGGCGGCGCAGGACCAGCGGGAGGACCCGGGCGACGGCCACGACCACCACGGCAAACCCGACCAGCGCGAGGGCGGCTTCCGGGAGCGACCGCCGACCGGCGTCCATGGCCGCGAGCAGGATCGCCGCGAGGGCGACGCCCACGAGATCCTGGACCACGCTCCAGCCGAGCAGCGCGACCTCCGTCGGCCGATCCGTCGTCCGACGGCGGCTGACCGTGATGTTGACGATGACGACCGACGATGACAGCGCGACGCACAGCCCGACGAGGGCAGCCGACACCGGCGCGAGCCCGGTGATCGCGAAGACCACGCCGGCGATCACCGTCGACAGGACCGCCTGGAGAGGCGCGGCCCACAGGATCGGCCCGTGGTCGCGTCGCAGCCGGCCGAGGTCAACCTCGATCCCGACCTCGAACAGGAGCAGCACGACCCCGACGTCGGCAAGCAGCTCCAGCTGCTCGTGGTCGGCGACATACCCCGGCGTGAACGGGGAGAAGCCAAGGCCGACCGCCAGATACCCGACGATCGCCGGGAGATGGAGTCGCCGCGCCAGCCAGCCGGCGGCGACGGCCGCGAGCAGGATCAGGCCGATCTCGAGGATGGGCGTCGTGGGGGCGTCCATCGGGCGATGGTACGGGGTCGGCTACGGCTGGCGGCAGCCGCCCTGTTTGGCTGCGACGGCAATCCCCACACGGTCGCTGTCCCGGTCCAGGCGGACCCGACCGGCCCGCCGTTCCCCGGCGGGACCGCGAGTGTCAGCGCGTTCGTAGGGGCGACCAAAGTACCGCCCACGGACGACCTCGGGGCCATGCGCGTGAGGCGGCACGCGCACCTATGGTCGGTGCACAAGGGGAGTTCAGGACCGCCATTGGACGAACGACATCGCTTCCGCAACCGGTTCGTGGGCGCATTCGCGCTCACGGCCCTGGTCGTCGCGTCCATGGCCTGGTTCCCGACCGCTGTCCTGGCCGTCTCCTGCCCGGACAACGGGAGCCTGACCGGTCCATCCGTGTCCCCGGGGTCGGGCACGACAACGACCGCGTTCACGTTCTCTGTGACCTACCAGGACAACCTGGGTGAGACCCCGGACTGGGTCCGCGTGTACCTCACCGGGGGAAGCCCCTTCAACCGGGCACTGAACCTCCAGTCGGGCAGCCTGACGACCGGCGCGGTGTACTCGCGAACGTTCGTGGTTCCGGCCGGGACATGGAGCGTGACCTTCCGCGTCCAGCCCGGCACCCAGCCCGCGCCCATCCTCACCTGTGAGGTGTCCGGGGGCTCGATCACGGTCAGCCCTCCGGCCACGCCGACGCCGGTCCCGACACCGACCCCGAGGCCGACGCCGACCCCGACGCCGACGCCGACGCCGACCCCGAAGCCGACGCCGACCCCGAAGCCGACGGCCAAGCCGACCCCGAAGCCGACCCCGAAGCCGACGCCGAAGCCGGTCACGACCCCGAAGCCGACGGCCAAGCTCGCGGCCAAGCCGACCGCCATGCCAACGGCCAGGCCTGCCACGGGCCCGACCCCTGCCGCGGCGCCAGGATCCCTTGGGCCGACGGCCACGCCGAGCTCCGCGGCCGCGGACGCGACGCCGACCGCGAGCGCATCTCCAAGCGTCGTGCCCGGGCTGACCGTCGGCGTAACGTCCGGCGGTGACGATGGGTCGGGCGGCGGTGGCGGTGGTGGTGGTGGCGGTGGTGGCGGGCATGCTCGGGCTGCTGGCGCTCGTTGTCGCCGCCGCCGCGGGCGGTGGCTTACTCCTGCTCGCGGCCCGGCGCCGGTCGCGCAAGCGCCCGGATGTCGTGGACGGGCTCCCGGTCGCCGCCGCGGTCGCGGCCACTGCGCCGGAGGTGCCCGCTGCGCCGGTCGTCCTCGCAGCGATGACCGCGGTCGACGACGAGCTGGCCCCGGTGGACGAGGATGCGCCGCTCAAGAAATCGCGCAAGACCACGCGGAAGCTGCAGCCGGCCGCGGCGATGGGTGCCGCGACCGCGGTCAGGCGGAAGTTCGACGCGCCGCCGATGCGTGGCATCGAGCGGGCGAAGGTCGGCTACCGACAGGTCCGCATCAGCTCGGAGCCTGACGCGGTGCGTTCAGCGGAGCTCGGACGGCTCGACCGGGGCGACGAGGTCGAGATCCTCGAATCGCACGAGGGATTCCTGCAGATCCGGACGCCCGACGATATCACCGGGTGGATCCTCCGCCACACGATCGTAGGCGCCCCCAGCACGTAGGCGCCGCGCCGGACGGCGCGGGCGTGCGTTGCGACCTGCGCTCCGCGCTCACGCACCTTGAGGTGCGCTCGCTTTCGGTGCTCGGTCGCGCCTTCGCCGGCACCGTCGGGCGCGGCAATTCTCGAGCCGATCACTTCGGCGCCGCGCCGGACGGCGCGGGCGTGCGTTGCGACCTGCGCTCCGCGCCGGACGGCGCGGGCGTGCGTTGCGACGTGCGCTCCGCGCTCACGCACCTCGAGGTGCGCGCTGCCCCCAGCTGGGGCTTCAGGCTGCGGACGTCTGCACGCGCTCGGTCCAGGCCTCGGGGAGGAGGCTCGCGATGTCGATCGGGCGGACCCGCCGATCACGGGACGGACGGCCGAGCAGGTAGCCCTGGCCGGCCTTGATCCCGATGCTGCGGATGGCTGCGAGCTGCTCCGACGTCTCGACGCCCTCGGCGACGACCGATGCGTGCCAGCGCGCGGCGAGGTCCTGGAGCGCGCGCAGCACGGCCAGCTCCGGATCGTGGAGGATCCCGCCCTGCACGAGCGACAGGTCGATCTTGACGATATCGAACTGGACCTCGCTGAGGAGCCGCAGGCCGGCGTTGCCGGCGCCGACATCGTCCGCGGCGAGCCGGATCCCGACGCGCCGGCAGGCGGCCGCGTTGCGCCGCAGGCCCTCGAGGTCGTTGACTTCCTCGCGTTCGGTCAGCTCGACGACGAGCTGGTGGGCGGCGATCCCGCGCTGCTCGAAGATGGATGTCAGCTCGCTCGGATGGAATAGCTCGGATTCGAGCGTCCTGGGCGACAGGTTGACGCTCAGGTACACGCCGGCATCGAGCGCCCCGGCTCCCTCTGCGACCACGTCGAGGCAGGCCATGTCGAGCTCGACGGTCCGGTCCGCGCGTTCGGCGGCGGCGAACAGCGCGCTGGCATCGGACAGCGGCGCTCCCTCGGTCAGTCGGATGAGGCTCTCGTAGCCGACCGGTTCGCCGGTCTCGAGCGAGAAGATGGGCTGGAAGACCGGTCGCAGCATCCGTTCGGAGAGGATCGTGCCGATCGCGGCGGACAGGTCCTCGATCGAGCGCTCGTCGGGCGAGACGCCGTGGCGACCCGGGTCGTAGGCCGCGGCGTTCGTCCGGCCGTGCCGCTTGCACCAGTACAGCGCGGCGTCGGCGTGGCGGTAGAGAAGGCTGCCCTTGGCGCTCGGGGCGGGGAACGCCGACACCCCGATCGACAGCGAGAAGGGCAGGGTCGGGTGCGTGGGATCGCCGCCGTTGAGGGCGCCGGCGAGGATCCGCCGCGCGACGGTCAACCCCGTGTCGATGTCGGCGCCCGGCAGGATCAGGGCGAACTCGTCGCCACCGACCCGGAACGCCCGATCGTTGCGGCGGAGGGACGCCGTCACGGTGCGTCCGACCGACACGAGCAGCTCGTCGCCGCTCGAGTGGCCGCGTTCGTCGTTGACGCGCTTGAGGTCGTCGACGTCGATGAGGATGAGCGCGAGGAGCGACGCCGAGCGTCCGGCGTGTTCGAGCTGACGCGCGAGCTCCTCCTGGAAGGCGCGGTGATTGCCGAGCCCGGTCAGGCCGTCGAGCAGGGAGTCCTGGCGCGCTCGACCGTAGAGCTCGCGCAGGCGCGCGTTCTCGCTGGCCAGCACGCGCACGTCGCGCAGGAGCGGCCGCGACAGGCTCGCCATCGCGATCGGGACGGTCACCATGCACAGGACCAGGAAGCCGATCGCGCCCCCAGCCCCGGGCCCGGCCCCCGGCCAGAAGCCTTCGATCGCCGCGACGCCCATGAGCAGCGCGAACTCGATCCCGAGGACCTGCATCATCCTGCGCCGGATGGCCTCGGGCGGTGGATCGGCTTGGCCTTTCGTGTCGTTCATCGGGCGTGAGCCATGGACGTCCTGGTGCGTGCAACCAACACGACTGGTGTACGGCACGAACGGCCGTGTGTGACCGTGACCAAAGTACCGACCGTGCTCGACGTTGGGTCCACGGACCGCGGCCGACCCCGCGTCTATCGTCGATCCACGACGCGGAGACCGCCTTGGAACGACAGCATCGACGCCGGCTCGGAACGGGACTCGCGCGCGCGCTGGCGCTCGCGGTCTGTTTCGCCGCGTCCCTGTTCCTGTCGGCCGCACCCACGCTCGCGCTTTCGGCGACGTGCGGCTCGGTCACTCTGACGAATGGCGGCGTCGCTCCGGGTGGCGGCACTCCGACCACGACCTTCACCTTCAAGGTCACCTACACGAACACCTCTGGCGGGACGCCGTCGCGCGCTCGGGTCCAGTTCCAGGACCTCAGCACGGTCACCATGACGAGCCCCGGGGGGAACACCCAGAACGGGGTGGTGTACGGCGGCTCGACGACGAAGCCGCTCGGAACCTGGACGTACAAGTTCCGGTTCAGGACGAATGGGATCTGGTGCGAGACCCCGACCGGCACCTTCATCGTGTCGCCGCCGGCCACACCGACCCCCAAGCCGACGCCGACCCCGACCCCCAAGCCGACCCCGACCCCCAAGCCGACCCCGACGCCAACCCCCAGGCCGAAGGCAACGCCGAAGCCGACGGCGAAACCGACGCCGAAGCCCGTCAGCACGCCCAAGCCGACGCCGAAGCCGACGGCGCTCCCGGCGACGGGGCCCGTCAGCCCGGCCACGACGATTCCCACCGCGACACCCACGGCAACGCCGTCGAGCGAACCATCCCCGACCCCGACCCCGACCCCGACCGCGACCGCGAGCCCGACCCCGGTTCCCATCGTGTCGCCGACGCCGACGCCGGTCGCTGCCGCCGCCGGTCCACACGGGCCCGGGCGGCGGCCCGTCCTGGCCCGCCCTGTCGTTCGATCCGATGTGGGCCGCCGGGGTCGCGACGAACCCGCTGATCGTCTGGTTGATCACGACCACCGGCGGCCTGCTGCTCTTCCTGTTCCTGCTGCGACGGCGGCAGGAGGACGACGATGTCCTGGTCGCCCAGGGACTCGCCCTCGCCGGCGCCGTCGCGAGTCTGGTCGACGTCCATCCATCCGGCCAAACCTGGTCGCCGGACGCGTCGGCCATCAGGCCGACCGGCCGCGCGACGATGCTGCCGCCCCTCCCGCCGCGCACGTTCGGCAAGCCGCCGGCCAAGGGTGCCGAGCGGGCGAAGATCGGCTATCGACGGGTCCGGATCAGCTCCAAGCCGGATTCGGTCCGTTCGACGGAGCTCGGACGGCTCGATCGCGGCGACGAGGTCGAGATCGTGGATTCCTGCGAGGGATTCCTGCAGGTTCGGACACCGGACGGCATCACGGGCTGGATCCTGCGCCACACCATCGTGGGCGCCCCCCGGAGTCGTGCCGCTGAACGTCAGCGGCGGGGCCTGGTCCTCGCCGCGATCCGGGCCAGCGCGCCGTCCCAGTCCGGATCGAACGGCCGGCCGGGCTCGTCGAGGTCGATGCGCAGCGGGGCGTGGTCGGACGGGACCGGCGGGCCCTTGCGCGCCTCGCGGTCGATCTCGGCGTCCACGATCCGGGCCGCGACCGATGCCGACACCAGCAGGTGGTCGATCCGCATGCCGAGGTTCTTGTGGAACATCCCGGCCCGGTAGTCCCACCACGAGAACCGGCCCGTCTCGTTGTGGCGGGCGCGGTACGCATCGGTCAGCCCGAGCTCGAGCAGCGCCCGGAAGGCCGCTCGCTCCGGCTCGGAGACGTGCGTGCCGCCGTGGACGGCCGCGGCGTCCCACACGTCGACGTCGGTCGGGGCGACGTTGAGGTCGCCGCCGAGGACGACGGCATCGTCGGCCGTCGTCGCCTCGCGCACCCAGCGCGCGAGCCGCTCGAACCAGGCGAGCTTGCCGTCGTAGAACGGCGAACCGACGACCCGCCCGTTCGGCGCATAGAGGCTGACGACCCGCATGCCGTCGACGGTCGCGGCGAGCATCCGCGCCTCGTCGAACGGGTCGAAGTCGTCCTCGCTGATGGCCTCCGCACCGGCGCCGCCCGGCCCGGAGTCGCGGACCGGCCCGTCGCCGAAGTTCGTGACGACATCCGAGATCGCCAGCCCCTCGCGTGCGGCGATGGCCACGCCGTTCCAGCGACCCTCGCCGTGGTGGACGAGCTGGTAGCCGGCCATCGCGAACGACATGACCGGCGCGTCGGCGTCGGTCAGCTTCGTCTCCTGGATCAGCAGGATGTCCGGCGCGGCGCGCTCCAGCCAGCGCTCGACCGCCTCCTGGCGGGCCTTCAGCGAGTTGACGTTCCAGGTCGCGATGCGCATCGGGACCGCCCTAGTAGCGCCGGCCGCGCTGGCGCTCGAGGTCGAAGGTGGCGGTGTCGGCGACGGCCATGACCGCCATCGTCCCGGCCTGGACCGGGTCGGACACGACGAGGTCGACGTGATCGGTGATCGAGCCGACCATGTTCAGCGCGATGATCGGGATGCCGACGGCGCGCAGCTCCTCGGCCGCGACGCTGATGTCGCCGCCCATGATCGAGCCGGCCAGCACGAGCAGCCGCGCCCGCGGCAGGTCCGCGACGGCGCGCACGGCCGCCGCGATGTCCTCCTCGCCGACGAGCGGGATGGTGTCGACGCTGATCCGCTCGCCGCGCAGGTTGTGGCGGTCGGCCTCGCTCACCGCGCCGAGCGCGACCTGCGCGACCTGGGCCCCGCCGCCGACGACGATGATCCGCTTGCCGAAGACGCGATCGAGCGCGCGGGTCAGGTGGACGGCCCGGACGTCGACGAGCGCCTCGAGCGCCGCGACGAGCGCCTCCTCGGTGACGCCTTCGACCTCGAGTTCGATCTCGACCAGCGGCGGGTCGCCGTCGATCCGGCGGACCGTGGCGAGCGCCCGGATCCGCCCGCCGAGGCCGGCGACGCCGCGGTGATCGCCGACAGCGACGCCGCCGCGTCGACGATGTCGAACCGGATCGCCGCGGTCTCGACCGCCCGGCGCTTCGGCATCAGCCCAGCGAGCCGCGGCCGGCGGCGCCGGGTCGAAGGTCGCTGACCGACATCGAGTCGGGCTCGATCCCGCCGGTCGGGTCGTGCTCCTCGAACGGCGAGGCCGAGGCCGGCGAACGCCTCGCGTGTCGCGGCCGGCGTCGGAGGTCGTCAGCATGAGCGCGCCGTCGGTGTCCTCGGCGACCCCGACGATGCCGGTGATGTTGACGCCGCGGTCGCCGAGCGCCGTCGCGACGCGCGCGAGCGAGCCCGGCCGATCGTCGAGCTTGACCGTGAACCAGACCGTCACGCGGCACCTCCTGCTGTGCCTCGATGGTACCCGGTCGCGCCGTCGCGCCGGGACCGGCGGGATCAGGGACGCGTACGCTGGGTCCGTGGCGCCACGACCCCCGACGACCGTCTGACATGCCCGCGCCGCTCGGCACCAGGCCGACCAGGCGCATGCCCGACATCCAGGTCTTCGGGCGCGACGACTCGCGCGACCACGCGCGCGGCCCTGCGGTTCTTCCGCGAGCGGACGGATCGTCGTCCACTACGTCGACCTGCGGAAGCGGAGGCATCGCCCCCGGCGAGCTCCAGCGGTTCACCGAGCGCCTCGGGGCGCCGGCGCTGCTCGACGAGACCTCGCGCGCCTATCGCGACGCGGGCCTCGCCTACCTGCGCCTCGACGACGCCGGCATCGTCCGACGCCTGCTCGCCGATGCGCGGCTTGCTCCGGCTGCCGCTGGTCCGCCACGGCAACGACGTCACCGTCGGTCGCGACGAGGCGACCTGGACGGCCTGGCTCAGGCCCGCGAGCGGGCCCTGAACGCGGTCCAGCCGATGACGACGCCGACGACGACGAGCACGGCGCCGATGACCGCCCAGCGGACGTCGCCGTCCATGAACCCGGAGCCCGGCATGAGCCCGGCCCCTGGCCGATCCAGCGCCGCGCCGATGACGACCAGGACGGCCGCGATGATCCAGCGAGTGCGCACCGGCACCTCCCCGGTGGCATCCTAGGCCGATGGACGAGATGACGCCCGGACCGCGCCGCGCGCGGGCGGATGTGGGTGACGCCGAAGGCCGCCCGGATGCTCGAAGGGCGACGCGCCGCGACCGAGGACGAGAAGCTCCTCGAGCGGCGCCGAGCCCGGACTTCCTCGACACCGACCCGTGGCGGGCGCTGCGGATCCTCGCCGAGTTCGTCGAGGGCTTCGACGCGATGGCCCGGGTCGGGCCGGCGATCACGGTCTTCGGGTCGGCCCGGACGCGGCCGGACGACCCGGTCTACGAGCTCGCCCGGACGATCGGCCGGCGGCTGGCCGAGGCCGGCTACGCGGTCATCACCGGTGGCGGGCCGGGGGCGATGGAGGCGGCCAACCGCGGCTGCCGCGAGGGCGGCGGCCTGTCGGTCGGCTGCAACATCGAGCTGCCGCACGAGCAGGGCATGAACCCGTACGTGGACCTCGGCGTCGAGTTCCGCTACTTCTTCGCGCGCAAGATCATGTTCGTGAAGTACGCCGACGGGTTCGTCATCCTGCCCGGCGGGTTCGGGACGCTCGACGAGCTGTTCGAGTCGCTCACGCTCATCCAGACCGGCAAGGTCCGCCACTTCCCGGTCGTGCTGGTCGGCACGGTCGTACTGGGCCGGGTCTCCTCGACTGGATCCGCGACACGCTGCTGGCGCACGGGGCGGTCGCCGAGGCGAGCGACCTGGAGCTCCTCCATGTGACCGACGACCCGGACGAGGTCGATCGAGACCTCGTGACGGCCGCCGCAGCGCGCGGCCCCGGGCGGATCCGGCGAGGTCCGGGCGTCGGACGCTCAGTCGCGCGGGCAGGGCGATCTCGATCCGCCCGTCGACGATCCGCAGCGGGTAGTAGCGGAGCCGACGGACGCGCGTGAGCCGGCGCGCCTCGGCCTTCTTGCCGGGCGGGTCGACCTTCGGGTCGCGACCGGCCGGCGACCAGGTCGGGTGGTAGACGCCGTCGGCATCGAGGCCGCCGGTCGTCGGCATCTGGACCGGTCTCGCCGGTGCACAGGTCGAAGCGGCCCTCGTGGAGCGGGCAGGCGACGACGCAGCCGTCGAGCTCGCCGATCGACAGCGGCGCGCTCATGTGCGGACAGCGGTCGTCGGTGGCGACGATGCCGGCACGGCGTATGGGCCAGCAGGATGTCGAGATCGCCGCGGCTGACGCGGCGCATCGTGCCCGGCGGCAGGTCGGCGAGGTCGAGCGACCGCCTCGAACGGCGCCGCCGGCCGTGCCGGGCGCGCCGGAGGTGGCGCGGGAACGGAGCCGGGTCGGGGGTCCATCGCGTCGCATCGCTACCGCCGGGAACGAACGACGGCCCCGGTGGGGTCCACCGGGGCCGTCGAGCGAGAGGAGGAGCGAAGGTCAGTCGCCGACGGCGGTGTTGGCGGAGACCGGCTCGGGCTTGCCGGCGGAGCAGGCCGTCTCGGCGACCGCCTGGGTCGGGACCGGCGCCTCGTTCGACGTCCGGAGCGGGATCTCCTTGATCGCCGACCGCGGCGACGAGCGGCGATGATCGCGCCGATCACGCCGAGCCAGAACGTCTGGGCGGTCGCGAGGCTGAACGCCCCGTGGACGCCCTCGACGATGGCGCCGATGAACGGCTGGACCGCCGCCTGGAACTGCGGCCGGGATCGCCGGCGAGGATCGCCTTGCCGAGGTCACCGACCCCGGTCAGCGAGTTGAAGTCGAACGAGCCGCTGCTGCTCGCCTGGGTGAACCCGTCGATGACCTGCTGGCGGGACGCCGGCGGCCGCTCATCTGCGGGATGAGGTTGTCCTGGAACGACGTCGCGAAGATCGTGCCGACGAACGCGAGCGCGATCGTGCCGCCGATCTGGCGGAAGAACGTCAGGTTCGACGTCGCGACGCCGAGCTGCCGGAACGGCACCGCGTTCTGGATGACGATCGTCGGCACCGAGAACGTCGGGCCGACGCCCAGGCCGGCGATGAACATCCACAGCCAGACGACCGGCACGGGCGTGTCCTTGGTGAGCTGGGTCATCAGCAGGACCGCGAAGCCCATGACGCGCGATCGAGCCGACGATCAGCCACTTGTAGCGGCCGGTCCGCGACACGATGAGGCCGGACACGATCGAGCTGAAGATCAGGCCGACCATGAGCGGCAGCGCCGCCAGGCCGGAGTTGGTCGGCGAGAAGCCCTCGACCACCTGGAACCAGCGCGGCAGGAAGACGATCGCGCCGAAGAACGCGAAGGCGGCGAAGAAGACCGAGACCATGGTGGCCGAGTAGGTCCGGCCCTTCCACAGGTCGAGCGGGACGATCGGCTCCTTGGCGCGCGACTCGGCCAGGATGAACAGCAGCGTCCCGATGATGCCGACGATGATGAACCCGCCGACGGTCGGCTCGGTCCAGTCGCCGAACTGCTTGTTGGTCAGGCCGACCAGCAGGAACACCATCGCGACCGTGAAGATCGCGCCGCCGATCAGGTCGAAGTTGCGCGTCGCGGATGGCGTCTTGACCGTCGGCAGCAGCCGCTGGATGACGACGAGCGCGACGATCCCGATCGGGATGTTGACGTAGAAGATCCAGTGCCAGCTGAGGTTCTCGGTCAGCCAGCCGCCGATGAGCGGGCCGGCGACGAACGCGATGCCGAACACGGCCCCGAAGAGGCCCTGGTACTTGCCGCGCTCCTGCGGGGTGAACAGGTCACCGATGACCGCGAGCGCGACCGGGAACAGCGAACCGGCGCCGATGCCCTGGATGCCTCGGAAGAGGATGAGCATCCCCATGTTCTGGCTCAGGCCGGACAGGGCCGAGCCGATCAGGAAGATCACGATGCCGATCATGAAGATCGGCTTGCGGCCGTAGATGTCGGACAGCTTGCCCCAGAACGGGACGCTGATCGTGCTGGTCAGCAGGTAGATCGTGATGGCCCAGACGTAGTAGTCGTTGCCGCTCAGCTGGGTGACGATGGTCGGCAGCGCCGGACCGACGATGGTCTGGTCGAGCGCGCCGAGGAACAGGCCGAGCATGACCGCGAAGAGGATCTCCATCTTCTCGCGGTGGCTCAGGCCGAGGGCCGGATCCTCCTCGAGCGTCGGGATGTACTCCTCGCCGTCGTCGGCCGGGAACGCTTCCATGAGCTGGTCTAGCTCCCTCCCCTGGGTTGCGTGGCGTGTGGTGCGGCTGCAGTCGACAGCGAGGTCGATCGTCGCCGACGACCGCGATCGCGGAGGTCGGCCATGGCCGTCGCGACCGCCGCGAGCTGCGCTGGCGTCGAGCTCGTCGAGGACGCGCCGCGATGATCTCCTCGCGGAGGATCTCCGACGTCGTCGAGCATCTGGCGCCCGGCGCGGTGATCCGGACGAGCACGATCCGACGGTCGATCGTCGGGACGCGGATCCGTTCGACGAAGCCGCGCTCCTCGATCCGATCGATGAGCCCGGTCGCGGCCGAGAGCGACACGTCGAGCATCTCGGCGAGCCGGCTCATCGGCATCTCGCCATGGCGCTCGAGCAGGTGCATGACGTGGAGCTGGGTCATGCTGATGCCGAGGCGGACGAGACGCTCGCTGCCGACGCACTTGAGCTCGCCGATCGAGGCCCGGAAGTCGGCGATGATCGCCGCCTTGACGTCTCGTGGCCGGCGAGGCCGGTCGGGGCCATGCTTCGTATCACGTGAACTATCATACTCCCGCGAACGATCTCGTCAACGTCGAACCATCGACGTGCGAGACGGAGGATCGGATGCGCTTCGCCCTCATGCTCGAAGCGCAGCAGGGCCTGAGCTACGGCGACCACGTCGCGATCGCCAAGCGGGCCGAGGCGAACGGCTTCGAGACGCTCTTCCGCTCCGACCATTACCACG
This sequence comes from uncultured Chloroflexia bacterium, assembly GCA_963833285.1. Lineage (GTDB taxonomy): Bacteria > Chloroflexota > Limnocylindria > Limnocylindrales > CSP1-4 > SPCO01. Next base: position 46,592 of record CAWHXM010000001.1, on the reverse strand, counting down.
AGCTTCCCGGGGCCGACCGGTCAGCCGACGACCGATGCCTGGACGGTCATGGCCGGTCTCGCGCGCGACACGGACCGGATCGGGCTCGGCGTCCTGGTCTCGCCGGTCACGTTCCGCCACCCGGGCAGCTTCGCCAAGGTCGTCACGACGGTCGACGAGATGAGCGGCGGGCGGATCGAGGTCGGCGTCGGGGCCGGCTGGAACGAACTCGAGCATCGCCAGCTCGGCCTGCCGTTCCCGCCGATCGGCGAGCGGGCCGACCTGATGGAGGACCAGCTCGCGATCCTCCACGGCCTGTGGGGCGAGCCGGACGGCTGGTCGTACGAGGGCCACCAGGTCTCGATCGCAGGACGCCGATTTCCACCCGAAGCCGGTCGATGTCCCGGGCCGGCCGCGGACGCCGATCGGTGGCGCCCGGCCGCGGCTGCTCGTCGGCGGCTCGGGCTCGCCGCGCTCGTATCGGCTCGCGGCGCGCTACGCGGACGAGTTCAACCTGAGCTCGTCGGGGCCGGACGAAGGCCCGCGAGGCGTTCGCCGCGGTCGACGCGGCGTGCGTCGCGATCGGGCGCGACCCGGCGACGCTCGACCCGCTCGACGATGGCGGGCGTGCTCATCGGCCGCGACGAGGGCGAGATGGCCGATCGGCTCGTCGCCGCGGTCGTGCGGCGTTCGGTTCCGGCGGCGACGAGCGCGTGGCTCGACGAGCGGCTCGAGCGCTGGATCACCGGGCACGCCGGACGAGGCGCGCGCGACGGTCCGCCGCTTCGAGGCGGCCGGTGTCGAGCGGATCATGCTCCAGGACTTCCTGCCGTGGGACCTCGACATGATCGACGTCATGGGCGAGGTCCTGGTCGGGCAGGTCTGACGGTCCTGGCACGGTCGCTCGTCGTCGGCATCGCACGATCAGCTCGGCGGCGTCCGACGCGGCGAGGTAGGTCGGGTCGTCGCGGCGGATGAGGTCGGGGTTCGTCCCGCGCGCGCGGGCGAGGCGCTCGGTCAGGAGCTGGAGCGGCGTCGCGCTCCCGAGGAGCGCGGCGACCGGCGAGGGCAGGGCGCGGCGCCTCGCGCACGACGAGCCGGCCGGCCGGCGTCAGGGCCGGGTCCAGATCGGCATCGAGCCCCGCGCGCCACGATCGCCGCCGCGCGGAGGCCGATGACCCGCGCGGCGGCGAGCGCCTGCGCGCGCCGGGCGAGCCGCTCGGCGCGACGCTCGCGATCGGTCAGGATGAGGACGAGGCCCGTGGTCGTCGTCCGTCGCCGGCAGGTGGCCGTGCAGGAACGTCTCGAGGTCGCGATAGGCGGACGGCAGCCACGACGCCTCCTCGACCTTGAGGACGAGCTCGCGCCCAGCCGGTCGATCCGCGCCCGAGGCGATGACGAGCAGGTGCGTCGGCGTCGGCGAGCGCGCCGGCGATCGCGCTCGGCGCCGGTCTCGTCGTCGCGTCCCGTCGCCGGACGCAGGCTGTCGCCACGGCCGTCGCCGTCGAGCGGTCGACCCGACAGGTGCGCGCCGACGGCCGCGGCGGCGACGATCGGACTGAGGTAGCCGACGTGTGGCACCAGCCCTGGTCGAGCTCGCCGGTCTCGACGACGATGTCGGCCAGGCCCGCGGCCGGCGACCGGCGGCTCGACGGTGATGACCGCGGTCCGCGCGCCGGCCGCCCGCGCCGCCGCGACAGCGCGGCGTTCGTCGCACGCGTCGCCGCCCTCGTGCGAGACGCCGATGACGAGGCCGCGCGTCGGCGGGTCGAGCGACGAGCTCGAACGCCTGCTCGGGTCGGATGATCCGCGGCTCGTCGAGGCCCGGCGGCGGTGGCCGCCTCGCGCAGGATCTCGGCCGCCGCGAGCGCCCCGTGCTCGGACGTGCCGCAGCCGGTCAGCGACGACCGGGTCGCCGGCCGACCAGCGCGACGCGGATCGACGCCGCGAGGTCGGCCGCGGCGTCCGGTCCGCGCGCGGCGCCGTCGAGCGATCCGGCGCGCCAGCGCGGGCTCGGCGGCGATCATGTCGGTCATGTGGTACGGCGGGCCCGGCCGGAGGCTCGGGGTCGGCGCGGCAGTCCCACGGGTCGGCGGCCCGGCGAGTGGCGCGGTCGGGTCGAAGGGGTCGGCTGGGCGGTCGTCATGGTGGCTCCTGCGGGCAGGTGGCGAGGATAGGCGCCGGTCGCGGTCGTCCCGGTCGAGCGGCCGCGGCGTGCGACCGCGCGGGCGCAGACGGCCCGCGTCGGCGCGAACCGCGCGCGAAGCGTCACCATGGACGTCCGCGCGACCGCGACGCCTGACGCGGATCCAGATTGGAGGTCTCGGATGCAGGTCGGATTGATGGCGCCCCAGGGCTGGAAGGGCGAATACGACGGCTGGGATCCGGCCGACGCCTGGGCGCGGACGATCGAGCTCGCGAAGCAGGCCGAGGCGCTCGGCTTCGAATCGCTGTGGGTGTTCGATCATTTCCACACCGTCCCGACAGCCGACCGACGAGATCACCTTCGAGTCGTTCTCCGTCCTGGCCGCGCTGGCGATGGCGACGCGAGCGGTCCGGCTCGGCCACATGGTCATCTGCACGGGGTTCCGCAACCCGGCGCTGACCGCCAAGATGTCCTCGACGATCGACGTCATCAGCGGTGGCCGCTTCGAGCTCGGGATCGGCGCCGGCTGGAAGGAAGAGGAGTGGCGGGCCTACGGCTACGGCTTCCCGACGATCGGCGAGCGGATGGGCGCGCTCGGCGACCAGCCTCGAGATCATCCGCGCCATGTTCGGCACCGGGTCGGGCGAGCTACGAGGGCCGGTTCGCGCACGTCCGCGGCGCCATCAACGTGCCGAAGGGCCTCCAGCAGCCGCGCATCCCGATCATCGTCGGCGGCAACGGCGAGCGGGTGACGGCGGGATACGCGATCCGCTACGCCGACGAGCTCAACTACGTCTTCCTCGTCGCGCCGACGAGATCGCCGACGCGGATGGTCTCGGTCCGGGCCCGCTGCGAGGCCGAGGGCCGCGATCCGGCCCGCTCCGCTTCTCGCTGTACACCCGCGACGAGGACATGCGCGACGGCCGGCCAGGCGCGGGTCGACGCGCTCGCCGGCGTTCGCCGACGATCGGGCTGGACCGGATCGTCTGCTTCCCGACGCGCTGGTCGCCGACGACCGACGCGCAGGCGGCCTTCGCCGAGGACTGCCGGGCGGCCGGGGTGACACTGGGCTAGGGTCGCGTCCGAATCTGGGCCGACGCGCTGCGGCGCGGGGCCGATCCGGCCGATGCGGCGCAAGGGCGCATAGCGGAACCACGCCCGGCCGACGAGCAGCCCGACCGGCACCGGTCCGTAGCGGCGCGAATCGATCGGCGCCCCGAAGCCGTGGCGCGCGGCGTCCTCGGGCGTGGCATCGCTGACCAGCCAGGCCTCGTCCTCGGCCAGCTCGAGGTACCCCTCGGCGAACGGCACGCGATCCCCCGGTCCCGCTGCGACGCGCTTGATCGCAAGCGCCCCGCCGTCGGGCTCGTGGAAGACGACGACCGACCCTCGCCGAGGCCAGCGGACGGTCGTCGGATCGACGAGCAGCCAGTCACCGGGCTCGATCGACGGCGTCATGCTGGCCTCGACGACGGCGATGCGCCACGGGCCCCGGACGCGTCGAAGCCCCGTCGTTCGACGGGGCTTCTGTGGCACGCGAGCGCCGATGTCAGCCCGGCCGACCGGCGACCCGCGTCTTCTCCTCGCCGCCGGTCGCCTTCCACGCGGCGTCGACCTCGTCGATGAGGTCGAGCAGCGTCCGGCCATCGGCCGGGTCCACGGAGGCCTTCACCTTCGAGGCGGCCTTCGTCGCCTTCCAGAAGAGGTCGTGCAGGTTGGGGACCTTCTCGACATGCTCGGGCTTGAAGTAGTCGTGCCACAGGACGTCGAGGTGATGCTTGACGAGGTCGGCACGCTCCTCCTTGATGCCGATCGCGCGCGCCCGGAACGTCTCGTCGGCGTTGGCCTGGTACTTCTCCATGATCCGGAAGCAGGATTCGGCCTCGATCCGGGCCTGCTCCGGGTCGTACACGCCGCACGGCAGGTCGCAATGCGCCCGGGCGATCACCGCCGGGGCGAGCCATCGCGTCAATCGATCCATGAGGACTCCTTCGCTCTGGGCCTGGGAACGGTCACGCTGCCGTCTCGGAGGGTCCACCGAAGTGTCGGAGCCGCGGTGGGGCGTGTCAAACGCGTGGCGCATAAGCAGCAGCCGCAAGGAAAAGAGGTCAGGCCAGTTACGGGCAGAGCGAGATAGACATGCGAGACCGACTCCTCCGACAACGACGGCAACCCGGTGAAGGCAGTCGTGACCGGCACCTCGTGACAACGTTCGTGAACGCCACCAACGGCAAGTCGATCGTCGAGAACATGAGCGCGATCGCGCTCGGCGTCATCGTCCTGGTGCGGACGTTCCTCAGCTTCTCGATCGAGATCGAACTGGATGGCGTCGTCCCCTGGCGACGGCGGGCGACACAAGGGGCTGGCTCGGCCGGCGACGACCTGACCCCGCCCGCCTGAAGACGCCCCAGCACGGCCCTGCCGGCAGGCGGCCGCCGAGCACGCGGCCTTGCAAGCGCCAAAGACAACGATGCGTTCACGCTGAGACTGGGCGGTTATCATCCGAGCGATGACTGAGCGAGGGCTGCCCAGCACGGACGGTGCCCCGGCCTGTCCCTTCGTCGCCTTCGGTGACGACCGCGATGGACGTTCGACGAGCCCCGACCATCGCCACCGCTGCTTCGCGGAATCGCCACCGGCTCCGCGCGCGGTCGCGCACCAGGAGGCGTACTGCCTGTCCAGCGCGTTCCCGGTCTGCCCCACGTTCCAGGACTGGGCGCGACGCGAGGCGGCCCATGCCCGCGGCGCCGGTGAGCGAGCGGAGACGGCGCCGACCGCCGTGCCCTCGCCTGCGCCGGTCGGCAGCGTCGACGACGTCGACCGGGACGAAGAGCCCTATCGCCCGGCCGACGACCCGCCGGTGCGTCGCAACCCGCCGCGTGACTGGGCGGCACCGCCGCCGTGGGCCAGCGGCTCCGCGAGCGCCGGCCGGACGCCGTCGTCCGGTGCCGCGGCGGACGCGGCGGCCGCGGACCTGCTTGCGAGCCGCTCGATCGAGGGTCAGGGCCTGGCCGGCAGCGCCGCCGATCGACTGGCCGGCGGCCCGGGACCCGAGGTGGCCGCGGCCGCCTGGTCGGCGTCGGCCGCCGGTGCCGCGGCGTCGTCCGCGGACGACGAACTGGCCGGCCTCGTGCAGCGACGACCGGCCTCGTACCCGCCGCGCACCGGCGGCTATCCGGCTCCGACCAGCAGCGCGAAGCGCCCGCCGAACACGATCCGCCCGACCGGCGACGCCATCCCCGGCCCGTCGTGGGAGCAGATGCGCCGCTACGAGGCCTATCCCACGATCAAGACCCGCGCCCGTCTGCCGGGTCTGCCGGGTCTACCCGGTCCCACCATCGCGGTCTTTGCCGGGGCGGTCGGGATCGCCGCCCTCGCCCTGTTCATGCTGCCCGCCCTGCTGGGCATGGGAGGGGCACCCGGTGGGTCGGGTGGTCCTAGCCGATCGCCGACCGCCACGGTCGACGCGTCGCCGACGGCCGTGCCGGCACCGACCCCGCAGGTCTATGTCATCAAGCAGGGGGACACGCTCTTGAAGGTCGCCAAGAAGTTCGGGATCACCCTCGACGCGCTGCTGGCGGCCAACAAGACGACGATCAAGAACCCCGACAGGATCGCGATCGGGGACCAGATCATCATCCCCGGACCGGTCCCCGACGTGCCGAGCCTCGCGCCCCTGCCGTCCGCCTCGGCGTCGTAGGCGCGTCGGTCCGCAAGACGTCCGCCCGCCGCCGGCTAGCGCGGGGCGATGTTGATCGCGGTGATCTTGCCCGCCTCGACGCGGAACGTGGCGTCGATGTGCTGGCTCTGCGCGCCGGGCCGGACCACGAGCAGGTCCGCCTCCCAGGTGGTGCCGGTATCGCGGATCTCGCCCGGGATCATCTTGAGGCCCTTCTCGCCGCGCAGGAACCAGCCCCCGACCCGCTCGACGCCGCGAAGCGTCTGGACGCTGTCGCCGACATGGACGCGCATCTCCGTCCGGTCGTCCATCAGCGCGACCGCGGCCTCGCGGTCGCCGGTATTGAGCTTCTCGAAGAAGTCTTCCATCGTCTCGACAGCACCCATGGGCGGAGTGTACCGTCGGGCGCCCATGACCGCCCGGACCTCCCTCACCGATGCCTGGCCGATCTTCGGACTCCGTCTTCGGACCGAACGTCTCGTCCTGCGGCTGTCGACTGACGAGGAGCTGGCGCCGCTCATGGTCCTCGCTCGCAAGGGGATCCACCCGCCCGACGAGATGCCGTTCGGCGTCGCCTGGTCGACGCTCGCAAGCCCGGAGTTCGAGCGCGGCTTCATGCAGCACCATTGGTCGCTGCGCGGCTCGTGGCAGCCGACCGACTGGATGCTCAACCTGACGACCGAGCTCGATGGCGTCCCGATCGGGTCGCAGTCGATCGGCGCGAAGGACTTCGCCATCCACCGGACCGTCGGGACCGGGTCGTGGCTCGGCCTCGAGTTCCAGCGCCGCGGGTTCGGCAAGGAGATGCGCGCGGCGGTCCTCGGCTTCGCCTTCGACGGGCTTGGCGCGCGCATCGCGGAGACGTCGGCCTTCCTCGACAACGCGGCGTCGAACGCGGTGTCGCGTGCGCTCGGCTACGCCGAGAACGGGCTTCGGGAGCCTGGCGCCCGACGGCGTCGCCCGGACGACGCAGAACTTCCGGATGACCGACGAGATGTGGCGCTCCCGCCCGCGTCCGCCGCTCACGATCGAGGGGCTCGACGCCTGCCGGGAGATGTTCGGGGCGTAGGCGGCCGCGGTCGCGGCCGCATCGACGCCCCCGATGGCCGGCCGTCGACCGCCAGTCGACGAACGCTGTTCGAGTAGTTCTTCGGCCGATCGTCGACGCCCTTCGTCGACTGCCAGGCGACGAAGCATGATCGGGGAGGTGCAGGGAGGCCGCCGGCCGCCCCGTGGCCGGGCATGGGGCAGGATTCGTCGACTGCCAGGCGACGAAGCGTGGTCGGGGAGGCACGCGGAGGCCGCCGGCCGCCCCGTGACCGGGCACTGGGCAGGATTCGTCGACTGCCAGGCGACGAAGCATGGTCGGGGAGGCACGCGGAGGCTGCCGACCGCCCCGTGACCGGGCACTGGGCAGGTTTTCGTTGACTGTCGGTCGACGCTCGCCGGCGGGACCCGCGGCATGGGCCTGACGGGCCGATGGCAAACCCGAGCCCTCGCTAGAACCCGCCCCCGGCGCCGCCTCCGCCGCCACCGCCACCGCCACCCCCGAAGCCGCCACCGCCACCCGATGAGGCCGGCGAGTTCCCGATGGTCCCGAGGGCGGACATCATGCCGCCGACATCCGGGATCCCGGAGTCGGAGAAGAGGCTGCTGCCGCTGCCGGCCGCGGCCGCGCTGATGAACGGCGCGCCGCCCGACGTCTGGTACCAGATCGGGAAATAGGGCACGACCCCGCTCGTCCGGCCGGCCTGGACATCCTCGAGGCTGCGCGACAGGACACCTTCGATCTCGCCCTGCAGTCCCAGCGCGGTCCCCCAGACGACGGCCTGGTCGGGCGTGTCGAGCCAGGGGAGCCCGGCCTCGTCGACGACCTGCTGCATCGAGCGCGCCTGGGCCATCGTCTTCTGGAGCGTGCGCTTGTAGGCGGCCAGCATCGCCCGGATCATCGACCCGGTCATCGTGACGGCCGGCATCGCCCGCGCGATCAGGACCACGATGATGCCGCCGGCGATCGCGGCGCCGCCCAGCAGGGTCAATCCCGCCAACGGGATGTTGAGCCCGACGATGAACGCGATGACGCCACCGACGATCACCAGCGCGCCCCGGCCGACCCAGCGCGAGACGACCTTGCTCGGGCGTTCCCCGAACCAGCCGCGCTCGACGATGTGGTCCTCGAGCGCCTTGTCGAACTCGGCGACGTGGGTTCCGAACTTCGGCACGTCGTCCGGGCTGATGAATGCGCCATCCTCGCCGGCCGGCAGTGCCTGAAGGCGCATGAGGGCGACACTCTCGGCGGGGCCGGTCGGTCGTCGCTGGTTCAGCCGCCGTTGCGCCTCGGTCTCCGCGTCGCCGGGCCCCGGGTCCACGTCGATCCCCACCTTGTGGCCAGTGAAGAGCATGCCCGGCTGGTCCCGGAAGGCGATGAAGCCACGCGAGGCGAGGTCCAGCATGGCCGTCGTGAGCGCCCGGCGCGAGGTCGCGCCGTCCATGATCACCGCCCCGGAGGCCGCGGTCAGGTCGGGCGGCGGGGCCGGCATCAGGACCGACGGATCGTCCAGGTAGACCGGATCCTTGCCGTACCGCCGCCAGCTGAAGACGGCCCAGCCGGTCAGGCCCAGGAGCACCACGGAGCCGCCGACCAGCCCGACGACCGCGTTGATCTGGCGCGAGCGCTGGAGCGAGTCGGCGTGTTCGACGGTCGCTGCGGCATCGATCTTCTGGAGCGCGACGGCGAGGGCCGCATCGAAGTCGCCGGCCGCCAGGTGCGGCAGCATGTCGTTCTGGAAGATGGCTTGGCGTTCCTCGTTGGTCAGGAATGCCGCCTCGAAGCCCGGACCGGCGTACAGCTGCACCTGGCCGTGCTGCAGGTTCCGCTGCATGTCGAAGAAGATGACCAGCCCGTCGTTGAACCCCTTGCGCCCGACGCCCCACTGGTTCATCAGGGCGAGAGCCTTGTCCCTGGTCTCGTCGGTCGTCGGGAAGGTCCCGCTGTCCTGCGTGTAGACGACGACCTCGGAGCCCGTCCGTGCCTCGATCGCGTCGATGACGGCTTCCGCTGAGGCGATCGTCTCCGGCGACAGGATGCCGGCATGGTCGTAGACGGCCCGATCGACCTCCGGGGACGGGAACGGCGGACCGGGTGGCGGCGCGTCCGCGGCCGCGACGAGGCCGATCGACAGCATGAACAGCAGGAACATGGCGGCCCCGACCGCCGACACGGCGCGCAGGTGCTTCATGGCGTCAATCCTGACGCGCCTCTCACCAACCTGCCCGTCGCGCTCGTCGCAGGCGGCCGTCCATCGCGAGGATCACCTGCGGCGCGCGAGGCCGGCCGTTGTAGGTCGACGACAGCGAGGCGGCGTACGCACCGGCCTCGCTGATCGCGACGAGGTCGCCGCGACGGAGTGGCGGCAGGTCGTGGACACCGAGGGCGTCGGTGGATTCGCAGATCGGGCCCTCGACGCGGGTCGGCTCGAGCTCGGTCGCACCCTCGGGGCGATCGGCCGGCCGAGCGAGGTGAGCGCCACGATCGGGTGTCGGGCGCCGTACAGCGCCGGCCGGATCAGCTCGGTCATCCCCGCGTCGATGACGACCTGGCGACCGCCCCGTTCGCGGACGTGGAGGACGCGCGCGACGAGCCAGCCCGCGCGGGCCACCAGCGCCCGGCCGGGCTCGATCGCGAGACGGGTCGGGCGCCGATCCTCGGGGATCGCCGCCAGCAGCGCGGGAACCTCGCGTGCGAAGCGCTCGGGACCGGGCGCCGGCTCGTCGAGCGGCAGGATCGGGAAGTCCGCCGCCGACGTCGAGCGTGTCGAACGTTCCGAGCGCCCCGCGTAGCAGGCCGACGACCGCGAGGCCGCGACGGACCGCGTCCCGCCAGGCATCGACCGCACGGAGCTGCGAGCCGACGTGGAGGTGGATCCCGCGCGGCCGCAGCGCGCCACCGGCGTTCGCGCCGAGCCACTCGACGAGCGCCGGTCGCCTCGGTCTCGGTCATCCCGAACTTGGACGCCACCGGCGCCGACCGCGAGCTCGGCGATCGTCTCGGGCGAGGACGTCCGGGTTGAGCCGGACGAGGACGTCGAGCGGTGGCCGGGCGCCCGTGCCGAGCCCCGCGCGACGCGCCAGGCGCGTCACCACCTCCGCCTCGTCGGCCGATTCGAGGGCGACCCAGGCGAGCGGCGCGCGTCCCGGCAGATGTCGCGCGGACCGCGTCGCGCAGGTCGGCGTCGGTCTTGCCGACGCCCTCGAGCGTGATCCGGTCGTTCGGGAGGCCGGCGCGTCGCGCGATGGCCCACTCGCCGCGCGACACGACGTTGGCCCCGAACCCGCGCGCCGCCACCTCCGTCACGATCGCCGGGCACGTCGTTGGCCTTGAGCGAGTACTGGCGGATCCACGGGTCGGGGAAGGCGTCGCGGATCGCGGCCGCCGCCCGATCGAGCGTCGCGAGGTCGGTGACGTAGGCGGGCGTGCCGTGACGCGCGGCCGTCGCCACCAGCGCATCGGCGATGGCCGGCGGCGGGGCTCGGTGGCCGCGTCGTGCCCGGACTCAGTCGGGGACGACAAGCCGGACGGCGGTGCTGACGAGGCTGAGCACGGCCGCACCGACGATCGCGGCCACGATCGTGTTCGCCGTGAGCAGGTCCGGCGGGAAGTCGCCGACCGTCAGGTCGAAGCCTGGCTGCCTGCGCCGATGAACGCGGTGACGCAGGAGGAGTCCGGCGTTGATGACGAACCCGACCAGGCCCATCGTCATCATCGAGATCGGCAACGCGATGATCCGGACGATCCGACCGATCAGCGCGTTGACGACGCCGAAGATCAGGGCCAGCACGACGATCCCATACAGCTCGCCGTCGTAGGTGACCATGTCGAACGAGGTGTACTGGGGCAGGACCTTGGTGAGGACGTAGAACGCGATCGCGGTGACGATGGTGCCGACGATGAAGCCTCTCAAGCCAATGCCTCCGAGCGGTGGACGGTCCGGCCGACGACGACGGTCGTGCCGATGATCGAGGAGGGTCCACCCGCGAGGATGTCGCGGTCAAGCGCACCGGCCGCGCGGCCGATGCTCACCGCGCTGCGAGACCGGCCACCAGTCTGGCCTTGACCGCCGGCCAGTCCTCGGTCGTGACGCTGAAGTAGGCGGAGTGACGGATCGAGCCGTCGGGCATGATCATGTGGTTGCGGAACACGCCCTCGAACGTCGCGCCGATCCCCGTCAGCGCGTTCCGCGAGCGCTCGTTGCGCGAGTGCGTCTTGAACTCGACGCGGTTGGCGCCGAGCGTCTCGAACGCGTGGGTCAGCTGCAGGAGCTTCGCCTCGCGGTTGGCGCCCGTTCGCTGGAAGGCCGTCCCCACCCAGGTCCAGCCGATCTCGAGGCGCTGTGCTCGGGCACGATCGACAGGTAGCGGCTGCTGCCGATCGCGCGCCCGCTGGCCCGATCGACCGTCGCGAAGGGTCGTTCCGTGCCGGTCTCGGCGTTGGCAAGGGCGGTCTCGAACCAGCGCCGCAGGCCGGCCTCGTCCTGCGGGCCCATGATCGTCCAGCGCCAGAGCGCCGGGTCGAAGGCGACTAGCTCGAGGTCGGCCAGATGCTCCGCGCGGAGCGGCTCCAGCCGGACGCGCGAACCCTCGAGGACGACCGGTTCCACCCACGTCTGCGCTGTCACGGATCGATGGTAGCGGCCGGGCCGGCCGCCCATGGCGCGACGCGGCCCCCGTAGACTGTGCGGATGTCCGACTTCCCCTCGCGGGTCGAGGCCTTCCTCGGCGAGTTCTTCCGGCTGCATCCCACGTTCGCCACGAGTATCGGCGAGCACGCCCACGACGACCGCTGGCCGGACCTCTCGCCGGCCGGTCGTACCGAGCGGCTGGCCTTCGGCGAGCGCTGGCTGGCCGAGTTCGCAGCGACGGCCGGCCTCACGCCCGACGAGGCGATCGACCGCGACCTGCTCGTCGGCGAGCTGGAGGCCGCGCGCTTCCACGAGACCGAGCTGCGCGAGGACGCCTGGAACCCGCTCGACTGGGTCTATCTCCTGGGCGACGGGCTGTTCACCCTGACTGCCCGGGAGTTCGCCCCGCTCGCCGACCGGCTGGCGTCGACGGCGGGCCGGCTGGGGACGATGCCGGCGGTGCTCGAGGCGGGTCGCGAGACGCTCGTCGGTCATGCCGGACGCCCGGTCGGGCGGTTCCAGACGGAGACCGCGCTCAAGCAGTTCGGCGGGATCGAGGAGCTCATCGCCGGCGCGCTCGTCCTGGCCGAGGCGGCCGCGCCGACCGACGAGCGCGTCGCTGCCGTGCTCCCGCGGCTGACCGCCGCAGCGGCCACGGCACGTGCGGCGCTGGCCGCGTTCGAGACGCATCTCCGCGATGTCGTCCTGCCCGCGAGCGACGGCGAAGGCCGGCTCGGAACGGCGCTGTTCACGACCCGGATGCGCCACACGATGCGCTCCGAGACGTTGACCCCGGCCCGGATCCTGGCCGAGGCCGAGCGCGAGTTCGCCGCGGTGCGGGCCGAGATGGTCCGCCTCGCAGGCGATCTGTGGCCGGCCTGGTGCGCCGGCCGGCCACGTCCCGCAGACGATGGTGCGCTCGTCCGTGGCGTACTCGACGCAGTCGCCGCCGAGCATCCCGAGGCGGACGACCTCCTCGAGTTCTGTCGTGCCGAGCACGCCCGGATCGAGGCGTTCTGCCGCGAGCACGACCTGATCGGGCTCGCCGACGAGCCGCTCGAGATCCAGTGGACGCCGGTGTTCCTGCGCTCCTTCGGCGGGGCGATGCTCTCGTCGCCCGGGCCGCTCGACAAGGGCCAGAAGGCGTTCTTCGCGATCACGCCGATGCCCGACGACTGGACCGACGAGCAGCGCGAGTCGAACCTCCGCGAGGACAACGACCGGATGCTGCGCCTCCTGACGATCCACGAGGCGGTCCCCGGCCATTACCTCCAGGGCGTCTACGCCAACCGATGTCCGTCCGTCGTCCGCGCGATCTTCCACAGCGGTCTGTTCGCCGAGGGATGGGCCGTGTACGTCACGCAGGTCATGATGGACGTCGGCTATGGGGCCGACGACCCGGCCCTCCTGCTGACCCACTGGAAGTTCTACCTGCGTTCGACGACCAATGCGATCATCGACGCACGGATCCATTGCGACGGGATGACCGAGGAGGAGGCCGTCGCGCTGATGGTCGACGGCGGCTTCCAGGAGGAGGCGGAGGCGCGGGCAAAGTACAACCGGGCGCGCCTGTCATCCACGCAGCTGTCGACTTATTTCGCGGGGTCGATGGAGATGTGGGACATCGAGCGCGAGGTTCGCCGGCGGGCAGCGGTGGCCTCCGGGGATCCGCGGGGAGCGGCGGCCGTGCCGGAGCCACGCGTGGTGGGCGCGTTCGGGGAGACGCCTGGGTTCGTCTACCGGCCGCACCTCGAGTCCGTGCTGGCGCACGGCAGCCCACCGACGTCGCTGCTCCGGCGGATCCTGCTCGGGTAGGCCGGCTCGGGCCGTGCGGGGCTGACTACGACGACGGCCGCGGAGTCCTGCGTCGCGGACGGTCGGTCTTCGGGACGGAGGCAAGATCCGTACGCAAGCGGTCCACCCGGTATCCGGCGGCGTCGGCGGCGGCCGTCATCCGTGACACCAGCGCGACGGCGTCGTCCGCCGGTCCGCCGGCCCCGGCTTCGATGGCGTCGAGCCGGACGGCCCAGCGCAGCGTCGCGGCGAAGCGATCGCGATCGAGGTAGTCGACGCCTTCCCATCGGTTGACGCCGATGGCGACCCTGACGGCATCGTTGGCCAGCCAGGCGTCGAGCAGTCGGGCGGCAAGGCTGCGCCCGGGTCCGCCGATCGACGACGGCCGTGGGAGCGCCAGCAGCACGCGCACCTGGTCGGCGATGGCCCACGCCGCGCTTTCGTCGAACCCGGTGCCATGGAGGCCGCTGACGAGTGGGTTTGGGAGGCGAAGATCGTCGTACCAGGCGAGGCTCGTGGCCGCGACATCGGCGCCCGGGGCGAGGGCACCGGCGCGGCTCAGCGCGAGCCAGGCGAGGAGCGTGGCGCGATCCTGGCGATCCGGGTCGGGTGCGGCGGGGTCGTCGTCGGTCGCAGGTTCCGTCTCGTCGCCGGTGGCACCTTCCGCGCGGACCGCGGCCTCGCTCGTCCCGGATGCAACCGGCGCCTCCGGCCCCTCGGACGCCCCTGTCGCCGCGGACCCGTCGCCGGCGACCATCGGCACGCGGACCAGGGCCAGCTCGGCCCGAGCCCGAACCTCGGCCGCGATCGCGCGCGCTTCCCCATCGACGCCGGTCGCGGCGGCGATCGCCTCGAGGAACGCCGCGAACCGCCGCTCCAGCTCATCGAGCTGGTCGCCGTCGGCCGTGCCATCGACGACGGCAGCGACGAGGCCGTCGGCGAAGATCGCGCGCAACGGCGCATGCACGGGGTCGAGCTGCATCCCGCGGAGCGCATCGTCGAGCGACGTGACGCCGGCCCCCGCCAGCCGCCGCGCGAGCCGCCCCCACTGGCCCGCCGCGCCGTCTGACACCTCGCGGAACTCCCAGTAGACCTGCGTCCCGTACGCGTCGAGGGCGATGTCCAGGCCGTGCTCCCAGATCTCGCGACAGGAGCGGATGAACTCCAGCCCGGTCCGCGCCTCGCGGAATACGACGAAGGCCGCGGGGTCGTGCGGCAGGCCGAGGCCCTCCGCCAGCGACCGGTGCACCATCCGTTTCGCCCCGCTCGCGGTCTTGCGCGCGTAGGCCGCCGAGTCACGGATGCGCCCGTGCGTCGAGGCGAACCGCGTGTGGTACAGGACGAGCGAGCGCTCGTGCCCGGAGCCGTTGGAGTAGGCGAGCACGCCCTCGTCGACTGCGCCATCGTCGGTCACGACGTCGTACAGCAGGAAGTCGTTGGCTTCGGCGAACCACGCCCGGCGATGGAGCAGCGGGAAGATCTCGCGCTCATGCCGCTCGACCAGCCATGGGTCGGGCCGCTCGTCGAGCATCGCGCGCCGGAATTCCATCCCGTACTTCTCGCCGAAGCCCTGGACCTGGCCGTGGCCGAGCATCGGCAGCCCGGGGAGCGTCGCGAGCACGGTCGCCACGCCGAAGTACTTGTCGCCCTTGCCGAACTGCTCGATCGCGGTCTTCTCGTCCGGATTGCTCATGAAGTTGACGTAGCGCTTGAGGATCTCCGGGTCGAATTCGATCGTCTCCTTGATGACCTTGCGGTACCCGGCGCCGTCCTCGTCGCGGAGCATGTGCATGAACGCGCTGTTGTAGACGCGATGCATCCCGAGGGTCCGGACGAAATAGCCCTCGAGCAGCCAGAACGCCTCCGCCAGCAGGAGCGTGCCGGGGACCTCGGCGGCCACCCGGTCGACGACCTCCCGCCAGAACTCGACCGGCATCCGCCGGTCGAACTCGCGCTTCGGGATGGCGTGCTCGGCCCGCGACGGGATCCCGCCGCCGGTCCCGGGCTCCGGCCACCACAGCCGCTGGATGTGCTTCTTGGCGAGGACCATCGCGGCGTCGAAGCGGATGATCGGGAAATGCCGTGCGACGTCGATGATGGTCCGGATCACCTGCTCGCGGACGGCCGGACCGAGGAAGTCGAGCTGGGCCGTGTCGTTCCACGGGAAGCTCGTGCCGTCGTTGCCGTGGTAGACGTAGCGTTCCTCGCCGGACCGGCGGTCCACCCGCTTGAAGACGACCGCGGCATCGCTGTCGTCCCAGTAGTGGTCCTCGACCACGATCGCGACCCGCTCGTCGGTCGACAGGTCCGGGCCGCTGAACGAGTACGCCGGGTAGGGCGGCTCGTCGAGCGACAGGAACCATTCGGGATGCTCGATGACCCAGTTCGAGTCGATGCCCATGTGGTTGGGGACCATGTCGCTGGCGAGGCGGATCCCCCGCGTCCATGCCCGGTCGCGCAGGTTCGCATAGGCGGCCTCGCCGCCGAGGTCGGCGGCGATCCGGTAGTCATCGAGCGAATAGGCGGAGGCGACCGCGTCCGCGTTGCCGCGCATCCGCTTGATCCGCTCCGATGCCCTGGACCGCTCCCAGAGGCCGATCAGCCAGAGCCCGGTGACCCCCCATCGCGCGAGGGTGTCGAGCTCCTCGTCGGGGATCGCGTCGAGCGTCCGGATGTCGCGGGCGTGGGTCCGCGACAGCTGGTCGAGCCAGACGTACGTGCTCTTCGCCATCAGCACGACGCGCGGCATCCAGGCCGAGTCGGACGAGAAGGCCTCCGGCTCGTCGGCCGCCGACGGCCCGAATGTCGGGCCCTCGACCCGCCGGCCGCCGCCACCGCCGTCGCCACCGCCACCGAACCGCAGGTGGAGCGCGCGCTCCTCCTCGGCCAGGATGCCGATGGCGAGATCGAGCCGCCGGATGAGCTCCTCGAGGTCCGCCCCGAGGAAGATGCCCCACGTCGCCTGGATGTAGCGCAGCTGGCCGGCCAGCGAGGTCGGCGCGCGCCGGGCGGGCATGCGCATCAGCTCGATGAGCGAGTGGCCGTCGCCGTCGACCGGCGGTCCATCGGCGAACGTCGCCTCGAGGCGCGCGATGGCATCGCCGTAGCGCGTGTCGGCCGCGAGCGGCCGGTCGTCGACCAGCTCCCTGAGCGGGCCGATCGCCGGGTTCTCGTTGGAGACGCGGGTCAGCAGCAGCTCCTCGAGGCGGTCTTCGAGCGGCTCGGGCTCGGGGCCGCGGCCCGGGAACTCCTCGGCGAACCGATCGAGCAGCCGGTGGGCGTCGGCACCGAGGTCCGCCTCGAGCTCCGCGAGCGCGATCGCCATGGCGCCCGGCCTGTCGGTCCGCCTCGTAGCGGGCGATGAGCAGGTGCCCGATCTCGTGGAGGAGCCCGAGGGCGCCGATGTCGCCGGCCTGGATCGACGGCTCGTCCGCGCAGCCGGGCACTGTTCATCCGGCTCGCCAGGCGACGCATGCTGGCGAGATCGGCCGACGACCAGGTCGCCACGGCTCCCGAGCAGCGGACGCCCGACGGCATACCGCTCGCGGGGCTCGCGCCGGACGTGGAAATCGCGCATCGCGCGAAGCATCGCACGCCCACCGACGGGCGACCGGTCGCGAGCGGCGTCAGACCGCCGGCGCCTCCACGGGCCGGCTCGCCGTCACGTGCTCGATCGCCCGTCGCAGCAGTTCGAGGCCCGACGGGTCGAAGTCGTACGTCCACGGCCGGATGCGCTCCGGTCCGCGAGAACGTGACGATCGAGCCCCGCGGCGAGCGCCTCGCGCGACAGCAGGATGAGGTCCGCCGTCTGGTCGACCCGCTCCAGGTCCTCCGGCTGGTCGATGAGCGCGGTGACGATCTCCACGCCGCTCGTCCCCGACAGGGTCAGCGTCTCGCGGATGTTGTCCGAGCCGCGACCCGAGGCGCACACGAGCCCGACCCGTGACCCTGCCGGCAGCCCGGCGATCTCGTGGACGAGCTCGACGTAGGCAGGGCCCACGATCATCGCCACGACCGGGACGCGGCCGGCCGACAAGGGCCTGTGCCTCGTCGGCGTGGAACGTCGTCGTCGCCACGAGGTCGTAGTGGAAGCGCTCGAGCCGGTCGGGCAGGTCGTCGAGCAGCGCGCCCTCGACCTCGACGATCCCGGGGAACTCGGCGACGAGGCGCTCCGCGTCGTAGCCGGCATCGGCGTTCGTGCATTCGGCGAACAGCACGCGGACGAGCGGTCCGGGCCGCCGGCGCTCGGTCGCAGCCGCGAACGTGGCGGTGGCGACCTCGTCGGCGGTGAAGCCCGCCTGGGCGGCCCGTCGCAGCATCTCGGCCACGATCCCGGCCAGCGCCTCGGCGCCGCGTCGCTGCGGCGGACGCTCGGCGACGTGGGTACCAGCGCCGTGTCGACTCGTGACGTACCCGGCGTCGGACAAACGACGATAGACCGCGCGGATGGTATTGGGGTTCACTCGCAGGGCCGCACCAAGCTCGCGCACGGGCGGCAGGCGAGAGCCTGGCAGCAGCCGACCGGAGTCGATCTGGTAGGCCAGCTGCCAGAAGATCTGGGTCGAGATCGGAACGTCCGAATCGCGCTCGACATCGAGCGCCCCACCGGTCGTCCCGCTCACGGTCCCGGAGTCGCGATCGTCGATTGACATAGCCTGCTAGTCCAACCTACGATTCTAGACTTGGCCTAGCCAACCGTAGCAACCAAGGTAGGTCCCCGATGGACGCTTTCATCATCATCGTCGCGGCACTCGCGGTGTTCGCCGTCCTGGCCGATCGCTTCGGCGTCGACAGCCGCATCGATTCGCGGATCCGCGCCGCCCCGTCTATCCGGTCGGTATCGCCTACGCTCCGGCGTCAGCCCGCATCCGCGACGCCGGCTGGCCGACGGCCGCGAGCGCGCGGTCGTAGATCGTCGCGCCATCGATCCGATGGCCGGGTGACGTGAACAGGCCCAGGTCGGCGACCAGCCGGCGCTCCAACCCGGCGCCGGCCAGGTCATCGATCAGGCGCGCGGCTCGGGCGGCGGCTCGCAGGACGGCGGCGGTCTCGGGCCGGCTCGGATCGTCCCAGTACCAGCCGTCGCTGCTGAACATCGCGAGGCGCCAGCGCTGTGCCTCCATCAGCGTGAGCAGCGTCACCCTGGCCGCGGCTCCACGGTCGCGCGACCCGGACCCGGGCCCGGGCAGCCAGCGCCGCGCGAAGGCGTCGCGGTCCTCGGCCCCGATCACGACGTCGACGTAGGCGTCCCGCGCCTGCCACGGGTCGGGAGGCCCAGCCAGGTCGCGCATGAGCTGCGCGGTGACGACATCGATCCCCGCGGCCAGCCGCTCGAGCGCGGCGCGCAGCGGGCCCTTCCAGCGGCCGTCCGCCACGCACGGACAGTCGGCGCTCCAGCGCAGCACGCCGTGATGGCAGCTCCACGACGTCCGCTCGACGATCCGGATCGTCCGGAACGGCCGATCGGCCGGCTCGCGCAACGCGGCGTCGAGCGACACCACGTCGAAGCCGCGGACCTCGCCGGCCGGCAGCGGCTGGACGAGGCGCTCGAGGAACAGCTCGCGGAACGGCTGATGATGGCCGTACAGCTCCCCGTCGGTGGAGATCACGACGAGCGGCGGCTCGTCGTCGGGGAGGGTCCCCGACGCCAACCGCGGCTCCACCGCCTCATCGGCGAAGCGATCCGCATCGGCCGTCGCGCGCGGCTCGAACGACACGGCCGCCGACAGGTCGGCGTCATAGGCGGCCACGACGATGCTCCGACCGCCGCCCAGCTCCACGCGATACGGCCGGCGGGTCTCGAGATGGGGCTCGGCCACCTGCCACGGTGCGAGGATCGTGTGGCGGATCCCCGCATCCGCCAGCAGTCGCAGGGTCGGCAGGTCCACCGCGGTCTCCGGGAGCCACGCGCCCGTCGCGGGCCTCCCGAACCGGACCTCGAAGTCGCGCAGGCCCCAGCGGATCTCGGTCCGTCGGTCGGCGGCCGAGGCCAGCGGCAGGATCGTGTGATGAAACGGCTGGGCGAGCCCGTTGACGCCTCGATCGCCGGCCGTGAAGCCGCGGTAGGCGACCGGGTCGCCGTGCTGGAGCCAGTCCGCGAGCGTCGGTCCGAGGTTCCAGGACATGTGCCCGAAGTTGCCGCGCTCGGCGTTCGGTCGATAGCATTCGGCGCTCACCCGCGCCGTCCAGTCGTGGAACGGTTCGGCCGACGGATCGGCCGATACCTCGCCGCTGAAGGGATCGACGCGGGACGGCTGGTAGAAGTGGCCGTGGACGACGAGCCGGCCGCGGCTCACGTCGGGGTGGACCTGCCGGCGGGGGTGGGGGCGATCGCCTCCTCGGTCGCTTCCTCGGCCGCACGATCGCGTGTCGTCGACACCTCGTGGGTCACGGTGACCGTCCGAGAGGCGCCGGCCGCGAGCGACAGCGGCCAGCTGAACAGGATGCCCGCGCCCTGGTACACGCGCTCGAAGCCGGCCTCCGAGTTCGACACGGTCTCGACGGGCGCCCACCAGACGTCGGTCGCCTCCGGGAGGGTGGTGGCGACCCCGATCCCGACGTAGTCGTTGCCCTGGCCGATGGCCGTCACACCCGTCGCCGTGCCGCGCGAGTCGTGGGCGTCGCGCGATCCGTCGACCTCGATCCAGGCCGCCGGGTTGCCGCCGCCTCCGAGCATGTTGAGCGTCCATTCGAGGCCGAGCAGCGCGTCGACCGCGACCGTCGAGCGATTGTCGAGCGTGACGCTGAGCCGCAGGGTGGGGGACCGGCGATCCCCGCCGATGACGATCTCCTTGGTCACCAACACCCTGGCCGGTCCGCGCCCGGTGGCGACGAGCGCGTCGCGCACTGCCACCAGCCGGCCGGGTTCGAGCGAGGCGACCGAGTACGGGGCCTCGACCGCATCGCCGAGCTCCTCGGCTTTGCCGGTGGCCCACGCCACCGGGTCCGTGTCGAGGGCCAGGAACCGCACCAGACCGGAGCGACGCTCGAACGGGTCGTAGTGGAGCTGCTGGGCGAGGCCCGGCTCCTTCGTCATCACGATGTCGTGGATCGATGCCGGTGCGCCGCCCGCGCTCGCCGGTGCGGACGAAGCGGCGGCCTCGTGCCGGCGCAGCGTGTCGTGATACGCCTCCGGACGCCGACGCATCACGGCGCAGACGGCATGACGGACCGGGCGGACGTCCCAGCCGCCGATCGCGGCGCCGCCGGACAGGTGGACGGCCACGACCTGGCCCGGCCCGGCCAGCCGGACGTCATCGAGACCGTCGAGATCGAGGTCGCGGAGCTCGGCCGCCTCGAGCTGGTCCGCGGCGAGGTCCGCGAGGTCCTCGGCGGCGATGAGGTGCTCGTAGGTGGCCCCTCGCATGTGGCCGATGTAGATCCCGCCGAACAGGCCATGCCAGTAGCAGTCGTTCGACTGGCCCTGGTAGAGGTGGTCGAGCGCCCGCTTGCGATCGCTGCCGGCGGCCATCGCGTCCACCTTGGCGGAGGTCCGGAGCATCTGCTTGTGGAGATCGTTGATCTCGCGGTACTTCACCTGGAAGTTGCGCCAGAACGCGCCGCGCAGCCAGCGGGCCTCCGGCCGATGCTTCTTCTGGGCATCGTGCAGGATCGTTGAGAAGACCAGGCTCTCGTCGGGCGGCAGGGCCCACTCGCCCATCTCCATGTACGAGCTGGTCGGCACGTAGACGCGGCCGATCGGCCGGTGCTCCGCCAACCAGGCCGACGGCGTGGTCGTCGTCAGCCAGCCGGCGTTGGCCTCCAGCGCGTCGAAGAAGCGTTCGACCCAGCGACGCCTGCCCCAGCAGTGCTCCCAGGTCGTGGGCCACGCGCCGAACTTCTCGCCGTCGTCGCCCATCATCCCGATGCGCTCGCCGTCCTCGGTCGCATGGTCGCGCAGGTAGTCGATGACGTCCTCGACATCACGGAACGGGATCCGGTAGCGAAGCCCCTGCTCGGTCCCGAACACGCGCAGCAGGTGGCCCTGGTCCTCGGTCGTGTACGGCCCCCAGAGGTCCTCCTCGGGGATGGCCGCCGCCCGGAAATGGGCGTCGTCGAGGATCGTCCAGTCATACCCGGCGGTGACCAGCGACGTCGGCAGGTCAGGCTCCCAGACGCGTTCGGCCAGCCAGGCGCCGGCGGGCCGGCGGCCGAACACCACCTCGAGCTCGTGCGCCATCCGGCGCAGCTGGCCGATGCGATCGCGTTCCGGGAGCGAGGCGAGGACCGGCTCGTAATAGCCGCCACCGAGGATCTCGATCTGGCCGCGGTCGACGAGGGCGCGGAGCCAGGCGATGAACTCGGGCCGTTCCGCGCGGAGCCAGTCCAGGAGCGGGCCGGTGTAGTGCAGCGACAGGTGGACCGCCGGGTGGCGTTCGAGCGCCTCGACCATCGGCAGATACGCCTGCTCGAAGACCTCCGCGAAGACCCACCCGAAGTTGCCGACCGGCTGGTGGTTGTGGATCGCGAGGGCGAGCGAGATGCGCGCTGCCATCGCCGGCTAGCCCGCCTCGGTCACGGGCTCGGCCGCGTCCACCTCGATGACCGGCACGTTGGCGGCCGGAAGATAGAGCAGCTCGGTGTACTCGCGGAGCATCCGCGTGGTGGAGAACTGCCAGAGGGCCGTCGCCATCGCGCGGCGCATCACCGCCAGCCAGCGCGGCGGCAGCTTGTGGGCGTCGCGCTCGTAGTAGGCCGGGATGATCTGCTCCTCGAGGATCCGGTACAGGTCCTGCGCGTCGCGCCAGTCCTGGGCGGCCTCGTCCGGGTCGGTCTCGCGGTCGCCGATCGCCCAGCCGTTGTCGGTGTCGAAGCCCTCGTCCCACCAGCCGTCGAGGACGCTGACGTTGGGCACGCCGTTCTGCGCCGCTTTCATGCCCGATGTCCCCGATGCCTCGAACGGGCGTCGCGGGTTGTTGAGCCAGACGTCGACGCCCTGGACCAGGAAGCGCCCGATCTGCATGTTGTAGTCCTCGAGGATGTAGACCCGGCCGCGCAGCTGCGGCGAGCGCGAGCGCTGGAAGATCTCCTGGATGACCCGCTGCCCCGGCCGGTCGGCCGGGTGCGCCTTGCCGGCGAAGACGACCTGGATCGGGCGTTTCTCGTCCCACAGCATCCGCGCCAGGCGCTCGATATCGCTGAACAACAGCCCGGCCCGCTTGTAGGTCGCGAAGCGCCGCGCGAAGCCGATCGTCAACACGTCCGGATCGAGCGCCGTCTCGAGCTCGGCCAGGACGGTCGGCGATTCACCGTGGCGCGCGAACTGGCTGCGCAGGCGGCCGCGAGCGTAATGGGCCAGCTCGCGCTTCTGGCGGAGGTGCGCCTGCCACAGGTCGCGAGCGGGGATCCGCTCGAGGCGCTCCCAGAAGCGCCGGCCCTGCGTCGTGGCATCGAGATCGTCGAGATCGGCGCCGAGGTCCTCGAGCAGCGCGGCGATCGGCTGGCCGATCCAGGTCGGGCCGTGGATGCCGTTGGTGATGCCGACGATGGGGTGGTCGATGACGGCACCCCAGGTCGCGTTGGCCGTCCTGGCGTGCAGATGGCTGACCGCGTTGGCGCCGTGTGTCAAGCGCAGCGAGAAGGCCGTCATGTCGAACTGGGTCGCCTCGCCGTCGACGCCCAGGCCAAGCTCGAGGACTTGCTCGATCGGTACGCCGCCGTCGTCGAGCAGTGGACCTGCCACTCGACGGACGAGCTCCGCATCGAACCGCTCGTTGCCGGCCGAGACCGGGGTGTGGATGGTGAACACGCTGTTGGCACGGACGTCGGGCCAGGCGCGCTCGAGCTTCATCCCGGCCGCGACGTGCTCGCGGGCGCGCTCCGCCAGCAGGAACGCCGAGTGCCCCTCGTTGAGGTGCCAGACCGAGGGCGACAGGCCGAGGGCGCGGATCGCGCGCACGCCGCCGATGCCGAGCACGAGCTCCTGGTGGAGGCGCATCTCGCGACCGCGGACGTACAGGATGTTCGTTATCGGCCGGTCGGCGTCGGCGTTCTCGGGGAGGTCCGTGTCGAGCAGGAGGACCGGGACGCGCCCGACCTGGGCGACCCAGACCGCGACGGACAGGTCCCGCCCGGGCAGCTCGATGGCCACGGTCAGCGGCAGCCCCGAGGCGTCCTGGACGCGCCCGAGGGGCAGGCGCGTCAGGTCGTAGTCGGGGTAGTCGTGCTCCTGGTGGCCGTCGGCGTCGATCGACTGGCGGAAGTAGCCCTTGCGATAGAGGAGGCCGACACCGATCGCGGGGAGCGCCATGTCGCTGGCCGACTTCATGTGGTCGCCGGCGAGGACGCCCAGGCCGCCCGAGTAGATGCCGAGCGACTCGTGGAAGCCGTACTCGGCGCAGAAATAGGCGATCGGCCCGGTCAGCTGGTCGGCATAGCGGCGCTGGAACCAGTGGCCGGATCCGTTGGCCATGTAGCCGTCGAACTCGGCGAGGACATCGTGGTAGTCGGCCAGGAACTTCGCGTCGTCGAGGAGCCTCGACCATTCGGTCGGACCGCTGACCACCGGGATCGGATTGCGATAGCGGGTCCAGGCGGTCCGATCGATCGCGTGGAACAGCCCGCGCGTCCGCGGATGCCACGCCCAATGGAGGTTGTAGGCGAGGCGTCGGAGACCCTCGAGTCGCGGCGGCAACGGGAAGCTGGCCGCCGGGATGGACGGGACGCGGACAGGGTCCATGTGGCGGCATGATACCCGGTCGCGACTCGTTGTGAACCGGTTTAGTTGCCGGTCCCGATCCGGCCCGACGCGCGGTCCGACGGGGGTTACGATGCGGCCCATGCCGTTGCGCGTCGTGATGCTCTCCGCCGAGTGCGAGCCGTGGGCCAAGACCGGTGGATTGGCCGATGTGGTCGACGCCCTGGCCCGGGCGCTCGGTGCGCTGGGCGGTGACGTCATCGAGCCCCCGGTCGAGGTCTTCCTGCCGCGCTACCGAGGCGTGCCCGAGCCGACGACCATCGAGCGAGCGACCGCATTGCGCGTCCCGGACCCCCGTGCGCCGTCGGGGAACAGCACCGTCACCGTGATCGACGTGCCGGCCGACGGCTACCGGCTACGCCTGGTCGACCACCCGCCCGCGTTCGACCGGGACGGGTTCTACGGCGACGCGGCCGGCGACTACACGGACAACCCGTGGCGGTTCGGGCTGTTCTGCCGCGCCGCGCTCGAGGCGCTGCGCGAGGACGGCCGGCCGGTCGACGTCCTGCACCTCCACGACTGGCACACCGGCCCGGCCGCCATCTACCGCGACGTGCGTTACGACGATGACGAGACGATCGGCGGCGCGGCGATGCTGATGACCCTGCACAACCTCGCCTACCACGGCTGGACGCCGCGGGCGTCGCTCGGGCAGCTCGGCCTCGCCCCGGGCGACGGCGTGGTCGCCGCGGACGCCCACGGCATCGACCTGCTGCTCGCCGGCATCGACCGCGCGGAGCTCGTCAACACGGTCTCGCCGGGGTTCGCCGCCGAGGCGCTGACGCCGGCCTTCGGGATGGGCCTCGACGGTGCGCTGCGGCTCAAGGGCGATCGCTTCGTGGGCATCCTCAACGGGCTCGACACGACGGTCTGGGACCCGGCGACCGACGCCGACACGGCCGCGCCGTATTCACGCGCCGACCGCACCGGCAAGGCGGTAAGCCGGGCCGACCTGCTCACCCGACTCGGGTTCGATCCCGACGATCCGGGCGCGGTCATCGGGATGATCGGCCGGCTCGATCCGCAGAAGGGCTTCGACCTCCTGTCCGACGCGGCGCCGGCGCTGCTCGGTCGTGGCGTGCGTCTGGTGGTCCAGGGCAGCGGTCATCCGTCGCTGGCCGGGCCGTTCCGCGCGATCGCCCACGCCCGGCCCGATCGCGTCGCGTTCATCGAACGGTTCGACCGGGTCATGGCGCGGCGCATCTACGCCGGTGCCGACTTCTTCGCCATGCCCTCACGCTTCGAGCCGTGCGGTCAGGGCCAGATGATCGCGCTCCGCTATGGCACGCCACCGATCGTCCACATGGTCGGCGGGCTGGTCGACACCGTCGTCGACGAGGTGACCCACCGGGGCAAGGGGACCGGCTTCGGCTTCGTCGGGCCGACGGTCGAGCGCCTCCTGTGGGCGTGCGACAACGCGCTGCGGCTGCGGGCGGCCGGCGGGCCTCCGTGGGAGGGCCTGCTCGACCGGGGGATGGCCGTCGACTTCGACTGGGTGACCGGCTCCGCGCCGCGCTACGTCGATGCGTATCGGCGCGCGATCGCGATCCGCGGCTAGGCCCTCTCGCCCTCGAGGACGCGCAGGAGGGCGGCCGTCGTCGCCTCGGCATGTGTCCGTTGCGGGGCGTGCGGTGCCCCGGCCAGGGTCAGGACGGACGCCGGGCCGGCGGGCCGATGGAGCGCGCCGGCGCGCTCGGCCGTTACGATGGGCGCCGGGAGCGCCGGGGTCGGCGCCCCACACTGCGGAGGCTCTCCATGGCCAAGCAATTCGTCGTGCAGCTCAAGAACGAACCCGGTGCCATGGCGACGCTGGCCGAGGCGATCGCGGCGCGTGGCGTCGACCTGCGCGCCATCGGCGGCGGGAGCATCGGCGACAGCGGTCACGTGATCATGACGACGGCCGACGACGAGACGACGAAGGCCGTCCTGGACGAGCGCGGCTACGTGTACATCGAGGGCGAATCGATCCTGGCCGAGGTGGATGACCGGCCCGGCGGCATGGCCCGCCTGGCCCGGGCGCTGGCCGACGCCAACGTCAACATCTACGGCCACCTGTTCCTCGGCCGCTGGGGCGACAGCGCCACCTTCGCGTTCGTCGTCGACGACCCGGAGACCGCCCGCCCGATCCTCGAACGGAAGGACTAGGGCCGATCGGGCCGACATCGAGTATGCTTCGGGCCTTCGTGCTCGAAGGGCGCTCCGGTCAGCGCCCCGGTCCCGCACCGTTTCGACCCCGATCCACACCTACGCCCTGACCGGGCCCCGCGCGTGCGGGAGGGCCTCGTCAGGAGCATCTCTCCATGTCATTCGATCGACTCGGGCTGGCGCCCGAGCTCCTCCGTGCCGTCGCCCAGCAGGGCTACACGGAACCGACCCCCGTCCAGGTCAAGGCGATCCCGCTCGTGCTCGCCGGTCGCGACGTGCTCGCCGGCGCGCGGACCGGCACCGGCAAGACGGCGGCATTCGTGCTGCCGATGCTCCAGCGTCTCCACGCGTCACGGCCCGCGGGCCCGCGCGTCATCCGGGCGCTGATCCTCACCCCGACCCGCGAGCTCGCGCTGCAGGTCGAGGAGAGCGTGCGCACCTACGGCGTCGCCAACCCGATCCGCTCGACCACCATCTACGGCGGCGTCGGCTTCGATCCGCAGGTCCGCGCGCTGCGCGCCGGGCCGGAGATCGTCGTCGCGACCCCAGGCCGCCTGCTCGACCACCTCGGCCAGCGGACGATCGACCTGTCGCGGGTCGAGATCCTCGTGCTCGACGAGGCCGACCGGATGCTCGACATGGGCTTCATCCGCGACATCCGCAAGGTCTTGGCCGTGCTTCCGGCCCGCCGCCAGAACCTGCTCTTCTCGGCCACGTTCTCCGACGAGATCCGGCGTCTCGCCGACGGGCTCCTCGACGATCCGGCCGCGGTGCAGGTCACGCCGCGCAACAGCCCGACCGAGCTCGTGACGCAGGTCGTCCACATGGTCGATCGCGACCGCAAGCGCGAGCTGCTCAGCCACCTCATCACGAGCGGCCGGATCGACCAGGCGCTCGTCTTCACGCGGACCAAGCACGGTGCCAACCGGCTGGCCCAGCAGCTTGAGCGCGACGGGATCCTGGCCACGGCGATCCACGGCAACAAGAGCCAGCCGCAGCGCGTCCGCGCCCTCGCCGACTTCAAGGCGGGCCGGTTCAAGGTGCTCGTCGCGACCGAGGTGGCCGCCCGCGGCCTCGACATCGAGGCGCTCCCGCACGTCGTCAACTTCGAGCTCCCGATGGTCCCCGAGGACTACGTCCACCGGATCGGCCGGACGGGGCGCGCCGGCGTCGACGGCGACGCCGTCTCGCTCGTGTGCGTGGACGAGCTCAAGCTCCTCAACGATATCGAGCGCGTCCTCGGACGGGGCATCCCGCGCGAGACGATCGCGGGCTTCGAGCCCGATCCGCGCATCCGCCCCGAGCCGATCCTGCGCGGCGGGCTGGGCGGCTCGCGTCCACCGGCGCGGACGGGAACCGGTCCGCGTCACGGCGGCTCGGCCAGGCCGGTCGGCGCACCAGGTCATCAGGCTGCGCCGCGACCGGCCGGCAGCCCCGCGGCAGGATCACCCCGACCGACGAACGGGGCGCGGTCCGGAACCGGTCCGCGGCCGGCCGGAGCCGGTCGGTCCAGCGGGTCGTCGCGACCCGGGTCGCGCGGCGCCGGGTTCGCCGGTCCACGGCGACCCGGCCAGGGGATCGGGAACGGCGCCGGGCCACGGCCGGCCGCCCCGGGCGGGCGTCCCGGTCCGCGACCGGGAAGCCACCATGGATACGGCGAGCGGGTCCAGGCCCACCCGCAGGGGCACGGGCAACCTCGGCCGGGTGGCGCCGGCATGGTGCTGCCAGGCGAGCGCCTCGCCCGGCAGGGTGGTCGTCCCGAGCGCTGACCGAACGTGCGGCACCGCCGAGGCGGCGCCGCGGGCTCCGCCGGAGCAGATCTGGCTAGGGCGCTTTGTGCCCCTTGCCCTTGCCGCGGGTCTTCGCCGCGGCGTGGCCGTGCGGACTGGAGTCGTCCTTCCTGGCCGCCTCGCTGACGGCCCCGCCGTGGTTGCAGTTCTTGCCGCCCACCGCGTCGGATCGGGCCACCTTGGAGACCGCCGTCCCGTGCGCGTTCGGTGACGTGTCGCCGGGCGCGTCGGCGGCCGGCGCCGATGCCGGCACGACCGCCGGGCATTCGGCCTTGGTCGGCGCCGTCTCACTGGTGCCGCTGTCTGACTCCTTGCACGTCGCCGCGGGAGCGGTCCCGCTCGAGGCCGATGTCCCCTCGCTGTCGCCAGCGCCCTTCCCCGATCCGCTGTTCTCGGTGGTCGGTGTCCCCGCGTCGTCGCACTCGTCGCCCTGCGTCCGGGCCACGCCGCTGACGTAGCCACCGTGGTTGCAGTTGGGACCGCCGGTCCGGTCGCTGTGGGCGGCCTCGGAGACCGAGATCGTGCCACCGCCATCCAGATCGGCTGCGGCCAGCGCCGCACCGGCCGCGACCGGATCGGCCACGGGCGTCGCGTCCTGGCAGTCGTCATCGACCCCATTGCCGTCGACGTCCTCGAACGTCAGCGTCGTGTCGATCGCGCCGGGGGGCGGGTCGGCCGGCACGACCGTTGGATCCGTGGTGTCGGCGACGAGCGTCGCGCCCGCCGCGATCCCGCTGAGGGACAGGACGAGCAGGACCGCTCCACCCCCAGCCAGCCATGTCGAACGCAACCGCGTCACCATCGATTCGCCTTCTCCCTGCCCCCGGACTCTCTGTCGTCCCGGCGATCAGGCCGGCCGCGGGATGATACCCGAGGCCCGAGTATCGGCAGGCGCGGCCCGGCCGCCGACCCGTACCTTGGTCCTGACAGCACGCGTGGCCAGGCACGCTCAGGTCGGCAGGGCGAGGTTCGGGGCACTCCGGCCGGGATCGGTGCGGTGCGATGCGACACCGGGTTGGCGGGGGCAGGTGACGGTCGGTCCTACGGCGCGCGCCTGGCGATGTCCTCGAGATACGCCTCGATCTCCGGGACCGAACGCAGCGCGCGCTCGAAGTAGCCGTTGACCGCGTCGAGCGCCGCGCCCTGGATGCCGGCCATCTCGTCCGCTCGCCCCTCGTGCGATTCGCGCGCCTGGAGGGAGTTCCGCAGGCTCAGCAGGTGGGCGACCATCTGCGCCTCCTCGGGCCCGTCGAGCGCCTGGATCGCCGACATGATCAGCCCGTCGACCTGCGACACCATCGTGTCGGTGTCGAACGTGTCGCCAGACTTGGCCGCGTCGTCGAGCGTCCGGATGAGCGCCGAGACCTGGTACAGCGCCGTCACCGGCTCGTCGAACAGCTCGCGGATGTAGGCCGCCTCGCGGTACTTCCCGTTCATCCGGAAGACGTTGTACATCCGCCGCGCGGCCTTGCCGTAGTTCGGCTCCTTGACCGTGTACTTCCAGACCTCGTGCTCGAGCGTGTCGACGTAGTCGTCGACCGAATCCGCCGACAGCTCCTTCACCAGCTTCGAGAACAGCGGGATCGAATCCGAGTCGAGATAGACCTCCTGGTAGTACGGATCGAGGAAGCCATCGAGCGGCACGATCGTGCCATCGGGGGCCTCCCACGTCGGGTCGAGGACGTTGCTCGCGTTGGCGAGTTGGCCGCGCGTCTTGTCGGCGATGACCCAGTCGAGCTTGCACCAGCCCGGCTCGTGCGACGCCTCCTCCCAGGTGTAGACCCGCAGCGAGCCGTCGGCCAGCGTCACCTCCATCTGGCCGGCCCTGACCTCCTCGACCGTCCACGACATCGGCGACCCGGCGCCGACCGCGCTGCCGCCCTTGGTCGCGGCGACCGGATGCGACCCGAACTTGACCTCCCACAGCCGATGGGTCGGCCCGATGGCGGTCGACAGCGCCTTCTCGCGCATGAGATCGGCCAGGATCGCGCACGCCTCCGCGCGTGTGTCCGCGCGGATATGGACGCGCTCGAAGAAGTCGCAGTCGGCCGGGTAGGCGTTGATCTTGCTCTGGGCCGCCGAGCCGGAGATCGATAACGCGGTCAGTACCTGCGGCGGTCGATCCTCGAAGCCGACGACCACCGACATCTCGCGGAAGCGAGCGAGGTCCTCGGGCTGGAAATCGAGCATCGTGACGCGGTGGCCGTAGACCCCTGAATCGACGTCGACCACGACATCGCCGCCGCTCGCCTCCGTCTCCATCGCGGCCACCCACTCGGCGGCCTCGGCCTCGTCGAGCTCGACGCCAAGCCGGGTCGCCGATTCGACGACCCTGGCGATCGCCTCGTCGCGGGTGGTCTCGGTTGCCATGCCAACCCCTCCTGCTGCCAGGCGTGCAGTGTAGGACGGGCGTATCCCGCGTTGAACCCTTCCTTGTCGCGGTCCGGTCCGATTAGTACCGACGGCGACCTGGGGTCACGACGGCACCGACCACGGCGGCCTTGGCGACGGGCGACGGGCCGGGTGACGCGGCGGCACCGACGACGGCGGCCTTGGCGACGGGCGACGGGCCCGGGCTGACGGCCGCACCCACGACGGCAGCCTTGGCGACTGGCGCGCCGATGACTCCGACGCCTCTACGACCTGGTCCGAGCGGCATGTCAACCTCCCACTGGTTCGAGCGTCGCTTCGGCCTCGTCGGCCTCGACGGCGGCGATGATCGCCTGGATCGGGATGCGACCGTTCGCGATGAGCTGCCCGCCGGCACGGCGCATGGCCGATGCGAACGGAGCGGCCCACAGGTTCTCGTAGACGAGGACGCCGGCGATGCTGCCGGGATCCATTGCGGCCGCGAGGTGCTCGACATCCTCTTCTGCGAGCGTCTTCGCGAGGTCGGCTTCGATCCGGCCCAGCTCCCCGAGCTCGGGGAGATCCGACAGCTCCATCGCGTCGACCGAGCCATCCGCTCCCTTTGCCAGGATGAGGATGTCCATGATCCGGATGATCCCGGCGTCATGGAGTCGCAGCAGTTCGTCCGCGCCTTCGCCGGTGAAGTTCTGGGCCCCGGCCGGGAACTCGACGATCAGGTAGTCGACGGGCCCGAGCTCGTCGAGCGATCGGTCAGTCATGGCTCCTCCATCTGTCGCATGGTCGACTCGAGCGGCGTGGGCGGGCGGCGATAGCGTCACATGGACCACGGCGGGGAGCCACGCACATCCTAGCGCCATTCGGTCCGGCCGGGGCTTGATACGGTGTTTTGGACCCTGCTACCTTGCTGACCAAAGGTAGTATGAAGGAGCACATGCATCCCTCCAAGCTGAGCCCGCTGCGCAAGGGGCTCCTCGAGTTCCTGATCCTCGACATCGTCTCCTCGGGCGATGTCTATGTCGCGGACATCCTGGGGCGCCTGGCCGAGACCGATTTCGCGACCCGAGAAGGCACCCTCTATCCGCTGCTCAGCAAGATGCGGAGCGAGGGCCTGCTCGACTACGACTGGCGCGAGTCGGCCGCGGGACCGCCGCGCAAGTACTACCGCCTGACTGGACTGGGACGGGCCAATCTCGCCGAGTTTCGAGCGTATTGGGCCTCGCTTACCTCACTCATCGACGAACTGGGAAGGTGAACCATGGACAAGACGATCGTCATCGGCTTGAGCGGACATCCCGAGCGGTACCGGCTCGAGGAGGCCGCCTACGACCGGCTCACGCGATACCTGGACCGGGCCGCCTCGCGCTTGCGGGACGATCCCGACCGGGCGGAGGTCCTCGGTGACCTCGAGCGATCCGTCGGCGACAAGCTCAGCGCATTGCTCGGATCCGACGATCGGCTGGTCACCGCGGCCGACATCGACGGCGTCCTCGAGGAGATCGGCGCGGTCGACACCGGCCACGACCCGGTGGGCGACGAAGGCCCTGCGCGCCCTCGGGCGCGCCGCCTCCGCCGGATCCGGGAGGGACAGCAGATCGCGGGCGTGTGCACCGGCCTCGCTGCCTATGCCGAGCTGCGGGTCGACTGGGTGTGCACCCTGTTCGTCCTCGCGACGGTCCTCACTGCGGGCCTCTTCGGGTTGGTCTACGTCGCGCTGGCATTCATCCTGCCGGTCACCGCTACGGCGCGTGACGCATGACGCTAGCCTGAGCGGGCTCCGTTAGACGCTGTGGGCCAGAGCGTCTAACGGGACGACAGCGGATGACTTACGGAGCGATTCGCGGCGCGCATTGGATCAGGTGGTGACAGCCAAGCGGGCCGGCAGCTTCACAACTGACAGCGCTCCCGACACCTCTCTGACTGTCGAGTTGAAGTCGCTCGCCCTGCCCGACGACGCGCCGTCGGCAAGCGAGTTGCGAATTGCCCAGAGGTGCGCGGCAACCTGCCTGCGCGTCGTGATCCCGCCGGGTCAAGTCCCAGCTCGTGGTGTAGCAGGGCGTCACCCTCGCGCCCGATCGGTCAGCTCGCCATGAGCAGGGCGGGACTCACCTCCTCTGGCTCGGGTGCTGCGTCGATCAGGGCGAGCGTCTCGGGCCGGAAGTAGCGCCGGCCGTCCTGCCATTCATCGTCCTGCTCGGCGAGGATCATCCCGACGAGCCGGATGACCGAGGCGCGGTTGGGGAAGATCCCGACGACCCTGGTCCGTCGCTTGATCTCCTTGTTGAGCCGCTCGAGCGGGTTCGTCGAGCGGATCTGGCGGCGATGGGGCTCGGGGAAGGCGAAGTGGGCGAGCAGGTCGGGCTCGGCGCTGGTCAGCAGCTCCGCCACGGCCGGAAAGCGTGGCCGGAAGCCGTCGATGACCCGGTCGAGCTGCTCGCGGGCGGACATCCCGTCGGGCTGCTCGAGCACCATCCGGATCGCCGAGGCGACCATGCTCCGGCCACTGCGCGGCACGAGGTCCTGCGCGTTCCGGGTCAGGTGAACGCGGCAGCGTTGCCAGGCCGAGCCCAGGAGCTGCTCGTTGATCGCCTTGACCAACCCGGGGTGGTCGTCGCTGATGACGAGCCGGACGCCGTGGAGGCCGCGCTCACAGAGCGAGCGGACGAAGCGTGGCCAGGCGCTGCCTTCGTCGTTGCCGGCGGCGAGCTCGAAGCCGAGCACGCGACGCTCCCCGGTCAGCGACACGCCGGTCGCGACGAGGGCGGCCATCGACACGACTCGCCCGGCCTCGCGGACCTTGAGGTACGTCGCGTCGAGCCAGACGTACGGACAGGCGAGCTCGGCCAGCGAGCGGGCCCGGAACGCCTCGACCTCGGCGTCGAGCGCGGCGCACATCCGGCTCACCTCGCTCTTGCTGATCCCGTCGATCCCGAGCGCCCGGACGAGGTCGTCGACGCGGCGGGTGGAGACCCCCAGCACGTACGCCTCCTGGACGACCGCGAGCAGCGCCCGCTCGGCCCGCCGCCGCGGATCGAGCAGGCTCGGGAAGTAGCTCCCGTCGCGGACGCGCGGGATGGCCAGGTCGATCGAGCCGACCCGGGTGTCCCAGCGCCGCTCGCGATAGCCGTTCCGGTTCGTCAGGCGACGCTCCGGGTCGCGCTCGCCGTGGGGCACCCCGGTGAGCTCGGTCACCTCCGCTTCCATGATCGCCTGGGCGAGCATCCGGACGCCCTCGCGCAGGAGGTCGACGTCACCTCCGGCCATCGCCTTGCGGAGCGTCTCGAGCAGGGCCATATTGTCGTCGGCCATCGTGGTGGTCCTCCGTGTCGTCGGTTTCTCACTTCCAACGACGCGAGGATGACGCGGTGGCCGTTCCACTGCTCGGCCGGTCCGCTGTTACACCAACCCTAGGGACTCAACCTCCCGCCGCGCCGCAGGCGCGCCAGTTGTCGCCTGGCCGGTCCGCGACGGACCTCGAACGCATGACCCAAGCGTCGTCTTCCAGGGAGCGGCTCGCGCACGGCAAGCGTGCCCGATCCCACGCGGGGCGCATCCATTCCAAAACCGGACCCGGATGCCTATCGTATGGCCTTGTGAGGCGGCCTTGCCATTTCCGGCTGTCTCAGGTCGACCGACGGGAGAGGAGGCTGGAATGTCGAAACGTGCGCTCCGTGCGGTGGCTCTGGGAGCCCTCGTCATGCTCATCTTCGTAGGCGCGAATGCCGTCGCCGGTGGCGACGTGAGGAACTTCAGTGGGGGTCCACTCAACGGCTACGAGGAGAACCCGGACATCTCGACGGTCGCGCGCGGGTCGTTCGAGGCGAAGCTCTCCAGGGACGGCACCACGCTCAGCTACGAGATACGTTTCTCGGGCCTCGAGGCGGCCGTCACCCAGTCCCACATCCACTTCGCCAAGCGGGCGGTCAACGGCGGGATCTCGATCTGGCTGTGCCAGACGGCCGCGGCCCCCGCGCCGACCGGCACCAACCCGCCGACCTGCCCGGCGTCGGGCAAGGTGACCGGTGAGGTCCACGCGAGTGACGTCGTCGGACCCGCCGGGCAGGGGATCGAGGCAGGGGCGTTCGATGAGATCGTCAGGGCGATGCGCGCCGGACACGCGTACGTCAACGTCCACTCGGCGAAGTTCCCGGGCGGAGAGATCCGCGCCCAGATCAAGGCCGTCGGCGGCGGCGACGATTAGGGACGAGCCGACTACGTGCGGGCCTGGGAATGCTCGGGTCCGCACGTAACTCTCGCAGGGGTTGCTTGACACCCGCCACGCACCCCGGCCGTGGCAGCGCTTCGATCGCGCGGGAGTCGCTCAGTGGGCAGAACGGCAGCCTTCGAAGCTCGATGCCAGGTCATGCCGGGTGGGTGAAGGGTAGAGCCAGGCGCGACGTGTCGTCGCTCGCATGCCCGCCCCGACTGCGCGCAAGTCGAAGCTCTCGACGGCAATGAACGACCCGGATTTCGGGTCGTAGTTGACCGAATCGTGTAGCGCCCGGGCCCGGCGCTGAACCGTCAGGCGGGTACGCGCCGAGCGTCCAGTCCGGGGAAGAAGTGGAAGCCGATCTCTCGCACGAGCCGGACGAGATCGGCGGCGGTCAGGTTTGAGCCGTCGTCGGTCGTTCCCGGAGGCAGCGGGACCCCCATTGCCTTGGCCTGGGCGATGAGGCCCGGCACAAGCCCCTTGCCGAGGCTGCTCAAGAACGTTGCGACGACCTCCGGGTCCATGGCCCATTCGGGGACCCGTTGGGCCTGAACGTCGGGCCACGTGGCGGGATCGCGGGGGGCATCGAGGGTGAAGACGCCCTCGAAGGTCCGGGCAATGGCGTCACGACCAGTGAGCGGTTCGCCCAATCCCCACGCCTTGCGCAACGTGGCGATCAACGAGGTGTGCCGGTACTCGTCGTTGTACACGGCACCATGCTCGACCCAGGGCGAGACCATGACCGCGGGAACGCGGTAGCCCGAGCGGTCGAACGTGAACCCGAACTCCCCAGCCGGGGCGGCCGGATCGGGCGGCGGAACCGGGCCAGGCGGGACGTGGTCGTAGGTGCCCCCCGGCTCGTCCCAGCCGATGAGCAGCGCCGTGTTCCAGACGTTCGGGCCGGTCTCGGACGTAGCTGAGCGGTAGGCGTCGTAGACCCGCTGCAGGAAGGCCTCCCCCGACAGGATGGAGGACGGCGAGTCGACGCCGGGGTCGATGCCGGGACCCATCGCCCGCCCGAGCGCGGGGTGGTAGTCGCCATGGCCGCCAAGCATGTTCGCCTCGATGAACGAGAAGTCCGGCAGGGTCCCGGCCGCGGCGTCCTTCTCGAACTCTCCGAAAGGCACGATCTGGGTCGCGACCCGATCCTTCAGCCGCGAGTCGTGGATGACCCCGTGGAACGACACGGGCATCGGCTCCATGACGTAGATCTTCCAGGTCTTGCCGTGCTCCTCGAGCCGGTCGAAGATCGTCTCCGCCGTGTTCTGGGTGAACCACTTCCGGTATGGTGCATTGGCGGCCAGTCCCGAGGACGTCGCGGCGGTCCAGAACGAGCGGTTCATGAACGTCTGCGACGGCACCTCGCAGAACCAGTGGTCGAACACCCCGAACGCGCGGGCGATGCCGCTGAGCACCGGCACCTGCTCCGGGGTGTAGCCGGTTATGATCTGGGCGTATTCGTCGTATGTGGGCTGGCGGCCCATCTCTGCTGTGAACGTGCTGATGTAGTCGTTGACGAACCCGGCCGGAACACATCGATCGCGAGCGGCTCTTCGAACGCCTCGACGCTGCGACCGCTCGTCCCCTGACGCTCGTGGCCGCGCCGACCGGCTTCGGCAAGACGACCCTGTTGAGCGCCT
Source organism: uncultured Chloroflexia bacterium (assembly GCA_963833285.1). Taxonomy (GTDB): domain Bacteria; phylum Chloroflexota; class Limnocylindria; order Limnocylindrales; family CSP1-4; genus SPCO01. The sequence goes on along the minus strand of CAWHXM010000001.1, from coordinate 10,468 downwards.
GGGCACGTCGCGAGACGTGTCGCACGGCATGGATCACGATCACTGCCAGCGACAGCGACAGCGTGCGACTCATGGCCGCGATCGCGGGATCACTTCGGCGTGCGGATGCGCTCGTGAACGACCAATGCCAGGCCATGCCGGGTGAGCCCACCCTACTAGCCTCGCTTCGTCGGTTGGTGAGCGGGACTCCTGGCGCTCCCGATGCTCCCAGTCGGTCGGTGACGCCACGAGCGCCGCGGATGCCCTTCCGCCACGGCCATGGGTGCGTCCCGGTTGGACGTGCTGCATATCCTGTCGTAGACGTTTCAGCCGAACTACCTGATGTCGCAGTGAGCGTGCTCGCGTACTGTCGGCCTCGGTTCGCGGACGGACTGGCCCCAGTGCGAGGATGAGGAAAGGGAACCCATGACGGCCACGGCAGGCACCCGCGCCGCGAAGACGAAGAAGCGCTTTCCGATCCTCGAAGGCGTGCTGCCGATCGACGTGCCGCGGTTGCCGACCGAGGTCATCGCGGGGCTGACGCTGGCGGCGCTGGCGATGCCCGAGGTGATGGGCTACGCCAAGATCGCCGAGATGCCAGTAGTCCTGGGCCTGTACACCCTGGTCCTGCCCCTGGCGGCCTTCGCGATCTTCGGCTCGTCCCGACACCTGGTGGTCGGCGCGGACTCCGCGACCGCTGCGGTCCTTGCGACCGGGCTGGCCGGCATCGCCGCTGCCGGGGCGCCTGCGTCTGCCAGCTGGGTAGCGATGGGCAGCCTGGCCGCCCTGATGTGTGCAGTGTTCATGATCGTCGGGCGAATCATCCGGCTCGGGTTCATCGCTAACTTCCTGTCGCACAGCGTGCTCATCGGCTTCCTGACCGGCGTCGGGATCCAGGTCGCGATGGGCCAGGTCGCCGGGATGTTCGGCGTGAGCGCCGGCAGCGGCACGACCCTCGAGAAGTTCGCCAATACCCTCCGTGCCATCGCCGCCGGCGATACGAGCGTCCCGACCCTGCTCGTGTCGATCGCGGTCCTGGTCACGATCGTCGGGCTGGAGCGGGTCAACAAGAAGATCCCGGGAGCCCTCATCGCGGTGGTTGGGGCGATCGTCCTGAGCTACGCATTCGACTTCGCCGCTCGCGGGATCACCACCGTCGGCACGGTCCCCGCTGGCCTGCCACCGATCGGCCTGCCGGCCATCACCGCGGACCAGCTGGCCAGCGACATGACGGCTCTCCTGCCGATCGTCGCCTCCATGTTCGTCCTGATCCTGGCCCAAAGCGCTGCGACGTCGCGCGCGTACGCCATGAAATACGACGACAGCTTCAACGAGAACGTTGACCTGATCGGCCTCGGGCTGGCCAACGCCGCGGCCGGTATCAGCGGCACGTTCGTGGTCAATGGCTCACCGACCAAGACCGAGATGGTTGATAACGCCGGGGGTCGGAGTCAGCTGGCAACCCTGACCACGGGTCTCGTCGTGGTGGTCGTGCTGCTCTTCCTCACCTACTGGTTGTCGTTCATGCCCAACGCCGTGCTTGCGGCCGTCGTCTTCTTGATCGGACTCAAGCTCGTCGACTACATCGGGATGGGCGGCATCTACGGGCTGCGAAGGGACGAGTTCGTCGTGGCTGCGATCACCGCGGCCGTCGTTGTCGTGGTCGGGGTCGAGCAAGGGATCATCCTGGCGATCATCTTGTCGCTCGTGCTCGTCCTGATGCACGTCTACAAGCCGCACGACCGCGTCCTGGCCTTCACCACTGACGGCCAGCCGACGATGTCGCCCGTGGAGCAGCCCGTCCAGGCCGCACCAGGGCTGGTCATCTACGACTTCGGGGCGGAGTTGTTCTACGCCAACGCGACGCGGTTCACCGAAGAGATCATGGACATCATCGAGAGTGCTGACCCGCCGCTCCGTTGGCTGGCGGTCAACGCCGCCGCAATGGGAGACGTGGACTTCTCGGGCGCCGATTCGGTCCGCCAGATCCAGAACGAGCTGGTCCGCCAGAACGCGACGCTGGTGCTATGCGCGGTCGATCCGACTGTACGGAAGCTTCTCGATGCATACGGACTGACCGACAAGATCGGCGCCGAGCACATCTTCGACCGGCCGATCGACGTCATGGCGGCGTATTCGAAGCTCGCTCCAGCGTCGAGCTGATGCCGGTGGTCGTACGAAAGAGGGGCCAATGGCCACGTTGCTGACTCGGGAGGAACGGACCCAACTGGGCCGGGCGGCCCGAACCCGGGTCCCAGCGTCCATGCATGGTGACTGGACGTCGGCTCCGCGCCGAGCCGATCCGATCGCCCTCCTCGAGGACCAGGCCAAGACCCGTATTCCAGAGCTCGTCCCTGTCCGCTACGGCCGGATGGCCGTTTCCCCGTTCACCTTCTTTCGCGGCGCGGCTCTGCCGATGGCCGCCGACCTGTCGGTGACGCCGGTGAGCGGCTTGACAGTCCAGGCCTGTGGCGACGCTCACCTCTCGAACTTCGGTCTGTTCGCCTCGCCCGAGCGGAACCTGCTGTTCGACATCAACGACTTCGACGAAACACTGCCGGGGCCGTGGGAGTGGGATCTCAAGCGGCTCGCGACCAGCCTGATGGTGGCCGGGCGCGAGCTCGGGTTCGACGCGGCGATGAACGCCCACACGGTCCACGCGGCCGTCCACAGTTACCGCCAACGGATGGCCGCCTTCGCCGAGATGTCAGCGCTCGAGGTGTACTACGCACGAGTCGACGTCGAGGCGATCACCGGGTTTGTCAACAAGCGTGCGCGGCCGTTCCTCGAATCGACAGTCCGGTCGTCATCGAAGCACGACAACCTACACGAACTTCCCAAGCTGACCGAGGTCGGCCCGGATGGCCGGCGGCGGATCCGCGATCGGCCGCCGAGCCTGGTTCATCGACCCGACCTGACCGACCAGGCGTTGAAGATCGGGCTGGAGGCCTACCGTGAGTCCCTTCTGGTGGACCGACGGGCGTTGTTCGACCACTACCAGTTCGTCGATCTCGCGCTCAAGGTAGTCGGCGTCGGCAGCGTCGGCCTGGCGGCGATCGTCGTTCTACTCGACGAGGGCGCCGACGAGGACCCCGTATTCCTGCAGATCAAGGAGGCCGAGACGTCCGTCCTCGAGCGGTTCCTCGGCCCAAGCGTGTATCCGACGACCGGCGAGCGCGTGGTATCGGGCCAGCGGCTCCTCCAGGCGGCCGGTGATGTTCTCCTTGGCTGGGCCGTCGGACCTGGGGGACGGCAGTTCTACATCCGCCAGCTCCAGGATCAGAAGGGCAGCGCCGTGGTCGAGGCGATGACGCACGACGACCTAGGGGCGTGGGGTCGTCTATGCGGCTGGGGGCTGGCTCGCGGTCACGCTCGTTCCGGAGATCCGGTGGCGATCGCCGGCTACCTCGGCGACGACAACGCCATCGACCACGCCCTGGCCGATTTCGCCGCGGCGTACGCCGATCAGAACGAGAAGGACTACGCGGCGCTGGTTGCGGCGATCAAGTCGGGCCGGATCACAGCCACCACGGGCACTTAGGTTTCGCCCTGAGCCTTGGACACCGAATGCACGAGTGCTGCTATCGGCGTTGGGCCGGCTACTTGGAGGGCCCGTGCCATCGACCACGGAACTCATGGATGATCGGCACTCCGATCCTCCGACGCGAAGTGGTCCTTTCAGTCATGTTGTCTCGCCGCGCAGTACCGTGACCCGATGAATCCAGTCGAGACGTCCATCCCGGCACCGGGCCTGACGGGTGGCCCTCACGCATTCCACATGCTGGCCAAACCGACCGGCGCGACCTGCAATCTCGACTGCGAGTACTGCTTCTTCCTGTCGAAGGAGATGCTCTATCCGGGCAGCCGCTTCCGGATGGCGGACGAGTTGCTCGAGACCTACATCCGGCAGATGATCGAGGCGCAACGGGTGCCCTACGTGGCGATCGCCTGGCAGGGCGGTGAGCCGACACTGATGGGCGCCGACTTCTTCCGGCGCGCCCATGCCTATGTCGAGCAGTACCGGCGACCCGGAATGCAGGTCGAATTCACGATCCAGACCAACGGCACGCTCATCGACGACGAGCTGGCGGCGCTGTTCAAGGAGCACGACTACCTGGTCGGCATCAGCATCGACGGACCGCCGGCGATGCACGACGCCTACCGGGTGGACCGTGGCGGCGCGCCGACGTCGGATCGGGTCCTACGCGGCCTGGCCATGCTCAAGAAGCACGGCGTCGAGTTCAACACGCTGACCGCGCTCCACCGGGCGAACGCCGACCATCCGCTCGAGGTCTACCGATACCTGCGCGACGAGCTCGGCTCGCGCTACATGCAGTTCATCCCGATCATCGAGCGGCTCCCTTCGCCGCGGATCGACGTGACGCTCGACCAGATCGAGCTGTCACCGGGGCTCGCCCGCGAGGCGCCCTGGCGGTCCTGGCGCGACCGCCCGCTCTACCGTCAGGAAGGCGACCTCGTGACCGATCGGTCGGTCACGGCCGGCCAGTACGGCACCTTCCTCACCATGGTCTTCGACGAGTGGGTCCGCCGCGACATCGGGACGGTCTACGTCCAGATGTTCGATGTGGCCCTGGCGAACTGGTACGGTGAGCCGGGTGGGCTGTGTGTCTTCCACCCGACCTGCGGCGGGGCGCTGGCCATGGAGCACAACGGCGACATCTACTCGTGCGACCACTTCGTCGAAGAGGGCTACAAGCTCGGCAACATCACCGAGACGCCGATGGCCGAGCTGGTCGCCTCACCCGCCCAGCGCAGGTTCGGCCAGGACAAGCTGGACACCTTGCCTCAGTTCTGCCGCGACTGCGATGTCCGGTTCGCCTGCCACGGCGCATGCCCGAAGGACCGCTTCATCCGGACACCCGACGGCGAACCCGGGCTGAACTACCTGTGCAGCGGCTACAAGACGTTCTTCCACCACGTCGACGAGCCGATGCGGGCGATGTCGGCGCTCCTCCGCCAAGGTCGCGCGCCGTCCGAGCTGATGGCCGTCTACGCGGCGCGTGATGCGGAACTCCGGGCGGCGGTCGCGAAGGCCGGTCGGAACGACCCATGCCCGTGCGGCAGCGGTCGCAAGGTCAAGCACTGCCACGGGGCAACGAACCCCTAGGTCGCGCCCGCGGCCGTCGCACGCCGCCAGGCTGGCGTCGATACCCGCAGTCGCACTATCCGGGACCGTTCGATGTGATGACTGTGGTCGCTTCGCGATCGTCTTGCTTTCTCGAGTCTCCGGGGCCTCGTTGATCGCTGGCCTCCGCCAAGAGCAAGCAGGCCGATAGTCCAGGAGACATCCGGGCGACCAGGACCGCTATGTCCCGCGGTCGTCGAGGCCTGCCGTCGGCTCGCGAAGAACCCGATCCCCCAGGTCCCGAGGTCGATCAGCAAGGCGCACCCGAGGAAGATCCAGTTGAGGAGGCTCAGCCCGTTCTGGTAACGCGAGCCCGTAGACGAGGGTCGTCCACGGGAAGAACAGAAACCCTCCGAGGAACCAGACCGGCGAGCCGAAGATCGACGCCCAGCCGGCCGATCGTTCGACCAGCCGACAAGGAGACGAGCCGAGGCAGGAACGCCCCGAAGACCGCCATCCTCATCGTCAGCTCCCGTGGTCGGGTCCCGGGTCCGACTAGCGGACCCGGGGCGACTGTCTTCGTGTGGACGGTCAGGCGACCGGGGCGGGAACCTCGGCGTCGGGAGCTGCCTCGGCCACGGCCTGCAGGCCTCGTCCGAGACGTCGTGGGCTTCCACGTCGCCACCGAGCTCGGTGAGCTTGCCGGCGACTGGCCCTGCCTCGTCGGTCGGCACGAGGACGCCGACGGCGGCCTTGCCACCGATCAGCTCCGCGCCGATGCGCGTCGCTGTCCTCGTCGGTCAGGCCCAGGCCCTTGTGATGGAAGGCTCCAAGGACGCCGCCACCGACCACACCGGCGAGCAACGTCGGTGGCGCCACGATGGCCAGGACGAGGCCGATGCCCGCGCCCTTCTTCGTGCTGCGCTGGCCCATCTTGTGGGTCTTGAGCGCGCCCGTGTCGTCAACGACGAGCACGCCGATCGCGCCGAGCTTGACGTCGTCGCTGGCCTTGTCCCACGCCTTCAGCGACTCGACGGCCGCGTCAGCGGCGGCCTCGTCGGCGAAGAGCCCGAGGACCACCTGATTGTCAGCCATGTCGTTTCTCCTTCGATCGGTGTGGGTGTGCGCTCCTGACCGGCGGCCGGAGTCGCTTAGATCCGGCGGCGTCCCGGCGTGACCGCAGCGCCGACGACGGCGGCCTTGGCGACCGGCGACGGCCCGGGCTTGACGGCCGCGGTGACGACTGCGGCCTTGGCGACGGGCGCCCCGATGACTCCGACTCCTCGACGACCTGGACCGAGCGGCATGTCAGACTCCTACTGGTTCGAGGGCCGCATCGGCCTCGTCGGCTTCGATCGCGGCGATGAGGGCCTGGATGGGGATCCGGCCGTTGGCGATGAGCTGACCGCCGGCCCGGCGCATGGCCGAGGCGAACGGTGCGGCCCACAGGTTCTCGTAGACGAGGACACCGGCCGCACTGCCCGGATCCATGGCCGCGGCGAGGTGGACGACGTCCTCCTCGGCCAGGGTCTGCGCGAGCTGGGCTTCGATTCGCTGGAGCTCTCCGAGCTCAGGCAGATCGGACAGCTCCATCGCCTCGACCTCGCCATCGGCGTCCTTGATCAGGATCAGGATGTCCATGATCCGGATGATCCCGGCATCGTGGAGACGGAGCAGCTCGTTCGCGCCCTCACCTGTGAAGTTCTGAGCGCCCACCGGGAACTCGACGATCAGGTAGTCGACGGGCCCAAGCTCGTCGAGTGATCGATCTTCCATGAGTGCCTCCAATTCGCTATGCCTGCCTTCTCGTTGTCCGCGTGATTACGCTTCGCTGATGCCAAAGGCGGTCTTGACGGACGGCCGGTTCAGGTACCAGAGCAAGATGAACGGGAAGACCGTCGAGGCCAGGGCGTAGCTCAGGTTGCCGGTGCCCAGGAGCGCGAAGATCGCCTCGATGATCCCGAGGATCGCCAGGACGTGGCCGAGCAGCCAGCCCCAGGGCTCGAGGCGCCAGGCGGCGAGTCCACCGGCCCAGAACGCCAGACCTGTCAGCACGACCAGCCAGCCCCAGATCCAGGTGCCCTGCCCGCTGGGCAGCGGGCCGAACGTGACCGCGGTCGTCATCTGGAAGCCGAGCATCATGTAGCTGAGGCCGGCCGCCGCGAAGATGATCGCCAGCACGCTTATCCCTATCGGTCGTTTCACGTCTTTCCTCTCCTCCCACAAGCTCTGCCGCGGTCTTGTTGGCCGGCGGCCAGGGAGCGGACCTTCCCTTGGCGACAACCTAAGGGCGCCAGCAGGCAAAGACATCAGCCGCCTCGGTTGATAAACGCTCGCGGAAGACGCCCAACGGCACCCCGGTTTCAGGTCGATAGGGTGATGTCCCATCGCCCGATGGATCGGAAACTCGTGGCATCGCAGCTCATGCCCGAACGTGCCGCTTCGTCGAAACCGGCTCTGGTGGCTCAGTACCAGGTCCGGATGACAAGGAGGAGATGGCAGTCATGCCCGTCGTCGATCGAAGTCACCTGCCCATCAGACGCCCGACATTCAAAGGCGTCGTCAACCGGACGCTCGCCGGCTCGCAGCCCGACTGGAACCTCATCGGTCATCCGACGCCCCCGGACGGTGCGCCGAACGTCCTGCTCGTGCTCATCGACGACGCGGGCTTCGGAAACCCGAGCACATTCGGCGGCCCGATCCAGACCCCCAACTACACCCGGATGGCCGACGGCGGCGTGCGCTACAACCGGTTCCACGTGACGGCCATCTGCTCGCCGACGCGGGCCGCGCTGCTGACCGGTCGCAACAGTCACGCCGTCGGTTTCGGGTCGGTGGGCGAGTTCGCGGGCGGCTATCCGGGGTACTCCGCCACGCTCCCGCGGGATTGCGCGCCGCTGCCGCGCATCCTGCGCGATAACGGCTACAACACGGCGGCGTTCGGCAAGTGGCACCTCACGCCTGACGGGCAGCAGGGGCCGGGAGGACCGTTCGATCGCTGGCCAACCGGCTGGGGCTTCGAGTACTTCTATGGCTTCCTGGGCGGCGGCGCCGGGCAATGGGACACCGTCCTCGCCGAGAACCAGAAGGTCATCGGCGTCGATCCTCGGTACGGCGACGAGACGGAGCCCTACTACCTGCCGGACGCGATGGCTGACAAGACCATCGAGTGGCTGCACGGGATCCGGGCGCAGGACGCGAAGAAGCCGTTCTTCGCCTTCTTCTCGACGGGCTGCAGCCACGCACCGCACCACGTCGCCGAGACCTGGGCGGCCAAGTACAAGGGCAAGTTCGACCAGGGCTGGGACCGTTTGCGCGAGGAGACATTCGCGCGCCAGAAGGCGCTCGGTGTCGTGCCGGCCGACGCGGAGCTGACGCCGCGCAACGAGGCCTTCCCCGCCTGGGACGACGTGCCCGACAAGCTCAAGGCGTTCTATTCCCGACAGATGGAGGTCTACGCCGGCTTCTCCGAGAACGCCGGACCACAATGTCGGTCGGGTCATCGATGCCATCGACGAGCTGGGCGAGCTGGACAACACCCTCGTCATCTGGATCTGGGGCGACAACGGAGCGAGCATGGAGGGCACCGTCACCGGCTCGTTCAACGAGCTGACGATGCAGAACGGAATCCCCCTGACCGACGAGATGCAGCTCCAGCTATCCGAGCGCTACGGCGGCATGGAAGCCTGGGGCGCCGAGATCATGGCGCCCCACTACGGTGCGGCCTGGGCCTGGGCCGGCAACACGCCGTTCCAGTGGGGCAAGCAGGTCGGCTCGCACCTGGGTGGCACGCGCAACCCGATGGTCGTCCATTGGCCGAACGGCGCCGCGACCGATGGCGGGCTTCGGTCGCAGTTCGCGCACGTGATCGACATCGCGCCGACCATCCTCGACATCGCCGGCATCCCGGCGCCGACGACGGTCGACGGCATCGACCAGCAGCCGCTCCACGGGGTCGCCTTCACGGACAGCATCACGGTTCCGGACGCGCCGGAGCGGCATACCCAGCAGTACTTCGAGTCGGTCGGCAATCGCGCGATGTACAAGGACGGCTGGTGGCTGTCGATGCGCACGGCGCGCATCCCGTGGGTCCTGACGCCGCAGGCGATCATGCCCTACGCCCCGGGCGTCTGGGATCCGGACACGGACCCGACCGAGCTCTACTACCTGCCCGACGACTTCAGCCAGGCGCACGACCTGGTCGGCAGACCACCCCGAGAAGGTGGCCGAGCTCAGGGAGCTGTTCTGGCAGGAGGCCGAGCGATATCAGGTGCTGCCGCTCCTCGCCACCCTGTCATCGTTCTTCGGCCAGCTGCCCCCGATGCCCGAGACCACCAAGCTCGAGTTCCGGGGCGATGTCCAGAACGTGCTCTCGGGCATGATCCCGCGCGTCTACAACCACTCCTACGCGATCAGCGCCGATCTGGTCGTGCCGGAGGGCGGGGTCGAGGGCGTCATCGTCGCGGAAGCCGACCATCTCGGCGGCTTCTCGCTCTTCGTCGAAGACGGGAAGCTGACCCACACCTACTCGATGATGGGCGTCTTCATCTTCCGCCAGCAGGCGACGGAGCCGCTGCCGACGGGCGAGGTCAACGTGCGGATGGAGTTCGCCGCCGACGCGCCAAAGCCGGCGACCGGCGGCCAGGTCACGCTCTACGTCAACGACAAGGACGTCGGCGGCGGCCGGATGGACCACACCGTCCCGATGCGCTTCTCGGGTTACGCGGGCATGGACATCGGTCGCGACAACGGTGGCGTCGTGGACCGCAGCTACGCTCGAAGGCGCCATTCCCCTTCACCGGGACGATCAGCAAGGTCGTCTTCGACATCAAGCCGCATCTCGACCATGAAGAGGCCGACCTGCACGAATTGGCGCAGAACGCCGACGTCGCCCACGCGTTGAGCGCCTAGTCCGAGAACCCGGAGGAGATGACAGCAATGCCCAAGCAGACAGTCGACGTCCTGATGGGCGGGTACTTGTCCAAGGAAGCCGCACGCGAAGATTTCGACGCCGTCCAGGCCTGCGGAGCCCCGCTGTTGGGGTTGGTCGTCGTCAGCAAGGGTCTGGACGGTGACGCTCGAGATCGAACAACACGACCACATCGTCAAGGAGGGCGCTGTGGCGGTCGGCGGGGCGGGCTTCATCGTCGGTCTCTTTGCGCCGCCACTCCTCGTCGCCACTGCCGTCGGGGCGATCGTCGGCGCGGGCGTCGGCAAGATCGCCCACCGGAAGGTCGAGAGCGCACTGGAGGCTCAGGCGGAGGAGACCATTCCGATCGGTGGCGCCGGGTTGATCGTCGTATACGACCACAGGCGCAGCGACGATCGAGCCCGCCGTCACGCGAGCCATCAAGCGCGTCGTCGGCGAGGCGACGGACAGCCACGTCAAGGCCGTCAAGGCCG